>CAVUND010000001.1:0-190104 GCA_963742745.1 uncultured Actinomycetes bacterium
CATGAGGTTGGAGATGTCAAAGCACTCGATGCGCAGCGGCAGGGCGTCGAGATCGAGCGCCTCCTGCAGGCCGTCGAGCGCCTCGACACGCTGCTGGCGGCGGCGCTCGTCCTTCAGCCGCTCCTGGTCGAGCGCGAGCGCGGCGTTGCGCTCGGCGAGCTCGAGGATCCGGCGCTTGTCGCCGCGCTCGGGCACGCGCACCTCGACGCGCGAGCCGCGCAGCTCGCTCAGCACCTCCCCCAGCACCTCGCACTCGGGGACGTCGCGCTGGACGAGGACCTGCGGCGGGACGGCCATCGCGTCGCCGTAGTACTGCAGGAGGAACTCCTCGGCGACCTCGCCGATCCCATAGCCGGCCTCGTTGGAGAGGTAGAAGGACTGGCGGTCGGAGAGCACGCCGTCGCGGATCTGGAAGACCTGCGCGTTGGCGTCGATCCCGTCGACGGCGATCGCGACGGCGTCGAGCGTGCCGACCGCCTCGTTGGCGACACGCTGGCGCTCGAGCAGGCTGCGCACGGCCTTTAGGCGGTTGCGCTCCAGCGCCGCCTGCTCGAACTCCTGCGCCGCCGCGGCGGCCTTCATCCGCGCTTCGAGGTCGCGCTCGATCTGGCGGTAGCGGCCCGAGAGAAACGCGATGACGCCGTCGATCGCCTCGCGGTACTGCTCCTTGGACTGGTAGCCGACGCAGGGAGCCCCGCAGCGCTTGATGTAGTAGTCCAGGCACGGCGAGCCGCTGCGCCGCCCCGGCTCGACGCCGCTGCAGGAGCGAAACGCGAACACCTTCTGCAGCAGGTCCAGCGTGCCGCGCACCTTCTTGGCGTTGGAGTACGGGCCGAAGTACTGGCGGTCGCGGCGATGGCGCTCGCGGGTGAAGTACACGCGCGGGTAGTCCTCGTCGAGCGAGATCGCCAGAAACGGATAGGACTTGTCGTCGCGCAGCCTGATGTTGAAGCGCGGCTTGTACTGCTTGATGAACTGGTTCTCCGTCAGCAGCGCCTCGGCGTCGGAGGCGACGAGCAGGAAGTCGATCTGGTGGACGAGGTCGACCATCGCGACGGCGCCGCGGACGACCCGGTTGGAGAAGTGGCCGGCCACGCGCTTGCGGATCGACTTCGCCTTGCCGACGTAGATGACCTTGCCGTGGATGTCGCGCAGCAGGTAGACGCCCGGTCCGTCGGGCAGGCTGCGACGCTGGTCGCGCATGCGCGTGGAAGCGTTCGTGGCGGGGCTTGCGGCCATCGCTTCGAGCATAGATCGGCGCCTGTGTGCGCCAGCTCACTGAACGTTGACGGCCAGTCGACTGCCGCGTACTGTCGCGCCTGGCAACGGGCGTCTGAGTTTGAGGGGGTTGTGCGATGAGAGATCTGGGCCGGCTGGTGCTCCTGGCAACCGCGCTGGCGCTCGCGGCGGCGGCGCCGGCGGCGGCGGATGGCCCGGGCGTGGGCACGCCCACGGTCGTGACGCTCGGCGACTCGGCGATCTCCGGCGAGGCCGGCCGCTGGGCGGGCAACACGAACGACGCCGCGTCCCGCGTCGACGCGCTCGGCCCGACGGCGTACTGGGACACCGCGACCGGCGAGGCGATCGCCGGCTGCCATCGCTCCAAGGCGGCGCAGGCCTTCATCGGCGGCGGCGTGCTCGGCTACAACCTCGCCTGCTCCGGCGCGCGCACCGCGACGACCGGCACCGGGACCGACGAGGACTTCAAGCCGGGCATCGACTTCTACTCCGACGCGCAGGGACGCGTCGGCCAGGCCCGCGCCCTGCAGTCGCTCGCCGCGACGCGCAACGTCAAGACAGTGGTTGTGATGATCGGCGCCAACAACTACGGCTTCGCCGACATCGTCACCCGCTGCGTGACGAACTGGGCGTCGTCGCCGACGTGGTGGAAGAACTACTGCTCCGACGACAGCGACATGACCTCGCGTTTCACCTCGGCCCGCATCGCCGCCGAGACGACGAACGTCAAGAACGCCCTGCTGCGCGTGCGCGACGCGATGGCCAACGCCGGCTACGGCGCCGCGCAGTACACGATCCTCGCCCAGACGTACTGGTCGCCGGTGCCGCGCGGCGCGCAGATCCGCTACTCCGAGAGCGGCTGGACGCGCCAGACCGTCGGCGGCTGCGGCGTCTGGAACCGCGACGCCGACTGGGCCAACGACGTCGTCGTCAACGCGCTGAACACGACGACCCGCAATGCGGCGGCCGCCACCGGGCTGGGCAACGTCAAGGTGCTCGACATGCAGACCGCGCTCAACGGGCGCCGGCTGTGCGAGAACACCGTCGGCCTACTCGAGGAGAAGGGCGTGGCGGCGTGGACGAGCTCCGGGGCGGTCGACAAGACCGAGTGGGTCGCACAGATCCGCACGGCCTCGACGGTCTTCGGGCCCTATCAGCTGCAGGAGGCCAGCCACGCGAGCTACTGGGGCCAGCTCGCGATGCGCAACTGCCTGCGCCAGGCCTACAACGCCGGCGCCGTGCGCGGCGGCGCCTGCGTGCGCGTGGCCAACGGCCTCAACAGCCGCGGCGAGCCGCAGATGGCGCTGCAGTAGCGAGCGGCGCGCGCCGGCCGGCCGGCGAGCCCGGCCGGCGCGTGTACAAAGCGCATGGGCGTGAACGGCGCGCCTGCGGGGAAGGAGGCCTTCATGCGCTCGCCGATCGCCGTCCTCACCGTCATCGCCGGTCTCGCCGTGGTTCCCGCGGCGCACGCCTCCACCCCGCCGACCTCGACCGGGTACGGGGGCGCTGCCGCGACCGTCGACCGCCTCGCGACGAAGGCCGCGGTCGACGCCCTGCGGCGCGGTGGCAACGCGACCGACGCCGCCGTGACGGCGGCCGCGGTGCTCGGCGTCACCGAGCCGTTCTCCTGCGGCATCGGCGGCGGCGGCTTCATGGTCTCCTACGACGCCCGCCGCGGACGCATCACGACGCTCGATCATCGCGAGCGCGCGCCGCAGGCGATGCATTCGGAGTCCTTCTTCGAGAACGGCTCGCCGCTCGGGTTCACCGACGCGCGCTACAGCGGCCTGTCGGTCGGCGTCCCCGGCACGGTGCTCGGCTGGGAGCGGGCGCTGCGGCGACACGGAACGATCACGCTTGCGCAGGCGCTCGCGCCGGCGGTGCGGATCGCCAACAAGGGCTTCGTCGTCGACGAGACGTTCGCTGCGCAGATCCGGGAGAACCTCGGGTACTTCGACGACGTCCCCGCCGCCGCGGCGCTCTACCTCGACCTCGACGGCTCGCCGCGCGACGTCGGCACGATCTTCCGCAATCCGGACCTCGCCCGGACCTACCGGCTGATCGCCCGCCTCGGCGCGCGTGGCTTCTACCGCGGCCCGCTCGCCGCGGCGATCGCGCGGACCGTGCAGGAGCCGCCGGTCTTCCCGTCGGCCGACCACCGCTTCCGGCCCGGCGTCATGACCGAGCAGGATCTGGCCTCCTACACGGCTCCGGAGCGCGAGCCGGTGCACTCGACGTACCGCGGCCTGTCGATCTACGGGATGGGCCCGCCGTCGAGCGGCGGCATCGCGACCGCCGAGGCGCTGAACATCCTCGAGGGCTACGACCTCAACGCGCTGCCGCGGGCCACCGCCCTGCACTACGTGCTCGAGGCCTCGCGGCTGGCGTTCGCCGACCGCGGCGCCTACCTCGCCGACCGCCGCTTCTTCGTCGTCCCGCGGATCGGGCTGCTGTCGAAGGACTTCGCGGCCACGCGCCGGGCGCTGATCGGCGACCGCGCCGGCACGAGCCCCGCCGCCCCCGGCGACCCGTACGCGTTCGAAGGCCGGCCGCAGCAGGTCGCCGGCCCCTCCGTGACGTCGACCCGAGCGGGAACGACGACGCACATCACCGTGGCCGACAAGCGCGGCGACGTCGTCTCCTACACGTTCACGATCGAGTCGACCGGCGGGTCGGGCCTCGTCGTGCCGGGCTACGGCTTCCTGCTCAACAACGAGCTGACGGACTTCAACTTCACCTCGCGGACGCATCCCAACCGCGTCCAGGGCGGCAAGCGCCCGCGCAGCTCGATGGCGCCGACGATCGTGCTGCGCAACGGGCGCCCGTGGCTCGGCCTCGGCTCGCCCGGCGGGTCGACGATCATCACGACGGTGCTCGGCCTGCTCGTCGACCGGATCGACCGCAAGCTGTCGCTGGGCGCCGCGATCGCGGCGCCGCGGGCCAGCCAGCGCGACACGCCGGCGACGGTCGCCGAGCCCGGCTTCCTGAAGTCACCCGAGGCGGAGGTGCTCGCCGCGCGCGGCCACGCGTTCTCGCTCATGGGCGAGATCGGCGCCGCGACCGCCGTCGAGCTGTTCGATCGCGGCAGGATGCGGGCGGCCGCCGAGCCCGTGCGGCGCGGCGGCGGGAGTGCGCTCGTCGCGACGCGCAAGCGGCCCTGACGGCCTGGCGGACGCGCGCGCGACCGCGCATGTCGGTGAGAGGCCCGCCCGGCCGCCGTCCGCGGATGCGTCAGACCTGGTAGCGGCGGGCCTCGATCGAAGCGAGGTTCTGCTCGATCCATTCGGCGGTGCGGCGCAGGCCCTCCTCGAGTGAGACCTCGGGCTTCCAGCCCGCCCACTCGGCGGCGCGGCGGTTGTCGCACATGAGCCGGTCGACCTCGCTGCCGGCGGGCCGGATCCGCTCCGGTGCGCGCACCGCGCGCACGTCGCGTCCGCTGACCTCGATCATGAGATCGATCAGGTCGCCGATCGCGATCTCCCGTCCCGAGCCGATGTTGACGACCTCGCCGAGGGCGCGGTCGCAGGAGGCGACGGCCATGAAGCCCTTGGCCGTGTCGGTGACGTAGTTGAAGTCGCGCTTCGGCGTCGTGGCGCCGACCTGGATCTCCTCCGAGCCCGCGTAGATCTGCCCGAGCACGGCCGGGATCACCGCGCGCGCCGACTGGCGGGGCCCGTACGTGTTGAACGGCCGCACGACCGCCACCGGGAACTCGAAGGAGTGGTGAAAGCTCAGCGCGAGCATGTCCGCACCGATCTTGGACGCCGAATACGGCGACTGCGGCTGCAGCGGGTGCTCCTCGTCGATCGGGACCCGCAGCGCGCTGCCGTAGACCTCGCTCGTCGACGTCTGGACGTAGCGCGAGACCCCGGCGCGGCGTCCGGCCGAGAGGAGGTTGTGCGTGCCGACCACGTTGGTCTGCAGGTAGCTCTCGGGCGCCTCGTAGCTGTACGGGATCCCGACGAGCGCGGCGAGGTGGAAGATCACGTCGACGCCCTCGGCCGCCTTCGCGACGCGTTCGGCGTCGCGCACGTCGCCGGCCATGATGTCGATGTCGCCGCCGTGCTCGTGCAGCCAGCCCCAGCGGCCGAACGGGTTGTAGTGCACGAGCGCGCGCACCTCGGCTCCGGCCGTCAGCAGCTCCTCGGTGAGGTGGCTTCCGATGAAGCCCTCGGCCCCGGTGACGAGCACCCGGCGTCCGCTCCAGGCCGTCACCGGGGGTGAGCTCCTGGGCTGTGCAACTGGCTGCTCGCGCTCATGATCGACGCTCCTGGACGGGGGTTGGGGTCGGCCGTGCCTGCGAGGGGTCAGCTGCTCGCGCGGGCGGCCGCGGAGATCGCGCTGCCGCCGGCGCCACCATCGCCGCCGATGAAGCGTGACGGATCGGCCGCGAAGTCGCTGATGGCCGCTTCGTAGTCGTCGCGGTTTCCGATGTCGCGCCAGTAGCCGTCGTGCTGGTAGACGCCGACGACGCCGTCGGCGGAGGTGATGCGTGTGAAGAGGTCGGGGAAGTCGATCGACTCGCCCTCCCCGATCATGTCGCAGACCTCCGGCTCCAGCGCGTACACGCCCATGCTGCAGTGAAAGTGCAGGTTCGGCTTCTCGTCGAGGCCCTCGAGATGACCGCGCTCGTCGAAGCGCACGACGCCGTAGTCGACGCCGACGTCGCGGCGCTGGACCGCCAGCGTGGCGCTCGCGCCAACCTGGCGGCTGAACGCGAGCAGGTCGCCGAACGCCAGCGTCATGAGCACGTCGCCGTTGAGCGCCAGAAACGTGCTCGGCGGGCGCTCGATGTTGCGCAGTGCGCCCGCCGTGCCGAGCGGCTCGTCCTCGTAGACAAAGTGGATGGGAACGCCGTAGTCGCGCTCGTGGCGCACCCACGCCTCGATCAGGCCGCCGAGGTGGCCGACGGAGATCGAGATGTGCTCGACGCCCGCGTGCACGAGCTGGCGCAGGAGCACGTCGAGGATCGGTCGGTCGCTGAGCGGCATGAGCGGCTTGGGCAGGACCGTGGTGTAGGGCGCCAGGCGACTGCCGCGGCCGCCGGCCATGATCACGGCGTGCAGAGGCGCAGTGTCGTCCAGGCGTGGTGAGGCGTCGGCGGTCATTGGCTGCGCATGGTCGCAGAGCGCATGGATGCCGGTGCGCTGCGGAGACGACGCGGTAGAGACTTCGCCCCGGTCGTTCGAGAATGGTTGCGGGCGCAACTACTTTGGTATAGTGAAGATCAGGCAACGCAAAGGACCACCATGAACCTCGACGGCATCCATCACATCACCGCGATCACGGGCGACGCCCCGCGCAACGTCGACTTCTACACGCGGGTCCTCGGCCTGCGGATGACCGCCAAGACCGTCAACCAGGACGATCCGAGCGTCTATCACCTGTTCTACGGCGACGAGAACGCCCAGCCGGGTGCCGACCTCACGTTCTTCGAGTACCCGGGGGCGATCCCCGGTCGCGCCGGCGCGGGCATGGTCCACCGCATCGTCTGGCGGGTCGCGTCGCCGGAGGCGATCGACTTCTGGGCGGCGCGCCTGGGCGACGATGGGGCGGCGACGCAGCGTGACGGCGACGCGCTGCTCTTCGCCGACCCGGAGGGGCTGGCGCACGAGCTGATCGTCGACAGCTCCGGCGACGAGCCGCTCATCGCCGAGCATCCCGAGATCCCGGCGGCGCTGGCGCTGCAGGGGTTCGAGGGCGTGCGGGCCTACAGCTTCCGTCCTGACGACAGCGCGCTCGTGCTCGAGCGGCTGATGGGCGCGGTGCGGCGGGACGCCGGCGAGGGCGAGGGCGAGGGCGCGGCGTTCGAGCTGCGCGGTGAGCGGCGCGGCGGGTGGATCGCCTGGGACCCGGCGCCGGGCGAGCGCGGCCGCCAGAGCGCGGGCACGGTGCACCACATCGCCTGGGCGACGACCGACGCCGACATGCCGAAGTGGATCGAGTCCGTGACGGCGGCGGGGATCCCCAACTCGGGCTACGTCGACCGTCACTACTTCCACTCGCTGTACTTCCGCGAGCCCGGCGGCGTCCTCTACGAGCTCGCGACGCGCGAGCCCGGCTTCACCGTCGATGGGCCCGTCGAGGAGCTCGGCACGAAGCTCATCCTGCCGCCCTTCCTCGAGCCGCGCCGCGAGGAGATCGCCGCCCGGCTCACGCCGCTGCCCGATCCGCGCGCAGCCTGGGCGAAGCCCGGCGCCGCGGCTCAGGCGCCGTCCTGACGGGCGTGCGGCGGCTCAGACGCTGACGGGCAGCGCGGGCCGCCGCTCCCGCGGGCGCGGCGGCGCGACGACCAGCCGGCCGATCTCGCCCGGTCGCCCGGGAGCTGCGAGCAGCGGGCCCTGGGCGGCGTCGCAGCCGATCGCCCGCAGCGCCCGCAGCTGGGAGCCCGTCGCGACGCCCTTGGCGGTGACCTCGCTGCCGAGCGCGTGCGCCATGTCGACGATCCCGCGCAGGACGGCGTCGCCGCCGGTCTGCTCGAGGTCGCGCACGTAGACGCGATTGAGCTTGAGCGTGTCGAAGCGCAGCTGGCGCAGGCAGCTCATCGAGAGATGGCCGGTACCGAAGCCGTCCAGCGCGAGGCGCACGCCGATGGCGCGCAGGCGCTCGAGCGCGGCCACGGCGGCACGCGGATCGGCCATGACCGCCGCCTCGGGGACCTCCAGGCACAGCGCCGAGGGCTCGACGCCCGTCGTCCGCAACACCCGCTCGATCGACGCCGGCAGGCCGTCGTCGGCGAGCTGTTGGGTGGAGATGTTGATCGACACGACGAGGCCCGGCGAGGCGCCCGCCTGCCGCCAGCCGACGAGCTGGCCGCATGCCTCGGCGATCGCCCACTCGCCGATCGGCACCACCATGCCGGTCTCCGCGGCGACGGCTTCGAAGTCGCGCGGGCCGAGCATCCCGCGCGTCGGGTGCTCCCAGTGCACGCGCGCCTCGAGCGCACGGACGCGGCCGCTGCCGAGGGACAACTGGGGCTCGTAGCGCACGCGCAACTCCCCGCGCGGGAGCGCGCGGCGGATATCGACCTCATCGGCGAGGCGCGTGAGCGCGCGCGTGCGCATCTCCTCATCGAAGACGACGTAGCGGTCCTTGCCGTTCTCCTTGGCGCGGTACATCGCGGCGTCGGCGTCGCGGATGAGGTCCTCGGCGCTGCGCTCCTCCGCGCGTCCGCCGACCGCGATGCCGGCCGAGACGGTGAGCACGATCTCCTGGCCGTCGACGACGTAGGGCTCGCGCAGGCCGGCGATGAGGCGCTCGGCGACGACGATCGCCTCGTCGACGTCGCGCAGGTCCTCGCAGACGATGACGAACTCGTCGCCACCGAAGCGCACGGCGGTGTCGTTGGCGCGGACGGCTTCGCGCAGGCGCTGGCTGGCCGTGACGAGGACGCGATCGCCCGCCGCGTGACCGAGCGAGTCGTTGAGCACCTTGAAGCGGTCGAGGTCGAGGAAGATGACCCCGGCGTGCAGGCCCTTGCGGCGCGCGCGCCGCAGGCCCAGGCGCAGGCGGTCGAGCATGATCGCGCGGCCGGCGAGGCCGGTCAGCGGGTCGCGCAGCAACTGCTCGGTGGCGCGCCAGGAGACGATGTTGGCGGCCGACGCGGCGAGGATGAACGCCCCGTGGATGAACGCCCACGACCACGGCTGGCCGACCGCCGTCTCCCCCGGGAACACCTCGTGCGGCAGCGCCGACCCGAGCACGCCGTGGTGCAGCACGACGAAGCCGATCGCGATGAGGAACGGCAGCCAGTCCTGGTAGAGGATCAGCAGCGAGACGACGACGAAGAAGTGGAAGTGCCCCTCGGCCTGCCCAGCCCAGAAGTGGATGAGCAGCGCCGAGCAGGAGACGAGGCCGAGCGCCGCCGCGGCCGAGCGCGGGCCGCGGCCCAGGCGCGGGATGCTCGCGACGATCGCCAGCGAGATGACGAGCAGCATCTCCGACGTCGAGTGCAGCACCCCGTAGCCGCGCGCGACCGCGAATGCCAGCAGCGCCGGGACGTGCAGCCAGAGCAGCAGCGCGATCGAGCGGTGGCGCCGGCGCCAGACCGCGTCGGGGAGCAGACGGCCCTTCGGAAGCTGGGCGGCGATCTGCCGTGCGTATGCGCGCAGGAGGCGAACGCCAGGGCGGCGGCTGGGTCGCTCGGCGGCGGCAGGGAACGAGGGGCGCATACCGGAGACGATGCTCAAGCATCGACTTTTGCGCGACGAAACTTGAAATGCCCGCCATTTGCAGGCACATAATTACGTCGACCGATGCTCCTCATAGCGGAGCAACGGTGCGTCCGGCAACCTGTTCGGCGTGGTGTCGCCGGATCGCCCGATGAAGCGACGCGCGCCCCGGCCGTAACCGGGGCGCCCGTGCACTTTGCCCTCGGCCTCACCCGACGCGTCAGGGCTCCGCCAAGTGCTGCGGGAGTATCGGCGCGGACGCCGCCCGGATCCAGTCCGCTGGACGGATGGCCGGTGGCCGGCTCGAGCGGCTCAGCGCACAAGGCGCACCTCCAGCCCCCCGCCCGCGACGGCCTCGCCCGCCCCGCCGAGCAGCCCGAGGATCCGCGCGACGTAACCGCGGGTCTCGGCGATCGGCGGGACGCACCCGCAGGCGGCGACGCGCGCCGGCCCGGCGTTGTAGGCGGCGAGCGCGAGCGGCACCGAGCCGAAGCGGCGCAGGAGGTCGCGCATGAGGTGCGCCTGGGCGTCGATCGCCGCCGCCGCGTCAAACGGGTCGCGCAGCCCCATCGCCTGCGCGGTGCCCGGCATGAACTGCGCGATCCCCTGCGCCCCGGCCGGCGACCGCGCGAAGGGGTTGAAGTTCGACTCCGCCATGAGCTGCGCGGCGAGCAGCCCCGCCGAGACGTTCCAGCGCTGCGCCGCCTGCGCCAGCGGCCGCGCGTACGCCGCCGGCACGAATGACGGCAGCGAGCGGGTCGTCTCACCGTCCGCCCCGCTCGGCTTTGTGGTGAACCCGACCGAGGTGGTCCCCGCGTTGAGGGTGAATCCGTAGTGCCAGGGTTCGCGTTAGCCGTCAATGGGCGGTGACCCTGCCTTGCCTCGAAGCAGCGTCGGTGTCAGGTCACGAGCCCGCTGGTCCCCAATCCGGCGCGCTATCCCACGACTCGGTGCGCGTGACGGCTCTGTTGCCGGTGCCATCCGCGCGCATGACGAATATGTCGGCCTTCTCGGCTTCGCCGTTCGTGGCGTGCACGATCCAGGTGCCGTCGTGCGAGTATGAGGTGGAGAGGACAAGCGTGCCGTCCTTGAAGTGGGTGAGCTGCTTGAGGCCTTCGCCGTCTGGTCCGACGGTCCAGAAGTCGGACTGTTTGCTTTCGTCCTCTTCGTAGGTGCGAAAGAGGATCCGGCCGTCCGGCGAGAACACGGGATGGTCGCCGCCGCCGAGCTCCCAAGGCGCGAGCTGCCGGTTGCCGGAGCCGTCGAGCTTGACGACGAACATCCCATAGGCCCCCTTGGGGGGCTGCTTGCTCAGCTGCGAGTTCCAGCGCTTGTAGACGATCGTGCGTCCGTCGGGGGAGATCGCGGGCGTCTGAGTGTCGCCGGTCCAGCCGGTCCGGCGGATGAACGTCTTCTGCGTGCCACGCTTGAGATCGAGCAGTGCGAGTGACGAGTGCTGGATCTGCCCCTCGCCGCCGACCTCGCGTTCGCGGCCCTGGGCGAGGTTCACGACAAGGTTGCCGTCGGGGGTCCAGGCAGGGGATGCGAGGTCGCAGATCGGCTTGAGGGTGCACCGTGCTCGTACCTTCTCAGGCTTGCCGCCGTCGGCGGGGACGGTGTAGGCCCAGCACGGCTCGTCCTCGCTGCACCGCTCGAAGGCGATCTGCGTGCCGTCGGGGGACCAGTCCGGCTGGTCGTCAACGACCCCTTCTGGAGGATCCGTGAGCTGCTTCTCGCCGGTGCCGTCGGGGTTGATGGTGAAGATCGCGCCGTGGGTCTGCGCGCCGTCGAGGTAGCGGCGGAACGCGATGCGGCCGTCCGGCAGCTCGACCTTCTGGACCGCCTGAGCCTTCGCCGGGAGGGACGCCTTGTCGGAGGACTCGTCGTTGGAGCCGCCGCATCCGGCGGCGAGGGCGGCGGCCGTCACAACTCCGGCGCACGCCACGATCGAGTGCAGCCCACCAACGAGCATGATCGATGACCGGAGCCACCGTCGAACCTTCCCAGACATGACCGAGCCTTCCTTCGGCGCGACCGCGGCTACCCGAGTCGCTGATACGACCCTCCCAGGGCGAAAGCTCCGAGTCAACCCGGCCGAGCGCAAGTTTCGGGCGTGACGGTAAGCGCTGCCGCTTTCGCCTCGAAATGCATTCGGGCTCGCCGAGCGCGGCACGGACATCGCCGCCCGGAATTTGTCCGACAATGCACCTTGGAGGGCAACCCTCATGGGCATCCAGCGCTCAGCTCACGAGGCGCACCTCCAGTCCGCCGCCGGCCACGGCCTCGCCCGCGCCACCGAGCAGGCCGAGGATCCGCGCGACATAGCCGCGCGTCTCGGGGATCGGCGGGACACAGCCGCAGGCAGCGACCCGTGCCGGCCCGGCGTTGTACGCCGCGAGCGCAAGCGGGACCGAGCCGAACTGCCGCAGGAGGTCGCGCATGAGGTGCGCCTGGGCGTCGATCGAGGCCTCGGCGTCGAGCGGGTTGTCGAGGCCGATCGCCTTGGCCGTCGCGGGCATGAACTGCGCGATCCCCTGAGCGCCGGCGCTGGAGACCGCGAACGGGTTGAAGTTCGACTCCGCCATGAGCTGCGCGGCGAGCAGCCCCGCCGAGACGTTCCAGCGCTGCGCCGCCTGCGCGAGCGGCCGCGCGTACGCCGCCGGCACGAACGACGGCAGCGAGCGGGTCGTCTCGCCGTCTCCCCCGCTCGGCTTTGTGGTGAACCCGACCGAGGTCGTCCCCGCGTTGAGGGTGAATCCGTAGTGCCACGGTTCCCATGAATAACGCTGAACGAAGTGAAAGCGCTCAGCATTGGCCGCCAGCCACGCGTAGGCCGCCGGTGGTCCGAGGTCGAGCTCCGTGGCGAGGCGATGCAGCGACCGGCCGGGCGGCGCCACCCATTTGGGATCCGGATGGCGGGCGAACAGCTCGGCCTGCTCGGCGTTGGAGCGAAAGCCGCTCACGACGAGGAGCGAGACGCCGTCGCGGCGGGCAGCCTCGTGCATCCGGTCGAACGCGGCGGCGACGTCGGGGCGCATCGGCTTGCCCTGGCGACGAGCCAGCGGCCCGCGGTACTCGCCCGGCCCGGCCGACCACAGCTCGACGTCGGCCGGCGCGGCGAGCTCGGCCTCGGCGCGCGCGCCGGCGCGGACGCGGTCACGCTGGCGCGGCCCGACCTCGATCGCGTCGCGCACCACGACGCGCACGCGCACCGGCGCGAACGTGTCGCCGTCGGGGAACGACACGCCGATGTCGCGCGCGCCGTTGCTGCGCGCCGTCGCCAGCGCCGCACGGCGTCCGCGCTCGAGGTACTCGGCACGCTCGAGATGGGCGCGGTTCGGCCGCCCGCCCACCCGCCGCGGCTCGAACAGTCCGCCGTAGGCATCGTGCATGGCGCGCGCGCCCGCAAGCGCGCCGAGATCCGCGGCGCGCTGCTCGTCGCTCTGGGCGCCGATGCCCTGCGCGACGGCGCCGAGCACGAGCGCACCGACGATCGCGGCGAGCGCGACGCCGAGCAGCAGGATCGTGGCCTGGCCTCGCTCGCCGGGAGCGCAGCGGCCCCCGGCGTCGTCGGGAGCCGGACCACGCTCGCCGGACGTTGCCGTCGCGAACGCATCAGCCGACCGCGGCCACGGGCGCCGCGAGGGCCCGGCGCGTCGAGGGCAGGAGCACGAGGCCGGCGGCGGCGAGCGCGCGCCCCGGCGCCGCCGGGGGGATGGCACACGTGAGCGCGCGCTCGAGCCCCGCGCTCGCCAGCCGGGCGAGCGAGGCGTCGGAGTCCGGTGCCACGGCGACGACGACGAGATCCTGCATCGCCAGCAGCGCGTCGAAGGCCGCCGGGCGCGGGCCGGCGAGCGCCAGCACGGTCGGCGCCGCGCCCGCCGCCGCGCTGATACGCAACGCCTGCGAAGCCGCCTCCTCGCCGCACGCGCTCAGGCGCACGACGGCGAGCCGGCCGGTGGCCGTCGCGTCGTGGCCGCGGGCCGTGAGCGCCGCGGCGACCCGGGCCGCGACGGGCATGGGCGGCGCGCGGCGCCCCGAGCGTGTGGGAACGGGCGACCACAGGCAGACGACGCTGACGGGATTGCGTCGCGCGCGCGCGAGCGCCAGCCCGAGCGCGGCGCCGAGGGCAGGCGCGTCGGCGGGCGGGGCGAGCAGCGCGACGGCCGGCGGGGGTCCGGCCGTCCGCTGCCGCGTCTCGTGTACATGGTCGACGGTCTCCCGTGACGGCCGGCGCCGGCGTGGTCTGGCAGGCGCGGGCACGCCCTGCTCGCCGGCGGGCGCCACGAACAGCTCGGCGATGCGCCGTGTCAGCGTCATGGCCGCGGTCCCGCGTGGGCATCGCCGGTGGCCTCCAGCAGCTCCGCCAGCTTCGGCAGGAACGTGCGCGGCCGCAGGCGCACGCGCACGTGGCGGTCCTGCACGTGCACGTCGACGCGCCCGCGCGACCAGCCGGGGACGGCGTCGCGCGCCGCGGCCGCGGGATCGGAGCGCTGCAGCAGCGCGATCGCGCCCGCCTCGGCGGCGTGGTCGGCCAGCTCGTGGGCGACGCCTGCCGCCAGCAGCTGGGCGACCGCCAGTACGACGGCAAGCAGCATCGGTGCGACCGCGACGAGCTCGACCGAGGCCTGGCCGGCCTCGCGGTGCCGCACGCGCGACTGGACGGGACCGCGACGCATCTCAGCGCGTCTGGTCCTGAAGCCGGGCGCGGGCGGAGACGGTCGTCAGGCGCCCGGAGCCGACGACCGCGGGGATCGCGATCGCGACCTGCACGCCGTCGCCCGCGCCCGTCGTGGCGGGACGGACGACGAGCCCGCGCTCGAGCCGGTCGGGCAGGACGCGCCGGGCGGCGGCCTTCGCATCCGCCCCGATCGCGCTCGCGCGGGCCGCGGCGCGCGCCGCGGAGCCGGCCAGCCACACCGCCTGGCCGACCACGACCGCCTGCCAGAGCAGCGCCGCGAGCACGGCCATGAGCGGCAGGAGCGCGACGAGCTCGACGCTCGCCTGGCCGTGCTCGGAGTCGGATCGGTCGCCGCGGAGAGCCATGCGTCGCAGCCTGAAGGGGCGCGTGTGACAGATCTAGACGGACGCGTGACAGAACAGCCGCGATCGCGTGACGAGATCACGCACGGCCGGCGCTCTGCGCCGCGTGCCGCCGGCCTCGGCACCGCCCCGGCGCGGGCGCTCCTCTCACTGCGCGGTTTGACGCATGGTCGAGCGACGGTGGGTCGAATTGCCCTGGACCGGCGAGGCTGATTCGTCCCACATCGTTCGCGATCAGCGCGGATCAGCGCGCGAACGGTCCGTGTGCCCCGCGAAACTCCGACGACGCAAGGCCTCGCTCGGCCGCCGCCGTTCCCGCCCCTTCAGGAGTACGAGCGGTGGCGCTGCCAGACGAGGTACAGCGTGTACGAGGCCGCGCCGATGAGGCCGAACCACAGCACAGCGCCGGCACCGGTGTCGAACAGCCGGCGCGAGGCCGCGACGGTCACGATCGCGATGCCGACCGCGGCGTACAGCGCGAAGCGCCAGGTGTCGCCGAGCGAGAAGATCTCCCCGCGGAAGCGGCGGTAGAGGATCCCGCAGCCCAGCGCGATGAGCACGATGAAGATCGCGTTGAGCAGCTGGCCGATGAAGTCCGCGCTCTCGCCGCCGCCCGGTACGAGCCACACGACGAGCCCGAGCAGGACGATGATCGCGATGTTGCGAGCGGTCTCCAGCGACATGCCAGACAGGCTAGACCCTCACGCGCGCCCGTGGAACGGCGAGACCCTCACACGTACGCGTGGAGCGGCTTGCGGGCGCCGTCCGCAGCGGGCACGGCCGCCTCGCCGGCCGGCACGGCCGCGACGGAGGCGTCGGCCGCCGCCGCCGGCACGCCATCCGCGACCGCAACCAGCGTCACGGGCACTACCCCGTCGCCGGCAGGCGGCGCGGCCTGCGAAGCCGGCTCGGCGGCGAAGCGATAGCCCACCCCGAAGTGCGTGTGGATGTAATGCCAGTCCGGCGACGCCCGCTGGAACTTCGAGCGCAGCTTGCGCACGAACACGTCGACCGAGCGGTCGCCGTGCGCCATCGCATAGCCCCACACGCGCTGGTAGATCTCCTCGCGCTCGAGGACGCGGCCGTCCGCCGAGGCGAGCAGCGCGACGAGCTCGTACTCACGCCGCGTCAGGTCGATCGAACGCCCGTCGGCGAAGGCCTGGAACTGGTCGGGCCGGATCTCGATCTCGCCCGCGACGACCGCCTCGGCCACGCCATCGGCAACGCGATGGCGGCGCGCGGCGGCCTCGAGGCGCGCGATGAGCTCCTCGGGATGGCAGGGCTTCGTCAGCCAGTCGTCGGCTCCGAGGCGCAGCCCGCGGACGCGCTGGGCGACCGTCGACTGCCCGGTGCACACGACGACCGGCAGCGCCGGCAGCTCGCGTGTCACCCGCTCGAGGTAGGACCACGCGTTCGAGCCGAGCAGCGCGAGGTCGACGACGAGCGCGCCGAGGCGCATCGCGACGAGCCGCTCGACCGGCACCGGTCCGGTGAGGACGACGTGCTCCCAGCCCAAGCGATCCATCCGCTTGGTGAGCACCTGGACGAACCCTGAGTCGCCATCCGTGATGGCGACGCGCAGCGGCGCTGCGACGACGGTGGTCGTGTCGGTCATGTCGGGTGAAGTCTAAGCGCGCAAGGCGACGGGTTGGGGTGCGCGCGGGGCTTGGTCACAAGATCTTCACAGGCGAACGTTCGCTGTGAGCGAGAAGAACGCCAAGCGTAAGGCTCGACTCGAGCCTGAGTCGCGGTGCGCGGCCGTGATCTCCCGAACTTCGCCCGATCGGCACGCCAAAGGTGCGGGCGCGGGGCGCGCGGGGGACTTAGGCTCGCCGGACGTTCGATCCAGGTCGCCCGACGCGGATCAAGGACGTGCGCGCGAGCGTCGACGCCGCTCAATCGCTGAAGCAGACAAGCGTTCCACCGCAGGCCAGGACGGATTCGCCGATGAGGGGCAAGCCCGAGGGACCCACGCAGCGCACGAGCCGTGCACGGATGGCGGCGGCGCTGTGCACAGCCGCGAATCGTGGCGGTGGGCCTCAGCGGCAGCATGCTTGCAGCCCCGGCGCAGGAGCCCGTGCCCGGAGAGTCGGTCCCGACGGTTCCCTCCGAGAGCGCGCCGCCGGCGCAGGAGAGCCCGCCGCCGCCCTCTCCGCAACCGCCGCCCGCCCCAGCGCCACAGGAGACCACAACCAGTCCGCCGCCGCCGCCGCCCGCCCCGGCCCCGTCCAAGCCGAGCTCCGACGACCGGCCGGCGCATTCCTCGACGACCGACTCCGCGCCATCTTCGTCCTCGCCTCCGGCCCTGCCGGCGTGGGCCTCGGCCGCCTACCCGCCGCCGACGGTCCGGTCGCCCGAAGGCCCGGCGGCGCGGAAGCGCCCGACGGGCTCCCGCACTCCCTTCCAGTACGTCGTCCCCTCCCGTCCGATGCCGTTTGGCGCGCTCGCTGGACCCGCGGACGGCACAGGCGACTGATTCCGCGAGATCGAGCTCGGGCGCGGCGCCACGCTGCGCTCGTACTTCACCGGCGTATACGGCCTCGATCCGGAGGACGTCGTGCTGAAGTCCATGACCGCCGGCCGCCGGGTCGTGGCAGGCACGATCCTCGGCCGCGTCGGCCGCACCTCGAAGAAGGTCTCACCGCACCTGCATTTCGAGATCCGCCCCGCCGGCCGCGGCGCGCCGCGGATCGATCCCAAGCCGATCCTCGACGGCTGGAAGCTGCTCGAGTCGACGGCGATCTACCGCGCCCAGGGGCGCAACGCGCTGACCGACGGCGGCGCCTCGATCGGCCAGATCCTGCTCATGAGCAAGGAGGCGCTCGCGCAGCACGTCCTCGCCAACCCGCGGATCGAGCTGTACTCCTGCGGGCGGCGCGACATCGAGGCCGGCATCGTCGACCGCCGCGTGCTCGCCTCGCTGGAGTTTCTCGCCGCCAGCGGGCTGAAGCCGACCGTCACCTCACTGCGCTGCGGTCACAGTTACTACACGGCGAGCGGCAACGTCTCCGAGCACTCGGCCGGCAGCGCCGTCGACATCGCGAAGATCAACGGCATCCCGATCGCCGGCCACCAGGGCGCGGGCTCGATCGCCGACATCACGATCCGCCGCCTGCTGACGCTGCAGGGCACGGTCAAGCCCCACCAGATCATCAGCCTCATGAAGTACGACGGAACCGACAACACGCTCGCGCTCGGCGACCACGCCGACCACATCCACGTCGGCTTCCGGCCCGAGTACCACGAGGGATCGGCGCAGTCGGGCGAGATCGACGCCGCGCTCAAGCCGTCGCAGTGGATCAAGCTCATCGCGCGCCTGGGCGCGATCGACAACCCGACCGTCGAGACGAAGGCCTCGAAGTACGCGATTCCCGTGCCGGTGCCGCGGGCGTCGACGGCGCACCAGGGCGAGTAGCTCGACGGGGGTGTCGGTTTCGTCGCGCGGAGCGCGAGGAATTCGACACGCCCTCTCGTCAGCCCGCCCGCTCCCGCGCGCCCTGCGCCACCCGCGCCGCTTCCTCGGCCGACGCGCGCCGCGGGTCGTCCTGGGGAAGCTTGCGGTTGACCGCGACGAGGCGGGCGGAGGCACACGCCGCCGCCTCCGCAAGCGCGACCGCCGTCAGCGCGTCGGGGCGCATCGGCTTCGGGCACCTGCGCGCGACCTCGGCCGCAAGCTGGGCGATCTCGCTCGCCGCGTCGGCGATCGCCAGCGCGAGGTCGGCCGCGTGGATGAGGGCCTCGTCGACGATCCGCTCGCGCTCGCCGAGCGGCAGCGCAGCGGTACCGGCGGGCGCGGCGACCCCGCGGCGGGCCGAGCGCTCGTCTTGAGCCAGCACGACGGACGCCTCCTTGTAGGCCTCGGCGTCGCGGTCGATGAGCGCCTGGGTCTGCATCCGCAGCGCCTCGGCGTGCGCGATCGCGCCGCCGGCCTCGATCCACGTGGCCCGCGAGCCGCGCGCGACCTTCGCGACGAGCGCCGCCGCGGCGGCCGCCGCGAGCGCGGCCGCCGGGCCGCCGCCGCCGGGCAGCTCGTGCGGTGAGGCCAAGGCGTTGAGCACGTCGGACAACGTGCGGTTGAGCAGACCGGATCCTGGCACGTCGGGCACCGGCCGATCGTAGCCGCAACCACGGCGCGTGCCGGCGGCTTCCGTGCGGTCCCCTCGCGGATGCCGGACGGCCCGACCGCAGCCTGCCCGCCGGACACCCACGGGGCGGGTCCGCTTCAGCCCGTGAACCCGAGGATGAGCTGCGCCGTCTCCAGCGGGACATCGAGCTGCGGGCAGTGCCCGACGCCGTCGGCGAAGGCGACGCCCATCGCAGGCGAGCGTGACAGCTCGAGGTGGCACCCGGTTAGTCCGCGCACCCGCGGGGCAATTCGTTGCAAGGCCGTTGATCGCGACCGCCGCGGCGCCCGAATAATCATGTCATGAACGCACTCGCCCACTCCACCGGCCGCAAGGCCGAGCATCTGCGGATCGCGGCCGGCCCCGGCGTTCAGCACAGCGCCGGCAGCGGTCTGGACGCCGTGCGGCTGCGCCACCGCGCGCTGCCCGGCCGCGACCTCGGAGCGGTCGACCTCGGCACCGAGCTGCTCGGCGCCGACCTCGCCGCACCGCTCGTCGTGTCGGCGATGACCGGCGGCACGCCCGAGGCCGAGGCCGTCAATCGTGCGCTCGCGCACGCCGCCGCCGAGCACGGCATCGCGCTCGTCCTCGGCTCCGGCCGCGCGCTGCTCGACGACCCGGCCCTGTTGAGCACGTACCGCTCGGCCGCGCGGCCCCCGCTGCTGCTGGCGAACCTCGGCGTCGGGCAGCTCGCCGACGCCAACGGCGACGCGGCCCCGCGGCTCGTCGACCTGCTCGGCGCCGACGGCCTGTCGATTCACCTCAACGCGATCCAGGAAGCCGTCCAGCCCGAGGGCCAGCCGGACTTCGGCGACGCGATCGAGCGCATCGCCGTGACCGTCGAACGGCTCGCCCCGCTGCCGGTCGTCGTCAAGGAGGTCGGCTTCGGCATGGACGGCGCCGACGTCGCCGCGCTGCGCGATGCCGGCGTGGCGGCCGTCGACGTGGCCGGCGCGGGCGGCACGAACTGGGCGCTCGTCGAAGGCCTGCGCGACCCGGCCGCCGGCGCCGTGGCCGAGCCGTTTGCGAACTGGGGCGTCCCGACGGCGGAGGCGCTCGCCGAGGCCCGCCTCGCCGCGCCGTACCTTCCCCTGATCGCGTCGGGCGGCGTGCGCGACGGCGTCGACGCCGCGCGCTGCCTGGCGCTCGGCGCGATCGCGGTCGGGCTCGCGCGACCGCTGCTCATCGCCGCTCAGCAGGGGCGCGCGAGCGACGCCGTCGCGGTGCTCGTGCGCCAGCTGCAGATCGCGACCTGGGCGACCGGCGCGGCGCGCAGCGCCGAGCTGGGACCGGAGCACCTGCGGTGAAGGTCGTCGTGATCGGCGCCGGCCTCGGCGGCCTCGCCGCCGCGCTGCGCCTGCAGCACGCCGGCCACGACGTCACGGTGATCGAAGGCCGCGATCGTCCCGGCGGACGGGCCTACCAGCTGCGCGACGAAGGCTTCACGTGGGACACGGGCCCGTCGCTGATCACGATGCCGTGGGTCCTGGAGGAGGCGTTCGCCGCGGGCGGCCTGGACCTGCACCGCGAGGTCACGCTGCGCCGGCTGGATCCCTTCTACCGGATCCGCTGGGCGGGCGAGGAGCGCGCGCTGGACTTCGTCCCGACGGAGCGCATGCCCGAGCAGATCGCCCGGTTCTCCGCGCGCGACGCGGCCGCCTTCGACGGCTTCCTCGCGGCGCTGAAGCCGATCTACGAGCAGGGCATCCTCGGCGCCGGGCGGCGCCCGTTCCTGAAGCTGCGCGAGCTGCTCGCGTTCACCCCGAGCATGGTGCGCCTCGGGGCCGCGCTGCCGCTGTGGCGAATGGTGGCCAAGCACTTCGAGCACCCGCGCATCCGCGAGGCGTTCTCCTTCCATTCGCTGTTCATCGGCGGCGACCCGTTCCGCGTGCCCGCGATCTACGGGGCGCTCGTGTACCTGCAGTTCCTCGACGGTGTCTGGTACGCCGACGGCGGCGTCTACTCGCTCGTCGAAGCGATGGCGCGGCCGCTGGACCTGCGCTGCGGCGCACGCGTGGCGCGCATCGAGCACCGTGGCGGGAAGGTGACCGGCGTCGTGCTCGAGGGCGGCGAGCGGATCGCCGCCGACGCGGTCGTCTCCAACGCCGACGTGCTCACGACCCACGAGCTGACCGGACGGCGCCGGCCGCTGCGCCGCCTGACGCCGACGATGTCCTGCCTGCTGCTGTACCTCGGCTGCGACCGGCGCTTCGACGGGCTGCTGCACCACACGCTGCTCGTCGGCCGCGACTACCGGCGCTTCATCCGCGACGTCACGCGCGACGGCCGGCTGCCCTCGACCCTCTCGACGTACGTCCACGCGCCGACGCGCACGGAGGCCGCGATGGCCCCGTCCGGGCAGGACTCGATCGCGGTGCTGCTGCCGGTGCCCAACCTGCGCGCCGGCATCGACTGGGAGCGCGAGGCCGACGGCCTGCGCGACGCGCTCATCGCCGATCTCGAGGCGACGTTCGGCCTCGACGGGCTGGGCGCCAGCGTCCGCGTCGAGCACCGGATGACGCCGCTGGACTTCCGCCGCGAGCTCGGCGCCGCGCACGGCAACGCGTTCGCCATCGAGCCGACGCTGCAGCAGTCGGCGGCGCTGCGCCAGCCCAACCGCGACCGCAACGCTGCGCGGGCTGTACTACGTCGGCGGCGGCACGCACCCGGGCGCCGGCATCCCCGGCGTGCTGCTCGGCGCCGAGATCACCGCCGGCCTCATGACCGCCGACCTGCCGGCGCCGCGGAGGCCGGTCGCCCATGCGTGACGCCGACCTCCTCCAGGCGAAGGAGACGACGCGCCGGGTAGCGCGGACGTTCGCGCTCGCCTGCCGGCTGCTGCCGCGCGACGTGCGCGACGACGTCTACCTGCTGTACCTCGTGTTCCGCACGCTCGACGACGCCGTCGACGAGGGCGAGCCGGACGCCGACGAGCGCCTGACCGCCGTCGAGGCATGGGCGGCCGGCGAACCGGCCGCCAGCCGCGAGGTGCGCCTGCTCGAGGTGCTGGCCCGGCGCCATCCGCTGCCACGCGCGGCCTTCGCCGACTTCTGCGCGGGCATGCGCGACGACCTCCAGGGGACGCCGATCCTCGACGAGATCGACCTGGACCGCTATTGCTACCGCGTGGCCGGAACCGTCGGGATCGTCATGGCGCACGTGCTCGGCATGCACGACGCCGAGCGCGCGCTGCCCGCCGCGGCGGCCCTGGGCATGGCGATGCAGCGCACGAACGTCCTGCGCGACATCGACGAGGACCTCTCCGCGGGCCGGGTCTATGTGGCCCAGAACACGCTGGCCCGCTTCGGCGGGTCGCTCGCGCCGGGCGAGCGCGCGGCGCTGCTGCGCGACCAGATCGCGCGCGCCGACGCGCTCTACGACCGTGGCTGCGAGGGGATCGCACTGCTCGCGCGCGGGCAGCGGGCGATCACCGCCGCTGCCGCGATGTACCGCGAGATCCTGCGCCAGATCGAGCGCGACGGCTACGGCGCGCGGCCTGGACGGGCGGTCGTGCCGCGGCGGCGCAAGCTGCTCGTCGCGGCGACCAGCCGATGATCGCGCCGACGCGCGCGTCGCGAGCGCTGTTCGGCGCGCTCGCGGGCGCCCAGGTCGGCTACGCGTTCGTGCCGGTGCAGCGGCGCGTGCCCGCCACGCGGGCGATCGTCGCGCTCATGCTCGCCGCCTCGACCACCGAGGCCGCGGCGGCGCGTGGGACGCGGCGCGGACCGGCGCTCGTGGCCGGTGCGGGCGCCCTCGGCTTCGCCGCCGAGCTCGCCGGGGTCGCCACCGGCAAGCCGTTCGGGCACTACACGTACTCCGGCAAGCTCGGCCCGCGCGTGCGCGGGGTGCCGCTCGCGGCGGCCGCGGCGTGGGCGATGATGGCGCGCCCGGCGTGGGTCGTCGCCGGTCTGATCTCGCGCCGCCGGCCGGTGCGCGTCGCGCTGGCGGCGGGCGCGCTGACGGCGTGGGACGTCTTCCTCGACCCGCGGATGGCGCGCGAGGGCTACTGGACCTGGCCGGGCGGGGGGCGCTACGAGGGCATTCCGGCGACGAACTTCGCCGGCTGGCTGTTCACGGGCGCCGGGGTGTTCGCCGTCTGGGCGCTCGCCGACGGCGACGACGACCCCGCGACCGACGGCGACGGCGCGCTGGCGCTGTACGCCTGGACGTGGGCGGGCGAGCTGTTCGCCAACCTCGTCATCTGGCGCCGGCCGCGCGTCGCGCTCGCGGGCGGCGTGGCGATGGGCGCGTTCGCGGTGCCGGCGCTGCGCGCGCGCCTGCGCTCGCGCCCGCCCGGTCGCGGTCGCGCCGGGCCATGAGCCGCGTCGTGGTCGCGGGCGCGGGCGTCGGCGGCCTCGCCTGCGCGGTGCGGCTCGCGCGCGCCGGGCATGCCGTGACGGTCGTCGAGCAGGGCCCGGCGCCGGGCGGCAAGTGCGCCCGCATCGTCCGCGACGGCTATCGCTTCGACGCCGGCCCGTCGCTGCTGACGATGCCCTGGCTCGTGCAGGAGCTGGTCGGCGACGCGGTCGAGCTCGTCCGCGTCGAGCCGGTCACGCGCTACCGCTTCGCCGACGGCACGAGCGTCGAGCTCTCCGCCGACCTGCCGCGCGCCGTCGCCGCGCTCGAGGCATGGTCGCCGGGCGCTGGCGCGGACTGGACGCGCTTCATGCGCATCTGCGCGGCGATGTGGCGCGCGTCGCAGCCGGTCCTCACCGGCCCGCCGCCGTGGCCGCCGCGGCGCCCGGCCCCGGACGAGCGCCCGCCGGATCCGCGCGACCTGCTGCGCGTTCGTCCCTGGCACACGCTGCGCACGCTCGCCCGCGCGACCGTCCGCGACCCGCGGCTGCGGCTCGTCGTCGAGCGCTTCGCGACGTACGCCGGCGCCGACCCGCGGCGCGCGCCCGCGGCGCTGGCGGTCGCCGGCTACGTGGAGCACGCCTTCGGCGCGTGGCACGTGCGGGGCGGGATCTACGCGATCGTCGAGGCGCTCGTGAGCGCGCTGCGCGAGGCCGGTGGCGAGCTGCGCTGCGGCGTGCGCGCCGAGGCGGTGACGCTGGCCGGCGGCGCGACGGCGGCGCCGTGGGGCGGCGGAGGCGCGCGCGGTCGCGTGCGTGGCGTGCGGACGAGCGCGGGCGAGCTCGCCGCCGACGCGGTGGTCTTCAACGGCGACGCGCCCTCGCCGCGCGAGCGCTCGCTGTCGGGCTTCGCGCTCATGGCCGGCCTGCGCGGCCGCGATCCGGGCCGCGTCCACCACGAGATCCGCTTCCCGGCCGACACCGACGCCGAGTGGGAGGACGTGTTCGTCGCGCGCCGGCCGGTGCGCGACCCGACGCTCTACCTCGCGGCCTCGTGGGTCAGCGACCCGGGCGAAGCGCCGGCGGACGGCGAGAACCTGTTCGTGCTCGCCAACGCGCCCAGCGGCGGGGTCGACTGGGAGGCCACGGGCGAGGATTACGCGGCGGCGCTGGTCCAGCGCCTCGGCCTGCCCGCCGACGTGATCGCGTTCGTGACGCGCCGCACGCCGGCCGATCTCGAGCGCGAGACCGGAGCGTTGGGCGGCGCGATCTACGGGGTCGCCCCGCACGGCCGGCTCGGCACGCTGCGCCGGCCGCCGAACGCCGTTCGCGGCGTGCGCGGGCTGTGGCGCGTCGGCGGGACGACGCATCCCGGAGGCGGGCTGCCGCTCGTGCTGCTCAGCGGGGCGACGGTGGCGGGTGCGATCGGGCCGTGCTGACTGATGGGCTTCGCGCGACGTGGCTGTCGCGATCACGCGGCTGAAACTGCATCACTGCGGGTGTGAGTCCGTTTGGCCGAGGGCGGGCGCGCCAGGGCCGACGTGCGAGTGGGCAGCGTGACGCGAACCTGTTCGTAGCGAACAGTTCCGCGCCACGCTCGTGCCAGAACTCGCGTCAAACGAGGGTGGGACGAATAAGCCTCGGTACTGCGAGGCGGATACGACCCACCCACGGTGCCGCGCGCACGCAAACGCCCAAGTGCGCAAGGTGAGGCCGACCGCCTTCCGTCAGAGACGCTGTTCGCCGGCGCTCAAAGCCAACGCCGCCACGAAGTCATCGACCCGACGATCCGCAGACGCGGTCCGAAGACTCAGACCGGTGGCTCGCGTAACGGATCGACACCGCCCCACGTGCCGCTGCTCCCATACGGCGAGAAGCGGGCGAAGAGCTCCTCGGAGTACCAGTGCTCGGCACGCGTGCGGCGCACGACGTCGCGGTGCTCCGGGCGCCCGTAGGCGTAGTCCTTGACCGCGTCGAGCGACTCCCACAGCGAGAACGTGGCCTGCCGCGCGACCGGCCACTCGCCCATCCCGACCGACGCCAGGAGCCCCGGGCGGTCGTGCAGATCGGCCGCCGGCGCGGCGATCGCGCGCGAGAACGCGACGAGCTTCGACGGGCGCACGGCGGCGCGCGTGAGGATCGCGAGCCGGCCGCCGCCCGGCGGCGGCGACCCCGCCGCCGGCGCCGCCGCGCGCCGCCGCCGCCGTCGCGCCGGCGAAGAGCGGCTCGCCGTTCCACGCGCCGTGGGCGCGCAGCGGCGCCAGCCGCACGCCGTAGACCTCTGCCTCGCGCTCATGCCAGCCGGCCACGACCGGCGACCGCGCCAGGAAGGCGTCGAGCGCCGCCTCCTGGTCCCACACCGCGAACAGCGCCCAGCGGCGCAGGTCCGCCGACAGCGTCATCGTCTCCCCGCGGCCGGTGCCCAGCAGCTTCCAGAACCGCAGCCCCGCGGTGGCGCGCAGCAGCGGCCGGTCCAGGCCCATCCGCGCGAGGCCCTGCGGCGCGGTGGCGCGCGGGTAGCGGACGAGGTGAAAGGAGGCGAGCACCCCGTCAGTATGCGTCGTACGTCCGCCCCCGCCACGTCCGCGACGGTCGGATCGCGCTCCACGTCAGCCACGCGGTCACCGGCAGGTCGGCGAGCGGGGCGAGCGCGTAGGGCAGCCCGCGCGGCTTGGCGTAGGCGCGCGCGAGCGCGCCATGGATCGCCAGCCGCACGGCGAGCAGCACCGCATCCAGCGGCGTGCCGCGTCCGCTGACCAGGCGCGGCAGGGGCAGCGCGAGCGTCAGCCACAGCAGCGTGACGTCACCGGCCTGCTGCAGCGGGCCGGTCGCGCCGGACCCCATCAGCGAGCGTCCCCAGCCCGTCCACGTCTCGCGCGCGGAGGCGTACATCCGCACCTCGAGCAGGTCGGCGGCGTCGGCGAACCCGATCAGCGCGCCGTCCGCCCGCAGGGCGCGCGCCAGCGCGATGTCCTCCGAGAGGTTGCCGCGCACGCGCCCCCAGCCGCCGCCGGCGGCAAACGGCTCTCGCCGGACGACCATGCACTGCCCGTTGGCCAGCGCGCGCTGCGGGCGCGGCTGCCAGCCCTCGACGTCCAGCGGCCCCACGCGGTAGGGCAGCGTCGCCGCCATCGCCGGGTGCAGCAGCCGCTCGGCGGCGCTCTCGCAGACGAACCGCGGCGCGGCGCTGAGCAGGTCGTACGGCCCCGCCGCCTCGACCAGCGCGGCGACGAGCCCGGGGCGCGGACGCGTGTCGGCGTCGAGGAAGATCACCCAGTCGCCGCCCGCCGCCTCGAGCCCCTGCTGCAGCGCCCACGACTTGCCGATCCAGCCGCCGGGCAGCTCGCTGCCCTCGACCACCCGCGCACCGTGGGCACGGGCGAGATCCGCGGTGCCGTCGCTCGAGCGGTCGTCGACGACGAGCACCTCCGCCGCGACGCCGCGCAGGCCCTCCAGGCACGGCCCGAGGCGTGCCGCCTCGTCGCGCGCCGGGATGACGATCGACACCGTGCCGTCGGGTGGCGGTGCACCCGTCGCCAGCGGCGCGCGACGACGCCGGCCACGGGCGAAGCGCGCCGCGAGCACGGCGGCGGCGGCCGACTGCGCGGCGAGGAAGCAGAGCGTGCGGGTGGAGGCGATCGCCCTAGTCTGGCCCCCGCGGGGACCGCGGGCGCGCCCGGCTACAGCAGCTCGCGCAGCGGCGGGTCCTCGGCGGCCAGCCGCTCGAGCTTGGACAGCGAGCGCGACTCGATCTGGCGGATCCGCTCGCGCGAGACGTTGAAGCGCCGCGAGACCTCGGTCGCCGTGCACGGCTCCTCGCCGCACAGGCCGTAGCGCAGCTCGAGCACGCGCCGCTCGCGCTCGTTGAGCGTGTCGAGCATCCCGCGCACCGCGTCGACGTACACGGTGGCCGACGCGCGCTCATACGCCGACGGCGTGTGCTCGTCGGCGATGAACTCGGCGAGCAGCGAGCCGCCGTCGTCGCCGACGGGCTGCTCGAGCGACACCGGCGTCTGCGCCCACGCGCGCAGCGCGATGACCTGCTCCTCGGCCAGACCGGTGCGCGCGGCGATCTGCGTCACCGTCGGATCGTGGCCGAGAGTGCCGGCCAGATCGCGCTCGGCCCCGATGATCGACTTGAGCTGCTCGTTGAGGTTGACCGGGATGCGAATCGTGCGCGCCTTGTCGGCGAGCGAGCGGCTGATCGCCTGGCGGATCCACCATGTCGCGTACGTCGAGAAGCGAAAGCCCTTGGCGGGATCGAACTTCTCGACCGCGCGGATGAGGCCGAGCGTGCCCTCCTGGATGAGATCGAGGAACGGCAGCCCCTGGCCGCGGTAGCGCTTGGCGATCGAGACGACGAGCCGCAGATTCGCCTCGACCATGCGCTCCTTCGCGCGCAGGTCGCCACGGCCGACACGATGGGCGAGCATGATCTCCTCGTCGGGCCGCAGGAGCCTGATCGCGCGGATATCGCGCAGGAAGAGGTCAAGGGCGTCGGTCGTGTCACCGGTGCCGTGCTGCCGTTCAGGCTTCTGGCCTCCCATCACCGCACTCGACGTTAGCACGACCGTTCGTGCAAATCCGTTAGCGATCTGTTGTCGCTGGGCATACGGTTGGCGGCGTGGTGAGCGAGCCCTCGATTCGGATCTCGCCGGAGGTTCGCGTGCCCCGTGTGCGCGGCCTGCGCCTGCGCGGGCAGATCCTCCGCTGTGCGGGCGAGCTGGCCTCGATCGACGGCCTCGAGCAGGTCTCGATCAGCCGCCTCGCCACCGAGATGGGCATGAGCAAGAGCGGCCTGTACGCGTACTTCACGTCCAAGCAGGACCTCCAGCTGGCGACGATCGAATGCGCCTGGAGCATCTTCGCCCAGCACGTCGCCGAGCCGGGCGACGACGGCATCGAAGCGCTCCTGGAGCGCTGGATCTCCTACTACGAGCGCGAGATCTTTCCCGGCGGCTGCCCGTTCGTGACCGTCGGCATGGAGTTCGCCAACCGCGAGGGACCGGTGCACGACGCGCTCGCCGCCGCGATCGAGCGCCAGGTGGCGCTCCTCGAGCAGGCTCTGCGCCGGCGCGACGCCGCGAGCGCCGTGGACCCCGCACAGATCGCCTTCGAGCTGCACGCGCTGCTCACCGCCGCCAACCACCGCTACCGCTTCAGCCGCGACCCGGCGGCGTTCGCGCACGGCCGCGCGGCGATCCGCCGGCTGCTCGCCGAGGCCGCCTAGCCCGCGATCCGGCCGCGCAGCTCGCTCCACAGCGCGCCGTAGGCGAGCGCCGCCCGGCCGCGCGGCGCGAACTGCGCGAGCGCGCGGCGCTGCGCGCCCATCCGCTCGACGTCGCTGGCCGCCGGAATCGTGCTGGCGAGCACCGCGTCCTCGCCGGCGAGCTGCTCGGCGACGTCGCGATGCAGCGCCTTGCGGCCGTCGATCATCGAGAGGAACGCGAGCACCCGCGGGCGCGGCTTGCGCACCTCGTCGGCGACGAAGCCGCGCAGCTGGTCGTACGTGCGCAGCGACAGCGGCGTCGGGATGAGCGGGACGAGCAGCGCGTCGGCCGCGTCGAAGACGCTCTCCGATGCCAGCGAGATCGCCGGCGCGCAGTCGAGGAACACGTAGTCGTAGTCGCCGGCGAGCGGCGCCAGCACGCGGGCGAGGCCCTGGGTCGGGCGCTTCGTGGCGTCCAGCGTGAGGTCCATGTTGCGGTAGGCGAAGTCGGCCGGCAGGAGGTCCAGGCGCGCATGGTCGGAGCCCTTCACCAGCGTCGCCGGGTCGCTCTTGCCGCGCAGGAGCTTCGTGCCGCCGCCGCGCACCTTCGGGCGGACGCGCAGCAGGTAGCTCGCGGCGCCCTGCGGGTCGAGGTCCCACAACAGCACGCGTGCGCCCTCCTCGGCGGCCGCCCAGGCGAGGTTCACGGCGGCCGACGTCTTGCCGACGCCACCCTTGATGTTGTAGAGCGCGACCGTGGTGGCCATGGTCAGCCGAACGTCGCGGCGACGAGCTTGCGCTGGGGCTTGGCCGCGAACTGCGCGAAGCGCTCGGCGAACTGCTCGCGTGCCTGGGCCTGCTCCTCGCCGAGGCGCTGGACGAGCACGCCCATCGCCATGAGCGCGGCGGCCCCGCCCTCGAGCGTCGCGATGTCGTCGCCGAGTGCGCGCAGGGCGTCGGCCTGCACCTCGCGATCCTGAAAGCGGCCGAGGACGTCCTGCAGCCCCTTCAGCGTCGCGACCATCGGCTTGACCACCTCCGGCGGGTAGATGGAGGCGAAGAACTCGAGCAGGTAGCGCAGCTCCTTGCCCTTCTTGCGCAGGTCGTGCAGCGCCTCGTGCGGGCTGTCGTCCTCGATCGCCGAGCCCATCTTCACCATCTGCCCGTAGACCTTGGCGATCCGCCGCGCGGCGACCTCGGCGACCGGCCGCGCCGCGTCGGGGCGGTCGTCCTCGGGCGCCGCGACGAGCGCATCGAGGAACTCGCCCCAGTTGTCGAGCAGCGCGCGCGTGCGCTCGGACTTCAGCTCGCGCACCATCTTCGCGCGCTCGGCGCCGAGGCGCAGCTCGAGCAGCTCGCGCAGCGGGCCGACATCCGGGACGGTCTCGGGCGGCAGCGTCGCGACGAGGTCGTCGAACTCGAGCAGCTGGACGTCGAGGTCGCGCGTCGGTCCCGTCAGCACCTGCAGCTCGCGAAAGCCGTCGCGAAAGACGCGCAGCGGCTCGGGGGGGAACACGCCGCGCAGCTCGCGCTGCAGCGCGCGCGAGCGGCGCACTGCGACGCGCAGGTCGTGCAGGTACTCGCTGTCGCTGTCGGCGAGCGCGCCCGGCAGGTTGGCCTCGACGATCTCCAGCGCGCGGCGCAGGATCGTGACCGCGGCGGCGTCGGCGCGCATGTCGGGCGTCAACGTGACGCGCAGCTTCGAGGAGGTCCCGCCCGGCACGCCGCCGCTGCGCTGCACCGCCTCGTCGTGGATCGGCTCGGACACCGGCGCCAGCCCGAGCTCGCCGGTCAGCAGCGCGAGGACGCGCTCGTAGTCGGCGTCGTAGCCACGCACGCCGGTGACGTTCAGACGCGTGCGCAGCACGAGCTTGGCGTCCCCGCCCGCGACCACCGTCGGCTCCTCGGCCTGCAGGCGCACGACGCACTTGCCGAGGTCGTCGAGCACGTTGACCGGCAGCAGGCGGGTGCGCACCCGCACCACCGGCGTCAGGACGCGCATCTCGACGAGCGGCTCGAGCTGCGCGCGCAGCTCGCCCGCCGGCAGGTCGGCCAGCGCGAGGCGACGCAGGCCGCGCGGGTGGTCCTCGGCGGCGCGCTCGGCGTAGCCGGCGGCCTCGGTCAGCGCGAAGCGGCTGCCGGTGTCGACGAGCGCGAGACCGGCCGCGTGCAGGCGCCCGTCGAAGGTGTCCCAGAACGTGCGATCGGTGCGGTGGGCGCGCTGCGTGACGACCGCGACGTGCCCGGCGAGCTGGTCGGCGGCCGCTGCGGCGGTGACGCCGTCGGGCAGCAGCAGCTGGGTCTGCGGGGGGTCCACGGGACGCAAGTCTGCCAGCGCGCCGCCGCGGCGGCGCGCCGGCAGCCGCGTCAGATGTTTCCGCGCGTCGTTCCCTCCTCGCCGCCGGACATGCGCTCGGCCTCATGGCGACCGGGATGGTCGGGCGGCAGGTCGTGCGGGGAGATCTCGTCGTGCGCCTCGGGCGTGTCGCCGAGCTCGGTCTCGTCGTCCGGGGTCATCGGACCCAGGGGCTCCTCCGCCTCGCTGTCGTGCGGTGGGGCCTTCTCGTGCTCGTCGCTCGTCATCGGCAGCCTCTCGTCCGGTGTGTCCATGGTTGGCACCCTGCTACCCGCGGCCCGGTCACGACGATCACGTTCACGCGACCGGGAGCCGGGTACTCCGGACCCCTGTGATGTCTGCGCTTCCAAAACCGTCCGCGCCGCCCGCGGCGCGCACCTGATGCGCGTCGCCGTCGTCGGTGCCACCGGCAACGTCGGCACCAGCGTGCTGCGCGCGCTGAGCGCCGACCCGTCGATCGACGAGATCGTCGGCATCGCGCGCCGTCGGCCGCAGGTCTCCTTTTCCCGCACCACGTGGGTCTGCGCCGATGTCGTGACCGACGACCTCGTGCGGGCGTTTCAGGGCGCGGACGCGGTCGTGCACCTCGCGTGGTTGATCCAGCCCTCGCGCGACCGGGCCACGACGCGCAGCGTCAACGTCGACGGCTCCCGGCGCGTGTTCGAGGCGGCCGCGGCAGCCGGCGTGCGGGCGCTCGTCTACGCCTCCTCGGTGGGGGCCTACTCGCCCGGCCCGAAGGACCGTCGCGTCGACGAGAGCTGGCCGACGGGAGGCATCCCGACCTCGTTCTACTCGCGTGACAAGGCCGACGTCGAGACGATCCTCGACGGCTTCGAGGCCGCCCATCCGGACGTCCGCGTGGTGCGCCTGCGGCCGGGGCTGATCTTCAAGGGCGAGGCCGCCTCGGGCATCCGGCGGCTGTTCGCCGGGCCGCTGTTGCCGACGCCGCTGCTGCGCCGCCGCTTCATCCCGGTCGTCCCGGCGATGGAGCGCCTGCGCTTTCAGGGCGTGCATTCCTTCGACGTCGGCGAGGCCTACCGCCTCGCGGTGGTGCGCGACGTGCGCGGCGCGTTCAACGTCGCCGCCGAGCCCGTACTGGACCCGCCCGAGCTCGCCCGGCTGCTCGACGCGCGGCCGGTGCCGGTGCCGCCGCGCGTGCTGCGGGCGGTCGTGGACGCGTCGTGGAAGCTGCGCCTGCAGCCGACCCCGCCGGGCTGGCTGGACCTCGCGCTCGGCGTCCCGCTGATGGACACCACGCGTGCGCGCGAGGAGCTCGGCTGGGCCCCGACGCGCACCGCCGGCGAGGCGCTGCTCGAGCTCATCGACGCGATGCGCCGTGGCGACGGGCTCGACACCGCCCCGCTGCAGCCCGGCGGCGCCGGCCCGCTGCGTCTGCGCGAGTTCCTGACGGGCGTCGGCGCCCGCTCGCGCGGCTGACGGCTACTCGTCCGTCGCCGTCATCACGACCCGGTCGCGGCGCACGACCTTGATCGTGCTGGCCGCACCCTCGCCCCCCAGCACCGCCGCGAGGCGCTGCTCGTCGAGCTCGTTGAGCCACTCGTCCCAGCCGAACGGCTCGAGCGACGCGTCCTCCCTGCCCTCGGGAAACGCGAGGCCGAGGACCGCCGGGTCCATCGCGCTGTGGCCCGTGCCGCGCTTCTTCATCGGCTCCGCGCCGCGTTCCTGCGCCCACGCGCGGATCTTCTCCGGGTCAGCCGTGATGATCTGTTCGCTCGTCGCCATCGGTGCTCCAGTCAAGTTCGGTTGGTCGTTCTCGGGGCGCTACCCCACGGCCCGGCGCCGCACGCGAAGTGGGCGCTCAGCCGCGCGCAAGGTACTTCTTGATGCAGTGCGCTGCGCCGAGGTTGATCGCGAAGGGATGAAAGTCGCCCAGCCCGACGGCGTCGTAGCCGAGCTCCCCCCAGATCTCCGCGTTGCGGCGATCGGTCGCCGACAGCTCGTCGGCGAACGGCCCGTGGGCGTAGGTCGGGATGAAGACCGTCGGCCGCGCGCCCTCGGGGGCGTGGACGAGGACGTTGTTGGACGTCGCGAAGTACCAGGAGCGCACGCGCGCCTGCTCGTCGTCGGAGTAGACGAGCGGCAGCGGCGTCCGCGTGACGGCGAAGCCGCGCCGTGAGAGGTCACGTGCGATGTCGTCGAAGACGGGCGCCATCGCGTGCGGCTGCAGCGGCACGCCGGTCAGCCGCGCGGCCTCGCGCGGGTCGCCCACGAGCACGCGGTAGCGGCCGTCGTCGCCACGCCCGGCGAGGCTGACGAACATGTCGATGTGGAAGATCGGCTGGCGTGTGCCGGGGGCATTGCCGGCGTAGAGCTCCTCGACCCAGGTGGTGCCGCCGAGCCGGAACTCGCGGCGCGCGGCGGCCGGCACCGGCAGCGTCGTGCCGACGGGGACGAACGTGCGCTCGGCGTCGAGATAGCGGCGGTAGACCTCGCGCAGCAGCGCATCCTCGCCGTCCTGGTCGGGCGCGGTGAGGATGCCCTCCTCGAACGTCAGCAGCGGGTAGTCGATGCCGATGAAGAAGAAGTCGTCGCCGATGAGGACGTTGCCGCCCTGCAGGTGCAGCGGCGCCTGGAAGAGGCCGAGCTGCGCCGCCGTGCTGACCTGGTCGGCGACGAGCGCGTCGCCGTAGCGCGGGAAGGCGGCCGGCTCGACGAAGGCATGGCCGCCGTCGTCGGCGATGACGACGTAGGCGTCCTCGGCCCAGACCGAGAAGCCGAGGAAGTCGTCGGTCGCGACGATGGTGTCGTGGGCGTCGTCGCCGCGACCGGCCGCGGCGAGCCAGGCGCGGACGTCGCGCTCGGCCGCCTCGTGGGTGAGGATCACCAGCTCGCTCTCGCGCGGCAGCTTGGCGACGAGGTCACGGTAGACGGCGCCGTACGGGTTGGCCTCGCCGCCCGCGGCGGCGTAGCTGGGAATCGTCAGCAGCAGCCGCGCGATGGCGCCCTGCGCGCTGGCCACGAGCGAGGGCGACGCGGGCCGGGTACCGGAGATCGAGGCCGCGACGGCCGCCGTGCGCAGGCGCGCGCGGCGCGCGTCGGCGGGCAGGTCGGCGTCGGTGCGGCTGATCTCGCCCGCGACCGGCGGGTGGTGGCGCGGGCGCAGCGGTGGGACGTCGGCCATCGGTTGCGATCCTAGGCTCGGCGGGCCGTCAGGTCCAGGGGTTCAGCGCGGCACCCAGACGCTGATCGCGCCCGACGGCCGCGACGACAGCTGGGCACTGGCGGTGCTGCTCGCGGCCACGCACCTCGGCATGGGGATGGCCGTGCGGCGGTGGTGGGTTCTCCTGCTGCCGGCCGGGAGATGACGGTCCGCGAGCTGGCCGAGACGCACCTCGAAGGCGCCGAGGGGGTCGGCCTGCCGGACCGGGTTGAGTGCCATCGCCGCGAGCGCACGCAGCTGCAGCGCGCGCTCGACGACGCGGGCTAGACGAACTCAGCGATCGTCGAGCCCGGAGTCGACGTTCTCGAGCGCCGCCTCGAGCTCCTCGATGACGAGGCGCTTGCGCGTCTCGCCGACCGTGTCGCGAGGCAGCGTCGGGAGTTTGAACGTCGTGATCCCGAAGTGGCCGGCGAGCTCGGCCTGCGCGGCGTCGTAGGCGGCGCGAGCGCGCGTCCAGTCGTTGCCGTAGCCGTTGAGCTGCAGCCGGTCGCCGCTGTAGAACAGCGTGACGCGCGCCTCGTCCTCGTCGATGTGGGAGACGATGATCTCCATCGAGTGGAAGCGGTTGCGCCGGAGATGGTCGTGCCCCTCCTCGAGCGTGTAGACCGTGAACGGGTCGTACTCCTCGTCGAAGATGACCTCGCAGATCGCCGGATCCAGCGGCCCGGCGTCGATCGCCGCCCGGGCCGCGTCGAAGATCACGTCGACACCCTTCCAGCTGCACCACCGCTCGCTGAGCTCAAAGCGCGCCACGGCGGGAGGATAAGCGCTCCGGGCCGCCGCGAAAACCCCCAGCGTCACCACGCATGGGATTTCGAGCGTCGCGACCGCTCCTCAGGCGCTCGTTGAGCGCTGCGGACGTGGACGTGCGGCGCCGAGCCGTTCGGGCGCGTGTGCGTCCTGAGGGGATCGGGCGCCCGTTGATCCGCCGCGCGCGCTCGCGCCGGCGGTGATGGTTCAGCCTGAATCTCCGATCCTCGCGGCGAATCCCCGCCGTGGATCACGCACCAGCGTCGATCGGCGGCTTCCGAAGGACACCACCCTTCGGGTGCGCCGCCGTGGGGACGCCTGCGGACCTCCCGCTGACGGACTGGCCGCGCCGAGCGCGATTACCGCAATCGGGCGAGAGCGGTAGCGCTCGCCACACGGCCGTTGCCGAGACCGTGGCGATCCGCATGCGCGACGGGGTGGCGCACGTTGTACGCGGATATCGCGGAAAACGTGCCCCGGCGATCGAGATATGGACGGGCGGTGACGACGCGCGCGCCGACCCTGACCGCGGACTGGGGGTCATCGCGTGAACGTGAGATGCGTGACGCCGCTGGGCGTCGAGACCGCCTCGATGACGTAATCCGCCTCGAGCGCTTCGAGGCCGTCCCACAGCCGCACCCCGCGGCCGAGCACGATCGGCACCTGGACCAGGTGGATGTGGTCGACGAGGCCCGCCGCGATGAAGTCGCGCGCCATGGTCGGCCCACCGCCGATGCGCACGTCCTGCCCGCCTGCCGCCTTGCGCGCGATGTCGAGCGCCTCAGCCGGTGAGGCGTCGAGGAAGTGGAAGGTGGTGCCGCCCTCCATCTCGAGCGGCGGACCCGGCCGATGGGTGAGCACGAACGTCGGCGTGTGGAAGGGCGGGTTGGGGCCCCACCACCCTCTCCAGTCGGCGTCGTCCTGCCAGCCCGGCGGACCGAACTTCCCGGCACCCATGATCTCGGCGCCGATCCCAGGCTCGTGCTGCTGGGCGAGTGCATCGTCGGTGCCCGCGCTGCCTCCCGCCAATCCCACGATCGGCGCACCGAAGCGCGTGGCTATCAGCCACTCGTGCAGCCGTCTTCCGGCATGCCCGATGGGCGCGTCCGCGCTCTGGCCCTCCCCGGTGGCGAAGCCGTCCAGCGAGATGGAGAGGTTGTGGATCCGTGTGCGTGTCATATGCCTGCCTCCGGGTGCAACGTAGGGTCGCAATCTCGCAGACCGCGCTTCTGCTGGGAGCACCAGCGGGAGAGCCGGCTGCGACGGCGGCGTTCCGTTGAGCGTTTCACCGGTCGGGCGCGATCGCGCGGCGGCGGTGGGGTCTCGCTATGACTCGCGGTCGCTGCGATCGCCCTGATGATCGCGTGGTGGCGCTTCAGATTGCCGCCGCCATGAACGTCGTCCGCCGGGAGCGTCACTCGGCCAGTGCCGCGTACGCCGGCAGCACGCGACCCTCGATGAACTCGAGGCTGGCGCCGCCGCCGGTGCAGATGTGGGTCACGCGGTCGCCGAGGCCGAAGCGCTGGAGCGCGCCGACGAGATCGCCGCCGCCGACGACCGTCGTCGCGTCGCTGCGACCCATCGCCTCGGCGATGGCGCGGGTGCCGGCCGCGAACGGCTCGAGCTCGTACGCACCGACCGGGCCGTTCCAGAACACGGTGCCGGCGCGCTGGATCACGTCGGCGTAGGCCGCGCGCGTCCGCGGCCCGATGTCCATCCCCATCCAGCCCGCCTCGATGCCGTCGGCGTCGACGACACGCGATCGCGCGTCGACCGCGAAGTGATCGGCGACGACGAGGTCGAGGGGCAGGCGCAGGCGGCCACCGGTGTCCTCGAGCAGGCGCCGCGCGATCGCGACGCCCTCGGCGTCGCACAGCGAGTCACCCACGCCATGCCCCTGCGCGGCGAGAAACGGATAGCTCATCCCGCCGCCGATCAGCAGCGTGTCGGCCAGCCCGAGCAGGCGCTCGATGACGCCGATCTTGTCGGCCACCTTCGCGCCTCCGAGCACGCCCACCAGCGGACGCGCGGGGGCGCGCAAGACGGTCTCCAGCATCGTGATCTCGCGCTCGAACAGGAGCCCGGCCGCGGAGCGCGCGACGTGGTCCGCGACCCCGACCGTCGACGCGTTGGCGCGATGCGCGCTGCCGAAGGCATCGTTGACGTAGGCGTCGGCGAGCGCGCCGAGCCGCGCGGCGAGCGCCGGATCGTTGTCGGTCTCCCCGGCCTCGAAGCGGATGTTCTCGAGCATCACGACGTCGCCGTCGACGACGTGCTCGAGGTCGGGCGCGAACGCGACGTCCTCGCCGAGCAGCTGGGCGAGGCGCGTGGCCACCGGCCGCAGCGACAGCGACGGCTCACGCTCGCGCGGCCGGCCGAGGTGGGCGACGAGCAGCACCCGCGCGCCGCGCTCGCGCAGCGCGGCGATCGTCGGCAGCGTGAGACGCAGGCGGGTGTCGTCGGCGACCTCGCCAACGGCGCTCATCGGCACGTTGAACTCGGCGCGCAGCAGGACGCGGGCGCCGGTCAGGTCGCCGAGATCCTCGAGCGTTCGCAGACGCCCCGCGCCACGTGCGGCAGGATCCTCGTCGCGGCTCATGCCCCGAGCACAGCATTCATAGCGTTTCGCACCGCGGAGAGAGAGTAACGCCGCTCCCTTGGCTGTTCGCCCAGCAGGCTGCGACGGCTCAGCGTGCGCGCCGCGCGCGCTCCAGCCCGCCCAGGCGCCTGGCGCGCGTGCACCGAGGACGTCACGCTGGACCTGGTCGAGACGAGGACGTTCGGTTCGCGCGTGATCTACGAGCGCTACCGGCGCGCCCGCGAGGAGACCGACTGACACCGCGTCCGAGTCATCAGCGCTCGCCGGACCGGGTATTCGGAGGGACGGCATGTGAGGCCGCGCGGCTCCCGCGGGCAGCGCCGCTACCAACCACCCTCGCTGTCCGTGGACGGGATTCGCGTCGTGTCGACGAGGGCGACTCCGGGTGGGATCCGGGAAGCTCTCGACGCAACGGCAATCAGCGGCCGGCTCCTCCTCATGTTGTTCACGCCTGCATCCTCGGATCGCTCGTAGGGTCCGGGTACATGGGAGGGCATCCGTGGTCGCCGGCGTCGGCCCGCAGCTCGTAGTGCCAGGGCTCGTTGCCGTAGATCCGGCACAGCCCGTACGCGGCGCCGTGCTCGGACAGCCACGCCGCAGCATCGGAAGGCCCGACGTCGACCGCGTCCCCCGACACGTGAGCGGAGGTGGTGGGCGTGGCGACCCACCGGGCCGCTTCGTGCTCTGAGCCGTACCTCGAGATCGCGTCGTCGAGCAATTGCTGCTGGTAGGCCTGCGAACGCCAGCCGCTGTCCACGACGAACGCGACGCCGACTGGCGCGGCATCGGTCGCCGCCCGGCGCAGGGCCCCGAGCAGATCAGGATCGAGCTTGGCCACACCTGGCACCCCGTCGTCGAAGACGGTGGTGCCGTCCGGGAGGGCACCGTCGGCCTCGCCGAGCGCGCCGCGGTGCTCGCGGCGAAGGTCCCGGAGCTCGCCGCGCAGGGCGTGGATGGGTGCTGCGACCGTCGATGACGAGGACTCCGGCAGCTGGCGGCCGACGAAGACGATCGCCGTGATGACGATCAGCAGGCCGGCGACGCGGCCCCAACGCATCCGCGTGCGGTAGATCGTTACTGGTGCGGGGTCGCTGTAGGCCACGCCGCCATTGAAGGCAGCGTGGTGTTGCCCGCACGTATGTGGTTTTCGATATGCCGACGATATGCGCCGGCCGTAGCATCGGCGCATGCGCGTGCTGCTCGTTGAGGACGAGCCCTACATGGCGGAGGCCATCCGCGACGGCCTACGCCTGGAAGCCATCGCGGCGGACATCGCAGGCGACGGCGATACCGCTCTGGAGCTGCTGAGCGTCAACGCCTACGACATCGCCGTCCTCGACCGCGACGTTCCCGGTCCCACCGGTGACGAGATCGCCGGACGCATCGTCGCCTCCGGCAGCGGTATGCCGATCCTCATGCTGACCGCTGCCGACCGGCTCGACGACAAGACCACAGGGTTCGAGCTCGGCGCCGACGACTACCTCACCAAGCCGTTCGAGCTCCATGAGCTCGTGCTCCGCCTCAGGGCGCTCGACCGCAGGCGCGCGCACAACCGGCCGCCCGTGCTCCAGATCGCAGGCCTGCGGTTGGATCCGTTCCGCCGCGAGGTCTACCGCGACAATCGCCACATCGCGCTGACCCGCAAGCAGTTCGCCGTGCTCGAGGTCCTCGTCGCGGCCGAAGGCGGTGTCGTCAGCGCCGAGGAGCTCCTGCAACGGGCGTGGGATCAGAACGCCGATCCGTTCACCAACGCCGTGCGCATCACGGTCTCGGGACTGCGCAAACGGCTCGGCGAACCCGGGATCATCGCCACCGTGGCCGGTGCCGGATACCGCATCGAGACCCAACCGGACACCGCGCGAGATGGAGAAGACCGTGGATAGAGCCCCGGGGTTGAGTGCTCGCCTCAAGCTCACCCTCAGCTACGCCGGGTTGACCATGCTCGCGGGTGCCTTGCTGCTCGCCGTCGTGTGGGTGTTCCTGCTGCGCTACGTGCCCGACCGCGTGGTCCTGACGGGACCCAGCCCCAACGTTCCCAATCGCTCCGACCTCCTGCGCGCCTTCGTTCCGAAGGCGGCCCTCATGTTGGGGTTCCTGCTCGTGTTCAGCCTGGTGGGAGGGTGGCTTCTCGCCGGCCAGATGCTCGCCCCCCTGACGCGCATCACCGACGCCACGCGCGTGGCCGCGACCGGATCGCTCGGCCACCGCATCCGGCTCCCGGGCCGCAGAGACGAGTTCCGTGAGCTCGCCGACGCCTTCGACGCGATGCTCGCGCAGCTCGAGGCGCACGTCGCCGAACAGCAGAGATTCGCAGCCAACGCCTCCCACGAACTGCGCACCCCGCTGGCGATCACGCAAACGCTGCTCGACGTGGCCCGCATGGATCCGAACCGCGACAACGGCGAGCTCGTCGAACGCCTCCACGCCGTCAACGCCCGAGCCATCGATCTCACCGAAGCATTGCTCCTGCTCAGTCGCGCCGACCAGCGGTCCTTCGTCCGAGAGCAAGCCGACCTGTCCCTCATGGCGGAGGAAGCCACCGAGACGCTCCTCCCGTTCGCAGAAGAGCGCGGCGTCACCATCCAGACAACCGGCGACATGACGCCCACCATCGGCTCACCCGCCCTCCTGCTGCAGATGACGACGAACCTCGTGCACAACGCGATCGTCCACAATCTGCCTGAGCAGGGCAGCGTGTGGGTCACCACCAGCGTTCACGACGAGAGCGTGGCGCTCACCGTCGAGAACACCGGCAAGAAGCTCACCCCACAGCTGGCTTCCACGCTCGTCGAGCCGTTTCGACGCGGCGCCGAACGCATACGCGCCGACCACGCAGGCGTCGGCCTCGGCTTGGCCATCGTCAAGAGCATCACCCAAGCCCACGACGGAACCCTCACCCTCACCCCCCGGGCCGCCGGCGGGCTCAGCGTCACGGTGCGCCTACCCGCCGCTCCATCGCACGTCGATCGCATGCCCAGCCCGACGTAGCGTCGCTCCCCGCAGCCGATCGTCCTCACCGCCGTCGAAACGGAGACGAACGGGCGTGCGTGTTCCTGAGGCGGGCATGGCCGGGAGTCCGATCGCCACCACTCCGACCGAGATCGCGCCGACGTGGCATGTGGGAAGCTGCCGGGACGCCGGGCCGCCTGGCCTGAAACTGCTCCGATGCGACCTTGAGCCCACCGTCGGGTCCATCGATCGCCGGAAATCCGTAGAAGAACTCCTCGGGACCGTCTCCGGTGATCCAGATGAAGACGGGCAGGTCGCGGTGGGCCTCGTAGGTGCCGGGCGCGAGCTCGAACCAGTGCAGCGCCTGCCGCGACACGGTGAACGCCGAAGCGAGCTCGGGGCGCAGCTCGGTGAGCCAGGGACCAGCGGCCAGCACGATCGTCTCTGCGGTGTACGCCCCGGCATCGGTGACGACACGGCGTCCGCCGGCCGAAATGACCCGCTCGCCGGTTCTGAGGTTGGCGCCGTGCTCGCGCGCCAAGCGCAGTTGCGCGGCGACGGCGGCTTGGGGCCTGACGAAGCCGGCGCTCGGCTCGAACATGCCGCGCTCATCGCCGTCCGGCGCGAACGGCGGGAAGCGCTCAGCCAATGCGGCGCCGTCGAGCACCTCGTGCGCGATGCCGTGTGCCCGCGCGGTGGTGATCGTCGTCGCGAGGAAGTCGTCGGCGCCGTGCTGCCCACGACCGCCGGGGACGGAGATCACGACGCCGCCGGTGACGGTCAGCAGCGCTTCGCCCGTGAGGGCTTCGATCTCACGCCACAGCGCGTGTGAGCGGATCGCGAGCGGGACGTACGCCGCGCCCTCCCCGACGGCGAGCCGTGTGATCCTGGAGTCTCCGTGCGACGAGCCATGGACATGAGGCGGCGCGAACCGGTCGATCCCGAGCACGCGGGCACCCGCCTTGGCGAGCTGGTACACGACCGCGCTGCCCATCGCCGCGAGACCGACGACCACGACGTCGTAGGAGCGGCTCATCCTCGCGCGCTCGACATCACGCGCCCCAGGCGTTGGTCGGGCAGCCGCGATGAGTCTTCGGGTACCGGCGAGTCAACACGCGTTGAGACAGCAACCTGCGGCCGCAGCGGCCGCCTACTGAGGAGGCACGATGTCCAAGCTTAGGTGTCACATCTCGATCTCCGTGGACGGTTTCGTCGCGGGCCCGAACCAGAGCGAGGAGAACCCGCTCGGCGAGGGTGGCGAGCGGCTCCACGACTGGGTCGTTCCGCTGGCCGCCTGGCGCCAAGCCCACGACAAGCAGGACGGCGAGGCCAACGAGAGCACGCGGGTCTTCGAGGAATCGATGGAGAGCATCGGGGCCAGCGTGATGGGCCGGAACATGTTCGGCCCGATCGGCGGCGGGACCTGGGGCGACGAGCAGTGGACGGGCTGGTGGGGCGACGAGCCTCCCTACCACCACCCCGTGTTCATCCTCACCCATCACCCGCGTGACCCCGTGGTGATGGAGGGCGGGACCACGTTTCACTTCGTCACCGATGGAATCGAGTCCGCGCTCGAACAGGCCAGGGAGGCGGCCGGCGGCAAGGACGTCAAGCTCTGGGGCGGCGCCCAGGTCGCGCAGCAGTACCTGGCGGCCGGGCTGCTGGACGAACTCGAGCTCCACGTCGTTGCGCTGGTGCTCGGCGACGGTGCTCGCCTCTTCGACAACCTCCGCGACGCGCAGGTGCAGCTCGAGCAGGTCCGGGCCGTCGAGGCGCCCGGCGTCACCCACCTCAAGTACCGAAGCGTGAGATGAAGCGGCCGGGCGGCGATCGGCGACGCCCGGCCGAAGCACCGCTCAGGCCGACGGCGACGCCGTCCCGGCTGGGATGTCCCAGTTATAGGCGTTCGCCGCGCCCGGCGCCCCGTCCGTGTGGGTGGTGGCCAGAGCGGCGCCGGTGAGCGCGGCGAGGCTCAGTGAAGCGGCGATGACGGTGAGGGCGGTACGAGCCTTGGTGGTGACGATCATGTCGGAGTCCTCCGGAGGAGTTGAACTGGTGGACTCCATCCTGTGACTCGGCCGGCGCGGTCGATAGGGACCCTAGGTACAGCCCGACGCGACCATCGCGCCGGGCGCCGGGAAACCGTGGCCCGCGGGTACTCCCGCCCTCATGTCGCCGGGCGATCACCACCGCGACGTTCTGCTGCGGCTGTATCTGCGTCTCGGCGCTGGCGAGCTCGCGGCGGCGGCGGTGTTCGCCTATGTCGCGGTCGCCACCGACATCGCGAACGAGAGCGGGCCCGACGGCCGGATCGCGCTGTGGGCAGCGCTCACCCCGCTGCTGATCATCCTGGTCCAGGCGGGTGCCTACTGGCTTCTGGCCCGTTGTTGGCTGGGACGACGGCCGATGCCCACCGGCCTGGCGACGCTCTACCGCGTATTCCGCGTGGTGGACGCCGTCCTGCTGGTGGTCGGAATCATCGGCGTCATCGTGTGGGCGCCCGATGAAGGCGTAGTCACGGCGGCGCTCGTGGCGGTCTGGCTGGTGGCGCTCGTCGAGTTTGCGAACTACTTCGTCGTGCGACTGGCCTATCCGCCCCGCCGGTGGCTGCGCTCGGTCGGCCGGTTGCGCACGCCGCGACTCGTGCTCGACATGACACACCGCCGCCGGATCAGCGACGGTGGTCGGGCCGGCTCGTTGGCGAGGTCCCGAAACTGACCAGCTCTACGCCGACGCCATGCAGGTGCCGGCACAGAGCCCGAGCGTCATCGCACGGCGCACGCCGGCCACGGGCCGGCTGAGCGCGGCGCTACCGGATCGAGATCCTCCCCCTGTGACCACCGTGGCCCTCAGCGGTCTCTCCCCTCGGCGGGGGGGTCCCCGGGATGAACGGCGCGTTCAGGCCGGCTCCAAACCGGTAGTCCATGAGGCGCGTCACGCCGTGTCCGACGACACCGCCGGCGGGCCTCGCCGCGACCTCCGGCGGCGCCGAAGCAGCGGCCGGCGCGGCTACGGAGTTGTTGAAGGGGGTCGATCCGACAGATGTGACTGGCATGGCTCTCCTTGGGCGGCATTCGTCTGCAGACAGTGACGTGCGCGGCGCGCCAATCCGCAGCGGTGAACGCCACGCGAAGCCTGCCGCCTCGTCGGGGCGACGCTACTCCCGTCGGCCGCCGCAAGCAATGGCAACGTGGCAGATTCCTTCACCGACGTGCGACCGGCTTGGGGAACGCGAGTCGAGCGCCCCATCGCTCAGACCCGTCCGCGCACCATGTCGATGAGCCGGCCGAGCACGCGGTCGCCGCCGACCCGCACGCCATCGTGGTGAAGCTCGTTCGTCAGCCATGGGCGCAGCCCCCTGATCGCCGCGGCGGTCTCCTCCGAGAACGCGCGCTCGACGTACATGTCCTCCGCGTAGATCGCGGCCGCCACCGGCACCTCGTTGGCGGCCAGCCGGGCCGGGTCGTGCAGCCTCGGCCAGTCGTTCGCGGCGAGCAGATCGGCGGCCTCGCGCAGCGGGAGGAGCGCGCCGTAGTCCTCGAACATCCAGGGAAAGACGTGCTCGCCGGTGAGAAGCTCGGGCTCGGCGTCGTAGTCGGCGGGCGCCACGCGTTGCGCCGACCAGCCGGTCGTGCCGCCGTCGGCCCAGCTGGACTCGTGGAGGATCGCGTAGAGCGGGTTGCGCGCGAACGCGACCGCGGTCTCGACGTCGTGGCGGAACATCGGCGAGCCGGGCTCCAGCTCGAGGAGGTAGTGCAGCCTCTCCGAGCCCGCGCCCATCCCGAGCAGCCCGCCGAGCTGGCGCAGGCGGCGTGCCGTCAGGCGGTCGCCGGAGGGCAGGCGCAGGTCCTCGCCCTCCACGCGCTCCAGCAGCGCGCGCACCCGCGCCCGGTCGCCCGGATAGCGCTCGTAATGGCGCCGCGAAGCGGCCAGCGTGCTGGCATAGGTCGCGGTGTACACGTCGTCGATGCGGTTGCCGAGCGGCGGCAGCCCGCCGGTGACGAACGCCTCGCGCAGGCCCTCCGGCGCCAGCGACAGGTAGGTCACGACGCAGAAGCCGCCGAAGCTCTGGCCGAGCACGCTCCAGCGCTCGATGCCGAGCGCGCGGCGCAGGCACTCCGCGTCGCGCACGATGGCGTCGGCGCGGAAGTGCGTCAGGTAGGCCGCCTGCTCGGCCGGCGTGCGGCCGGGCAGCGTGCCGACGGGCGTCGAGCGGCCGGTGCCGCGCTGGTCGAGCAGCACCACCCGGAAGTCGCGCAGCGCACGGTCCAGCCAGCCGGGACTGCTCGGATGGCGGGTCGGGCGCGCCGCCTCGTGACCCGGACCGCCCTGCAGGAACAGCAGCGGCGGGCGGTCGAGTCCCTCGAGGTCGGCCACCTCGCGCGCGAAGATCGTGATCTGCTCGCCGTCGGGCCGGGCGTGGTCCAGCGGGACCGCGAGCTCGTGCTCGAGGAGGCGCAGCCCGGGCGTGGTCAGCGTCACGGTCACCGCGGTGGATTGTCGCGCACGTCCAAGGCGAATGGTGGCGCCGTCCGCTGCACGAGAACCCGCACAGGCGGCGGGTCAAGGACGTTGGATTGCGCCCGTCCGGTCGCCGGCGATCAGCGCGGTGTTCGCGAGACTGCCGCCGCCTCACCCAGCGCCGCCATCCGCGCCTCGTGCTCGGCCCGCGCCGCCAGCACCCACGCGTGCTCGTCGAGACCGGCAAGCAGCCGCCCGCGGCCCCGCGCCAGGGCGCCCGCCGTGTCGCCCGCCTCCAGCAGGGTCTCGAACTCCTGCAGGTCCGTCACGCAGCGCAGGCCGATCGTCGTGCGCCCGGCGAGCACCTCTGCCTCGTCCGGGCCGAGCGCGCGCCGCAGCGCCCAGACCGCGCTGCGCAGAGCGGTCCGCGCACCCGACGGCGCGAGGTCTGGCCACAACAGCGCCGCGAGCGGGCCGCGGTCGTGCTCGCCGGGGTGCAGCGCCAGCCATGCCAGCAGCGCACTGCCCTGTGGATGCGCCGGCGGCGGGACCACCTGACCCCGAGCCCGCGCCTGCAGTTCGCCGAGCAGCCTGACCGTGACGACCATCACAACGATCGTACGCAGCGTCCCGCAGACTGGACGAATGCGGGGCTGGACGCGGTATGACTCAACGATTGGTCACACTGTGTCGACGCCCTTCCAACGGGCGTAATCCATGAGAGGACGACGATGCCGGCGATGAGCGTTGCACCAGTGGAGATCCGCGCCCCCCGCGCGCAGATCACGCTGCCCTGCACGCTGCGGCGCACGATCGGCTCGCCGATCCCGGCGCAGACGCTCGAACTCGGACCGCGCGGGATGCGCATCCGCAGCCCCCGCCCGCTCCGGCCCGACGAGACGGTGGGCTTCGACCTGCCCGGCCTCGACATGCGCCTCAACGGCCGTGCCCGCGTGATCTGCGAGGAACGCCCCGGCGTCTACGCGATGCGCTTCGAGGGCCTGCCCGAGCCGATGACCCGCCGGTTGCACGCGCTCGCGATCAACGCGCGCTAGTGCCAGCGGTCGATCTGCGGTGAGCCCTGGGAGAGCGCCTTGGAGAGCGCCATGTACGACGTCTGCGCCCAGCCCCGCGACTGCACGACGAAGGCGCAGGCGAACGCGAACAGGCTCAGCGTGAGCGTGAGTCGATGCCGCCGGGACGGCGCTGGGTCCGGCCCCGGCTTCCGCACGAAGCGCATCGAGGAAAGGGCTAGGCGTTCAAACCCGACGTGTTGCTTGGAGCGCTGCTAACGGCGGGCTGCGCGCAGGCGCAGCGTCGCCGTCTTCGTCGGCCCGCGATTCCCCGCGGAGTCCGTCGGCCGAACGCTCACTGCATAGGTGCCCGGCCGGAACGCGCCGCGCAGCTCCAGCCGCCACTTCTTGTTGCCGCGCGCGGTGACGAACACCGGCTTCCTGCAGCTTCGCGCGGCGCCCAGCGTGCCCTTCTTGCTGAGGAAGCGACAGCGCGTGCCGGCCTTCAGCGCGACAGCCACCGCGACCTTGCGCAGTGTGCCCGCGCGCTCGCGCGTCTTGGCGTCGGCCTTGCAGCCGCGGTCGCTCGCGGTGCCGCGCAGCAGGATCCGCGTCGCGCGGATCGACGAGCTCTTGCGGCTGAACACGGAGGACGGCCGCTTGCGATCGGCGCACAGCGGCAGCGGGCTGTCGTCGTAGGTCAGCGAGTAGAAGCCGCCGGTCATGTCCGAGGCCAGGACGTGGCCCTTGTAGTGGACCATGTCCCACACCTCGGGCCGGCCGAGCGGGAAGTCGGTGAAGAAGCGCCCCAGCAGGCCGGTCAGCGTCGGCTGGCCGAGCAGCGGCCGCGTGCGCTCGTCGTGCGGGACGATGAAGCCGACCTCCTTGGGGCGCTCGCGCTTGCCGGAGAACGCGGCCGAGGCGTCGAGGACGTAGACGCCGCCGTGGTAGTGCGAGAGGTAGATCTTGTCGCCGACGATCTGCTGGTTGTGCGGCGAGAACGTCAGCGAGCCGCCGGCGCGGCCGGCGGGGTTCGTCCACGTCGCCACGAGCGCGTCGAGCGAGTTGCGCTTCAGCTCGGCGTCGGTGCGCAGGGCCTCGTCCGGTGACTTCTTGTCGTTCGCCGGGCCGAGCTTGGAGAAGTCCGTCGCGTCGACGATCCACAGCGGCCCGGGCTTGTCGCCGTTGCCGACGAAGTTGCCGCAGCCGTTGTACTTGTCGCCCTCGGACATCTCCGACAGCCCGCTGGGCGACTGCGGGTCGATCATCAGCAGCATCTCGGCGGGCATCGTCACGTAGCGCCGGCCATCCTTGTGCGTGACGTCGATCGTGTGCGCGTACCAGTCGTTCTCGCACTCGGGCGTCGGGTCCCACTCGGCGACCTGCTTGATCTTCGCCGGGTCGGTCATGTCGTAGACGTTGAAGCCGGTCGCGAAGCCGGCCGCGTTGTAGAGGTACGTTCGGCCGTCGAGCGGGTCGTTCTGGATGAACGTGTCGTGAACCTCGTTGTTCTGGATCGTCGCGGCGAGGTTGATCGTGCCGAGCTGGCGGACCGTGGTCAGGATCCGCTTGCCGGCGACCTTCGTGACCTTCGCGATGTCGATCCCGACGCCGTTCTGGTTGGAGATGACGTACTCGCCCGCGGCGCGCGGCCGGCCGGCGCCGGAGGGGCCGGCCGGGATCGTGTGCGAGCGCACCGTGTGCACGCCGCCGAGCCCGAGGATGGGATAGAACATCGTCCTGACCGGCTTGCGCGGGTTGGCGATGTCGATGACGTCGACGCCCGGCCCGCTCTGGTTGAGCGCGTTGAGGTTCAGCGGCAACGTCGGCAGCAGCGTCAGCTTCTGGATCGACAGGTACGCCGTCTTCCCGTCGGCCGAGAGGTCGACGAACGCGCCGCAGTTGATGTCCTCGAGCAGCTGGTCGCACTCCGTCGCGTCGTAGCGCGAGAGAAAGCGCGGCTTGGCGGGATCGGAGACGTCGAAGAAGAGCACCCCGCCCTGCGGGTAGGTGATCGCGACGGCGGCGATGTCGGCCTTGATGTCCATCTCGCCGAGGATCACGTTCGGGCGGTCCTTCAGCTGCGCGGTGAGCGACTCGAAGGCGACCTGCTCCATGCGGCAGGCGAACGCGTGCTGCTTGATGTCGGCGTGGTTGTGGCCCTCGCCGACCGGCATCGACTTCGCCGCGTCCTCGGTGCACGGTCCGGCCGGCGTCGGCGCCTGGCGCGGGGTGGCGACCCGCGTCAGCGCCGCGGCGGCGTCGGCCTGGGCCGTTCCCGCGAGGCCGCCGAAGAGCCCGTGCCCGATGAGCGAGCCGGGCGCGGCCGTGTGCGCCTCACCGGGATGGGCGCCGGCGGGCGCGACCAAGAGCGCGCTCAGCGTCGCCGCGGCGAGCGCGGCGATGCACGAGCTCAGGACGGCGTTGCGGCGGCGGCGCATGCCGCGGCAACCTACCGGGTTCGACCGCGGTCGTTCACCGGTGGGCGGTCTGCGGCACGTGAAAGGACATCCGCAGCCGCGTGCCCCCGGCCGGCGCGTCGCCGATGTCCAGCGTGTCGGCGGTGTCGGCGATGAGCGGCAGGCCGACGCCGAGGCCGGGGCTGTCGAGGCGCGGCATCATCCCGCTGCCCTCGTCGGAGACCTCTACGAGCAGGCTGTCGCCCTCGAACATCGCGTCGACGCTGACCGCGCCCGGCTGCGGAGCGTCGACGTAGGCGTGCATGACCGCGTTCGTGACGGCCTCCGAGACGGCGAGCTTGGCCGACGTGAGCAGCGGCTCGCCGATGCCGGCGTCGCCGAGGAACTCGGCGATCGCGCCGCGCAGGGTCGGAACGGCGGCGGGAACCGCCTCCATCGACCGGTGTAGGTGCACGCTCACGAGGATCATTCTGCTCTGCCCTGAGGACGTCGTACCTGAACCCCCGCGGACGGAAGTTGTTGCGCCGGCTCGCTCAGGACTCGCCGCGGGCGATGAGGCGACTGAGCACCATCGTCGTCTTCGTGCGCGCGATGGCGGGGTTCGCGCGGATCCGCTCGAGCGCGGCCTCGAGGTGGGCGACGTCGGTCGCGCGCACCTGCACCAGCGCGTCGGCGTCGCCGGTCACGGTGAAGGCGGCGACGACCTCGGGCTCGCCGGCCAGCGTCTCGCGCAGCGCGATCGGGCTCATGTTGGCGGCGCAGTAGACCTCGACGAACGCCTCGGTGCGCTGCCCGAGCGCGGCCGGGTCGACGAGCGCGGTGAAGCCGGTGATCACGCCGCGCTCGCGCAGGCGGTCGACGCGGCGCTTGACCGCCGGCGAGGACAGGCTCACCCGCTCGCCGAGATCGGCCAGGCTGCGGCGGCCGTCCTCGAGCAGCTCGGCGACGATCCGGCGGTCGATGTCGTCGAGGTCGGCTATGCGGCGAGCGGTGGGTTGGGGAGCGCGGTGTCGCCCGCGAGCCGCAGCCCTCCGGCGTCGGTGGCGTCCGCCGCGGCGCGGGCGTGGGCCTGGTCGTCGGCGTCGGCGAGGACGCCGAGCAGGCGCTCGACCAGCCAGTCGGCCTCGGCGTCGCTGATCGTCAGCGGCGGCGCGAGCCGCACGGTCTGCTCGTGCGTGTCCTTGGCCAGCACCCCGGCCGCGAGCAGCCGCTCGCAGATCGCCCGCGCGCTGCCGTGGCTCGGGCGGACGTCGAGGCCGAACCACAGCCCGCGCGAGCGGACCGTCGCGAGCGCCGCGGGCGCGACCGCGTCGATCCCGGAACGCAGCCGCTCGCCGAGGCGCGCCGCGTTGGCCTGCGGCTCGCCGGTCGCCAGCAGCTCGAGCACCGCGCGCCCGACCGCGCACGCCAGCGGGTTGCCGCCGAACGTCGAGCCGTGCGTGCCGGGCGTGAAGACGCCGAGCACGGCGTCGTCGCCGGCGATCGCCGACAGCGCGACGATGCCGCCGCCGAGCGCCTTGCCGAGCACGTAGAGGTCGGGGACGACCCCCTCGTGGTCGCAGGCGAACGTGCGCCCGGTGCGCCCGAGGCCCGACTGGATCTCGTCGGCGATGAGCAGCACGCCCTGCTCGCTGCACAGGCGCCGCGCGGCGCGCAGGTAGCCGTCGGGCGGGATGACGACGCCGGCCTCGCCCTGGATCGGCTCGACGAGGAAGCCGACGACGTCGTCGCCGTGCTCGCGCAGCGCGCGCTCCAGCGCGGTCTCGTCGCCGAACGGCACGCGCACGAAGCCCGGCGTGAAGGGCGCGAACCCGTCGCGCGCGAGCGAGTCGTCGGAGAAGGAGACGATCGTCGTCGTGCGGCCGTGGAAGTTGCCGTCGCAGACGATGATCGTCGCGCGCCCGGGGGCCACGCCCTTGACGTCGTAGCCCCACTTGCGGGCGGTCTTGATCGCGGTCTCGACGGCCTCCGCGCCGGTGTTCATCGGCAGGATGCGCTCCTTGCCGGTCAGCGCCGCGAGGTCGCGGGCGAACGGTCCGAGCTGGTCGTTGGCGAACGCCCGGCTGGTCAGCGTCACGCGGTCCAGCTGCGCGTGCGCGGCGGCGACGAGGCGCGGGTGGCGGTGGCCGAAGTTCAGCGCGCTGTAGGCCGAGAGCGCGTCGAGGTGCCGGCGGCCGCGGTCGTCGTGCACCCACGCACCCTCGGCGTGGGTGACGGTCACCGGCAGCGGGTGGTAGTTGTGCGCCGTGTACCGATCGGCGAGGGCGCCTGCCTCGTGGCCGCCGAGCCGCACGTCGAGTGCGAGCGTCAGGCAGCGCGGTCCGCCGCCGGCCTTGATGAACTCCGAGACGTCGACGACGACGGGGTCGAAGCCGCGCGCGCGCAGCTCGTCCTCCAGGCGCGGCGAGCACGCCGCCATCACGACCGTGCGCCCCACCACGACGGCGTTGGCGCTGAAGGCCTCGGCCTCCTCGTCGGTCAGGACGATCGGGTCGGGCACGAGCTCGCGCACGAGGCGTGCGCTCTCCTCGTCGAGCTTGCCGAGTGCGACGAGCGCGCACGCCGAGTCCAGCGGGCAGAAGACGATGTCGAGGTGGTAGAAGCGCGGGTCGACCAGCTCGACCGGCAGGATCCGCGCGTCGACGATCCGCGCGAGGTCGACGTACGACGACGCCGACGACCGCGTGCGGTATCCGCCGACGAGGGTGCCCCCGAACGCCAGCGCGTCACCGGCACCCTCCTGCACGACGTCGTGGCCGAGGTGGCGAATCGCGTAACCGTGCTCGGCGAACCAGCGCTCGGCGAGCGCGGGCTCGCCGCGCCGCTGGGCGTGGCGCATCCGCGCCGGGATGAACGTGTCGCCGTCGACGAGGCCGAGGTTGGCGGTGAAGACGAGGTCCGGCAGACCGGGCTGCGGCGCCAGCGTCTCGACCTGTGCGCCGGCGGCTCGCAGCGTCGCGACGAGCCCGTCCCACTGGCGCTGCGCCCGCGCGCGATCGATCGCGACGGCGACGTCCATCCACGGGTTGATCGCGTAGGAGACGTCAAAATGCGCCGGCGGGCACATGAGCAGGCGCCGGCCCGAGGTGAGCTCTGTGGTCATGCCCACACGGTGGCAGGCGCGCGCGCGTCCGCCAAGGGCGCGGCGTTGCGCATAGACGACAGATTCCTGCGCAGGACGCATCTCTACGATGGATTCTTGCGCGGCCGCCCTCTCAGACGGTGGATGCGGCCAATGGGTGGTTCAATTCGATCCGCGCCAGCAGCTCGCGGTGTGCCGCGTGCGGCCCGTCGGGCAGGCTCCAAGCGCCAAGGGGTCGCTCGTCGGCGGCGAGCTCCGGGCGCCGGTACAGCGCGTGTGGCACCGGCCCGATCGCCTCCTGCACGATGTTCGCCCACGCGAGCGCGCGGTCGTGGGAGGGCCCGCGGCCGGCGATGACGATCGCATCCGGGGCCAGGGTCGCGCTGACGGCGCGCAGCCCGTCGACGCAACCCACGGGCAGCGTGGCGACGTGCACGCCGGCGCGATCGCAGAACAGCGTCAGCGCGCGGAGGGCGAGCAGGTCGGCGTCGATCGCGTCGCAGGCCGAAACCCCGACCAGGACCGTCAGACGGCGGTGTGGGGCCGGCGCCAGGCGCTGGGCGCGGCGCAGCCAGCTGTCCGCCCAGCGCGCGCCGAGCGCGAACGTCGCGCTCGCGTCGCCGTCGCGCGCGGCAAGCTCGTCGAGGCTGCACAGAAGCACGTCCTCGACGCAGCGGTCGAACGATCGCAACGCGAGCGCTGCCTCCATCACCTGGTCGGCGGCGGCGTCGTCGAGCCGCGTCAGCGCCGCGATCAGCGTGTCCGAGTTGCCGCTGAACGACTCGCGCACGCGGCTGATCGCGGACTGGATCGAGAGTCCGTTGGCCAGGGCGTCGCCGAGCGCGACGATCTCTCCATGGGTGTACTGCCGGTGGCGGCCGGCCGAGCGGCGTGGGCGCGGATAGCCGAAGCGCCGCTCCCACGCGCGCAGCGTGTTCGGGCTGACGCTCAGCAGGGTCGCGGCTTCGCTGGTCTTCAGCGTGCGCATCGGACCCGCGGGCTGGCAGCGATCATCCTCGCTCGTTCGAGCGGCGGCTGGGCTGTCGTGGACACGGCATCGGCTCCCGTCGCGGTGGCCCCGGGCGCCGCTCGTGCCACGATCGAGGCCAGAGCGCCGACAGGGCACAGGGTTCTGGCTCGTGGTGCGACAGGTCCCAGGTGGATCCCGTGACCCGGCCGTCCCGCGGCCAGCCATCGCAATGGCGCCCTCCGTCGAGGCGTCGGGCGCCACGTCCTGCTATTGCACGACGACCATACCGATGCCGGCGCCGATACTCTAATTTTGCCGCAACCGCCGCATGTACACGTCGAGCGCGAGCAGGCCGGCCAGCAGCCCGCTGATCCCGAGCACGAAGACGTACGAGAGCGCGTTGTCGGCGTCCAGGCTTCCCGATTCGCGCGCGGTCGCCACGAGGATGAGCGCGATGCCGATGGCCTGGCTGTGCAGCGTGATCCGGATCGCGCTGGGGCGGCCGTCGAGGCCCATCATGATCGCGGTGATCCCGGGCAGCGCGAACCAGCCGCCGAGCGTCTGCGCGGTCAGCGGGGTGAGCATCCAGGGCCAGGCGTCGATCATCGTCGAGGGCGAGAGCAGCAGGGCCAGCGCGACGAGCGTCTGCGCCGCTCCGACGGCGAGCAGCACGTTGCGGATCTTCGCCGGCAGGCGCGTCTCCCCCGGCTCCGGCGTGCCCGGGTCGGTGCGGCGGTTGGCCCACCAGGCGAGCGGCACGAGGACCGGCGTCGTGACGTAGAGGCCCATCCAGATCCAGAACGCGACGTTGTCCTGCAGGAAGTCGATCGAGGTGCGCGAACGACCCGATCGCCATGAAGATCGTGAACGCGGTCACCGGCAGGAAGCCGATGTGGACGCGATGGAAGCGCTGCTCGACGAAGACGCGGGCGAAGAAGTAGGCGCCGGCGACGTAGCCCGCGCCCATGATCAGCGGCGTGATCTGCGGCTGGACGTCCCAGGCGAAGTAGTCCTCCGTCGAGCCCGGGAAGAAGTACAGCAGCACGAACGCGACGAGCAGGAACGGCACGATGAACGCCCCGAGGACGTGCGTCTGCCTGAACACGCGGTCGTCGCGATCAGGTCGTCTGTCCGTCAACGTGCTGCGTGTCACGGCCGCCGCACTCCGTCGGCCCCGACCACCCACCACAGCCCGCCGTTGAGCTTCACGTTGTGGCAGAGAACCTGCCCGGGACCCTCGTGCGCGTAGTGGTACAGCGGCCGGCCCGCGTACGTCACCTGGCGGCGGCCGTCGCGGCGCCGGATGCTTCCCAGCAGCGACCTGCGCACGCCGCGCCCGGCGGCCGGGCGCCCGGTCGTGTAGACCGGCGGCCATGCCTTCGCGCAGTCGCCGTAGCAGCGCGTGCGATTGCGTGAATCGCGCTCGAAGATGTAGATCGCCTGGCGCTTCGGTCCCCAGAGCATGCGCCCGAACCGCGACCGGGCCAGGGAGATGCGCGTCCCGGTCGCATTGGTCTTGGCGACTTCTCGTGCCGGAGACGATGCATCGACGGAGTCCGAGCCGCGCGCTGCGGCGTCCTCGCCGCTGCCGCCGCAGCCGGCGATGACGAGAACGAGGACGAGGACGAGGACGAGGATCCGGATCACGCGCAGCAGTCGCGACAATCCACCGTTTGTTACGCCTACCCGAACGCGCCCGCGACGGCGGCTTGAGGTTCGGCCGGGCGAGATGAGATTCTGCCGCGGTCCTGAGCGGCGCGGGTGACATGCACTGCCCGGGCAGTAGCGGCGGCGCGCCAGCGCGCCCAGCGGACTACGAGGCCAGCGCCTCCCAGCGCGCGAACGCCTCCTCCACCGCCCGCTTGGCGGCGGCGTGGCGCTTGGACGACTCCGCCGTGGCCTCGGCGGTGGCCCAGGCGCCGGGATCGGCGAGCTCTGCTTCGAGCGCCTTCAGCGCCGCCTCGGCCTGCTCGATCTCGCGTTCGAGCTCGCGGATGCGCCGGCGCGCGTTCTTCGACAGCCCGTTCGACGTGCCGTTGGCGCCGCCCCCCTCGGCGGCGAGCGCCGCCGCGGTCGACGCGGCAAGCCGCTCGCCGGCGCAGTTGGCCCCGGTGGGCGCCTGCGGCAGCGGCTTGGGCGGCTTGCCCTTGGACTTCGCCTTCGGCTTCGGCTTCGGCTTCGGCTTCGGAGGAGCGGGCTGCGCGACGGGCGCGGGCGGCGTCGCTGCCGCCGTGGCCCGCCTGGCCGCCTTGCCCGCGACGGTCTTCGACGCGCGCTCGGCGAGCCGCTTCTCCTCGCGCACGCGCACGTACTCCTGCCAGCCGCCCTCGTAGGAGCGCAGCGTGCCGTCCATCACGGCGACCGTCCGGGTGCCGACCGCCTCCAGCAGCGCGCGATCATGCGAGACGAGCAGCAGCGCACCCTCGAAGGACTGCAACGCGTCCTCCAGCGCCTCGCGGCTTTCGATGTCGAGGTGGTTCGTCGGCTCGTCGAGGATGAGCACGTTGGCGCCCGAGGCGACGAGGATCGCCAGCGACAGGCGCCGGCGCTCGCCGCCGCTCAGCCCGTCCAGCGGCTTCTGGCCGTCTTCGCCGGAGAACAGGAAGCGGCCCGAGCAGCGCGCGCGCCTTCTGCGGCGTCAGGCCGGTGTGGACCGCCGCGGCCTCGGCCACCGTGCGCGCCGGAAACCTCCCGCCCGGCCCGGTACCGAGCTCGTCGGCGTGCTGGGAGAGGTGGCCGATCTTCACGTTGTGGCCCGTCGAGAGCTTGCCCGCCGCCAGCGGCCGCTTTCCGGCCAGCGTGTCGATGAGCGTCGTCTTGCCGGCGCCGTTGGGGCCGACGAGCGAGACGTGCTCGCCGCGCTCGAGCCAGATGTCGGCCTCGTCGACCAAGACACGCCCGCGGTCGGGTTCGAGCCGACCTCGATGCGCCCGCCCGTCAGCTCGAAGACGACGCGGCCGCTGCGCTCGGGCGCCTTGAACGAGAACTTCAGCCCTTCGCGGTCGCGCGGATCGCGCTCGATGCGCTCGATCTTGTCCAACCGCTTGACGCGCGACTGCGCCTGCCTGGCCTTCGTCGCCTTGGCCCGGAAGCGCTCGACGAAGCGCTCCAGGCGCGCGATCTCGGCCTGCTGCTTGTCGATCGCGCGGCCCAGCGCGATCTCGCGCGCGGCGAGCTCCTTGCGCCAGGCGGTCCAGGTGCCGGGAAAGAAGCGCGAGCGGCCGGCCTCGAGCTCGAGCACGGCCGTGCCGACGGCCTCGAGGAACCAGCGGTCGTGCGCCACGAGCACGATCGCCGCGTCGAGCGACTGCAGCGTCTTCTCGAGCCACTCCAGCGACTCGATGTCGAGGTGGTTCGTCGGCTCGTCGAGCAGCAGGAGGTCGGGGTCGCCGGCCAGCGCGCGCGCCAGGGAGGCGCGGGTGAGCTCTCCGCCGGAGAACGTCTTCAGGGAGCGGTCGAGGTCGGCCTCGTCGTCGAAGCCCAGGCCGCGCACCATCGACGTCGCGCGGTCGCGCCAGGTCCAGCCACCGGCGTGCTCCAGGCGCGCCTCCGCGCGCGAGTAGGCAGCGAACGCCGACTCGTCGCCATCGGCCATCGCCTGCGCGAGGCGCGCGAGGTCCTGCTCGACGGCGATGAGGTCCGCGCAGCCGCCGAGGATGTAGTCGCGCAGCGTCAGGTCGCGGTCGCGCGGCGGGCGCTGGTCGTGCAGCGCGACCTTGCAGCCCTTCTCGAAGACAAGGTCGCCGCCGTCGACCGACGTCTCGCCGGCGAGCATCCGCAGCAGCGTCGTCTTGCCGGCGCCGTTGCGCCCGGCGATCGTCAGCCGCTCACGGCGCTCGAGCTTGAAGGACACGCCCCGCAGCAGCGGGTTGCCGGCCATGTCCTTGCTGAGGTCGGAGGCGATGAGGACGGCCATGGCTCCATGGTAGGTCGCCCCGGCCGCTGCGTCCCTGCGCGCCGACTGGTGGGTCGTCCACTAGCGATCCGGCGGCTCCTCTTCGTCGGCCTCGCCGTACTCCGCCGGCGACAGGTCGGACTCCGCCTCGGGCGCGAACGCGTCGCGCTCGGGAAATCCCGCGCCGTCGTCGTGCGACGCATTGCGCACGAGGTCGCGCTCGGCGAGCTCGAAGCCGTCCGCCTCGCCGCCGCCCGCCTCGTAGACCGCCCGCATCGCGGGGTCGATCGACTCCGACGTGTCGGCGCCGCCGATGTCGGGGTTGCTGCCGCCGATGGCGGCCGCCTCGCGGGCCGCCTCCCATTCCTCGCGGGTGGCGAAATCGGGATCGTTCTCGTCGTTGCGTTCCATACGGGGATGAGCTACCCGCTCGCAGCGCGATCCATCGGCAACCTCAATAAACTCCGGCGCCGTGCTCCGCCGCCTCCCGATCAGCGCCGTCCTCGCGATCACCGCCGTGCTCGTCGCCGCCGCGCCGGTGCTCGCGCACGACAACGGCGAGGGCCTCTACGGCGAGACGAACGACCGCGTCGTGACGAACGCCGGCTTCATCCTCATCGTCTTCTTCCCGCTCTTCATCTTCTTCGTGTCGCTGCTGCAGTGGCAGCTCGAGAAGCGCAAGGACCGGCGCAAGGCCGCGGCGAAGGTCGCCGCCAAGGCCCCGGGCGGCTGGTAGTCCCGCGCGCCGCGGGGCGCGCGCCCGTAGGCTTGCCTCGTCAGGCGGCAGGCACTACCGAAGAGGAGAGCAATGGCGTATTTCGTGACGGGCGCGACCGGGTTCATCGGCCGCCATCTCGTCGAGCGACTGCTCGAGCGCGAGGGCGACATCCACGTGCTCGTCCGGGCCGGCTCGCAGGAGCGCCTCAACCGCCTCCTCGAGCGCTGGGGCGCCGGCGCCGGCGCGCGCGTCAAGCCGGTCGTCGGCGACCTGCAGGAGCCGCGCCTCGGCGTCTCCGACGAGCAGATCGCCGCGCTGCGGGGCCAGGTCGAGCACTTCTTCCACCTCGCCGCGATCTACGACATGACCGCCGCCGAGGAGGTCAACGAGCGCCTCAACGTCGTCGGCACGCGCAACGCCGTCGACCTCGCCGGCGCGCTGAACGCCGGCCACCTGCACCATGTCTCGTCGGTCGCCGCCGCCGGCGAGTTCAAGGGCCTCTTTCGCGAGGACATGTTCGACGAGGGCCAGAAGCTGCCGTCGGCCTACCACCGCACGAAGTTCGACTCCGAGAAGATCGTCCGCGAGCAGTCCTCGGTGCCGTGGCGCGTGTACCGCCCGGCGATCGTCGTCGGTCACTCGCAGACCGGCGAGATGGACAAGATCGACGGGCCCTACTACTTCTTCAAGGCGATCCAGAAGGCGCGCTTCGCCCTGCCGGAGTGGATGCCGCTGATCGGCCCCGAGCTCGGCTACACGAACATCGTGCCGGTCGACTTCGTCGCGGCCGCGTTGGACCACATCGCCCATCAGCGCGACCTCGACGGGCAGGCCTTCCATCTCACCAACCCCAAGGCGATGCGCGTCGGCGAGTCGCTCAACGAGTTCGCCAAGGCCGCGCACGCGCCGCAGCTGGCGATCCGCGTCGACAAGCGCCTGACCGACGCGCTGCCCAAGGGCACGATCTCGATGCTCATGAAGCTGCCCCAGGTGCGCGACATCCGCAACACCGTGCTCGCCGACTTCGGGATCCCGCCCGTGGTGCTCGAGCACATGGCGATCAGGCCGCAGTTCGACACCCGCGACACCGAGCGCGCGCTGGCCGGATCGGGGATCACGGTCCCCGAGCTGGGCGCGTACGCCGACACGCTCTGGGACTACTGGGAGCGCAAGCTCGACCCCGACCTCTACAAGGACCGCTCGTTTCGCAAGGTCGCCAACGGGCGCACGGTCATCATCACGGGCGCCTCGAGCGGGATCGGCCGCGCGACGGCCCTGAAGGTCGCCGCGGCGGGCGGGATCCCGCTGCTGGTGGCGCGCGGGCTGGAGAAGCTCGAGGCGCTGCGCGACGAGATCGAGGCGCTGGGCGGCACCGCCCACGTCTACAGCGCCGACCTGTCGGACATGGACGCGATCGACGCCGTCGTGGCGAAGATCCTCGACGAGCATCCCGCCGTCGACTTCCTCGTCAACAACGCGGGCCGTTCGATCCGCCGCTCGATCAAGCTCTCCGAGGATCGCTTCCACGACTTCGAGCGCACGATGCAGCTCAACTACTTCGGCGCGATCAAGATGATCATGGCGCTGCTGCCGCACATGCGCGAGCGCGGCTTCGGCCACGTCGTCAACGTCAGCTCGATCGGCGTGCAGACCAACCCGCCGCGCTTCAGCGCCTACGTCGCCTCGAAGGCGGCGCTGGACGCGTGGACGCGGGTCGTCTCCTCGGAGGTCATCGGCGACGGGATCACGTTCTCGACGATCCACATGCAGCTCGTGCGCACGCCGATGATCGCGCCGACGAAGCTCTACGACCACTTCCCGACGATCTCCCCCGAGGAGGCCGGCGATCTCATCTGCGAGGCGATGCGCTCGCGGCCCAAGGAGATCAACACGCGCCTCGGGACCGCCGGCGAGGTGCTGCACGCGCTCGCGCCGAAGGTCATGGACCAGATCCTGCACGTCGCCTACAACGTCTTCCCGGACTCCGCCGCCTCGAAGGGAGAGAAGGCGCCCGCCGATGCCGAGCGCGCCAGCATGGAGCAGCTCGCGATGGCGAACATCATGAAGGGCGTGCACTGGTAGCCGGCGCCACCGGCGCGCGCCGCGCGGGGTGTGGTCAGCCGTACCCCCGTGGCGGGCCAGCCCCATGGCCGCGTGCCCTCCCGCGCGGCAGGCTTGACGCATGCAGCTGCCCGCGCTCACGCCCCCCGGCCGCACGCAGGCCCACAGGCTGGGCACCGGTCTCGCGCTCGGGCTCGCTGCCGCCGTCGCGGCGATGGCGCTCGTCGTCGCGCTCGGCACCGGCGCGATCGCGGTGCCCGACGCCGCCGGCGCCCTGGCGGACGCGTCGAGCTCGATCGGACCGCTGGCCTACGTCTTCGTCCCGCTGCTCGCGCTGCTGGAGACCGGCGCCTTCATCGGCCTGCTCGTCCCCGGCGAGACCGCCGTCATCATCGGCGGCGTCGTCGCCGCGCAGGGCGACCTCGCGCTGCCGCTGCTCATCGCGGTCGTGTGGGCGGGGGCGCTCGGCGGCGACGTCATCAGCTTCCTCGTCGGGCGCAGGCTCGGCCGCGGCTTTCTCGACGCCCACGGCGAGCGCCTGCACATCAGCCGCGCGCAGCGCGAGCGCACCGAGCGGTTCTTCGAGCGTCATGGTGGAAAGGCGATCCTGCTCGGCCGCTTCGTCGGCGTGCTGCGCGCCCTCACGCCCTTCGTGGCCGGGACGACCGGCATCGCGCTGCGCCGCGTGCTGCCCTACAGCGCCGCAGGGACCCTTCTGTGGGCGACGACGTTCACGCTCGTCGGCTACGCCTTCGCCGGCTCCTTCGAGACGGCCGGCGAACTCGTCACCCGGATCGTCATGGTGGCGGCGCTGGCGATCGGCGCCGTTCTCGCGGCGGCAACGCTCACGCGCCGGCGCCGCGCTGCGTCGGGATCTCTGCCCCGCGAAGAAGATTCAAACTTAATTCGCCATTGAACGGCGATGAGAGTACGTTGCGCGAAGTGCGCGGGATGGTGCTGCCGCTCGGCGGCGGGGCCCGCGTCTCTGGCTCAGGGGGGTTGACGACATCGTCATTACGTGCCGTTCCGTGGGTGTAGCCGCGTGACTACGACTGCACTCTCAAGCTGGTGGATGGTTGGCTGGGTGGTCGGTGCTGTAGTGGTCGCCCTCGTCGCCATCCTGCTTCTCACCATCACCGCGCTCGCGCGGAAGACCGACGGGGTGGCCAAGCATCTCGTGAGCGATCTGGACTCGATCGCGCAGAAGACGCGCGGGCTCCAGGATGTCGGATCGACGAACAACGCCGTGCAGACGATCACCCGCTGCCTGCGTAAGGCGCGCGGCGGAGAACCAGTCGTGGACCGCTACCACACGTCACCGGGGTGGCGAGAATGAGTACTGTCCAAACCGTGCTGGTGATCGTTGGGCTGGTGCTCGGGCTCGTGGTGCTGGGCGTGGTCATCTCCCTGCTCAACGACGTGCTCGCACCCTTGCGCAGGATCGCCGCCGACGTCAAGAACGCCGAGACCGCGCCGATGCTGAAGAAGGGCATCCCCGGCGCCGACCAGCTGAGCACCACACGCCGCCTGGCCGACTCGGTCCCGCCGCTGGCGATCGCCTACCTCAACAAGCTGTCACTGCCCCAGCGGCCCGCGCCGGCGACGCTCAACGCGTCGGCTCCGCCCGCCGCACCACCGCCGCCGCCGGAGCGGGCGCCCTCCCAGCAGCATCTGGATGCGCCGTCGACGCTGCCCGCCTGGAAGGTGTTCAGCGGCCAATGAACGCGCTCCCGACGGTCGTTGCGCTGTCAGACAATCAATCCGCGTGGGTGTCCACGCTGGTGGTCGGATTCGTCGTGCTGCTCGTGGTCATCGCGCTGCTGGAAACCCTGCGGCGCACGGTGAACAAGCTCAACGACGACATCTGGGACACCTGGGTCAACGGCAAGGCGGTCGTGAAGAACACCGCGATGACGTACCTGCTCAAGAACACCCGCAATTCCGGCGAGGACCTCGTCCGGGAACTCGACAACCACCGGTAACAGGAGCGTCCGATGAACTCCATCCTGATCGTGGCGACGCTGGTCGAGGTCCTACTCCTCGTCCTCGTGCTCGCGCTGTATCTCATCGCAATCGCCGGAACCCTGAACAAAATCGCCGCCAACGCCGCGCTGATCCGCGTCGGCGTGCACGCGATCGACGATCAGACCCGTCCGATCGATTCGGAGATCCGCGGCATCAACGGCGCACTGCAGAAGGTCGCAACCGCGCTGACGAACGTCACACGCTGACTCGCGGGGCCTGACGCCGAGCCGACCGGAACCAGCGCGCGAGCGCTGTCCCCTGCCGGCGGCCGGCGTCAGGCGCCTGCGACACGACAGCCCGGTCAGGCCTTGATGAACGGCTTCACGGCGGCCAGCACGGCCTCCATGTCGCTGGCCTTGTCGAACGCCGCCGGCGCCGGCGGCTTGTTGCGCACGAGGCGGATCATCGCCGCATGCCGCGCCTCGATCTGGACGATGCTGCCGGCTGCGCCGAGCACCTCGCCCGACGAGATCTGCGGCGCGGCGCCGTTGTAGGCGCTCACGCCGGTGTCCTCGAGGATGTTGGCGGTCTTCAGGTACGTCGCGCGGTTGCTGAACGCGGGGCCGAACGCGAACGTCGGCTTGGCGACGGGCTTGCCGCCGAGCTTCTTGATCGTGGCGACGAGGGCGTCGACGTGCTCGGCCTCGTTGTCGCGCAGCTCCTTGGTGAGCTTCGTCTCGTAGCTCGACAGGCCCTTCACACGCTTGGCGGCCTGGACGTAGAACTCCGTCTCGAGGTACTCGAGCGTGAGCGCGTAGTTGAGGATGTCGACGTCACCGCTGCCCGCGTCGGCCAGCGCCTTGGTGATGAGACCGGTCGCCGACAGCGCGCCATAGGCGGCGGCGCCGGCGAGCGTCGTGCGCAGCAGAAACGCCTCGCGTGACATGCCGTGGACTTCGATGGCGGCCAGTTCGGGCGCCACCAGTTGCGATTGAGCCATCTGGGTTCTCGCTTTCGTGATCTTGGTGGTCGCTATGCCAGGAACGGCTTGACGGCCTTGAGGACCGCCGCCATGTCCATCGGCTTGCCGAACGCGCCGTCGGGCAGCGCGCCGCTCAGGCCGCCCTTGCCGTCGCCGAAGCCACGGCCGACGAGGGTGTTGAGGGCCGCGGCGTGGCGGGCCTCGACGGAGTGGATCGCCAGCGCGGCGGCGAGCACTTCCTTGTTCTTGATCCGGCCGGCCTGTCCGAGATACGCGGCGGCGCCGAGGTTCTCCACATCGGCAGCCGCTTCGAGCGTCGCCATGAGGCCCTTGTCGAACGTCGGACCGAAATTGGACTTCGGCGCCGCGACGGGCTTGCCGCCCAACTTCTTGATCGTCGCGATGAGCGCGTCGACATGCTCCTGCTCGGTCGAGCCGAACTTCTGGGCAATCGAACCCACCTTCGGGTCCTTGACCATGCCGCTGTCGATCACCTGTGCGTAAAAATCGGCCTCGAGGTACTCGAGCGTCAGCGCGTAGTTGAGGATCTCCAGATCCTGGTTGTTGCTGCCGGAGCTGCTCGTGGCGGGGGCGTCGGTCGACGACGTCTTCTTGTCGTCATCGTCACCGCAGGCGGCGAGGGCGACGGAGAAGGCGCTGACCGCGCCCGCACCGCCGAGCATCTTGAAGAAGCGCTTGCGCGAAGACGGGTCGTCTGCGAGCTCACGCAGTGCTGAGTCGGTCACGGGAACGTGCCTCCGAACTCGGGGTTGACATTGCTTCACACTGCGCGGCAATACCTTGTACAGATCATGGACTGGCGCGCTGGCGCTCGGGCTTGTGAACCGGCGCGGCGTGACTACAGGCGGAAGATCGGCACGAGACGCTGCTCGTGCTCGGCCTCGATGCGCGCCACGACCTCGATGTGCTGCTCCAGCGGCGTCCCGCGCAGCTTCGTCCCCAGGCCCTCGTCGACCTGGAAGATCCCCGCCGAGTTGGACATCTCGATCTCGATGCGGACCGCCTTCTCGTCGCCGGCGCCGATCGAGACCTTCTCGATCGCGTAGGCCGACAGCGAGTGGATGTTCGTATGACCCGCCTCGAACGGCACGCGCGACCGGCCGCGGGCCATGTCCAGCGCATCGGCGACGCGCAGGATCGCGCCCTCGATCGTGAACGGCGCGCCCTTGGAGCGGTGCGAGATGATCGCGTGCATCGTCTCGGCGACGACGATCGACCGCGTCGGCTCCTCGTAGACGTCGGCCAGCAGCCGGGGCAGCTTGTCGGCCGTCAGAAACAGCGAATACGTCTCGTGGTCGGTGCGGTGAATCGACATGCCGACACAGTGCAGCAGCGCCGCGCCGGCGATGACGACCTCCGCGTCGCGCTCCTTGAGGCCGTGGTCGGCGACGATGCTCGGCGTCACGCCGCGGGCGAACAGCAGCCGCGACAGGCGCAGGGCGATGTTCAGGACGATCTGGATGTGGACCCACGAGTGGTCGCTCATGTGCAGCCGCTCGGCGTTGACGCCGGCGGCGTGCCACCAGGCCTTGACCTGCAGGTCGGCGTCGATGGCCTCCAGCAGCGCCTCCAGACGCCGGTTGCCGCGCGCGGGCGCGTGCACGCGGGCGTCCTGCGGCGCGCCGAGCGCCGGCTGCGGGCCGCCGCTCGGCGGTGGGACCTCGCTCACTCGCCCGCCTGCGAGCTCTCGCTCGCGCGCGCCGCGTGCAGCCTCATGAGCTCGCGCTGCACCGAGCGGGGCTGGTCGTGCTCGGGCTTGCGTTTGCGCCAGCGGCCGTCGGCGCGCAGCTGCCATGTCCACTGCTCTGTCGCCAGCGAGCGGTCCAGCGTGTCGAGCACGTCCTCGCACGCGGCCCGGTCCTCGATCGGCGTGATGAGCTCCACGCGGGTGTCGAGGTTGCGCGGCATGAGGTCGGCCGAGCCGATCAGGACGCGCTTCTCGCCGTCGTGCTCGAAGCTGTAGATGCGCGAGTGCTCGAGGAAGCGGCCGAGCACGCTCGTCACCGTGATGTTCTCCGAGATGCCCTTCACGCCGGGGCGCAGGCAGCAGATGCCGCGTACGTTGAGCTGCACCTCGACGCCCGCCTGCGAGGCACGGTACAGCGCGCGGATGCAGCGCCGGTCGACGAGCGAGTTCATCTTCATGCGGATGCGCGCGCGCTTGTCGCCGGCGTCGTGGGCGGCGATCGTGCGGTCGATCTCCTCGATGATCCCCTCGCGCATGCCGTGCGGCGCGATCAGCACCTTGCGGTTCTCCAGCGGCCGGGCGACGCCGGTCAGCGAGTTGAACATGTCCGCGACGTCGCTGCCGATCTGCTCGTCGCAGGTGAACAGCCCGAAGTCCGTGTAGATGCGGGCGGTCTTGGGGTGGTAGTTGCCGGTGCCGGCGTGGACGTAGTGGCGTACGCCGTCGCCCTCACGGCGCACGACGAGGATGCACTTGGCGTGCGTCTTCAGCCCCGGATAGCCGTAGACGACGTGCACGCCGGCCTGCTCGAGCGCGCGCGCCCAGCCGATGTTCGCGCGCTCGTCGAAGCGCGCCTTGAGCTCGACCATGCAGACCGCCTGCTTGCCGCGCTCGGTGGCGCGGATGAGCGCCGGAAACAGCGACGAGTCGTCCGAGGTGCGATAGACCGTCATCTTGATAGCGAGCACGTCGGGATCGCCGACGGCCTGCTCGACGAAGCGCTCGACGGAGGTGGCGAACGAGTCGTAGGGGTGGTGCACGAGGATGTCCCCGCGGCGCATCTCGGCCATGACGTTGGCGTGTTCGGACTCCTTGCCCTGCAGGCGCGGCTGCGTGACCGGCGTCCACGGCGGATCGCGCAGGTCGGTAAAGCCGCGCAGGCCGTAGATCTGCCACAGGTCGCCGAGGCCGAGCAGCCCGTCGACGTCGTAGACCTGACGCTCCTCGAGGTCCAGCGCGTCGCGCAGCTGCTCGCGGACGCCGGGATCGATGTTCACGTCGACCTCGAGGCGGACGGCCTCGCCGAAGCGCCGTCGGCGCAGCTCGGCCTCGACGGCCTGCAGGAGGTCGTCGGCCTCGTCGGAGACCTCGAAGTCGGCGTCGCGGGTGACGCGGAAGAAGCCGTGGCCGGCGATCTCCATCCCCGGAAACAGCGTTTCGAGGTTCGCGGCGATGACCTCCTCGAGCGCGACGAACGTGTTCGGCGCGTCGTCGACCTCGACGAAGCGGTCGAGCATCTCGGTCGGCACCTTCACGCGCGCGAAGGTCTGCTCGCCCGTCTCGGGATCGCGGACGAGCGCGGCGAGCGACAGCGACAGGCTCGAGATGTAGGGAAACGGGCGGCCCTGCCCGACGGCCAGCGGGGTCAGGACGGGGAAGATCTGGCGCCGGTAGCGCTTGCCCAGCGCCTTGCGCTGGGACTTCGACAGGTCGGCGAGGCGCAGGATGTGCAGGTTGTGGGCGGCGAGGCCCGGAAGCAGCGTGCCCAGCACCATCTCCTCGAGGCGCTGGTGCTGGGCGACGACGCCCTTGCGAATCGCGTCGATCGTCTCTGACGGCGTGAGCCCGTCGGGGCCGGGCTCGGACAGGCCGGCGTCGACCTGGTCGTGGACTCCCGCGACGCGGATCTGAAAGAACTCGTCGAGGTTCGAGCTCCAGATCGCGGCGAGCTTGACGCGCTCCAGCAGCGGCACCGACTCGTCCTCGACGAGCTGCAGGACGCGGTCGTTGAAGTCCATCCACGACAGCTCGCGGCCGAAGTACAGCGACGTGTCGTGCAGGTCGACGTCGCTGGGCGGCGCAGGCGCGGGTGCCGGCTCGATCGAGCCGATCGGGTCCTGCAGCGAGCTCTCGGTCTCGATCTGGGCCATCGCCTGATCAGACTATCCGGGGGGCGCGCGCGCGTAACGGAGCTGTGAACGTGTGGACGTTCGCGCGGCGCTTCGTGTCGCATCAGACGGGTCGTCGCCATTACGCTTGCAACCGCGCGAGCTGCTCGAACACGACGCCCTCGCGCAGCCCGCCGCCGGCGAACTGCAGCGGCGCGCGCAGCGCGCGCGAGGCGGCGTCGAGCAGCAGGATCCCGGCCGGCAGCAGCCGTGCGCGCTCGGGATGCAACCCGAGGCGCAGCGCGACCTCGGCGGCGGGCCGGGTGACGAGCGCCTGCAGCCCGCGCGCGAGCACCTCGCGGTCCAGGGACACGCCCATGAGCCGCTGCAGCGACGTCGCGCTGCCGCCGACGGCATAGGCGACCGCCGGCTGCGGCGCCGCGGCCGCGCTGAAGCGCTCGACGAGGACGGCGCGCACGTGCGCGAGCTCGGCCGGCGTCGGCGGATCGGACAGGCGCTCCGCGTGCGTGAGCGACGACGATCCGAGCGGCAGCGACAGCGACCACGTCACGCCGCCCTCCCGCGTGCCGACCACGAGCTCCGTCGAACCGCCGCCGACGTCGACGACCCCGAGCCGCCCCGCCGGGCAGCGCGCGAGCATCCCGGTGGCGCCCTGGAAGGCCAGGCGTGCCTCCTCCTGCGCGCCGAGGATCTCCAGCCGGGCGCCGCAGCCGGCCGCGATCGCGGCCGCCATCGCGTCCCGGTCGGCGGCGCCGCGCACCGCGGCGGTGGCGACGACGCGCAGCGATGCCGCGCCGAGCTCGTCGGCGATGCGCACCTGACGGGCGACGACCGCGGCCACCTCGGCGATCTTGTCGTCGCCGAGCTCGCCGGGCGTCGACCCCGGCGCGCCGAGCAGCGTGAACGCGCGCTCGCAGACAACCTCGCGCAGCCGCGCGCCATCGGGCTCCGCGACGAGCAGGCGCGTCGTGTTCGACCCGATGTCGATGCAGGCACAGCGCGTCACGTGAGCCGCCGCAGCCGATCTTGTCATGATTGGGCCGCCGTGGACTCAGCCGCCCCTGCCATCCTCGTGCGCGACCTGCACAAGTCCTACGGCAACGTCCACGCGGTGCAGGGCGTCGATTTCGAGGTCGCCGCGGGCGAGGTGTTCGGGCTGCTCGGCCCCAACGGCGCCGGCAAGACGACCACCGTCGAGGTCCTGGAGGGCTATCGCCTGCGCACGAGCGGGATCGTCTCGGTCCTCGGCCACGACCCGGGCGGGCGCCCGCGGGCGCTGCGCGAGCGCGTCGGCATCGTGCTGCAGTCAAGCGGCATCTACCGCCATGCCACGCCGCGCGAGCTCGTCGCGCACTGGGCGGGCTTCTACCCCAGGCCGCGCGAGCTCGACGAGGTCATCGATCTGGCCGGCCTGCGCGAGTGCCAGGACGTGCTCACGCGCAAGCTCTCCGGCGGGCAGTCACGGCGGCTGGACTTCGCGCTCGCCCTCGTCGGCGACCCCGAGCTGATCTTCCTCGACGAGCCGACGACCGGCTTCGACCCCGCCGCGCGGCGCGCGGCGTGGGACGTCATCCGCGCGCTCGCCGACCTCGGCAAGACGGTGCTGCTGACGACGCACTACCTCGACGAGGCGCAGGCGCTGTGCGATCGCGTCGCGATCGTCAAGGACGGGCGCATCCTCGCGGTCGGCGCGCCCGCCCAGCTCGGCGTGGGCGCCTCCTCGCGCTACCGCGTCGCCTGGCGCGACGAGAGCGGCGAGCTCGTCAGCCGCGAGACCGACGACCCGACGGCGCTGCTGCACCAGCTCACGAGCGCGGCGCTGGCGCGCGGCACCGGCCTGGCCGACCTCAGCGTGAGCCGGCCCTCGCTGGAGGATGTCTACCTCGAGCTGACGGCCGAGGCGGCCGTCGCCGAACTCGGCGCCGACGTCGAGGAGGCATCGCGATGAGCGCGGCGATCTCCCTCACCTGGCGCCAGTATCGCCTGGAGCGCAAGATGTTCTGGCGCAACCCGAGCGCGGCGTTCTTCAACTTCGTGCTGCCGCTGCTGTTCCTGGCCATGTTCGGCGCGATCTTCGCCGGCAGCCAGGAGGACCTCGACATCATCGTGCCCGGCATCGCCGGGATGAGCATCATGACCACGACCTTCGTGGCGCTCGCGATGAACCTCGTCTTCCTGCGCGAGCAGGGCGTGCTCAAGCGCCTACGCGGGACGCCGCTGCCCAGCGGCCACTACCTCGCCGCGCTCGCCGGCCACGCCGTCACGAACACCGCGATCCAGCTGACGATCGTCATCGGCGCGGGCGCGCTGCTCTTCGGCGTGGGCCTGCCCCACGACTGGCTCATGCTCGCCACGTTCGTGGCCGCCGGCGTGATCTGCCTCGCCGCGCTCGGCGTCGCGCTGTCGCACGCGATCCCCAACTTCGACTCGGCGCCGGCCTACGTCAACGCGATCTTCCTGCCGGTCATCGTCGTCAGCGGCGTCTTCTACGACGCCGAGAACGCGCCGACGTTCCTGCGCGACATCGCGCAGGCGCTGCCGCTCACGCACCTGATCGACGGGCTCTCGGCGGCGATCGTCACGGGCGCCGCATTCGCCGACCACCTCGACGACCTCGCCGTGGTGCTGATCTGGGCCGGGCTCGGCATCGTGCTCGCCGTGCGCGGGTTCAGCTGGGAGGCGCGGCGCGGCTGAGCCGCGCGCGCCCTACGCCTGAGTCGCCCCCCGGTAGGGCGGGGTCGCGGTCCGTGGGGGTTCCGGTCCGTCAGCGCGCCGGTTTCTGGCGCAAGGGGCCACCCCGTCAGCGCGCCGGTTTCCGGCGCAAGGGACCGCCCAGCGGCATGAACACCGCCGCCCGACTCGAAGAACAGGCCGGCCATGCGCCGGCCGCAATCGAACCTCACCCGCTTCGTCGTGCTGTTGGCATGCGCCGCGGCAGCGGCTGCACCGGCCCGCGCGGCCGCGGCCGGCCGCGCGGACACCGCCGCGCTGCAGGTCGCGCTGCGCGCGGCGGGCGCCTACGTCGGCAACGTCGACGGGATCCGCGGGCCGGGCACGGTCGCCGCGGTGCGGGCGGTGCAGCGCGCCGCCGGTCTGAGCGCCGACGGCATCGTCGGACCCCGCACCCGCGCGGCACTCGGCCGCCGCGGGCGCCATCCGATCGGCAGCCGAGCGATGCTCCCCGGCGACGTCGGGTGGGACGTCGCGGCGCTGCAGTTCGCGCTCGCCACCCACGGCTTTGCGTCGGGTCCGATGGACGGCGTCCTGGGCGCGCGCACGGTCGCGGCGCTGCGTCGCATGCAGACATGGGCGGGCCTGGCCGTTGACGGCGTCGCGGGCGGCGGGACGCTGCGCGCGCTGCGCGGCCCCGTCCCGCGCTCGCCGGTCAGGCTGCGCAGTCCCGTCCGCGCGGTGGCCACCGACGGCTTCGGGCCGCGTGGGGCCGCGTTCCACGCCGGGGCCGACTTCCCCGCGCCCGCCGGGACGCCGGTCACGGCGGCCGGCTTCGGCACCGTCGTCTTCAGCGGCTACGACGCGTCGGGCTTCGGCAACATGGTCGTCATCGGCCACCGCTTCGGGCTGCGTACGCTCTATGCGCACCTGTCGTCGCTGATCGTCCACCGCGGGCAGGCGGTCGGCGTCGGGCAGTCGATCGGCACCGTCGGCGCGACCGGCCGCGCGAGCGGTCCGCACCTGCACTTCGAGCTGCACGTGCGCGGCGCGAGCATCAACCCCCTCGGCGCGCTGTAGGAGTCCTCGGGGAGGGGCTCGCGCCTCATCCCGGGCGCAGGTGGCGCAGTATTCGCTGATCGAAGCCACCAGAACCTTCACCTGCTTCGGCGGCAACACGACGGTCCTGGTCGGGGGAACCGGGCCGCTCGGCGAACCCGGCGAGGCGGTCACCGCGGCCCGCGACCTGCTGCTCGTGTGGCACGCGGCGTTCTCGCGCTTCAAGCCCGAGAGCGAGCTGTCGAGCCTCAACGGCGACGCGGCGACGGCGGTGCGGGTCAGCCCGCTCATGGCGCGCTTCGTGCAGTCGGTCGTCGATGCCGCCGCTGCGACCGGCGGCCTGGTCGACGCGACGCTGCTCGACGCCATCGAGTCGCTCGGCTACCGGACCGAGCGCTTCCGCGGCTCGCTGGCGCTGCCGCTCGCGCTCGCGCTGGCCCCGCCCCGCCGGCCGGCCCGCGCGCACCCGGAGCGCCGCTGGGCCACGATCGACGTCGACCTCGAGACGTCGACCGTCACCCGCCCGCCGGGGGTCAGGCTCGACGGAGGCGGCATCGTCAAAGGCATGCTGGCCGACGTCGTCGGCGAGATGCTGCAGGAGCACGACAGCTTCCTCGTCGACTGCGAGGGCGACCTGCGCATCGGCGGCCGCGGCGGCGTACGGCGCGCCGTCGCGGTGGCGGCCCCGCTCAGCCAGCGGGTCCTGCACGAGTTCACGCTGGCCGACGGCGCGGTCGCGACGACGAACATCACGAAGCGCAGCTGGATGGAGCGCCTCAAGCCCGCGCACCACCTGCTCGATCCCGCAACCGGCCTGCCCGCCTACACGGGGATCGTCCAGGCGACCGCCCTGGCGCCCACCGCGCTCGAGGCCGAGGCGCTGGCGAAGGCGGCCCTGCTGAGCGGGCCGCAGGACGCCGCGGGCTGGTTGCGCCACGGCGGCATGATCGTGCTCGACGACGGCTCCCACGTGGTCGCCGAGCCGCGATCACCGCGCGGCGTGCGCTAGCCGCTGCGCCGTCCTCACGCCGCGAGGGTGAGGAAGACCAGACCATGGGGGGGTGTTTCGCGCGGGCGAACGCCGCGAGCCTTGCCGCACACCCTGACGTCGACCCGGCACGGCACATGAACTCACATCACGACATCGCACGCTTCGAACTGGCCGCCTGGCGCACGGGCGCCCAGCCCGCCGAGTTCCCCTACGACGCCGTGCTCGCCGCGACGCACGCCGTCGGCAAGCACTTCGTGGCACGCGAGCTGCTCGCGGACCTCGACGACGTGCGCCGCGACGTTCCGCGCGGGTGCCCCGCCCACCGCCAGCTCGTCCGGTTCCTCGACACCATGCTCGACAAGTTCGACGGGCGCTACGACAACCCCAGCTACCTCGCCCTCGAGGCCCTCGGGCTGCCGGGCGCCGACGGCTGCCCGGATCCGCGCCACGCCGCGCACCAGCGTGACCGGCTGATCGTGCTGCTCATGGCCGACGTCATGCGCTTCGAGCTCGAGACCCTCCGCGGACGCCTGGACCTGTCCCCCGAGTTGCGGCCCGGCGAGCGCATCGCCACCAAGCGCTGCCGGCACGCGCTGCGCGTCAGCCTCCCCGCGCTGGCGCGCCTGGACGTCGACGTCGACATCGACGCCGACGACCCGCTGGGCACGGCACAGCGCGTGCAGGAGGCGGTCCTGTCCGGCGCCTCCCCGCAGGAGCGGCGCACGCTGCGGCTGACCGCGATCCCCGTCTCGACGGTCCACGACGAGTACATGTTCATCCGCGCTCTGCAGGCCTACGAGACCGTCTTCGCCCAGATCGGCGTCCAGCTCGCGGCCGCGGTCGGCGCCCTGACCCGCGGCGACGCGACGCTGGCGGCCGCGGCGCTGCGCGGCGCCGAGGCGACGCTCGGCGAGTCGTCGGGCGTGTGGTCGCTCGTCGCGACCATGCAGCCGGAGGCCTTCCTGCGGTTTCGCGAGTACACCGACGGCGCCAGCGCCATCCAGTCGCGCAGCTACAAGCGCCTGGAGAGCCTGTGCCGGCGCCCCGACGCCGACCGCCTCGACTCGCCGGCCTACCGCTCGGTGCCGGAGATCCGCGCCCGTGTCATCGCCGGTCAGCCCACCATCGACGAGGCACTGCGCGGCGCGATCGCCTCCACCCTGCTGACCCCCGACGAGCACACCGCCATCTCCGCCGCGATGGACTGCTTCGAGAGCGCGATCCTCAGGTGGCGCAAGACGCACTGCGCCATCGCCATGCGGATGCTCGGCGAGCGCCGCGGGACCGGCAACACCGAGGGCGTCACGTACCTCGACAGGGCGCGCAGCATCCCCGTCTTCGCGGCGGGCTGCCCCTTCGGCCACGGCGCGGCGCAGCCCGTCAGCCTGACACCACGAACGCCGGCGGCGCCTGTCCCGTCACGGTGACCGGCACCGCCGGCAGCCGACCTGCCTCCCAATCGGCGCGCAGCAGCCCGAAGATGACGACGTCCAGCGCGCGGTCGCCGTGGCGGTGATAGCCGCGCAGCACCCCCTCGCGGTGAAAGCCGAGGCGCTCCAGCGCGCGCTGTGAGCGGGCATGCTCGACGTTGGAGTACGCGCCCAGGCGATCGAGGCCGAGCAGCGCGAAGGCGAGATGGCACATGAGCGCCTTGGCCTCCTGGTTGGCGCCCGTGCCCCACCAGGCCCGGCCGAGCCACGAGCCGATCACCGCGCGGCGGTCGCGGACGGCGAGCTCGCCGAGGCCGGTGATGCCGATCGGACCGGCCTCGAGGTGCTCGACGACGAGGTCGAGGTGATCGCCGCGGTCGCGCTGCGCCGGCAGGCGCGTGAGGTACGCGCGCGCCTCGGCCTCCGACGAATACGGCCCCCACGAGAACCAGCGTGTCACCTCCGGATCGGAGGCCTGCTGGAAGAGGGCGGCGGCGTCCTCGTCGTGCGGGATCCGCACCCGCAACGTCGGGCCGGTGAGGGCGAGATCGTCCACCGGGGGTAACACTACGCGGATGCGCGCGCTGATCTACGACGTCCACGGCAACGTCCGCGCGCTCGACGCCGTGCTCGCCGACGCCGGCGAGGCGGGCGCCGACGCGTACTTCGTCGGCGGCGACGTCGCGCTGTTCGGGCCCTGGCCGGAGGCCACCGTCGCGCGCCTGCAGGAGCTCTCCCCCGCGACATGGATCCGCGGCAACGGCGAGCGCTGGACCGCCGACCCCGGGGCCGCGCCCCCGCGGGTGCAACCCGCCGCGGCGGCCGCCCGCGAGGCGCTCGGCGACGACCTCGTCGCCGAGCTCGACGCCCTGCCGCAGAGCGCCGCCCTCGACGACGGCACGCGCGCCTGGCACGGCTCGCCGGTCAGCGATGTGCGCTCGTTCACACCCGAGCCGGGCGACGACGAGGCCGAGCTGCTCGACGGCGTGGGCGAGCGGCGGCTCGTCTTCGGCCACACGCACCTGCCGTTCGCGCGCACCTCGGCGGTCGGCGGCATCGAGCTCGTCAACCCCGGCAGCGTCGGGATGCCGTTCGACGGCGACCACCGCGCCGCCTACGCCCTCATGCACGACGACGGCACGATCGAGCGACGCCGCGTCGCGTACGACCACGCGGCCGTGTCGGCGGCGCTGCGCGAGCGATATGGCGACGCCGACTGGCTGGAGGCACCGCTGTACCGCTTCACCAACGCCCGTATCGAGAGGAGCCCATGACCCGCGCCGGCATCACCCCGCGCAAGCTGCAGCTGCTCGCCGCACGGCCCGAGAGCCTCTACGTCGGCGCTCACACCAAGCCGTCCCCCAAGGGCGCGGCGCGCGGCCGGCTGCGCGCGATCTCCTGACCGGCGCGGGCCACCCCGAGACCGATCTCGCGATCGCTCTGGCGCGCGAGCTGCTGCACGGCACGGGAGCGCTGCGCGTGAGCGTCGCGCTGGACGGCCCACACCCGGCGATCGTCGAGTGCGAGCGCCTGCGCGCGGTCGTCGTGCGCGACGAGGCCGGGGTACGCGAGCTGGCGCACGACGCCGCCGGCGACGTCGCGCTGCCCGCGCTGCCCTTCATGCGCCGGCTGCCGGTCTTCGACGTCGACCCGGCCGAGGGACGCGTCGCCGGGGTGCTGGGCGGCCTGGAGATGTTCGGCCGCGTCGTGCGCGACCTCGCGGCGCTGCTGCCCGGTGCGAGCGTCGTGGCGGCCGACTACGAGACGAGCGACCCGGCCGTGCCGCTGGGCATCGCCGGGCGGGCCGGCGAGCCGCTCGTCGTCCTGCTCGGCGAGCACGAGTTCTCGCTCGCGCTCGACGACGCGGGCTGCCTGCGCGCGGCGCTACGCCATCGGCAGGTCGGCCGGATTGGCGCCGACGATCTTCTTGGAGTCCTCGCCGCGCACGAGGATCAGCGTCGCGATGATCCCGAGGATCGAGAAGCCCGCGCCGGTGAGGAACGCGAGCTGGAAGCCCTCGGTCAACGCGCCGGGGATCGCCGCCGCCGCGCCCCGCTCCGCGAGCAGCAGGTCCGTCGTCTTGGAGGCGGCGATCGTGCCGAGGACGGCGAGGCCGAGCGCCCCGCCGATCTGCTGGGACGTGTTGATGAGGCCGGAGGCGAGGCCCGATTCGTCCTCCGACACGCCCGACACCGCGGCGATCGTGACCGGCACGAACGCGAAGCCCAGCCCGACCGCGCAGATGACCATCGGCGCGAGGAGGTTCGCGAGGTACGTCCCGTCCTGCGGCACCTGCGCGAACCACAGCAGCCCGATCGTGACCAGCCCGAGGCCGGCGAGCAGCACCGGCTTGAAGCCCATCTTCGTGACGAGCACCGACGCGCCGCCGGCCGAGACGATGATCGCCAGCGCGAGCGGCAGGTAGGACAGCCCGGCCTTCAGCGCGCTGTAGCCGAGGACCTCCTGCATGTAGCGCGACAGGAAGAAGAACATCGCAAACAGCGCGGCGCCGACGAGCAGGCCGACGATGTTGGCGCCGCTGAGCGTGCGCAGGCGGAAGATCCCGAACGGCATCAGCGGGTCCTTCGAGCGCAGCTCGTTGATCACGAACGCCACGAGCAGCACGGCCGAGATCCCCAGCAGCGACAAGCGTCTGCGCCGATCCCCAGCCCGGCGTTGATCGTGTCGACGAGCGCGAAGACGAGCAGCGACAGCCCGGCCGTGACGGTGACCGCGCCGAACGCGTCGAAGTGGTGCAGGTCGGTCTCGCGGCGGCTCTCGACGAGCAGGCGAGGCGCGAGGATCGCGGCGATGATGCCGATCGGCACGTTGACCCACAACACCCACTCCCAGCCGGCGTACTCGGTGAGGATCCCGCCGAGCAGCACGCCCGCCGCACCGCCCGAGCCGGAGACCGCCCCCCAGATCCCCAGCGCCTTGTTGCGCTCGGCGCCCTCGGTGAACATGTTCGTGACCATCGACAGCGCCGACGGCGCGAGCAGCGCGGCGCCGAGACCCTGAAAGCCGCGGGCGATGATGAGCTGCTCCTCGCTCTGCGACAGGCCGCCGAACAGCGACGCGACCGAGAACAGGAACAGGCCGCCCATGAACAGGCGCCGGCGGCCGAGCAGGTCGGCCATGCGGCCGCCCAGCAGCAGAAAGCCGCCGAACGTCAGCGCGTACGCGTTGGGGATCCAGGTCAGGTTCTCCTCGGAGAACTTCAGGTCCCGGCCGATCGAGGGGATCGCGACGTTGACGATCGCGGCATCCAGGATGATCACGAACTGCGTACTGGCCAGCAGGGCCAGAGCGAGCCACTTGCGGCGCTGGGCGGCCTCGGCGTCGGTCATCGTGACGGCTCCCGGTGTGATCGCGTTAACATGAGGACTGGTTCCGCTTTGCCGCGGGCCAGCATATTGGAAGGACGGGCCCCGTTGTCAACCATCGCTCACCGGCCATTACGCGCCGATGCTCGGCGCAATCACGAGAAGCTCGTCGCCGCCGCAGCGGCGGCATTCGCCGAGAGCGGGCTCGACGCGCAGATCGAGGACATCGCGCGCCGCGCGGGCGTCGGCGTGGGCACGCTGTACCGCCATTTCCCGACGAAGGACGCCCTCATCGGGGCGCTCGCGGAGGAGCATTTCGCGCGCCTCGCCGACACGGTCGAGGCGGCGCTCGAGGACGTCGGCGACGCCTGGAACACGTTCGCCGCGACGATCTGGCGCATCGCGGACACCGTCGCCACCGACGTCGCCTGGTGTGAGATCGTCGGCGGCCACCCGACCGCCGTCCAGGAGGCCTCGCGGGGGCAGCACCGCCTCGCCGCCGCGACGTCGACGCTGCTCGCGCGTGCGCAGGCGTCGGGCGCGATGCGCGCGGACGTGACCGTCGCGGACATCAGCACCATCATGTGCGGCTTCGGCCACATCGCCGCCGCCCAGCGCGCCGGCGCCGGGCTGGACTGGAAGCGCTACCTCGAGATCGCGCTCGACGGGCTGCGCGCCCGATGACGTGGTCTCAGCGGCTGCTCGTCGCCTTCTTCACCGCTGCGGGGGCGCTGCACTTCCTGCGCCCCGGGATGTACGAGGACATCATGCCCGGCTACGTGCCCGCCCATCACGAGCTCGTGCTGGCCAGCGGCGCGGCGGAGATCGGCGGCGCGCTCGGCATCGTGCCGCAGCGCACGCGACGCCTCGCGGGGCTGTGGCTCGTGGCCACGCTCGTCGCGGTCTTCCCGGCGAACGTGCACATGGCGCTGCATCCGGATCGCTACCCCAGCCTGTCGCCCGGGCTGCTGTGGGCGCGGCTGCCGCTGCAGGCGCTGGCGATCTGGTGGGTGCTCGCCGCCACGCAGCCGCGAGCGGGCTCTCACAAGACCCTCACCGAAACTTAACGGCCGCCTGATCGCGTCCTTAACCGGCATTGAGGTGCCGGGTGAACAATGCTCCGCAGGTTCCGAATTCGCCGGCTGGAGACCCCTCCCCCATCCAGTCCGGCAGCCTACGCCTCGGAGACGAGGCGGAGAGCAAGGAACCGCGAGTCGCGCTCCCGATACCTGACGCGACCGCAGACCGCGAGGGTGGTGGGGCGGCGGACCGATGCCGCCGCCCCGCACCCCGCGCGTTGTGCCCCACTCCCCCTGTGGCATGCGTGCGAGGCGGGGTTCGGCTGCTCGGCGGTCACTGACATGCTCGACGGCACCGGCCCCGCCGTTTGGTCGTTGTCGAGCGCAGGCACCTGCCCGGCAACCTGGCTCATCCGCGCGCGCCGGGTCGATAATTTTGGAGCATGTCCAGCGCCACGGTCCTCGTCGTCGAGGACGATCCCGACATCCAGCGTCTCGTCCGGCTCCTGCTCGAACGGGCCGGCTACGCCGTGCGGGGCGCCAGTGACGGCCACGAGGCGCTGCGGGTGCTCTTCAGCCAGCGGCCCGATCTCGTCCTGCTCGACATCGGGCTGCCCGGCTTGGACGGCTGGCAGGTGCTCGAGCGCGTCCGCGAGCTCAGCGACGTCCCGGTGGTCATGCTCACCGCCCAGGGCGACGAGCTCGACAAGGTGCGCGGCCTGCGCGCCGGCGCCGACGACTTCGTCACCAAGCCCTTCGGCCGCCAGGAGCTCGTGGCGCGCGTCGAAGCGCTCCTGCGCCGCCGCCGCCGCGCCGCCGCGGACGAGCCCGCGGCCGACATCTACGTCGACCCGGTGCTCAGCGTCGACCACACCCAGCGCCTCGCCCGCGCGGGCGACGTCGAGCTGCGCCTCACGCCGCTCGAGTTCCGTCTCCTCGCGGCGCTCGTGCGCAACGCCGGCCAGCTCCTGTCGGGTCAGCAACTCGTCGAGCTCGTCTGGGGCGACGACTTCGCGTCGTCTGACCAGGTGAAGCTCACCGTCGGCCGGCTGCGGCGCAAGCTGGCCGCCGAGATCGAGCGTGACCCGATCGAGACGGTCCGCGGCTTTGGCTACCGCTACCGCCCGCCGGCCTGACGCCCGCCGCGCGGAAGGCGGACGCGAAACCGCGAGCCGGTGCCCACGGTGCTGTGCACCTCCAGACGGCCGCCATGCAGCTCGGCGATCTCGCGCGCGATCGTCAGCCCAAGGCCGGTGCCCTTGACGCCGCGCGCAGTCGAGGCGCGAAAGAAGCGCTCAGAGATCCGCGAGAGCTCGTCGGGCGGGATGCCCGGCCCCTGATCGGCGACCTCGACGACGACCTCGGGCCCGGCGTCGCGGGCGTGCACGTCGACCCTGCCGCCGGGCGGGCTGAACTTGATCGCGTTGGAGAGCAGATTGGCGAACGTCTGGCGCAGCCGGACGCGATCGCCGGTGACGCTGCCGGCCGCGACCACGTCGAGCTCGAACTCCAGCTCGCGCTCGCGCACGAGCGGACGCAGCTCAGCGCAGAGCTCCTCGAGCACTTCGCCAAGGTCGACGGTGTCGGCGGCCAGCGGCAGGTGGCGCGCCTCCAGGCGCGCGAGCAGCAGCACGTCGTCGATGAGCGCCTCGAGCTGGGCAGCGTTGCGCTCGACGATCGCGAGCATCTCGCGCTGGTCGTCGGTCAGCGGGTCGCCGCCGGCGTCGGTCAGCTCGCCGAGAAAGCCCTTCATCGACGTCAGCGGGGTGCGCAGCTCGTGTGACACCGATGCGACGAAGCTCGTCTTGAGCTCGTCGAGCTCGCGCAGGCGCACGACCATCTCCTCGATCCGGTCGGCCATCGCGTTGAACGAAGTCGCGGCGCTGGCCGTCTCGGCCACGCCGCCGATCCGAGCGCGGCGCGCGAGGTCGCCCTCGCCGAGCTGCCGCGCGGCCTCCGCGAGCTCGACGACGGGCCGCACGACGAGCGCCTGCAGCCAGCGGCGCAGGGCGAACGTGCCCGCGAGCACGAGCAGCGCGCCGAGCCCGATCGCCGACAGGCCGAGCACCGCCCGCGACTCGACACGGTCGCGCTCGGCGTGCAGGCGCCCCTGCTCTGCGCTGGACATCTGCGCCACGAGCCGCCGCACGCGATCGATGCGGCGCTTGCCCATGCCCGAGTCGAAGATCGCCAGCGCCGCGGCGCGCCGCCCGCTGCGCAGCTCGGTCAGCGCTCGCTCGGCGAAGTTCTCGCGCCAGTCGCCGACCACCGCGCGCGTCGTCGCCAGCGCGGGGCGCCGGGCCGCCGGCAGCTCGGCCTGCAGACGGGCGAACTGGCGCGCGATCGTCGGCCAGGCCCGCTCGTAGGGCTCCAGGAAACTCGGCTCGCGCGTGAGGGCGTAGCCGCGCAGGCCGGTCTCCGCGCTCAGCACCTCGCCGCGCAGGGCCTGCAGCGTCAACAGCGACTCGCGTACCTGCTCGCTGCGCTGCGACTCGCTGCGGTACCCGAGAAACAGGGCGACGGCCGTGACCACGGCCACGCCGGCGAGCACGAGCTGAAGCGCGAGCGCGCGCTGCAGCAGAGCCTGGAGCCGGAGGCCCTTCATCGGCTACGCGGGCAGCGTGATCGTGACGCAGGCGCCGCCGTCAGACCCCGGCTCCGCCGCGATCGAGCCGCCGTGCAACTCGGCGATGCCGCGCGCGATCGCCAGCCCGAGGCCGGCGCCCTCGCGCGGATCGGTGCCGCGCAGCCGCCGGAAGCGCCGGCCGATGGCGCCGTAGCCGGCGTCGGGCAGCCCGGGCCCCTCGTCACAGACCGAGATCCGGACCGCGCCGTCCGCGCCGCTCGCGACGACGCGCACCGTCGCGCCGCGCGGGCTCCAGTCGATCGCATTGCGCAGCACGGCGCCGAGCGCCCGCTGCAGCCGGTCGCGATCGGCGACGACCGCAGCGTCCGGCGCGACCTGCGCCGTGAGCGTCACGCAGCTGGCCGCGGCGCGCTCGGCGGACTGCGCGAAGAGCCCGGCGACGAACGTCGCGAGCTCAAGCGGCACCGCCTTGACGCCGACGCGGCCGGCGTCGAGCTCGAGCACGAGCATGAGGTCGTCGACGAGATCCTGCAGGCGCAGCGCTCCCCGCGCGATCGCGGCGGCCGACGCGTGCTGATCCGGGCTGAGCGGCCCGCTCGCGGGATCCAGCAGCTCCTCGCTGAAGCCGCGAATGAGCGTCAGCGGCGTGCGCAGCTCGTGTGCGGCGACAGTGAGAAAGCGCTCCTGCATGCGGGCAAGGGCGTCGGCGCCCGCGTCCGCCGCGGGTCCGGGGACGGCGCCCGTGTGCAGCTCGTGCTCGACCCAGGCAGCAAGATCCTGCAGCCCGCGCAGCCGGGCTGGGTCGGGTGGGTGCGCCTCGGTGTCGAGCACGCACAGCCGTCCGAGGGCATGACCGTCGGCGGAACGGATGACGACTCCGCTGTAGAAGCGCAGCCCGTCCTCGGCGGTGACGAGCGGGTTGTCGGCGAAGCGTACGTCGGCCGTCGCGTCGGGCACCACGAGCGGCGCGCCGTCGATCAGCTCGTGCGCGCAGAACGAGTCCGCGCGCGAGATCTCGCGGCTGCCCGGCCCGTAACAGGACTTCGCCCAGTGGCGGTCGGCGTCGATCAGCGAGATCTGGGCCATCGGCATGCCCGTGAGCTGGGCGGCGACGCGCGTGATGCGGTCGAAGCGCTCCTCGTCCGGCGTATCGAGGATCCGCAGAGCGTGCAGCGCGGCGAGGCGGGCCCGCTCGCGCGCTCGCGCATCGGCCGGATCCGGGCTTGGCGTCATGGCCTCACGCTAGTGGGTGGTGGGCCATCCACCAGTTCTTCGCGGCGCTGTCATCAGAAGTCCCGGTCCAGTGTGCCGGACTCGGTGACGACCGATGTCGATGCGACCCGGCCCGCAAGGTCGGTGGCCGCGGCGCTCGGGGTCCACCGCAGCGCCACCGCGCTGCCGTACGTGCGCACGGCGCCGCTCGCGGCCCCGAGCGTGATCGTGACGACCGAGCCCCCGCTCGCCGAGGTGCCGAGGGCCGCCGTCGACGCGAACGTCACGGTGCGGTTCTTGCGCAGGTAGTTGCCGTTCGGAGCGATCGTGCCAAGGCCGGTGGCGCTGCTACCCGCGGCGTTGGCGGTGAGCGCGATCGACTCCATGTTGCCGGCGTCGGTGAGGCGCACGTAGACGGTCGCCGCGTCCGTCCCCGACCAGCCGGAGATGAGCGTCGAGGCCTTCATCCGCGTGCTGTAGGTGAGCACGAGCTGGTCGCCCGCATCGAAGCGCCCGAGCGTGCCGCCCACCGCGTTGACCGTCTGGACGTCGAGGCCGCGCACGACCGTGTTGTCGATCGTCCGGTTGGTGACCGACGCCGAGGTCGTCGTCACCTCGAGATTCGACAGCATGATCGCGCGCAGGTCGTAGGCGCCGTCGGGCGTCGCGGCGGTCGTCGTGTCGAATGCGCAGCTGTAGGGCGACGTCGTGTCGGTGCAGATGTCGGTCCACGTCCCGGCGCCGGCCTTCGAGCGCTGGATGCGCACCGACGCGACGCCGCCGAGCGCGTTGGCGTTGGCCGACAGGGTGACCGTGGCGCGCAGGAACGCGCCCGGGTCGTCAAGCGAGACCGTGCTGATGGTCGTGTTATCGACGCGGCGCGCCGTCACCGTCGCAGAGGTGGTCGTGTTGCCGGCGGCGTCGACGGCGGTCGCCCGGAAGTCGTAGAGCCCGTCGCTCACCGTCGTGGTGTCGAAGCGACAGCTCCAGGGCGCCGCGCCGGCGGCGCAGGCGGTGGTCCAGCTGTTCAGCCCGGCGGGCGAGCGCTGAACCGTCACGCCCGCGATGCCCGAGTCGGCGTCGGTCGGGGACGTCGCGAGCGTGATCGTGCCGCTGAGCGTCGCGCCTGGGTTGGTCATCGTGATCGCGGGCGCCACATTGTCGATGTCGACGGAGTCGATGTCGCTGGTGGCCGTGTTACCCGCTGCGTCGGCGGCGATCGCCCGGAGGTCGTATGCCTCGCCGTTGGTGAGCGTGGTCGTCGCGAGCGAGCAGGTGTACGGCGTGCTGGCATCGGTGCAGATGTCCGTCCAGCTGTCGGTCTCGGCGAGCGAGCGCTGCAGCCGGACCGTGGCGATCCCCGCGCCGCTGCCGTCGGAGGCGGTCGCCGTCAGCACCACGGTGCCGCGAAGGAATGCGCCGGGATCCTCGAGCGCGACGGTCGGCGCATTGTTGTCGACGAGCACGCCGGCGACGACACCCGACGTCGCCGCGTTGCCCGCCTTGTCGAGCGCGATCGCGCGTAGGTCGTAACGGCCGTCGGCGAGCGCGGTCGTGTCCAGCGCGCAGGAGAACGGCGTCGCGCTGTCGGTGCAGACGTCCGTCCATGTCGACTGCCCTGCGGCCGAGCGCTGGACGCGGACGCTCGCGACGCCAGAGCCGGTGTCGGACGCGGTCGCGGCGATCGTCGCCGTGCCTCGCAGCGCATCCGCCGGGGCGTTGACGGCGACCGCCGGCGCGACCCAGTCGGCGGCTGCCGTGAACGTGCTCGCGCGATTGATGGTCGTGGCGGTGTAGGTGGCGCCCGACAGCGTGCCGGCGCCCGACGCAAGGACGCCGATGCCCAGGAGTACGGCAAGGCCCCGGCGTGGTCTCACAGCCGGACCCACTCCGCCGGCGCAGCGGGCGCGGCTGCGGCCCGCCGGGCGCGGCCGGCGCGCGCCTCGGAGCGCGCCTCACGGATCATGCCGAGCAGGACCGCGAGTGCCACGAGCAAGGCGGGCCCGCCGATGATGAGCATGCGCAGGTTGCGGTTGGCGAGGGCGATGAAGACGTAGCCGGCGTACGGGACCGCGAAGCGGGCGCGGGCCTGGCTGGCGCCGGACAGCTCGAATCGCCACGGGTCGGCGGCCGGGTTGGCGTCGCCCTTCGTGCGAAAGACGCGCTGACCCCGCGGGCCGCGCGTGATCGACGCGATGCGGTGCGTGACGAGGGCGGTCGGGCTGGCGCCGGCGGGCGGCGCGTAGGTGATGACGTCGCCGGCGCGCAGGTCGGCGGTCGCGACGTTCTGCGCATAGACGATCGAGCCGGTGTCGTAGGTGCCGGTCATCGAGCCGCTCGTGATGACGTAGCGCTCGTAGCCGGCGACGATCGGGGCGACCGTGAGCGCGGCGATACCGGCAACCGCGATGACCGCGAGGGTCATGCCGGCGGTGCGGAGGAGGCTCGTGAAATGGCGCATGGTGGGGCTCGGTGTCGGCTCGGAGGAAGAGGGGTGCGGGCGAAGGCCGGTGACCGGCCTCCGCCCGCAGGAGGGGCGTGTTGCTGCGGTGTGCCTGCTCGTCGGAGCTAGGAGGCGGCCTGGACCTCGTCCCACAGGTAGTCGGCGGTGGCGGACTTGCCCTGGTCGGCGTTGGGGGTGCTCGCGTCCAGCGTGACGGTGAACGTGTACGTGCGCTCCTCGCCGACGGCCCAGTCGCCGGTGAGCGCGATCCCGCCGGCGGCGACGCCGCCGAGGTCGCCGGAGTAGACCGTCGTCCCGTTCGTCGTGTCCTCGATCTTGAGCGTGAGGTTGCCGGCGCCGAAGCCACTGGAGTCGTTGGTCTCGGAGAGCTTGAAGGCGCCCTTCAGCGTGCCGGTGTTCTTGATCTTCACGGTGCCGGTGCTGACGTCTCCGGGCTTCAGGTTGGCGCCGGTGACGATCGCGATGCCGTCCTTGGAGTTCGTCTGCACGAGCGTGCCCGAGGTGAAGGTGTTGCTGAGGTTCGCCGTCTGCGACGAGAAGGTGGCGCCTGAACCGACGGCGAGGCCGACCGATGCGAGGATCGTGGCGAGGCCGCCGAGGGCGCGGCGGGGGTGCTTGGCGAGGTAGGTCATGGCTCTGGCTCCTGTGGTCTGGAAGTTTCCGATTGGCTGTTGACAACAGGATCGGATCGCCACGGAGCAGAGTGGGATCACGCGGGTGTCAATCTCGTATCGGCGATCGGGTCGTGTAGAACCCGTCGCCGTGGCGGGCTACGACAAGTCCCTCGGAGGCGGCTATGCGCACCAGCGCCGTCCCGATCCCCGGATCGCCGCGCAGATCCGGCAGGCGCTCGGCGACGCGCGCTCGGTCGTCAACGTGGGCGCCGGTGCCGGCAGCTACGAGCCGGCCGACCTCGCCGTCGTCGCCGTCGAGCCCTCGGCCGTCATGCGCGCGCAGCGGCCGCCGGATGCGGCGCCGTGCGTCGACGCGCGGGCCGAGGCGCTGCCGTTCGACGACCGCGCGTTCGACGCCGCGCTGGCCGTGCTCACCGTTCACCACTGGGGCGACTGGCGGGCGGGCTGCGCTGAGCTGCGGCGGGTCGCCCGGCGCTGCGTCGTGCTGACCTGGGATCCGGCCGTGACGCATGCGTTCTGGCTCGTGGCCGAGTACCTGCCCGGCCTGCTGGACTCCGACCGCCGACGCTTCCCGGCGACGCTCTCCGATCAGATGCAGGCGCTGGGCGCGGCGCATGCCGAGCCGGTGCTCGTGCCCCACGACTGCACCGACGGCTTCCTCGGGGCGCACTGGCGCGCGCCGGAGCGCTACCTGGACCCGAGCGTGCGGCGCGGCATGAGCGTCTTCGCCAGGACCTCGGCCGCCCACGTCGCCGCCGGGCTCGCCCGCCTCGAGCAGGACCTGCGCAGCGGCGCGTGGGCCGACCGCCACCGGGACCTGCTCGCGCTCACCGAGCTGGACCTCGGCTACCGCCTGCTCGTGTCCGAGTAGCGAGTCGCCCCACGCGTGCGAGCCAGGGTCCCGACGCTCCTTTGCGCCCGATGTGTCGAATCCGTATCGCTCACCTGCACGATTCGACACACCGGTGGCTGAAGAACGGCCGCGCCCATGGCCAGGCGCGGCCGTCTTCTCGTGGGGGGCGGCGCGGGCGGGGGGAGCGACCCGCGCCGCCGCTGCTACGCGCTGATGGGCTCAGTGCGAGCAGGCTCCAGGGCGATGTCGAGCACCTCGTCGACGGTCATGACGGGGTGGAACGTCATCGCCTCGCGCACGTCCTCGGGGACGTCATCCAGGTCGGCGCGGTTGCGCTCGGGGAGGATCACGTCGGTCAGTCCCGCGGCGTGCGCGGCAAGCACCTTCTGCTTCAGTCCGCCGATCGGCAGCACGCGGCCCTGCAGCGTCACCTCGCCGGTCATGCCGACGGTGTGGCGCACGGGGCGCCCGGTGAGCAGCGACGCCAGCGCCGTCGTCATCGCGATGCCGGCGCTGGGGCCGTCCTTGGGGATCGCTCCCGCCGGCACGTGCACGTGGAACTCACGCTCGTCGAAGGCGTCGTCGCCGATGCCGAGCTCCGACCCGTGGGCACGGACGTAGGTCAGCGCGATCCGCGCGGACTCCTTCATGACGTCGCCGAGCTGGCCGGTCAGCGTCAGGCCGCCCTGGGAGCGGGGGGACCGCATCCCGTTGGCCTCGATGAACAGCACGTCGCCGCCGACGCCGGTCACCGCCAGGCCCGTCGCCACGCCCGGCACCGCCGTGCGCGCCGCGGCCTCCTGGAAGACCTTCTGGCGACCGAGCGCCTCGCGCACGAGCTCGACGTCGATCGTCACCGGAGCCACGCTCGGATCCGACGCGATCTTCGTCGCGGTCTTGCGCAGTAGCGTCCCGAGCTCGCGCTCGAGCTGGCGCACGCCGGCCTCGCGGGTGTACTCGGACACGACCAGCGTAAGGATCTCGTCGTCGACGACGACCTCGTCCTCGCGCAGGCCGTTGCGCTCACGCTGGCGCGCCCACAGGTAGTCGCGGGCGATCGCGGTCTTCTCCGCGACGGTGTAGCCGTCGAAGCGAATGACCTCCATGCGGTCCAGCAGCGGCCCCGGGATCGTCTCGGCGACGTTCGCCGTGGCGATGAACAGGACCTGGCTGAGGTCGAGCTCGATGTCGAGGTAGTGATCGCGGAACGAGTGGTTCTGCGCGGGGTCGAGGACCTCGAGCAGCGCCGCCGACGGATCGCCGCGCCAGTCGGCGCCGACCTTGTCGACCTCGTCGAGCATGATCACCGGGTTCATCGTCCCGGCGTCGCGCAGGGCCCGGACGAGCCGGCCCGGCAGGGCGCCGATGTACGTCCGGCGGTGACCGCGGATCTCGGCCTCGTCACGCACGCCGCCGAGCGACATGCGCACGAACTCGCGTCCGGTCGCACGGGCGATCGACTCGCCGATCGAGGTCTTGCCGGTGCCGGGCGGGCCGATCAGGGTGAGGATGGCACCCGCCTTCTTGTCCATCTCGATGCCGCGCTCGGCGCGCAGCTTCCTGACGGCGATGTACTCCGTGATGCGGTCCTTGACGTCCTCCAGGCCCGCGTGGTCGGCGTCGAGCACCTCGCGCGCAAGGACCGGGTCGAGGACCTCGTCGGAGATCTTGCTCCACGGCACGGAGATGAGCCAGTCGAGGTACGTGCGGATCATCGAGGACTCCTGGCCCTGCTCGCCCGCGCGCTCGAAGCGGTCGAGCTCGCGCTCGGCCTGCTCGCGCACGTCGTCGGGCATGCCGGCCTCGGCGATCTTCGTGCGGTACTCGTCGCTGATCGAACCCTCGTCCTCGCCCAGCTCGCGGCGGATCGACTCCATCTGCTGGCGCAGGAAGTACTCGCGCTGCTGCTTCTGGGCGCCGGACTCGACGTCGTTGCGGATGCGGTTGCGGACCTGCAGCTCGGTCAGCCGCTCGCGCTGCAGCTCGACGGCGAGCGCCAGGCGCTCGGTCACGTCGAGCGTCTCGAGCACGCGGACCTTCTGCTCGAACGTCAGATCCGGGCTGTAGCCGGCCGTGTCGGCCAGCGCCCCGGGCTCGCTGACGCCGCGCAGGAACGCCGCGACGCGCTCGTCGGCGCCGCGCTCGGAGAGGATCTCCTCCACGACCGCGCGGTACTCGCGCTCGAGCTCGCGGGTGCGCCCGTCGACGGGCGTGGTGTCGGGATGCTCGGTGACCTCGGCCCGCAGGCGGCCGTCGGCGTCGGCCTCTGCCGCGCCGGCGATGACGCCGCGCGACTCGCTCTCGAGCGAGACGCCACGCGCGCCGCCGGGCAGGCGGATCGTGTCGGCGACCCTGGCGATCGTGCCGACCTTCGCGTACTGGCCGTCGTGCCTGGGCACGAGCAGGACGCGCTCTTCGCCGGAGGCATCAACCGGCAGGTTGATGTCCATCGTCGGGAAGATGACGGTGTCGTCGAGGGGGATGAGGAGGAGCTTGGCCATGTGAAAGGTCTCGTTTCTTTTCGTTGCACGAACAACTATACAGAAGGTGCTTACGAAACATGAGTTGAGTCTGTCAGGCTGAGATTTCTGCTCTCGAGCGTAGCGAGATCCGCCGGGTTACCCCCTACAGTTGGCGCGTGCACGCGACGTGGCCGGACGAGCTGTACGCGGACGCCGCCTGGCCGGTGGCACTCGCCTGCCTGCAGCTGCTCAGCGAGGAGGCGCGCTGGATCCATCGCCGCGTCGAGACCGTCGATCTGCTCGCCCAGGAGCTCGTGCGCCGCCAGGTGACCGTGGAGTTCACGCTGCCCGAGCCGCTGCACGACGAGCTGCGCATCGGTCCCGACGGCCCATGGTGCGTTCCGATCGCGCTGCTCGAGAAGCAGCCGCTGCGCCATTTCGACCTGCTCGAGGACGACGAGTGGCGCCCGATCCTGGGGCGCGAGCACAACGGTCCGATCGCATCGGCGCTCGTGCTGGCGGCCGCCCGCCTGGCGATCGACTCGGAGACCGTCGACTCGGAGGTCAGGCTGCAGCTGCACCGCATCGCACAGGGCGATCCGCCCGACGCGCGCGCCGCGCTGGCCGTGCTGCGCGGGCGCGCGCATCACGAGGAGGAGGTCAGGACGATCCTCGATCACGACACCAGCGGCTACTTCGTCGAGACGTTCGCCGAGAGCTACATGCTGATCGCGCTGCTGCCCAGACCGTTCGGCCGGCGGATCCTCAAGTACTCCTACGACGAGCACCTGCGGTTCATCCGCGGCCGGCCGGGGCGCGCCCGCCGCCTCGCCGGCCGCCTCGGCTGGTCGCCACTGGTGATCGACATCGCCGTCCCGACGGCGGCGCACACGGCCTCCTACCACGCCGAGGTCGTCGTGCCGGAGGAGCTGCGCATCGACGCTGTCGTGCGCGACGGCGTCACAAACAAGCTGCTGTCGAGCGACATCGAGCGCGGCGTAGACCGGGCCTCGCTGCATGCCCCGGGCGTGGCCCTCGACGCCGACCCGTTGTTGAAGGTGGCCGTGTCGGCCGAGCGTTCGGGCGTGCCGACGCTCGCGTTCGTCATCAGTGCCGTGACGGCGCTGCTGCTGCTGCTCGGGGCCGCAGTCGGGCGGTTGGGCTCACTGACGGCAGGCTCGTCGGTGGCGGTGCTGCTCGCGGGCTCGGTGCTGTTCGCGGCGACCGTCGCCCGCGGCGGCGAGCACCGGCTCGTGCGCGGGATCTTCGTCGGCCAGCGCTGGCTGCTGTCGATCACCGCGATCGCCGCGCTGGGGGCCGCGGCCAGCGTCGCGTTCGGCGCCTCCCCCGGCGTGCGCGACACGATCTGGTACGCCGCCGGTGGCGCCGGCGCGCTGGCCTGTCTCGGCCTCGCGATAGCATTCATGCAAGCCAAGCCGCTGAAGCGCAAGCAAGGCGAGCCCGGCACCGACGACAGGACGTGACGATGACGTTTTCCAAGCTCACCGCGTTCGTGGCCCGCGACAGGCGCCTACCGCCGAGCGGCTGGCCGCCGGCATCGCTGTTCGTCCCGTCGGCCGAACATCGCAACCTCGCCGGCGTGCGCGCGCCGAAGCCGATCACGCCCGAGCAGGCCAAGTGGCTGCGCCGGGCGCGACCCGCGGCCTGACCGGTCCTCAGCCGTCGAGGAAGAGATCGACCTGCAGGTCGGCGCCGTCGACGTAGGCGTACGCGCTGAGGTCGTCGACGCCCGCCGCGGCGAGCACCTCGTCGTCGATGAAGAAGTTGCCGGTCGTCTCGCGCGCCGGCCGCGCGAGGATGTGGTGCGCGGCGTCGGCGACGATCTCCGGCCGGCGTGAGCGGGCCATAGCCGCGTCGCCGCCGAGCAGGTTCTGCACCGCGGCGGTCGCGATCAGCGTGCGCGGCCACAGCGAGTTGAACGCGATCCCGTCCTGCGCGTACTCGGCGGCCATGCCGAGCGTGCACATGCTCATGCCGAACTTCGCCAGCGTGTAGGCGAGGTGTCCGCCGAACCACTTGGGATCGAGGCTCAGCGGCGGGCTGAGCGTGAGGACGTGCGGGTTGGCGGCCTGGCGCAGGTGCGGCACGCAGGCGCGCGAGAGCAGGAAGGTGCCGCGCGTGTTGACGTCCTGCATGAGGTCGTAGCGCTTCATCGCGATCGTCTGGCTGTTGCTGACGTCGATCGCGCTGGCGTTGTTGACGACGATGTCGATCGCGCCGAAGCGCGCCACGGTCTGCTGCACGGCGGCCGCGACGGTGTCGTCGTCGCGCACGTCGCCGGCGATCGGCAGCGCCTGGCCGCCGGCCGCCTCGATCGCCTCGGCCGCGCTGTGGATCGTGCCCTCCAGGCGCGGGTGTGGCTCGGCGGTCTTGGCCAGCAGCGCGACGTTGGCGCCGTCGCGCGCGGCGCGCAGCGCGATCGCGAGGCCGATCCCGCGGCTGCCGCCGGACATGATCATCGTCCTGCCGCGTAGTGGGTGTGCGCGGGACGTCACGCCAGCAGGTCGGCGTAGCCCCGCGCGATGAGCTGTTCGTCGGCGATGCCCAGCGCCGCGCGCAGCTGCTCGACGCGGTCGCGCTGCACCTCGAGGCCACCCGGCGAGGTCGCGACCGCCTCGAGCTCGACGAAGTCGCCGAGCCCCTCGACGCGGTCGAGGTGGATGCGCACGTTGCGCCAGCGCAGCAGCCGGCGGGCCTTCTCGACGACGCAGCGCACGCCGAGCGAGTCCGTCAGCGCGTCGATCAGCGCGAGGTGGTCGGCGACCGGGACGACGCGGTAGTGGCTGACCTTCGGCCCGGCCAGGTCGGCGCGTGCGTAGGCGATCAGCTCGGCGGGCCGCGGCGGCGCCTCGCGCAGCTTCAGCCGCCCGGTCACCGCATGGAAATAGGTGTCGCGCTGGGCCGTGATCCCGTGGTCCTCGGCGCCGAACCGCAGCGCGGCCGCGAGCGTCGCCCGCGGATCGGCGTCGACCGCCTTGATCTCGAGGTTGCGCTCCCTCCCCGGCACGTCGCGGGTCCTACCGGTCGTCGTGGGAGCTAGTGTCGTGACACTAGTAGCCAAGGCGGGCAAGCCGCTCGCGCTCGGCGCGGCGCTTGGCCTCGCGCTGCTCCTTGCGGTTGCGCTCGCGCTCGCGCCGTTCCTGGTCCTCGTCGTGACCGGTGACGATGCGGATGCTCTTGCGCAGCGTGCCGTCCTGCGCGTGCGAGGCGAACTCCGAGCGGCTGGGGCGATCGTCGCGGCGCGGGCGGCCACCGGAGCGCTGGCCGCCGCCGCCGGGACGGCGTCCGGCGCTGTCGCCGCCGCCGCGCGAGCTGCGCTCGGCCTCGGGCGGACGCGGAAGCTGGCCCTTGACCTCGCGCACCGGCGTGGCCGCGAGGCGCACCCAGGCGTTGAAGACCGGATCGCCGGGCTTCAGGCCCTCGGCGGCCTGGGCGCAGACGGCGGCCCACTTCAGCGGCTGGCCCTTCTCGTCCTGCTTGGGCTTGAGCGCTTCCTTGATGACCTCGGCACCGCCGACGCGCTCGATCGCCGCGGTGACGCGGGCGGGCGAGGTCGGGGAGCGATCGCCGGTGGCGTCGGGCTCGTGCTCGGCGGCAGCGGGGGCGTCGGCGGCCGGCGTGGCCTCCGCGGCCGCTGCCACCTCGGCGGCGGGTGCTGCCTCGGCGGGGCGGTGCTGCCTCGGCGGCCGGTGCTGCGGCGTCGGCGCTCGGCGGCGGCGGGCGTGGCCTCGGCGGCGGCGGGCGTGGCCTCGGCGGCGGCGGGCGTGGCCTCGGCGGCGGGCGCCTCGGCGGGGGTCTCGGCGACGGGCGTCGCGGCGGCCGTCTCGGCGTCGGCGGCAGGCGCGGGGTCGTCGGTTGCCGCCGCGGCCGGCGTGGCCGCTGCACCGCCGCGGCGCAGGTCGGTCAGCGCGGAGAAGAAGGCGCGGCGGTGGCGCTCGGCGGCCGATGGGCGGCGGCGGCGCTTGCGTGTCGGCAGCGTGGCCTTGACGGTCGGCAGCGGCTTGGGGTCGGCGGCGACGCCGAGGATCTTCGGGCCGACGGCGGGGCGTTCCGCGTCGGGCGTGACGACGGGGGCCTCGGGCGCGGCGGCCGCGGGCGCGTCGCCGGCGACAGCGTCGGCAGCAGGCTCAGGCGGCGCGGCGTCGGCGACAGGCGCCTCAGGAGCGGGCGACTCGACAGCGGGCGCCTCGGGAGCGGCGGGCGCCTCAGGGGCGACGGCGGGCACCTCAGAAGCGGCGGCGGGCGCCTCGAGGCAGCGGCGGGCGCCTCAGGGGCGGCGGCGGGCACCTCAGAAGCGGCGGCGGGCGCCTCGGTGGCGGCGGTCTCAGGTGCGGCCTCGGCAGCGGGCGCCTCGGGAGCGACGGCAGCCTCCGGCTGCGGGGACGCAGCAACATCCGCGGTCTGCTCGACCGCGGTCTGGCCGTTGACATGCGACGCAGTGGTCGACGGCGAGGGAGCGTCCGCGGTCTTCGCGGCTTCGCTCTCTCCCGTGGAACCAGTCCCCGTCTGGCCGTCAATCTCGGCCGTCATCTCGGCTGACGTCTCGCCGCTCACCGACATGAGCTTATCGCCCCTTGAGACAAGCTGGGTCGCGATAGCAAATTGCGGCGCGATTCGGTCCTTCAGAAGACGCCGTACTCACGAACGAGCACCACCAGCGGCGTCTCGAACAGCAGCGCCAGCAGCCCCGCCTCCAGCTCGCGGCCGGCCCGGCGCACCTCGGCGTAGGCATGCGACGCGTCGGCGGTCTCACGCCGGACGGCGGCGAGCTCCGCGCGGGTCGCGTCGTCGTCGAGCATCCCGATCCAGCGGTCGTAGGCGTCCAGCGCACGTCCCCCGCTGTCGAGTAGGTCGTAGGCGGCGAACGCTGCGGCGAGGCGATCGGTCGCAGGCGCACGCAGCTGCTCGACGAGGACGTCGCGCATGGCCGCCTGCCGGTGGCGGTCGCAGAGCAGGATCGGCAGCAGTCCCGCGGCGAAGAGCACCTTGCGACCCGTGCGCAGCTTGGCGTTGCGCAGCCCCCACTTCTCCTCGTCCTCGCGCTGCTTGCCGACGAAGTCCACGCAGATCGTGCGCCAGTAGCGCACGAGGTCGTTGAGCAGGAAACGCGGCGGGCGGAAGTCCTTCGTCGCGTCCTCGAGATAGCTGTCGAGGACGTGCACCCAGCAGCGCTCGTACGCGTCGTCGCCGGCGACCGGGACCGACTCCAGCAACAGCAGCATCCGCCGCGTGAGGCTGCGGTTGGTGTCCTCGTCGAGGCCGATGCGGCGTGCCAGCACGTGCGCGGAGGCGGCCGCTCCGAAGACCTCCTGCGTTCCCGGCTTGCGGTCCTCCGCCCCCAGCAGGTCGCGCAGCATCGCGACGACCGGATCGTGCTCGGCACGCAGCGGTCCGTCGACGAGCAGCAGCCAGTCGTCGTCGGAGTGCGCGGTCAGCTCGCCGCGCCCCCAGGAGCCGAACAGGACGATCGCGGCGTCGTCCGGCAGCGCCAAGCCGGCGACCCGCTCGCGCATCTCGGCGAGGCGCAGCGCCGTCCGCTCGCGCGCGGCGAACAGGTTGGGGAAGCCCTCGGCACTGTGCGCCGCCAGGCGCTCGAGAGCGCCCGCCGGGCTCGCGATCAGAGCTCCCGCAGGGGCGCTTCGAGGATCCACGGCACGTCGCGGCAGCGGCGCAGGAGCGGGACGAAGCGCTCCTCGTCGCGCGTGCTCAGCGCCACGTGGTGGCAGTCCTCGTCGAGCGAGCTGACGTGGACGTGGCGCAGCCGCGCCCCGAAGCTGTCGAGCAGCCGCTCGCCCTCCGCGAGGGTCTCGTCGACCGACGCGGCGTGGGCGACGTCGAAGCAGAAGCCGGCCTGCGGCAGCGCGGCGAGGTAGGGCTCGAGCTCGGCGACGGTCCGGCCATCGCGTTTGCGCGCGTCCATGTTCTCGAGGACCAGGGCCGAGCCGAGCGCCGCGTAGCGCGCCGGGTCGTCGATCGTGTCGGGGTGCACGACGACCGCGTCGACGCAGCGCACGACCTCTTGCAGCATCGCGACGAGCTGCTTCTCGCGCAGCCGGCGTCCCTTCGACGGGGCGTGCAGGCTGATGAAGTGAAACGGCAGCACGGGCGCCGTGGCGAGGAAGTGCAGCAGGCCGGGCAGCTCGTCGGCCGACAGCGCCGCCAGCTCGACGGCGAACGTCGACGTGCGCTGGGCCTCGGCGACGAGCGCCTCCCAGTCGCCGCGGTGCTCGACGAGCGCTCCGGTCGAGGTGCCCAGCGGGTGGTGACGGGCGATCGGCCCGGGCTGCGTGAGGACGGCGGACGGCACGAGTTCGACACCGTAACCGGCGCGCCAGACGCCAGGAAGGTCTGCGCTAGGAAACGACCGGAACGTCCGGGGTCGCGGCGATCGCCGCGGCGCTGACGAGCAGGTGGATGTGCGCGAAGCGGTCGGTCAGGGACTCTCCCATGGGGATCGTCAGCGCCAGCGCGAGCAGCTCGCGGATCGACTCCGCCAGCGGCGCCTGCGGCGCGTTGTCGCCCACGAGGCAGGCCAGGCGCGCGAGGTCGATGAACTCGGCGTCGTCGCCGCCGGCGATCGCCGTCGCGAACGCGCAGTTGGTGAAGTACTCGACGCGTGCGAGCAGCGGATCGCGGCGGATGCGCCCGTCGCCGACGGCGGGACCGAGGTCCGGGGTCTCGTCGCGGTCGACGATCCGTGCGATCTGCCCGCCCATGACGCCCTCGAGCTGCGCCGCCGTCAGGCCGGCCTGCAGCGCGCAGCGCAGCGAGCCGACCACGGCCAGCTGCGGCGTGCCGAACGGGATGTCGGTCGCGAGCAGGATCTGTCCCGGCGGGATGTGCGAGTAGACCGCGAGCTGGTCGGTCGCGCTGAACCAGGACGTGTCGAAGAAGACGTTGGGGTACTCGTGGATGCGCTGCCAGATCCACGCGAGGTCGCTGACCGCGCAATGGGCGAGGATGAACCGCGCGCGCGGGAACTCGTGTGCGAACTCGAGCACGTGCGCGCCGAGCGCCGGTATGCCGCGACCCGCGTGCAGCAGGACGGGCAGGTGCTCCTCGTCGGCGAGCGCGACGATGTCGCGCACGGCGGGCTCGTCGAGGCCGAACTGCTCCGCGCGCGGGTGCAGCTTGATCCCGCGCGCGCCGGCCGCGAGACAGCGGCGGATCTCGGCGACGGGGTCCTCCTGCGCCCGCGGGTCGACGCGGCAGAACGCTACGAGGCGGTCGCCGGAGCCGGCCGCCGCGGCGAGCACGTGGTCGTTGGCGGCGGCGTAGCCCGCCGGCTCCTGCATCGGGAAGACGACCGCGCGCGATCCCGTCGGCGCCAGGGTCTCCAGCAGCTGCGCGGCGGTGCACTTGAACCCGTCGGGGTCGTTGACGCCGATGTGCGTGTGGGCATCGAAGAGCCCGACGGCGGGCAGCAGCCTCAGCGTCTGCTCGCACCACGGCATCAGGAGGTCGTCGGCGTACACGGCGGGGCAGTCTACGTGCGCGCCCCGCCCTGCCCCGCTCAGCTTCGCAGCGTTCGTGACAATTTACGTGACGTTGACGAAGGGCATGCCTAGACTCGACGCATGAGCTACAGCAACGGAGCGGTGGGCACGTGCGCGTGCGGCCGCCTCGCCCTCGCGTCCTGCCAACGCTGCGGACGCACACTCTGCGATGAGCACGCTCGCACCCTGCCAAAGGCTCCGGAAGGCCTCTCCGCCAACGCCCTCGGGCGCTACGAGCTGGCGATCCGCCTCGCCGACGGGCCGCACTGCGAGGGCTGTCGTGCCGACATCGGCAACTACGCCCTCGAGCAGATCAACAACGCGCCACGTGCCGAGCTGCCCGATCACTGGCTCGATCGCGCGATCGCCCTCAGCGGCGATCAGACGCGCAGCGACGAGGAGAAGCGGCGCGACGCCAACCTGCCGTCGTCGCTGACGGCCAGGGACGTCGCGGCGGAGTTCCTGCGCCGCATCGAGCGCCCGGCCCAGGAGCGCGTGCCGGTGACGGTGCCCAAGCTCATGCGCAACCCGGAGTACCGCGAGGGCTGGACCGTCGAGTGCCGCCGCACCGAGTACACCGTCTCCGGCCCGGGTGCCGGCCGCTACCGGCTGCCGTGCCTCGTCTCGACCGACGGCGAGCTGCTCGGCCCAGCGCTCGAGGAGGACAAGCCGGGCCAGACGTGGTGGGTCGTGCCCGAGTCCGAGATCGAGCTGCCGCTGCTTGTCACCGGCGTCGCGCAGCTGCTCGTGCTCAGCGCCTTCATGCCGGCGACGAGCGCGCCGCCCTACCCGCAGACGTTCTAGTGGGTCTTCGCTAGACCGACGCGGCGAATGGACGCTGCGCGGCTGGTCGCCGACCTCGTCGCGATCGACTCGGTCAACCCGGCGCTCGTCCCGGGCGCCGTCGGCGAGGCGCAGATCGCCGCGTACGTCGCGGCGTGGCTGCGCGAGCGCGGCCTGGAGGTGACGGTCATCGACGAGCCGCCGGGCCGCCCGAGCGTCGTCGGCGTCGCGCGCGGCAGCGGAGGCGGCGCCGCGCTGATGCTCAACGCGCACATGGACACCGTCGGCGTCACCGGGATGGACCGGCCCCACGAGCCGCGGGTGCGCGACGGTCGCCTGTACGGGCGCGGCGCGTACGACATGAAGGGCGGCCTGGCGGCGATCATGCTCGCCGGCGCCGAGGCCGTGGCCGGCTGCGGAGGTGGCCGTGGCCGTGGGCTGCGCGGCGACGTCCTCGTCACCGCGGTCGCCGACGAGGAGCACGCCAGCGAGGGCGTGCAGGCCGTGCTGCGCCGGTTCGGCGCCGACGCCTGCGTCGTGACCGAGCCGACACACCTGCGCGCCTGCGTCGCGCACAAGGGCTTCGTCTGGGCCGAGCTCGAGACGCGCGGGCGCGCCGCGCACGGCTCGCGGCCGGATCTCGGCATCGACGCGATCGCCGGCATGGGCCCCGTCCTGGCAGGGATCGCCGGCCTGCAGGCGCGCCTCGACGCCGCGCCGCATCCGCGGCTCGGCCCGGCCAGCCTGCACGCGTCGCAGATCGGCGGCGGCCAGGAGCTGTCCAGCTACCCCGAGCGCTGCGTCCTCGGGATCGAGCGACGCACGCTGCCGGGCGAGCGCCGCGCGGACGTCGAGGGCGAGCTGGCGGCGCTGCTGGCGCTCGCCCGCGAGCACGATCCGCGCCTGGAGACCGAGCTTCGCCTCGGGCTGTGGCGCGATCCGTTCGAGGTCGCGCCCGACGCCGAGATCGTGCGCGTGCTGTGCGCGGCCGGGGCCGCCGTGCTCGGCGAGGAGCCCGAGCTCGTCGTCGACCACCCGTGGATGGACGCGGCCTTCACCGCGGCCGCCGGGATCCCGACCGTCGTCTTCGGTCCCGACGGTGCCGGCGCCCACGCCGTCGAGGAGTACGTCGAGCTGAGCAGCGTCGAGCGGTGCGCGGCGGTGCTCAGCGAGACCGCGCGGCGCCTGTGCGCGTGAGCTGGCGCTCGGGCGGCTCGAGGAAGCCCGTCAGCAGCGCTTCGAGGTCGTCGGGGGCGTCGACCTGGACGAAGTGCGAGGTGCGCTCGAGCCAGTGAAACTCGGCCTCGGGCACGAGCGCCTGGAGGCGGCGGCCGACCTTCGGCGGCACGGTCGGGTCCTGGCGGGCGTAGACGACCATGAGCGGCGTGCCCACGCCGGCGCCGCTGTCGCGCCGTTGGCGCAGCTCGCGCTCGAACGCGCGCAGCATGCGCGGATCCAGCGCGTCGCGCAGGTAGCCGACGAAGGCGCCCGCGCCGGCGGCGCTCGCCAGCGGATCGCCGTACTCGTGCGCCTCCTCGAGCGACTTCAGCGTCTCGTCGTAGTAGTGGACGTTGCGGTGCGCCCAGCGCAGCGGGTCGTGGCGCACGACGCGCGCGAGCACCGGCGCGACGCCCGGCACCCGCAGCGCGACGTGCAGTGCGACGACGCGCGGCTCCGCGACCGCCGGGGCATGGATCACCACGAGCCGGTCGAAGCGCGCCGGATCGTCGAGCGCGGCGCGCAGGCAGACGAGGCCGCCGAGCGAGTTTCCGACCGTCGGGCAGCCGGCGATCCCGAGCGCTTCCTGCAGCTCGCCGACGAAGGTGGCGAGCGCTGCGATCGTGTAGCGCCGCCCCGCGGCCGGGACCGCGCTGCGCCCGCAGCCGGGGAGGTCGGGAACGACGAGGCGAAAGCGGTCGCCGAGGCGGTCGAACATGTAGCGCCACGAGTAGCTCGTGGTCATCAGACCGTGGATCAGCAGCAGCGGCGGCGCGTCGCGCGGGCCGTAGGAGACGACGTGCGTCGCGACCGGCCCGAACGGTGCGGACTCGACCACGACGGACTGCGTCTCGCCCTCGAAGTAGCGATGCGCGACGCGCGGGCGCGCGGGCAGATCCCCGAAGCGCCCCTGCTCGAAGGGCTTGGCGGCGTCACCTCCCGATCGCACGGGCGGAAGATCGCACACATGCCGGCGCATCGCAGCGGTCGCGGCGAGAGCGCCATACGGCGCCGACCTCGCCGTCGAGGTTCTCGCAGGCGCGCGCGTCAGGCGCTGAGGCGGCTGACCTCGACGAGGCCGGGGATGGCCGTCTGCACGCGCTGGCGCTCGCGGTGGTCGAGCAGGCGCCCGCGCAGCAGGCGCGCGCGGTCGGACACGGCACGCGGCACGTCGTCGGGCTGCGAGGCCAGGGGCGTGACGAGCCGGGCGACCGGCGCCACGCCGTTGATCGCGTATCCCTGCGCGTAGTCGACGCCGAAGTCGCGCAGCAGCGCGAGCGTCTCGAGGTCCTCCACGCCGCCGGCGATCGTCTCGATGCCGAAGCTCTGCGCGAGCGCGACGATCGCCTGGACGAGATGCTGGTTGGCCGCGTTGCCGGGCAGCCCGCGGACGAAGTCGATGTCGATCTTCAGCGTCTGCACCGACAGGCCGCGCAGGTAGGCGAAGTCACCCGACCCGTTGCCGAAGTCGTCGAGCGACAGCCCGCAGCCCAGCTCGCGCAGGGCGCCCACGAACGTCTCGCCGGCGTCGAGATCGCTCAGCAGGGCGGCCTCGGCCACCTCGAAGACGAGGTTGCCGGCCGGCGCGCCGACCCGCAGCAGCTCGCGCTTGACGATCTCGAGCACGCGGGGCTCGGCCATCGAGCCGGCGGAGAGGTTGATCTGCACGATGCGCCCGAGCGCGGCGAAGCGGACCGCCTGCGCGATGACCCAGCTGTCGACCTCGAAGATGAGGCCGAGCTCCTCGGCCGCGGGCAGGAAGGCGCCGGCGCTGACGACCTCGCCGTCGCGGCCGATCATGCGCAGCAGCAGCTCCTCGCGGGCGGCGCCGCACTTCAGCGGCACGATCGGCTGGGAGTGCAGCTCGAGGCGATCCTCGTCGAGCGCCTCACGCACCCGGCCGACCCAGCCGATCGAGTCCAGGCGGCGTTCGGCGCGGCGGCGCTTCTCGATCTCCTCGGTCACGTCGCTGAAGGCGATGACGATGCCGCCGCCGGCCTCGGGCGTGGCGGAGCACATGACCGGCAGCAGGCGCCCGTCGCGGCGGATGAAGGAGTCCTCGCGCGAGCGCACCGTGCGACGGTGGCGGAACACGCCGGTCAGCGGACTGTCGGCGGCGGGCGGCGCGACGCCCTCGGGGCGGTGGCGATGGATGAGGTCCTCGACGAGGTGGCCGAGCAGCTCGTGCTCGGTCCATCCGAGCATGCGCTCGGCGGCGCCGTTCATGCACACGAGGCGGCCCTCGTCGTCGAGCTCGACGATGCCTTCGGCGATCGTCCCCAGGGCGACGACGCACAGCTCGTCGAGATGGCGGCGGGCGGTGGCGGTGGCGGTGGCCTGCTCGACGCGCGTGCGGCGCACCTCAATGCGCAGCGCGGCGTTCTCCTGCTGCAGCCGCGCGACCTCGCGGCGCTTGTCGTCGGGGCCATCGAGCAGGGAGTAGCCCTCGCTGGGGATCACGGTGGAGTGGCTCGTGCACAGCTGCTCGAACGCGGCGACGCTGGCCGCGTCCTGAAAGGAGCTCATCGGATACGCGCACAGCAGCGCGAACTCGTGGTGCTCGGCGAGCTCGTTCCAGAGGTGCTCCAGGGCGATCGCGGCGTCGCGCTCGCCGTCGGCCCACAGCAGCGCGACCATCTCGCCGTACACGCGCACGCGACGGTTGCCCTCCCCGGCGCGGGCCAGCAGGGCGCCGACCGTCTCGCGGAAGCGCGTCGGGTCGGGGAAGCCGTCGGCCATGAACCGGTCGAGCAGCGTGCGGGCGTCGACGGTGATGTAGCGGTCGGCGGCGATCGCGTGCTCGGTGTCGATCCCCGCGTCGCGCAGCGCCGTGGCGAAGAGGCGACGATGCTCGGCGGTCGCGACCACGATGGCGGCGCCGCCGTCGTAGAAGCCGGGGCCGATGAACTTCGAGACCGTGTCGGCGAGGAACGTCTCCGTCTCGTAGAACTCGACGACGTGCTCGTGCGGTCCGGCGCCGAGCCGGCCCGCCGGTGGGTTCGCTGCTGACCGGATTCGGTCGGAGGGTGCCATCGCCCACCGCATCGGCTCTCGCGACGGCGAACTTGAGGAGTTACGGCCAAGAAAAAGGATGTCTGTTGCGTCGCGCGCCGCCGCTGGACAGGTGTTCTACGCCACCAGCAGCTGCGCGCAGGCGGCGTCGGCACACCACTGCTCGTACTCCTCCGGCGTCCAGCCGCGCTGCCCGACGAGCAGGTGCCACAGATCCGGATGGTTCAGCGTCCACAGCCGGTCGGTCGCGGCCGTGACGTCGAGGCCCGCCCGCAGGTGCCCGCGCTCGTGCAGGACCTCCACGAGCCCGCGCTGGTGGTCGTAGAACTGCGACCCGATCCGGCTCCAGAGGGCGGCGATGTCGGCGTCCGCGGAGGCCGCGTCGCGGATCACCTTCAGCAGTGCCCCCGCGCGCAGCTTCACGACGCGGGAGTTGGCCGCCATCAGCCGCAGCTGACGACCGGGATCGGGCTCGGCGAGGATCTCGAGGTACCAGCGGCGCTCCTGCATCGGCACGTCGTCCTGGTCACCGCGCAGAAGCAGGTTCCAGAGCGCCCGCAGCAGGCCGCTCTTCGTCTCGTACGCGATGTAGACCGTCTTCGCCGCGACGCCGGCCTCCGTGGCGACGGCGGCCATCGTCGTCGCCGAGAACCCGTCGCGCTCGAACAGCCGCTGCGCCGCCCGCAGGATCTCCAGCCGTGTGGCGTCGGCCTGTTCGCGCCGTCGCGACGAGTCGTATTTGCGGGTGGGCTTGACAGCGCCGGACATTTCGCTACCTTACCGCTTACTTCATTACAGTCTTGCTGTATTCAAAAGGGGTGGAGGATGAGGACCGAGAGCATCGTCGAACGGGCGGACACCGCGGTGGACGGGCGCAACGGCGGCGATCCCGCGTTGAGGGCGCGGCTGCGTGGGATGTGGGCCTCCGTGGCCGGGGCGTGGGGCGAGCACACGGAGTACGCCGACGCCCGCGGCGCGCCGGCCGCGCAGCGGATGCTCGAGCTCACGGGTCCCGAGCCGGGCGAACGGGTACTGGAGCTCGCCTGCGGGCCGGCCGGGCTCGGGCTGGCCGCGGCCGAGCGGGTTGCTCCCGGCGGCGAGGTGGTCCTGTCCGACGTCGTCGCCGAGATGGTGGCGATCGCGTCCGCGCGGGCGGCGTCCCGCGGCCTGGATCACGTCAGCACCCGTGTCCTCGACCTCGAGCAGATCGACGAGCCCGACGGCTCCTACGACGTCGTGCTCTGCCGCGAGGGCCTGATGTTCGCGGCCGATCCGGCCGCGGCGGGCCGCGAGATCCACCGCGTCCTGCGTCCGGGCGGCCGCGTTGCGGTGGCGGTGTGGGGACCGCGCGAGCGCAACCCATGGCTCGGCGTCGTCTTCGACGCGGTGGGGACGCAGATCGGCCGGCCGGTGCCGCCTCCCGGCATGCCCGGGCCGTTCGCGCTGCAGGACGCCGGCCGCCTGGCGGCAGTGCTGTCGGATGCCGGCCTCGCCGGGGTCGACGTCGAGGAGCTCGAGGCGCCGTTGCGCGCGGCCTCCTTCGACGAGTGGTGGACGCGGACCTCTGCGCTCGCCGGGCCGCTGACGCACATCCTGGCGTCGCTGCCCGGCGAGGCATTGGCGGCGATCCGCACGCGCCTGCTCGAGGCGACCCGCCCCTACGAGACGGCGGGCGGCGGACTGGACTTCCCCGGCGTGACCGTGGTGGCGTCCGGGCGCCGGGGGACCTAGTGTCGTGAGTCGGAGCTAGCGCTTCGTCCCAACGGCGACGAGGTACTCCTTCTCGAAGCGGGCCTGCTCGGCGGTGCCGCGATTCCACCGCTCGCAGAACTGCGCGATCGCCTCGTCGAACTCGGCCTCGCGGCCGTTGCGCGTGGCGTTGGCACGGGCTGCGATCGCCGGACCGTAGTAGTCGATGAAGTGCTCGCCGTACCCGCCCGCGCGCTCGAACGCCGTGATCTCGAGCACGTCGCGCTCCAGCGTGTGGAAGTCCACGCGGTCGCCGAAGAGCTCCTGCACGTGCGCCTCGCTGCCCCACAGTGGCGGCGGCGAGGCGCCGGGGGGCGGCGCCGCCGCGAACGGCTTGATCGTGGCGAACAGGTTGCCGAGCATCCCCTCGGGGGTCCAGCTCAGCAGCCCGATCGTGCCGCCCGGGCGGCACACGCGCACGAGCTCGTCGGCGGCAGCCTGATGATGGGGCGCGAACATGACGCCGATCGACGAGATGACGACATCGAACGAGTCGTCGTCGAAGGGCAGGTTCTCGGCATCGGCCTCGGTCCACTCGAGCTCGAGCCCGTCGGCCTCGGCCGTCGCCCGCCCCGCCGCGAGGAGCTCGGGGGTCAGGTCGCTGGCCGTGACGGTCGCGCCGGTGCGCGCTGCCGGGATCGAGGCGTTGCCGGTGCCGGCCGCGACGTCGAGCACGCGCTGCCCGGCGCGGATGCCGGACGCCTGGACCAGCCGCGGCCCGATCGGCAGCAGGAACGTCTCGACCATCAGGGGGTAGTCGCCCGAGGCCCACATCGCGCGATGGCGCTTCTTGAGCTCGGGGTCTGCCAGCTGCACGTTCATAAACGGTCCCTTTCCGTGGTGTCGTTGCCGTGCAGCTTGCGCTGGACCGGCCCCCGGCACATCGGGCGAACTCCCTATGGACTGCCTATCTTCATCCCGCCCGTCTGGCGGCCGCCTCGCCGCGGGTCGCGTGCGCCGCGGCCTCGGTGCGGTTGCGCACGCCGAGCTTGGAGAGGATCCGGCTGACGTGGTGGCCGGCGGTCTTCTCGCTGATGTACAGCGTGGCGGCGATCTTCGCGTTGGACATGCCCAGCGCGAGCAGCTCGAGCACCTCCTGCTCGCGGCCGGTCAGCTCGCCGTAGGTGCGCGGCCGGCCGCCGGTTGCGCTGTCGAGATCGCGCAGGACGGCCGCCGCGACGTCCATCGCGCGCGAGGCGCCCAGCTCGCGGAAGGTCGCGAGCGCGAAGCGCGCCTCCTCGCGCGCGAGGTCCGGTGCCTCGAGCGCCAGCGCGCGCGCGAGCTCGACGCGCGCCTCGCCGATCTCCAGCGGCATCGCCAGCCGGCTGAACTCCGTCAGCGCATGGCGCGCCGGCTCGGCCGCGTCGGCGGGGCGCTCGCGGGCGAGGGACGCGCGCGCGGCGGCCAGGTTCGCGCGCGCGCCGACGACGGCGATCCCCGAGTCCGCCGCGAGCGCGCTGAGCCGCTGCGCCGCCGTCTCGGCGGCCGCGATCTCGCCGCACGCCAGGCGCGCGTCGACGAGCGGTGCGAGCAGCTGCATCGTGCGCACCGCGTCGCCCCCGGCGGCGAGCAGGCCGCGCTCCAGCAGCGCCGCCGCGACCTGCGGCTCGTTCTGCGCGATGCGCAGGTGCGCGAGCGCGCGCAGTGACTCCGGATGCTCCTCGCGTCCGACAAGCAGCTGCTCGGCATCGCGCAGGCGGCCCTGGCGCACGCGCAGCTCGGCCATCGTCGCGATCGTCGGCGCGCCCATCGCGGGCACGTAGCGGGAGTGGGCGTCCAGCGCGCTCTCCAGGGCGCGCTCGGCATCGGCCCAGCGGCCGGTCGCCAGCAACACGTCGGCGTGGACGGTCCGGCAGGCTCCGAGCAGCGGCGTGGCGCCGTGCTCGATGGCGAACTCGTCGACGGCGGCGCACCACTCGGTCGCGCGCTCCCACTCGCCCGCGCTCGTGCAGGCCATGATGAGGTTGCAGTAGGCCTCGGCGAGCGTGTGGATGTTGCGCACGCGTCCCGCCGAGGCGGCCGCCATCGCCTCCTCCAGCAGCTCCATGCCGCGTTGCTTTCGCCCCGCCCGGACCTCGTTGCGCCCCAGCACACTCAGCGCGAAGACCTCGAGGTCGCCGGCGTCGGCGTCGCGCGCGATCTGCATCGCGCGCTCGGCATGCTCCGCGCACTCCTCCGGGCTCGCGGCGTGGCGCGCGCGCTCGACCGCGACCCAGCCCTGGCCGACGCAGGGCCCGCTCCCCTCGACCGCGCGCTCGGCGCGGGCCAGCCAGCCGCGCGCCGCCGAGGCCCGGCCGCCGATGAGGTGCTGGTGGGAGACCCAGATGCCGACCCGCGCCGCATCGTCGCATCGGCCCTCGGCCACGTAGCCCTCGAAGGAGCGCTCGCGCAGCGCGATGCCCTCCTTGACCTCGCCGAGAAACCACCGCGCGAAGCCCAGCCCGTCGATCCCGTCGGGCGTCTGCGCCTCGGCCAGCGCCGCTTCGAACGCCGCGCGCGCCGCCTCCCACTGCGCTGCCTCGAGCGCGCGCCGCCCCTCCTCGAGGTGACGGCCGCCGAGTCCCACTTCCATGGCGCGAGTATTCCATGAGCCGAGTACGCGGCGAGCGGGTTTCGGGCGCCGGGGCGATCCGGCTGCGCACTCGCGTCCGCGGGCAGAGTGCAACCGAGATGGCATGGGCTCTCGTCGCACTCCTCGGTTCTTCTAAACGACCGAAGCCGCCTCGCGGGGCGGCTTCGGTGGGCGGTTGTAGTGGCGACGGCGGGTTGGAAATGGCCGAAAAGCCCTTCGACGCGAGGCTCCACGTGAGCGCTGCGTCTGGCGCGCGTCTTCGTGAATCAACTCGCCAGATCTATTCGATCGCGGGACTCATGCCGCCCGTCCGTTGAAGGCCTCCTTGAGTGTCTGGCGTGCGCGCTCCTCTGAGGGGTGCCCGTAGGTAGACATGACGAGCTTGCCGCCGTCGGTATGGCCGAGCTGGACAGCAACGTCGGCGCGGCGAACACCCTTCTCTAGCAGGAGCGTGGCGCAGAAGTGGCGCAGCTCGTACCACGCCATGTCGGGGCGACCGAAGGCGGCGCGTACTGGCCGCCAGTAGTAGCTCAGCGCGGCTTGGAGAACCGCTGACCGCGCGTGGTGAGAAAGAGCCATGGCTCGTCGATCGACGTCGGCATCGCTCGTAGCGCCTCCGCCGCAGGAGGCGGCAGGATGATCTGTCGGACCTGGTTGTTCTTTGGCAGCTTGATGTTGTTGAGGCCATCGAGGTTCTGGCGGACGTGCACCTCGCCATGGGCGAAGTTGATGTCGCGTCGTTCGAGCACGCACATCTCGCCGGGGTCGAATCCCCACGTAGGCTGCAAACAGCAACATTGCGCGGAACGTCGGTCCGTATCCGCCGAGCGAGCCAGCGTCGCCGTTCAGACCGTGTACTTCACGTTCCACACGAAAGCCGGCCTCCTCGAGGCCTGCGAGGCGCGTGCCGTCACGGGCGACGACGACCCGGTGGCGCCCCAGCAGCAGCCGTTCTGGCGGGCGATGCTCGAAGCGCCGACCGGCCACGAGGCCGTCCGTCACTTCGTCGTGGGGCTGGGAGCGATCGAGAAGCGAGCCGGACGGCTCAAGCAGGTGATCGACGCGGCGACGCATGACCCCGACGTGCGGGCCATCTCGACCCGCAGCGAGCAGCTGCGCCGGGCGGGCTTTCGCGAGGCCGTCGAGCACTTCGCCGCGTACGGTCTGCGCGACGGCGTCGACGTCGAGCGCGCCACCGACATCCTGCTCACCGTGGGCGACTCCTCCGTGTACTGCTCCCTGGTGCACGACTGCGGCTGGCCGCACGAGGCCTTCGTCGACTGGCTCGCGGAGTCGGTCGGCGACATGCTGCTGGCGCCGCGGTGAGGCTCGAGGCGGTCCCTCGGTCAAGATCGAACGCGACGCGGACGGCTCGGGGAGCGCGGACACAGAACGCGGCTGGTCATACTCGGCGCGGGGTTCGCGGGGCCGTCGTCGGATGCCTCGTCGGCTCGCCCCGGCCGGGCGTCGATCAGCCGCGCGCGGCGGGCCGCGTCACTCGACGCTGAGCGCGTGGCCGGCCTGGAAGATGTCGTCCGGGTCGGTCTCGGCCTTCACCCGCCGTAGGCGCTCGAGCGACTCCGCGTCGAACAGCAACGACGGGTCCACCTTCGTCTCCACGAAGTTGTAGTAGCGGCGAACGCCGCCGTAGGGGGCATAGGCCTGCTTGATCGAGGCGAGGTTCGCCTCGACGGCAGCCTTGCTCGCCTCATCGCCGTACATGCCGACCGAGTACGCGAGGAACGAGCCGTCCAGCGCGGCGAGCGCGCCGTGGCCGGGCTCGGGGCGCGCCAGGGCTCCGCCGAGGTGGCGCAGCTCGACGGAGAGCAGCGGGGAACCCGAGCCCGGGCCCGCCACCTCCAGCAGCTCGTCGATCGCCTTCGGCGGCAGCGCGGAGAGCATGTCGTCGCTGCCCGCGTACGGCACCGGATCCGGCGGGTCCATGTGCAGTTCGGTCAGCGCGGCAGGTGGCACGATCGCAAAGGTGTCCATCTTCGGCCCCAGGTCGCGCAGGGGTTGCAGGAGCTCGGCTCCGTCTGACTCGGTGCCCATGTACACCGCCTCGACGAGCGCGAACGATCGTCCCCGAAACGGCTCGGGGATCAGGTCCAGCGGCGGGAACTGGAGCAGTCGCCCGACCGACGTCAGCTCCTCGGGGACCGACTCGATCCACCGAGCCCACGTGTGCAGGACCTCCGCCGCGCGCTCGAATTCGAAGAAGAGCGCGCCCGCGTAGACCTCGCTGATTTCGTGGAGCGCGAACTCCATGCCGGTGACGACGCCGAAGTTGCCGCCGCCTCCTCGCAGCGCCCAGAAGAGGTCCGGCCGGGTGTCGGCATCGGCATGGACGAGCTCACCGTCGCCCGTCACGAGCTCGATCCTCGTCACGCTGTTGGCGGCCAATCCGAGCTTGCGGGCGTACCAGCCGACGCCCCCGCCCAGCGAGTAGCCGACGATGCCGATGTCGGGCGCCGAACCGTGCAGAGCCGCCAGGCCGAGCTCCGAAGCGGCGGGCACGACGTCCTGCCACTGTGCGCCGGCGGCGACCTTCGCTCGGCGGCTCTCGGCGTCGACCGCCGCACCGGTCATCGTCGAGGTCTTGATGAGGACCGCTCCCCTGAGATCCCCCAGCGGCCCCGCGTTGTGCCCGGTCCGCTGGGCCGCCAGCCGGACTCCCTCCTGCTTGGCGAACTCGACGAGCCGGACCACATCGGAGGCGCTCGCGGGGAACGCGACGAGCTCTGGGCGCTGGTCGATCGTGAGGTTGAAGGCTTGGCGTGCGATGTCCCAGCCGTTGTCCGCCGGTCCGACGACGTGTCCCGCCAAGCCCGCACGCAGGCTGTCGATGCTCATGGCGCTGCTCCTCCTTGATTGCTCGCCTTGTGAACGGCCGATCCCCCGAACCGAGCACCGCGAGAGCATACGCGCTGGAGCGCTCGAGTCGCGCAACCGTCCGGCTGGACGTGCCGCTGCGGTGGACACGCGGTTCTGCGGCACGTGGTCGGGGCCACGCGCGAGCGTGTGCCCGGGCGGATGACGCGGGCTTCACGACGTGCCTGACACCCGTGAGAGCCGGGCGTGGCCGGCCGCCTCTGACGGCGGCCATGGGAATTTCCCCGTGGGTTCTGCGGGTACGTCCTGGATTGTCGGTTCAACCTGAACCAGTGGAGACGGCGGGAATCGAACCCGCGTCCGCGATCGCGTAACGGTGACGTCTACGAGCGTATCCGGCGCTCTGATCTCGCCCTCATGTCGCCTCGCCGGCGGGGTTCATGAGGGCCAGCTCCCTGAGATTTCCCCGGTTCGACAGGAGCGGATCTCCCCGGGTGAGCCGGCATGTTGATTCCGGGAATCCCAGCGGCCGGCTGGCCGGGCCCAGAACCTCACTCGCCTAGTTTGAGCTAGACAGCGAGGGCGTACTCGTGAGAGTCCGCACGTATGGTTTTGTCAGGTGTTTTACGAGGCCTCCTGACACCTCGGCTCGCAACCACCGTCACGAAGTCGACCACGTCGAAGCCATGTCGTCCCCGTGTTCGGTGCGCCCTCGAGTCTAGCGCTCCGGCACCGGCCCGCCATGGCCGGCCATCGCCCGGGACGTGTCGCGAGCGTAGTGCGTATGGATACGCATTGGCCACACCCCTGAGAAGACCGTTTCGGCGGAAGCGTGGCGCCTTCCTGTTGGCTACGAACATCAACGCGCCACGCTTCCGTGCGCACGCCTCATCGAGCGACCCCGCACGCCAGCCCCGGCGCGGCGGCCGCCACCCACAGCCCTCGCACCCTCAACGATGCGGTTCAGGCACGCGATCGCGTCGTTGCCGACGCGACAACACTCGAGCGCGATCGCGGCGGACGGCGAACCGGATCACGGCGGCGTCGCCGACTCCTCGGGCGTCGTCTCCGTCGGCGGCAGCGCCGGCTCCTCCTCCTCGGGCACCGTCGTCGACGGCGCCGGCGGCGGCACGGTGATCGTCGCGGCCGGCGGCGGCACCGTCACGGTCGAGGCCGGTGGCACGGTCTCGGTGGTGTCGGTCCCGGAGGGCGTCGTCGTCGTGGTGGGGTCCGTCGGCGTCGACGAGGCGCTCTTCTTTGGGCTGAAGAGCGTCGTGTCGCGGCCTCCGCCGAACACCGAGTTGCCCGAGACGAGCTCGGGCACGGTGATGATCACGGCAGCGAGGATGAAGCCGCAGAGCCCGGTCACGACCGCCACCTGCCAGCCCCGGCGGGTGCCCGGCCGCGAGCTGCCCGGCGCCTCGCCGAGCTGGGCGATGCGCGCCTCGATCGACTCGGGCGTCTCGGGAGCCCCGTCGGGCTCCCCCGCCGCGGACGCGCTGCGCACGACGCCGCGCACCGGCACGGCGCGCGTGACGACCTCCACCGGCTTGAACAGCGCCTCCTTCAGGAGCGCCACGAGCACGGGCGTGAACGCTGCCGCGGCGAGCGTCCCGGGCGCCCAGATCTGGGAGGTCACGTAGGCCGCGACGGCCGACGCGACGGCGGTCACGACGAGCGTAGGGAGATCGACGCCAGCGCGTCTGGTCGATGTCTGTGAGGGGCTCACAAGCGAGGCGGCTGCCCGGTCGCGAGACCGCGTAAGCGTGCAATGAACAGACGCTTAACGTAGTGCGACGCGGTTCTGGGGCCGCTTGAGGAACCCGTCCGCCGGGTCGCGCTCCGAAGAGGCGCCCTGGCTTTGGGTGGCGCGGCCTCACACCTCGTGGCCTCGCTCTTTGCGGCTCCAGTTCCGCGTCGCTGGGCGAATGTACGCCGACCCTTTTTGGCGTGCAAGAGGCGAATCGCACAAACCCCGCTCGTTGCGTGAATTATCCTGCCGCCCCATGACCGTCGAAGACGTTTCCTGGGACCTCTCACCACTCGTCCACGGCGAGGGCGATGCCGGCGCCGACCGCCTCGTCGACGAGGCCGCGCAGCGCGCGCAGACCTTCGCCGACACCTACGCCGGTCGCCTCGCCGATCTCACCGCGGAGGAGTTCGCCGCCGCCGTGATCGAGCTGATGGACATCTCCGAGCTGGCCTCGCGCTCGGGGCACTACGCGATGCTGCGCTTCAGCGTCGACACCGCCGACCCGCAGATCGGCGCGCTCATGCAGCGCATGCAGGAGAAGAGCACGGCGATCGAGACGAAGCTGCTGTTCTTCGAGCTCGAATGGGCGGGCCTGGACGACGAGCGCGCCGAGGAGCTCATGGCCGCCGACGGCATCGACACCGCGCGCCACTTCCTGCGCTCGGCGCGCCGCTACCGCCCGCACCTGCTCTCCGAGCCCGAGGAGAAGATCCTCGCCGAGAAGAGCATCTCCGGCAGCTCGGCCTGGGGACGCCTGTTCAGCGAGCAGGTCTCGGCGATCACCGTCGACCTGCCCGGCGAGGACGAGCCGGTCACGCTCGACGGCGCGCTGGCGCGGCTCATGTCGCCCGACCGCGACGAGCGGCGCACGACCGCCGAGGCGGTCACCGCCGCGCTCGAGCCCGGCCTGCGCACCCGCGCCTACATCTTCAACACGCTGCTGCACGACAAGGCCGTCGACGATCGCCTGCGCCACTACGACAACTGGCTGGCCGCGCGCAACCTCGCCAACGAGGCCTCCGACGAGTCCGTCCAGGCGCTGCTGAGCGCGGTCCGCAACCGCTACGAGATCCCGCGCCGCTGGTATCGCCTCAAGGCCCAGCTGCTCGGCATCGACCAGCTCGCCGACTACGACCGCATGGCGGCGGTGACGCAGGACGACGAGCCCGTCGACTGGGAGGAGGCCAAGCAGCTCGTGCTCGCCTCCTACGCGGAGTTCACGCCCGAGCTGGGCGACCCGGCGCGCGCGTTCTTCGACGAGAACCGCATCGACGCCCCGCCCCGGCCGGCCAAGCGCGGCGGTGCGTTCGCCGCCTACACCGTCCCGTCCGAGCATCCCTACCTCCTGCTCAACTACACCGCCCAGCGCCGCGACGTGCTCGTGCTCGCCCACGAGATGGGCCACGGCCTGCACGCCGAGCTGGCGCGCCCGCGCGGCGTGCTCGAGCAGGGCACGCCGCTGACGCTCGCCGAGACCGCGTCGGTGTTCGGCGAGACGCTCGTCTTCGGCCGCCTGCTCGAGCAGGCGCCGACGCCCGAGTCGCGCCTGTCGCTGCTGGCCGAGTCGATCGAGGGCTCGATCGCGACCGTGTTTCGCCAGACGGCGATGAACCAGTTCGAGCACCAGGTCCACACCGCGCGCCGCGAGGAGGGCGAGCTCGCCGTCGAGCGCTTCAACGAGCTGTGGGAGCAGTCGCAGACCGAGATGCTCGCCGACAGCGTGAAGATCACCGAGGGCTACCGCTCGTGGTGGTCCTACGTGCCGCACTTCATCTCGACGCCGGGCTACGTCTACGCCTACGCCTACGGCCAGCTGCTCGCGCTGTCGATCTACAAGCGCTACATCGACGAGGGCGAGTCGTTCGTGCCCAGCTACCTGGAGCTGCTGCGCGCCGGCGGCTCGCGCAGCCCCGAGGAGCTCGGGCAGATCGTCGGCATCGACCTCGCCGATCCCGGCTTCTGGGACAACGGGCTGGACCTCGTCGAGGCGCAGCTCGAGGAGGCCGAGGCGGCCGCCAACGAGGCGCTCGCGCGGACCTGATCACCCGTCCACCCCTCCGCGGACGCGCGGATGGGGCTTGTCACAATGGGGGCATGAGCGCGCACTGGCCGCCACCCCCACCGCCGTCCTTCAAGCCCGAGCCTCCCGCCGAGGAGCCGCGCGCGGCGACCGGCGTCCCCGGGGCGGGCGCAGCGGATGCCGCGGCGCCGTCGCCGGCCCCGACCGGGGTGCCCGGATCCACGCCCGCCCCGGAGGACCGGCCCTGGTGGCGGCGCAGCCTGTCGCTGCTCGTCGTCGTCGGGCTGCTGGCGCTGAAGTGGGGCAAGGCGCTGCTGCTCCTGCTGCCCAAGGCCAAGGTGCTGACGACCTCGGCGACGATGCTCGTCTCGATCGCCGCCTACAGCATCATCTGGGGCTGGAAGTTCGCGGCCGGCTTCGTGGTGCTGCTGCTCGTCCACGAGATGGGCCACGTCATCCAGCTGCGGCGCGAGGGCATCGAGGCGAGCGCGCCGATGTTCATCCCGTTCCTCGGCGCCGCCGTGATGGCGAAGTCGCTGGGCGACGACGCGACCGCGGAGGCGCGCGTCGGCCTCGCCGGCCCGATCCTCGGGACGCTCGGATGCATCGCGCTGCTGCCGCTGACCTTCGGTGACGCGGGCGGCGGCTTCTGGGAGGCGCTCGTGTTCACCGGCTTCTTCCTGAACCTCTTCAACCTGCTGCCGGTCGTGCCGCTGGACGGCGGCCGGGCGATGGCGGCGCTGTCGCCGTGGATGTGGTTCGTCGGGCTGTTCGCCATGGTCGTGCTGACGTTCGTCGTCCCGAACCCGATCATGATCCTCATCCTGCTGCTCGCCGCCTACGAGACCTACCGGCGCTGGAAGGCACGCAAGACGGGCGGCGAGGAGGTCGCCTCGTACTACAAGGTCAAGCCCGCCCACCGGCTGGCGATCCTCGTCGTCTATCTCGGCTTGATCGTCGTCTGCTCCGGAGGGATGGCGCTGACCTTCGTCGAGCGCGACATCCCCTCCTAACCTGTACGTCCATGGCGGCGGAGATCACGGTCGAGCGCCTCACCAAGCGCTACGGGGAGACGCTCGCGGTCGACGACCTCTCGTTCTCTGTCGAGGCGGGACGGGTGACCGGATTTCTCGGTCCCAACGGCTCGGGCAAGTCGACCACGCTGCGCGCGCTGCTGGGTTTGATCCGGCCGACGAGCGGCACCGCGCTGGTCATGGGCCAGCCGTTCGCCGAGCTGGCCAACCCCGTCGAGGCGGTCGGCGCCGCGCTCGACGCCCACGACGTGCATCCGGGCCGCTCCGGCCGCGGCCATCTGCGTACGATCGCCGCGGCCGCCGGGATCCCCAACTCGCGCGTCGACGAGGTGCTCGACATGGTCGAGCTGACCCCGGCGCGCGACCGCCGCGTGAAGGGCTACTCGATGGGCATGCGCCAGCGCCTGGCGCTCGGCGCCGCGCTGCTGGGCGACCCGAAGATCCTCATGCTCGACGAGCCCGCCAACGGCCTGGACCCGCAGGGCATGCGCTGGCTGCGCGACATCCTCGTCGCGCTCGCCGCCGAGGGCCGGGCGGTGCTGATCTCCAGCCACGTGCTGTCCGAGGTCGAGCAGACCGTCGACAGCGTCGTCGTCATCGGCGCGGGGCGGCTGGTCATGCAGGGCTCCCTGGCGGACCTCGTCAAGGGCGACCGGCGGCCGATCCTCGTGCGCTCGCCGCGCGTGGACGTGCTGCGCGAGCTGCTCGAGGAGCAGGGCGCGGCATGCATGGCCGACGGCCGGCCCGACGCGATGATCGTGCAGCGCTCGTCGCTGGAGACGATCGGCACGCTGGCCGCCGACCACGGCATCCCGATCTTCGAGCTCACGCACGAGCGCGCGACGCTCGAGGACCGCTTCCTCGAGCTCACCGGCGAGAAGGGCAACGTGCGATGAGGTCGCTGACCTCCGAGTGGCTGAAGCTCGTCTCGGTGCGCACGACGTGGGCGCTGCTGGGCTCGATGATCCTCATCGAGGGTCTCACGGCGGGTCTCGTGACCGGCCTGAGCGACATCGACGACCTCAAGGTCCGCAGCGTCGCGACGCTCGCCATCGGCACGCACCTGGCGATCGTCTTCATGTTCACGCTCGGCGCGCTGCTGTCGACGAACGAGTACCGCCACGGCACGGCGAGCTCGACGTTCGTCGTCACGCCCAGGCGCGAGCGCGTGATCGCCGCCAAGCTCGTCGTCGGCCTCGCCGTCGGCATCGTCGGCGCCCTGCTCTACATCGCCGTCAACGCCGGCCTCGGCCTGTCGATCCTCTCCTCGCGCGGGATCGACGTCGACTCCGACACCGCCGTCAACACGTACCTCGGCGTCGGCACCGGCCTCGTGCTCGGGTGCCTGTTCGGCGTCGCGCTCGGCGCGCTGCTGCGCAATCAGATCCTCACCGTCGTGACCGGCATGGTGCTCTTCCTGCTGGCGGGGACCGCGGCGCTGTTCATCGGCAACGACATCGGCCAGTACTTCCCCGGCGAGGCGCTGCTGGCGCTCAACGGGACGCCGGGTGCGGACGAGACGCTGCTCAGCCAGACGCAGGGCGGGCTCGTTCTGGGCGGCTACTGCCTCGTGCTCGGGGCGGCGGGGATGTGGGCCACGCGCGAGCGCGAGGTGTTGTAGCGCCGGGACCGCCGGCACGGATCCTGCGAGGCTGCGGTCATGCGCGCCGCGGCCCGCCTCTCGCTGCTGATCGTGCTCGCGCTGGCGTCGTTCATCTGCGGCTGCGGCGGCCAGCAGGATGATCACTCGCAGGACGAGACGATCGAGCACTTCGACGTGCGCCGACAGGCCGCCGTGCTGCTGAAGCCGGAACGGCCGACGCGCAAGGTCGTGCTCTACACGCACGGCGCCGGCGAGCGGATCGCCAACGCCTTCCGCGAGCCGCGCAAGGACCCGATCTTCCGGACGCTGCTCGACGGTGGCTACGCGGTGGCGATGACCGACGCCCACGGCGACAACTGGGGCAACGCGGCCAGCGAGCGCGACCAGGTCGCCCTCGTCGCCGCCCTCCGCGAGCGCGGCCTGCGCGACGTCTACGTGCTCGCGCTGTCGATGGGCGGCTTCAACGGCCTGCAGCTGCTCGACGACGTCCCGGGGGTCAAGGCGTGGGCGGGCATCTTCCCTGCCTGCGATCTGCGCTCGGTCTACGCACTGGGCCTCTACCGCGGCCAGATCCGGGCTGCCTACGGCCGGACCGGCCGGCGCCTGGGCGACGCGATCGCGCGGCGCAGCCCGGTCGACTTCGATCCGCGCGACGGGCTGCCGATGCGCTTCTGGGCCTCGGCGGACGATCGCGTCATCCCGACGCGGCAGAACACCGCGGTGTGCGCCGAGCTGGCCCGCCGCCGCGGCGCGGACGTCACGGTCACCGCGACGCGCGGCGACCACGGCGACCCGTCCAACTACGACGCCGACGGCGTCCTGCGCCTCTTCGAGTCGGCCGAGTAGTCGGCATCCGACGCATACCGGCGATCGGTCGGGGACATAGTGGCCCTGACTCGAATACAGGAGGCGGCGTTGTGAGCGAGCAGGTGCAGGCAGTCGAGATCAAGGGCGTGGACGGCGAGCGCTTCGACGAGATCCTGACCGCGGAGGCGATGGAGTTCGTGGCCCGGCTGCACCGCGCGTGCGACGCCACACGCCGCGACCTGCTGGCCCGGCGGATGGCGCGCCAGGAGGAGCTCGACGCGGGCGGGACGCTCGACTTCCTGGCGGAGACGAAGGACGTCCGCGACGGCGATTGGACGATCGCGCCCGAGCCCGACGCGCTGCAGAACCGCCGCGTCGAGATCACCGGGCCGACGAGCCGCAAGATGGTCATCAACGCGCTGAACTCGGGCGCCTCGGGGTTCATGGCGGACTTCGAGGACTCAAACTCGCCGACCTGGACGAACATGATCGGCGGCCAGGTCAACCTCGCCGACGCGGTCCGCGGCACGATCGAGCACGAGGAGGACGGCAAGCAGTACGCGCTCGACGACGAGGTCGCGACGCTGCTCGTACGGCCGCGCGGCTGGCATCTCGTGGAGCGCCACCTGCTCGTCGACGGCGAGCCCGTGGCCGGCGGGCTGGTCGACTTCGGCCTCTACGTCTTCCACAACGCCCGCGAGCTGCTCGAGCGTGGCGCCGGGCCGTACTTCTACCTGCCGAAGATGGAGTCCCACCTCGAGGCCCGTCTGTGGAACGACGCCTTCCTGCTCACCGAGCAGCACATGGGCCTGGAGCGCGGCACGATCAAGGCGACGGTCCTCATCGAGACGCTCCCGGCCGCCTTCGAGATGGACGAGATCCTCTACGAACTGCGCGAGCACTCGGCCGGCCTGAACGCCGGCCGCTGGGACTACATCTTCTCGGCGATCAAGCGCTTCCGCACGCGCCCTGACTTCATCACGCCCGACCGCAAGACGGTCACGATGACCGTGCCGTTCATGCGGGCGTACACCGAGCTGCTCGTGCAGACCTGCCACCGGCGCGGCGCCCACGCGATGGGCGGCATGGCGGCGCAGATCCCCAGCCGCACCGACGAGCAGGCCAACGAGACGGCGTTCGCCGCGCTGCGCGAGGACAAGCGGCGCGAGGCCGCCGACGGATTCGACGGCACCTGGGTCGCGCACCCGGACTCGGTGAGCGCGGCGATGGAGGAGTTCGACGCGGTTCTGGGCGACCGGCCGCATCAGGTCGACCGGCGGCGCGACGACGTCGCGGTGAGCGCCGAGCAGCTGCTCGACGTGCCGTCCACCGAGGGCGACATCACCGAGGAGGGCCTGCGCAGCAACGTCAACGTCGGGATCCAGTACATCTCCTCATGGCTGCGCGGGGTCGGCGCGGCCGCGATCTACGGGATGATGGAGGACGCCGCCACGGCCGAGATCGCGCGCGCTCAGGTCTGGCAGTGGGTGCGCCACCGCGCCGAGCTCGACGACGGGCGGCCGGTCACGGCCGAGCTCGTGCGCGACCTGGAGACCTCCGAGCTGGAGAAGATCCGCGCGGAGATCGGCGACGACGAGTGGTTCGAGAACGAGGGCCGCCCGGGTCTCTCGCGCGAGATCTTCGAGGAGGTGGCGCTGGCCGAGGACTTCGTCGAGTTCCTCACGCTGCCGGCCGGCGAACGGCTCGAGGAGAACGTCGAGTAGGTTGACACTGGCCGCCGGGTGTCCCTAGGGTCGGGCGAGGGGCTGTCAGCAGTCAAGGCAGGGAGGGAGATGCAGGACGCTGCGCCATCCGCTCGGCTGTTGGTCGTCGACGACGACCCGATCAACCGCAGGCTCCTGGCGATGACGCCGACGCGCAGCCCCCGCCGGGCGGCCATGACGGCGACGTTGGCCGTCGTGTTGGACTTGCCCGTGCCGCCGCGGAAGGAGTGAAACGCGACGACGCGGCTCATCGCGCCCTCAGCGCGTCGGCCTTGCGCTGCAGGTCGCGGAAGTAGTCGGTCTCCGTGATCTCGGCGACCTGGCGCGCGGCCTTCGCCTCGTCGATCTCGATGCGCAGCTCGCGGACCTGCTCCTTGAGGGCGCGCTCGCGCGCGGCGACCTCGACGGCCATCCGCTGGAAGATCCGCGCGAGGTTGCCCAGGGCGTCCTCGCGCACTGCCACGCTGTCCAGCCTGGCGGGCGCGAAGGTCCCGCTCTCGACGGCCGCCGCGGCGTCGATGACGCCCGACCTGCTCGAGGTACTCACGCTCGAGGTCGTACAGGCGCTTGCGCGCGATGCCGGCGTTGATGCGCGCGCGCAGCAGCACCGGGCTGAACGGCTTGGGCAGGTAGTCGTCGGCGCCGAGCTCGATGCAGCGCACGATGCTGCGGACTGGCATCGCTTCGAGCTGCTGTGCGAGGCTTGGCGGCGAAGTCGTCCATCCCGGCGCGGCGGCACTTCTCCGGCTCGCCCTGCATGACGCTCGCGGTCAGCGCGATCATCGGGATCGGCTCGGCGCCGGTCTCGCGCTCGTGGGCGCGGACCGCCTCGGCGAGCTCGAAGCCGTCCATCCGCGGCATGTTCAGGTCGGTGAGGACGAGCGCGTAGTCGCCGCTGAGGAAGCGCTCGTAGCCGTCGTGGCCGTCGACCGCCGTGTCGACCTGAAAGCCGATCGTCTCCAGCTGCGAGCACAGGACCGTGCGGTTGACGGGATGGTCCTCGACGAGGAGAACGAGGCTGCGCTCGCGCACGGCGTCCTCGCGCGTGGGCAGCGGGCGGCTGGCGGGCGCGCCGACCGCGGGTCCGGCGAGGTCGGGCTCGACGTCGGCGGGATCGCCGAGCGCGAGCGCCAGCAGCAGCGTGACCGTCGTCCCCTCCCCCGGCGTGCTGCGCATCGTCACGTCGCCGCCCATCAGCACGGCGAGGCGTTTGCAGATGACGAGGCCCAGCCCGGTGCCGCCGAAGCGCCGGCTCGTCGAGGACTCCGCCTGGGCGAACTCCGCGAACAGCCGCTGCTGCTGCTCCTCTTCGATCCCGATGCCGGTGTCGGCCACCGAGATCTCGACGCGCTGGACGTCCTGCGCGTCGTCGCCATCGTCGTCGTCGAGGACGCGCACCTCGACCTCGATCCCGCCGACCTCCGTGAACTTCACCGCGTTGGAGAGCATGTTGCTGATGACCTGGCGCAGGCGCAGCGGGTCGCCGACGTGGGCCGGCGCGAGGCGCTCGTCGACGTTCCAGGTCAGCAGCAGGCCCTTCGACGAGGCGGTGTGCACGAACGTCTCCACGGACGAGCCGACGACCGCGCGCAGGTCGATCGTCGCCGGCGCCAGCTCGAGCTTGTCGGCCTCGATCTTCGAGAGGTCGAGGATGTCGCCGACGATCTGCAGCAGCGAGCGCGCGGAGCCGTCGGCGGTCGCGACCATCTGGCGCTGCGACGGGCTCAGCTCGCTCTGGGCGAGCACCTCGAGCATGCCGGTCACGCCGATCATCGGCGTGCGCAGCTCGTGGCTCATCGCGGCGAGGAACGTCGACTTCGCGCGGTTGGCGTGCTCGGCGGCCTCGCGCGCGACGACCGCGTCCTGCTCGGCGCGCTCGCGCGCCTCGATGTCGGACTCGATCGCCGCGGCCATCTCGTTGAAGGAGCCGGCGACGCGCTCGAGGTCGGAGACCGAGCGGATGTCGACGCGCTGGGCGTAGTCGCCACCGGCCATGCGGCGCGTGGCGGCGGTGAGCCGGGCGAGCGGGCGCAGCACGATCCGGGTGAGGATCACGAGCGCCGCGGCGCCGACGAGCACGATCGCGAGGAGGTTGGCGATCTGGATGGCCGAGAGGCGGCGGTTGTGGGCGCGCGCGCGCTCGACCTCGCGCGTCGTGCGCTCGTCGACGAGCGCGATGAAGCGGTTGATCGCGCGCATGATCTCGCCCTTGGACTGCAGGTAGCTGTCGTCGATGAGGCGTTGGTAGTCGGCCTGCACGTCGGCGACGTAGCGCGCGTCGACGCCCCGGCGGATGCGGCGCGCGACGCGCACCATGACGTCGCGTTCGAGCTCGGCGAGACCATCCGAGGCGTCCAGCGACGCCTGCAGGGCGCGAAACTCGGCAGGCGCGAAGTGCGCGGCGCGCATCTGCGAGATGAGCGACTGCGGCGGCCCGTAGCGCACGAAGCTCCGTCCGCCGGCGAGCACGCGATCCCAGAACGAGCTGTCGTAGTCGCGCGGCCGCCGCGCCGTGCCGTTGCGGATCGCGAGGATCTGGTCGTAGTACTCGCGGTAGCGCGGCTGCCCGCTGGCCACGTACAGCCGGACCATGTTCGTCAGGTCGTTGGAGCTCTGGCGCACGCTGTCGGCGACGAGAAACGACGTCGTGCGGCGGTTCTCGGCGCGCGTCTGCGAGTTGACGCCGCGCACCTGCAGCGAGGCGATGAGGATCAGGCCGCCGACGAGCACGGCGAGCGTGACGAGCAGGATCGCCAGCAGCCGGCGCAGCGAGGGTCGGCGATCTGTCCCGCGGTGCAGGTTCACGGCTTCGGCGCAAGCGTGCGCGCGTAGGCGACGCCGCGCTGCACCCAGGGCGCGAGGTCGTCCTCGCCGGCGACGCCGGCCGTGTCGACCCGCACCCAGCCCCGCATCGGCCGGCCGCGCATGACGAACGGCTCGGCGTGCGGCGCCTCGACGAGGGCGTCGGTCTCGGCGGGGTCGACGCGCACCATCAACCCGCCCTGCCCGCTCGCCGCGACCGCCATATGGCCGCCGACGAGGAAGGCCAGTCCGCCGAACATCCGCTGCTCGGTGATGCCGGGCTCGCCGGCAAGCCGCTCGCGGATGCGGTCGGCGAGCTCCTCGTCGTACGCCATGCGCACATGATTGCCGACGGGTGACCTTCCCGCGAAGGACGCGGCGCGCCCGGCGTCCTCCTTGCGGACGACGGCGGATCAGCGTCGCGGCCGACGACGGCGGCGCGATCCGCTGCGACAGTCCCGCCCATGACCGCGCCGCTGCCCCAAACCACCACCCGTCCCGAGAGGAGCGCGTCACCGATGTCCTCCGCGATGCCCGCACGCCCCCGCTGGCCCATGTCGTCCTCCGTGCGCCGCAGCGTGCTGACCGCGCACATCATCGCGTCGGTCGGCCTGCTCGGCGACTCGGCCGGCTTCCTCGCGGTCGCCACCCGCGCCGCCACCACCGACGACCCCGCGCTGGCGTCGTCCTCCTACGAGCTGCTGGAGATGTTCAGCATCGTCTTCGGCATCCCGCTGAGCATGATCTCGCTGGCCACCGGCATCGCGCTCGGCATGGGCACGAAATGGGGCGTCCTGCGCCACTGGTGGGTGACCGCCAAGCTGGGGCTGGTGCTCGCCGTGATCCTCATCGGCTCGTTCGTCATCGGACCGTCGCTGAGTGAGATGCAGGACGGCGCCGGCGGCCGTGAGACCACGCTGATCGTCGCCAGCGCCGCGCAGGTGCTCGCGCTCGCACTGGCCACAGGCCTGTCGGTGTTCAAGCCGGGCGGCCGCCGGTCGCGCGCCCGCGCCCGCTCCCGCCGCGCGCCGGTGTCGGCCGCCTGAGCGGCGACCCGCCCGCGAGGGTCAGCGGTTGGCGTCGCGCAGGGCGCGATCCATGTCGCGCTTGGTCTCGCGCTCCTTGATCGACTCGCGCTTGTCGAAGCGGTCCTTGCCCTTGGCCAGCGCGATCTCGACCTTCGCCCGGCCGCCGGAGAAGTAGATCCGCGTCGGCACGAGGGTCAGGCCCTTCTGCTTGATCTGGTCGGCGAACCTGTCGATCTGGTTGCGCTTGGCCAGCAGCCGGCGGTCGCGCTCGGGCTCGTGGTTGGCCTGTGCGGCGGGCGGATAGGGCGGGATGTGCACGTTGTGCAGATACAGCTCGCCGTCGCGGATGAGCGCGTAGCCGTCCTTGAGCTGGGCGCCGCCGCCGCGCAGCGCCTTGACCTCGGTGCCCTGCAGCGCGATGCCGCACTCCAGCCGCTCGAGCAGCTCGAAGCGGTAGGAGGCGTAGCGGTTGGAGGCGACGTCGCCGGGAGCGACCTTGCGTTTCTTGGCCTTGGCCATGGCATCGAGAGTAGTGGGCCAACCCACTGCGGCAGGCGCGAACGTCAGCCGGGGTCGCCTTCACGAGAGCCGAGACGCGGCCGGCGGCGTCGCTTCAGGCGAGCGCCGTCGCGAGCTGCTCGCGGCCGGTGATGTCGAGCTTCATGTAGGACTGCGTGAGGTGGCCCTCCACCGTGCGGACGGTGACGAACAGCGCTTGGGCGATCTCGCGGTTGCTCATCCCGTCGACGGCGAGGCGGGCGACGCGGCGCTCGCTGGGCGTGAGCGCGTCGGCGCCGCTGAGGGCCACCCGGCGCGGCCGCGCCCCCGTCGCCAGCAGCTCCTCTCTCGCCCGGCCGGCCGCGCGTCGCGCGCCGCACGCGTCGGCCAGTTCCAGCGCCGCGCGCAGGGGCGCGCGCGCATCGCTGCGCTGACCGGCGCGGCGCAGCGCCGCCCCGTACTCGGTGAGCGAACGCACCCGCTCGTAGCGCGCCGGCGATCGCTCGACGGCGGCTGCCGCCTCGCGCAGCAGGGCGAGCCCTTCGTCGCCGCCGTAGACGATGCCGGCCGCCCGCAGCGCGAACGAGAGCGCGCTGGGCGTCCCCCAGACGCGCGCTCGCGCCAGCTCGTCGTCGGCGAGGGCCCGCGCACTGTCGCGGTTGCCGAGCTGGTGATGAGCGAGGGCAGCCGATGCGCGCGTCGGGAACCCCGGCGGTCTCCGTGCCCGATGCCGCGTCGCGCGTCCGGATCTGCTCGAAGTCGCGCAGCGCACCCGCCGGATCCCCATGCTCGAGGCGCATGTGCCCGCGGCTGTAGAGCAGCCGGCTGGCCATGAGCACCGCGTCGAGATCCTCCGGTATGCCCTGTTCGGCGAGAAACGACCGGCAGGCCTCGGCGTCGGCGCGCTCGACCATCGCGTCGAGCACGCACGCGATCATCATCGGGCGGCCGAGTACCCACGCGCGACCCCACGGATCGAGCGCGCCCCGCGCCTCGGCCTCCGCCTCGGGGAGCCGGCCGAGCCGGAAGCGCACCTGGCAGCGACAGCCCGAGGCGATCCCGAGCCCGATCAGCGATCCGCGCGCCCGCGCGTTGTCGAGGGCGAACGTGTACAGGCCGTCGGCGCGCTCGAGTTGATCGGCGAGGACGAGCGCCCACGCCGCCAGCGGGAAGCCGGTCGAGTGGGGATAGCTCTCGAGCAGCCGCCGCGGCTCGGAGAGCGCGCCCTCCGCCAGCTCGATGGCGCGCGTCGCGGGCCCGTCGCGGTGACACGCGTCGAACGCCATCGCGGAGAGCAGCAGCTGCTCGCCGAGCGTCTCGCCCCGCACGTGGCGATAGCGCCCCAAGCGCGCGCGAATGATCTCGGCCCGCGTGCCGTTGAGGTGCGACGACCCCGCGATCAGGCCGTCGATCTGCATGGCGAGCTCGCTGTCACCCCCGGCCTCGATCTGCGCCACGAGCGGGTCGAGCAACTCAAGACCGTCGTGGCGCTGACCGTGGACGGTGAATGCCGAGACGAGCTCGAGAGCCGCGGCGACGCGCGGGCCGATGCGCAGGTCGCCGGCGAGCGCGTCGCGGAGATGTCCGATCGCCTCCGGCCGTCCGGCCGGGAGCTCGGCCGAGCCCAGCTCGTGCAGGACCTCGGCGCGGGCATGCCCGGTCGGGGGCTCGGCCAGCGCTCGCGTGAGATAGGCGCAGGCCGCCTCTGGCGCCCCGCGATCGCGCACCTCGGCGGCCGCCGCGCGCAGGCCACGCACGACGCCGGGGTCACCGGCGGGCTCGCCGGCCATGAGATGCGGCGCCAGCTCCGCCGCCGGCACCGCATCGCACGCAAGCAGCGCCGCGGCACGCTTGTGGCTTGCCGCCCGGCGGGCGACGGGGATCTCGCCGTAGATCGTCGTGCGGACGATCGGGTGGATGAACTCCAGCGGGCGCCGGTCGTGCACGATGGCGGCGCGCGTCAGCGCGTCGGCGGCCCGCCCCGCCGCTTCGGGCTCGAGCCCGGCCAGGGCCGCGGCGTGACGCAGCTCGGCGCTGCGGCCGAGCACGGCGATGGCGAAGGCGAGCTCGGTCGCCGGGGCGCCAAGCCGCCGCAGGCGGGCGAGGATCGCCCGGCTGATCGTGTCCGGCGCGATCTGCGCGACGCGCGCACAGCTCTCCCGCGCCGGCGCGATCCCGTCGGCGTGCAGCGCGCGCAGCAGCTCCTGCAGGAGAAACGGGTTGCCGGCCGTCGCGACGCGACAGGCGCGGGCGAACTCGGGGCAGCTCGCGCTCGCCAGCGATCGCTCGATCAGCGCGATCGTCGCCTGCTCGCCGAGCACGTCCGGGCGCAGGACCACGCCGCTGAAGCTCGCGTCGGCGAACGCCGGCAGCGCCTCGCTGGCGCCCTCGCCGACGCGCGTCGCGTAGACGACGAACAGCGCGAGCCCCTCGACGCGACGTGCGAGGTAGCTCAGGAACGCCAGCGACGCGCTGTCGGCCCAGTGGGCATCGTCGATCGCGACGACCAGCGGTCGGTCGGCCGCGAGGTTCGCCGTCAGCCAGTAGAGGCCGTGCAGCACGGAGGCTCGACTCGACAGCGCCGCTGCCGCGGCGGCGCCTTCGACGCTCGACAGCGCGGGCGCCGCGAGCGCGGCAGCCCCGTTCAGCAGCCGGCGGCGCTGCGCCGCCGTCATCGCGGCGAGCGGCGCGTCGTACAGCTGGCGCACGACGCCGTAGCCGAAATCCTGCTCGAGCTCGCCCCCGCGCGCGGTCAGGACGCGCATGCCCGCAGCGGCCGCGTAGCGCGTCGCATGGGCGAGCAACGCGGACTTGCCGATCCCGGCCTCGCCTTCGAGCGCGACGACCGCTCCCTCGCCCGCGCTTGTCGCCGCCAGCGCGCCGGCCAGCTGATCGCACTCGAATTCGCCGCTCGAGCAGCCTGTCCGTCACGGTCATGCCACTGCTCGTCATCGTCTGATTCTCCAGGGTCGTTGCACCCAAAGTCCAGGGTCGCGCCACGTCGCCGCTTCACGCTCACCCGTGCAGGCTCGATCGCACACCGACCACTGAGGAGAATGCCATGGGACGCACGAGGTACATCGCCACCGCGCTCACCGCCGCCACTGCCGTCGCGCTGTTGCCCGGCGGCGCCGCGACCGCCAAGACCACGAAGGCCAAGAAGCTCCACTGCGGCCTTGAGCTCATCGCCCAGGGCAAGCCCAACCCCAGCGTGGTGCACTTCGGCTTCCCGAGCTGTCCCGCCCCGTTTGGCAAGGGGCTGCACCACAACACGATCACCATCACGCCGTCGAGCCCGACGAGCGGCGCCATCACCGGCCGCTTCAAGAATTACTACAACACCGGCAGCGTCCGCGGTACGGTCGACATGACCTTCACGGCCACGAGCCCGGCGAACGTCACATACACCGGAACGGTGACCTACACCGGTGGGACCGGCGCTTTCAAGCACGTCAAGGGCACCGGCAAGATCACGTGCACGACAACCGACGGCGGCGCGCACAAGTCATGCACCGTGGACTCCAAGCTGACAGGACTGTGACCGCAGTGGCGAACAAGATCAAGCTCTACATGTTCACCGGATCAGGCCCGTCGATGACGGCGCAGCTCATGCTTGCGCATAAGGGCCTGGAGCACACCGCCGTGCACATGATCGTCGGCCCGCACGCGTTCAGCCTGCTGGGACGGGGCTTTGACACGATGTGCGTGCCGGCGCTGAAGGTCGACGGACGGCGCGTGCAGGGATCGCGCTTCATCGCCCGCGCACTCGACGAGCTCGTGCCCGAGCCGCCGCTGTTTGCGGCCGATCCCGAGGTGCGGCGCGAGGTGATCGAGGCCGAGCGCTGGGGCGAGGAGCTGCAGGACGTGACGCGGCGGCTCATCCTGTGCGCGGCACAGCGCGAGCCGGCGGCGTTTCACGCCGTCTACCGCCATCCCAGCGCGCTGCGCCGGCCGGCGCAGCACCTGTCGCGTCGGCTCGTCACCCGCCTGGCCAGCGCCGCCCATCGCGCGACCGACGAGTCCGGCGAGGAGGACGTCGCCGGGCTCGACAAGCAGCTCGATCGGGTCGACGCGTGGATCGGGGACGGCGTGCTCGACGGTCCCCGGCTCAACGCCGCCGACTTCCAGATCGCCCCGAGCATCGCCCTGCTGCTCGCCTTCGCCGATCTTGCGCCGATCGTCGCCGACCGGCCGGCGGCGGCGCTCGCGCGGCGCGTCGTCCCTGACGCGCTCGCGCCGATCGACCGCGTGCTGCCCGCCGAATGGCTCGAGCCGGACTCCGACGTGCTCGCCGGCGCACGCCATGGCTGAGCGGCGGACGTTGCGGCTCGACGTCGCGCTCGAGCCCGGCGCCGATCCGATCCGCGGGACGGTCTCGAACTGCGCCCTCCCGGCACGCGAGTTCACCGGCTGGCTCGAGCTCATGTCCGCGCTCGACGGCGCGCGCGCACGGACCGTCCCCGGTGAGGCACCGCCGGTACAGCTGTACATGTTCGCCGGCTCCAATGCGGTCCACACCGCGGTGCTGATGCTCGCCCACAAGCGCATCGACCACGAGGTGGTCAGCGTCGAGCGCGGTGCCCACGTCACGAGGCTGCCCGAGCTGGGGTTCAGCGCAGACACGGTGCCGGCCCTACGCATCGGCGAGCGCCGGATCCAGGGAACCCGCGCGATCGCTCGCGCGCTCGACGACCTCAGGCCGCAGCCGAGGCTCTTTCCCGCCGATCCGGTACGGCGCGTGCTCGTCGAGGACGCCGAGCGTCGCGGCGAGGATCTGCAGAACGCCGCTCGCCGCCTGTTCTACTGGGCGATCGTGCGCGTCGCCGCCACGCCGCTGCGGCGGCAGGCGGCCGACCGCCACGGGGTCACCGACGCCGCCGTGCGGCGTGACCTGACCGAACTGCCCGGGCGGCTCGACGAGATCGACGGCTGGGTCGCCAAGGGTGTCCTCGGCAGCGAAGAGCTCAACGCGGCGGACTTTCAGATCGCGCCGAACGTCGCGTGGCTGGCGTGCTTCGACGACCTCGCGCCGCTCCTCTCGGGCCGGCCGGCGATGACGCACGCGGTCGCGGTCGCAGGCCAGAACAGCACGCACGTCCCCGCCGCGTTCCCGCGCGACTGGCTCCCGTCGCGCTGAGGCCTACTCGGGCGCCTGCGCCGGCACGAGATCGACGCGCCCGCGCGCCGTTTCCACGCGTTCGACCTTCACCCGCACCGGGTCGCCGAGGCGGATCGTCTCCCCCGTGCGCTCGCCGGTGAGCATCGTGCCCTCCTCGTTGAGCTCCCACCAGTCGCCGCGCAGGCGGCGGACCGGCAGCAGGCCCTCGTGGCCGCCGCCGAAGCGCACGAACGCGCCGGCGCCGATGAGGCCCGTCACCTCGCCGTCGAACTCGGCGTCCCAGCCGCCCTCGAAGAGCTCGCGCTCGAGCAGGAACGCCCGCGCGATGCGGTCGGCCATGCGCTCGATGCCCATCGCCTCGCGCTCGCGGCCGGAGGACCAGGTGCCGAGCTCCTCGAGCTCCGACGCGCGCGGCGCCTCCTCGCCGCCGCCGACCGACGACAGCAGCGCGCGGTGCACGACGAGGTCGGGGTAGCGCCGGATCGGCGACGTGAAGTGGGTGTAGTGCTCGAGGCCGAGGCCGGCGTGGCCGAGCGGCTTGGGCCCGTAGTTGGCCTGCTTGAGCGAGCGCAGGATGAGGAACGTCAGCGCGTCGCGGCCGTGGCCGGTGCGCGCGACGTGCTGGGAGACCGAGCGCGAGCAGGCGGCGATCGCCTCGGCGGCCTCCGACGGCGTCATGTGCTCGCGCACGGGCGGCGTGGCGACGCCGAGCGACGCGAGCTGCGCCACGAGCCGCAGCGCGCTCTCGCCGTCGGGCTTCTCGTGGACGCGGTACAGCGACGGCACGCCGCCCTCGGCGGTGAGCCTGGCGACCTGCTCGTTGGCGGCGATCATGAGGTGCTCGATGAGCCGGTGTGACTCGGTCTGCTCGCTGGCCCGCGACTCGGCGACGTGGCCGCCCACGTCGAAGCGGAAGTCGGGCTCGCTCGTCTCGAGCTCCAGCGCGTCCTGCCGCATGCGCCGCTCGTGCAGCGCGGCGGCGACCGCGCGGGCGGCCTGCAGCGGGCCGGCCCACGGCTCGGCCGCCTCCTCCTCGCCGGCGAACACGCGGTCGACCTGCTCGTAGGTCAGGCGCGCGTCCGAGCGGATCGTCGAGCGGTAGAACCGTACCCGCGTGACGTCGGTTCCCCCGGCGTAGTCGAGCTCGACCGTCACCGCCGCGCGCTGCTGGTGTGGCACGAGCGAGCAGGCCTCGTTGGACAGCGGCTCGGGCAGCATCGGCTCCACGCGCCCGGGAACGTAGACGCTCGTCCCGCGCCGGGCCGCCTCACGATCGATCAGCGAGCCGGGCCGCACGTAGGCGCTGACGTCGGCGATGTGCACCCAGATCCGCGCCGTGCCGTCCTCGCGGCGCTCGGCCGAGATCGCGTCGTCGAAGTCGCGTGCGCTGACCGGGTCGATCGTGAAGGTCGCCAGCGCGGTCAGGTCGCGGCGGACGACCTCCTGGTCGACGCCGCGGTCGCGAGCCTGCTTGGCGGCGCGCTCGACGGCCGGGTCGAAGCGCCGCCGCAGCCCGCGGTCGAGCATGAGCGCCTCGAGCACGTCGGAGGCGACGTCGGGGCGGCCCAGGCTGCGCAGGACCTTCGCGTGCCCCCCGGCACGAGTGGCCGGTCGCACGAGCACGAGGTCGCCGATCGTGATGCGCGAGTCGCGGTCGAGGACCATCCGCGAGCCCGGCGCGAAGAACGGCTCGGCGACGAGGAAGCGCCCGCGCTTGTCGACCGTGGCGACGATGCCCTCGGCCACCGGCGGCTCGCGGACCGGCCGGCCGGGCGGCTTGGCGGGCTTGGCGGAACGAGCGGGCTTGGCGGGCTTGGCCGTGCGAGCGCCGCACCCCACCGCCACCCCGCCGCGCCGGCGCATCGGCCTTGACCTTCGGCTTGGGCCTGCCGAGCCCGCGCGCGTCCTCGTAAGGCGGCTTGCGCTTCGCGGGGCCGCCGTGGCGGCGCCCGGTCACAGCTCGTCGGCCAGGACGTCGAGCGCGCGCTCGAGCTGCTCGTCGCCCTCGGCGTCGTTGTCGTTGCGCACGACGACGTCGGGCCTCAGGCCCTGCCCGGGCTTCGTGCCGGCGCCGCCGAGGTTGCGTCCGCTGGGCAGGAAGTACTGCCCGACGGTGATGTCCAGCGCGCCGCCGTTCTCCAGCGGCAAGATCTGCTGGAAGACGCCCTTGCCGAACGTCCGGATGCCGACGAGCTTGGCGCGCTTGCGGTCCTGCAGCGCCCCGGCGACGATCTCCGAGGCCGAGGCGGTGTTGCGGTCGACGAGCACGACGGTCGGCATCTTCCCCGCGATCGGCTGGCCGACGGCCTCGAGCGTCTGCGTCTCGACGGCGCGCCCGCGCGTCGTGACGATCGCCCCGTCGGCGAGGAACATGCTCGCGATGAGCTGCGCCTCCGTGACGAGGCCGCCGCCGTTGCCGCGCAGGTCGAAGACGACGCCCTTCGCGCCGCGCCGCTTGAGGCGTCGGATCGCGTCGGCCATCTGCACGTGCGCCTGGCGCGGCCCGAACGACGCCAGCGCCACGTAGGCCACCCGTGTCCCGCCGGCGTTGGCGATCCGCGACTCGACGACCGGCACCTCGATGCGCTCGCGCACCATGCGCCGCTTGAACGTGCGCTTGCCGCGGCGCAGCGTCAGCGTGACCGGCGTTCCCTCGGGACCCTTGATGAGCGCCGTCGCGGCGCCCTCGGCGAGCCCGGCGAGCTTGCGGCCGTTGGAGTGCGTGACGACGTCGCCGACGCGCAGCCCGGCCCGCTTCGCCGGCGAGTTGGGGTAGACGGTGACGATCCGCAGGCCGGCGTCGACCGCAAGCACCGCGGTCCCGACGCCGAAGAACGCGTTGTCGAGCGCCTGCTCGAACTGGCCGTACTCCTTGGGCGAGAGGTACGCCGAGAAGCGGTCGTCGAGGTCCTTGACGGCGCCGGCGAGGGCGGCGTCCGACAGCTTGCCGCGGTCGACCTTGCGGTAGTACTTGTCCTCGATCGTGTCGAGCCCCTCGATCGTGATGCGCCGTTCCTGCGGGCCGACGAGGAGGTCGGCGACGGGGTCGACGAGGAACCGCGGGTGCCCGCCGAGCCAGATCCCCAGCGCCAGCATGCAGGGCAGCAGAAGGAGCAGCACGAGCTTCGAGCTGGGCAGGCGGGAGGGCATGAGCAGCCCTACACGCTATGAGATCGCGCTCAGCGCCACCGTCTGCGGCGCTCGAGGCGCCCCAGCGAATCGCCGATCAGCCAGATCGTGGGCGGCCAGAGGCCGACGAACAGCGCCCGCCGCTCGGCGTTGCCGCGCTCGTCCTGATCGACGGTCTTCGCGCGGATCCAGAGCGCGACGCACAGGCCCACGCTGCTCATCGAGACGACCTGCAGGTGGTCGCTGCGCACGCCGGCGCGGTGCAGGGTCTTGGCGATCATCACGGCGCTTGTACCCCCGTTGCACCCCGCGCTATGCGGGTACGTACGCAGCATGCCTCGACGCCTCTCGCTCCCCCTCCGTGTCAGGACCGCCGCCCGCTGGCCGGCCGGCGTCATCATCACCGGCTGGGACTATCTCTGGCGCACCACGCCGATGCATCGCTCCGAGGAGGCGGGCAGCGCGGCCGAGGACATGCCGCCGCCGCTGCCGGCGGAGGCCGACGTCACCGACATGCAGGGCGTAGAGGACGGCGTCGGGCCGCTCATGCACCGCCGCTACACGACGCGCGTGCGCGAGGCCGAGCTCGACGCCGAGCAGCTCATATCCGCGTTCGCCGGCCGGCCCAACCGCGCCTCGCCCACGGCCCTGGCGAGCTTCGTCAAGCTGCGCGGCAGCGAGGGCGAGCTGCGCGTCGGCGACGAGTTCACGGTGCGCATGCCCGGCCCCTGGGACGGGCCGGTGCGCGCGATCGAGGTCGAGCCCGCCAGCTTCGGCTTCGTGACCCTCGACGGCCACCTCGAGGCGGGCCGGATCAGCTTCAGCGCCGAGGATCTCGGCCCGGGGCGCCTGGAGATCCGCATCGAGGCCTGGGCGCGCGGCGGCGACCGCCTGTCGAACCTGCTCTTCGACCGCCTGCCGCTCAACAAGGAGGTCCAGCTGCACATGTGGATCTCCGTACTCGAGCAGCTCAGCGAGCTGTCGGGCGGGCGCCGCGACGGCCCCGTCGACGTCACGACGAGGCGCGTGGACGAATGCGAGCTTGCTCGTGCTGGATGAACGGCTGGCGGCGACGCCGCGCGCCAAGCGCGCGCTCGCCGCGCTCAGCGACCGGCCGCTGAACTTCGATCCCGCCGAGCTGCCCGCGGCCGGGACAGCGGGACCGGGGTCGGGGTCGGGGTCGGGCTCGGACTCGGGCTGGAACGTCGACGACTACCGCCAGGACCTCCCGTCCGAGCCGCCCGGCCCGCCGGTCCCGGGCGCCAGCTTCGAGATCGCGCAGCGGCTCATGCGCGACTACGCCTTCGCCGACCCGGCGATGGTCCGCGCCGTCTACGACCCGGCCGGCGAGCTCGCCGAGCGCAACATGCTCCTGCAGGTGCGCTTCGGCCCGCTGCGGTTCTTCTTCGGCTGCCGCGTCGGCACGATCACCGACGAGGAGCAGACGGTCGACGGGCGCGCGGTGCGCGTCTGGGGCTGGAGCTACGGCACGCTCACCGGCCATGTCGAGCGCGGTCAGATGGACTACGCCGTCTGGAAGTGGCTGGACGACGGCGCGGTCGAGTTTCGCATCCACGTCGTCTCCCGGCGCGCCAAGGTGCGCAACCCGATCATCCGGCTGGGCTTTCGGCTCGTCGGCCGCGGCCGGCAGCAGCGCTTCGCGCGGCGCGCCTGCGAGCGCATGGGCGAGCTCGTCGCGCGCGAGCTCGAGCGCGGCGGCGGCGGTGGCGGGGACGGCGGCGGCTCAGCGCCGGCGGACGAGCGCGGCGCGGCGCAGCTGCGTGGTGAGGGCGGAGCGCCTGCGCAGCAGCGCGCTGTCGGCGACGGCCACGAACGTCACCTTGCCCGCGCGCACCCCGAACAGGACGCCCTTTGACGAGCCGCCGGCGACGCGCCGCACGCCGGAGCCGGCATTGCGCAGCCGCCGGCCGAACTGCTTGGTGAGCGCCCTGACCGAGCTGCCGCGGCCGATCTTCTGGCGCCGGTGGCCGCGGGCGGTCGTCGCGGCGAGCGCGACGCGGCCCTTGGCGTCGAAGGCCGTGACGACGCTGCCGCCGCCCTTGACGCAGTAGCGCAGCACGCCGCGCGCGGTCCGGGCCGGCGGGCCGATGCGGCGCCCGACGAGCGCGCGCGTGGAGCGCAGCGAGAGGCGGCCGATCGAGCGTGCCCCGAGCCTCAGCGACTTGGCGAAGCAGCGGGTGCGCTCGTCCGGCGTCACGGCGCCCTCGGGCACCCGCGCGGCGAAGACCTCCTGGTAGGGCGAGCGCTCGGGGTCGTTCTCCGGCAACGCCGCGAGCTGGGTGTCGTTCCAGAACGGGATCGCGACCTCGTCGTCGGCGACGAGCCCCTGGTAGTCGCCGATGAACTTGCCCGAGAGCGACGTCGGCGCGTTGACGGCGGGATCCCACGTCCGCTGCGACACGCGGCGGTCGGTGAACGTGCGCCCGCCGTCCTCCGAGCGCGCGAGCCACGTGTCGATGAAGTAGTTGGCCGGGTCGTTGCGGCGATCGAAGAACGAGACGTTGACCTGGCCCGACGGGCTGACCGCGAGCCAGGGCTGGAACTGGTCGGCGTCGCCGTTGGCGGGATCCTGGTTGACGCGCACGGGGCGGCTGTAGGAGCGCCCGCCGTTGGCGGACTTGAACAGGACGATGTCCGAGCCCGAGAGCGGTCCGAGCCCGTCGCCGCCGGCCTTGTAGCTGACCCCCGCGAGGTTGTTGGCCTTCTTCGTCGACAGCAGCTCCTGCAGCCCCTTGACGGAGATCGAGCCCGCCTTGATCTGCCGGCCGAGCGCGGGCAGGTTGCCCAGCAGCGGCGTGCCCTGGGCGTTGCGCGAGGCCACGACGACGTACACGTTGCCCTGACCGTCGACCGCGGTCGAGGGGATCGAGAGGTTGCGGAACGCCTCGCCCGCGAAGGGCTCGTTGATGCCCGCGATGCCGGCGATCGGGACCGCCAGCGACCACAGGCGCCCGCGGTTGTTGGACTTGGCCTGCATGAGCGCGTTGAGCTGGTTGTCGTACCACGTGATGTAGACCTCGCCCTTGGGGCCGATCGCGACATGGCAGCCGATCCCGGCGATGAGCGTCTTCTGGCTGACCGGGAACGGGATGTTGTCGCCGGGCGTGAGGCCGCCCCACGTCTTGCCGCCGTCGACGGAGCGCATGACGACGATCTGCTGCAGCGGCACGGTGCCCGTCCCGTCGAAGCTCCAGCAGATGTACATCGTGCCGATCTTGCCGTCGTTGGGGCGGTTCGCGGCCCCGTTGACGTCGGTGTGGTTGTCGACCGCGATCCAGTTCTTGTCGTCGAGGAACAGCTCCGTGGTCAGCGCGTTGACGCGGTTGTCGTGCACGACGGTCGGCCCGGTCCAGGGCTGGCCCGGGCGCTTGGTGTGCAGCGTCATGTTGAAGCCCTTGAACGCGTTCGTGCCGCCCGGCGCGTCGAGCACGTTGGCGTACGCGTTGCCCTCGTCGTCGAAGGCGATCGTCGGGTCCGACGTGGTGCGGTAGGCGACCTCGTTGGCGGGGTCGCACTGGCCGGGCGCCTCGCAGTAGCCGGGCAGCTGGCCCTGGTCGTCCCACGTGCGCCCGCCGTCGAAGGACTCGTACGTGCCGACCTTGAAGAGGTACTTCGCGTTGTTCTCGTACATCTTCGAGCCCGCGATGAGGTGATCGGAGTTCAGCGGATCCATCGCGATCGTCGGCTCGGAGTGCGACGTGTACTGATCGCGCGAGGCGCGGTAGTTCGTGACGCCGGGCGGCGCGCTCTTCTCGACGTCGGCCTGCGAGGCGCCTTGACGGGTGACGAGCACGGCGCTGGCGTCATAGCCCTGCGCGCCGACCGTCGTGTAGGGCGTGAGCACCACCCAGTAGGCGCCCGCGGCCTTGTCGATGCCGACGGCCTCGGCGGTGCCGAGCGTCTGGCCGTCGCCCGTCACGAAATCCCCGCGCGTCCCGTCGGCGTTGCGCCTGTAGACGAAGAGGTCGACGTCGGCGAGGCCGAAGCCGCTCGCGCCGATGTTCACGGCGCCGGGATGGTCGCTGTAGAAGTTCGCCGGCACGGCGACGTCGAGCGCGAACGTGTCGCAGCCCGATGCCGGGGTGGGACGCCCGTCGGCGCCGAAGCACTTCGCGCCCTGGTCGGAGGCGAGCGTCTCCGAGCCGATCGTCACCGAGCCGCTCCAGGACACCGCGCCGGTGGCGTTGGCGTCGGGCGCGAGCGTCCCCGCCGGCGGGCTGGCGGCGCCGGCGAGCGGCGCGCAGACGCAGACCGCCGCGGCGACGACCGCGACAGCGAGCGCAATGGTCAGGATCCTCCCGCGCAGGCTCACCCGGCGCGAGTGTGACAGGACCACGTCACACGCGCACGCCGGCGCGCCCGGCCGCAGTGCGGCTTTCGGCGGATCGCGGCGTGGCATGCTGCCATGCCATGAGCGGCCTCGATCGCGTTCGGCTCAAGCTCGATCGGGTCCGCGCCGCAGTCGGCGAGATCGATCCGGTGTTCCTCGACACGCCGGCGCTCCCGTGCGCGCCGCTCGGCGCGGCTCTCGGGTGCTCGGTGACGCTGAAGGTCGAGACGCTCAACCCGGTCCGCAGCTTCAAGGGACGCGGCACGGAGACGGCCGCGGCCGCGGCGCGCGGCGAGGGCGCGGCGCGCCTGGTGTGCGCGAGCGCGGGCAATCTCGGGCAGGCGCTGGCCTACAGCGGCTCGCGCCGCGGCCTGGGGGTCACGGTCGTGGCAGCGCGAACCGCCAACGCGCTCAAGCTGCGCCAGATCGCCGCGTTCGGCGCGGAGGTGCGGCTCGAGGGCGAGGACATCGAGGACGCGCGCGTGCTCGCGCGCGAGATCGCCGACGCGGACGGCGCCCGCCTGGTCGAGGACAGCCTGGACCTGGCGACCTGCGAGGGCGCCGCCACGATCGGGCTCGAGCTGGTCCGGGACGATCCGGGGCTCGACGTCGTGCTCGTGGCGGTCGGCGGCGGAGCGATGGCCAGCGGCGTGGGCTACGCGGTGCGCTCGCTCGCCGAGCACGTGGAGGTGATCGGCATCCAGCCCGCCGGTGCGCCCGCGATGGCGCTGTCCTGGCGTCAGCGAACGGTGGTCGAGACCGACCGCATCGACACGATCGCCGACGGCGTCGCCGGGCGCTGCCCGATCCCCGAGGTGCTCGACGACCTGCTCGTCCTGCTCGACGACGTGGTGCTCGTGGGCGAGGACGCGATCAAGGCCGCGATGCGCGCGCTGCACGAGCACGCCGGGCTCGTGGTCGAGCCGTCCGCCGCGCTCGGGATCGCCGCCATCCTGGAGCAGCCCGAGCGGTTCGCCGGACGGCGCGTCACCACGATCCTGTGCGGCAGCAACGTCGGCTCGGCCGACTTCGCGCGCTGGGTGCTGGAACCGGCGGCCCGCGAGGACTAGACGCGCAGGAAGCGGCGCAGCGAGAGGCCCGAGCCCGCGGCGGAGACCGCGATGCTCGCGACGAGCAGGACCATGACGAGCAGGCCGAAGTTGATCGTCTCGGGCGCGGCGATGAGGGAGAAGTCGTCCTTGAGCGGGTCGATGAACGCGATCTTCGCGACGAGCAGCGTCCCGATCGCCATCAGGCCGCCCATCGCGCCGACGAAGATGCCCTCGAGCACGAACGGCCAGCGGATGAACCAGTCCGTCGCGCCGACGAGCTTCATCACCGCGACCTCGCGGCGGCGGGCCATGAGCGACAGGCGGATCGTGTTGGAGATCAGCAGGATCGAGGCGAGGATCAGCAGCGCGGCGAGCAGGCCGATGCTGAGCTTCACGACGCGCGTGGCGGAGAGGATCTTCGTCGTCTCGTCGCGGCGGTTCTTGACCTCGTCGATCGCCGGATGGACGACGCCGCGCTCGCCGCTGGGCGTGAGCGGCGCGAGCGCGTCGCGCAGCTTGCCGACGTCGCCGGGGGAGCTCGGCGTCACGCGGAAGGTGTCGGGCAGCGGGTTGGAGCCCAGCAGCTCGTAGGCCTCGGGGTTCTGCTTGCGCTCCTTGGCGTAGGCCTGCGCCTTGGAGACGAACTCGACCTTGCCGACGTGCGGCGTGTCCTGCGTGAGCTGGCGGCGCACCGCTTCGATGCCGGCGTCGGTCGCGTTGGTCTTCATGAAGACGTCGACGAGGACCTTGCCTCGCACCTCGTTGGCGGCGCCGTTGGTCGCCTGCACGATCGGGATGAAGACCCCGAGCACGAGCATCGTCACGAGCACCGAGGCCATCGCCGCGAACGGCGGGCCGGCGTCGCGGCGCAGCGAGCGCGAGACCTCGCGCAGGAAGAACGGGAAGTTCATGTCAGCCGCCTGCGCATCAGTAGTTGCGCCAGCCGTCGTCGCCGGAGGGCGGCGCGGGCCTCGCCGGGCCGCCGCCGGGCGTCCACAGGTGCTGCTCCGTGGACGGATGGGACGGCGGGGCCGGAGTAGCCGGATGCTGCGGGTGGGCCGGCGCGGGCGGGCGCGGCGCCAGGAAGCTGTCGGTCGGCTGGTCGCGGCCGAGCTGGCCGTAGGCGCGATCGAGCATGTCGCTGAACTCGTCGGTCGACTGGTCGGCCTGGGCGTACATGCCGCTGGCCTCGTCGCGGATGATCTGGCCGCCGCGCAGCTCGATGACGCGCCGGCGCATGCGGTCGACCATGTGCGCGTCGTGGGTGGCGACGATCACGGTCGTTCCGGCGCGGTAGATGCGGTACAGCAGCTGCATGATCCCCAGCGACGTGTTCGGGTCCAGGTTGCCGGTCGGCTCGTCGGCGAGCAGCAGCGGCGGGTGGTTGACGAACGCGCGGGCGACGGCGACGCGCTGCTGCTCGCCGCCGGAGAGCTGGTCGGGGTAGTTGTGCAGCTTCGTCGACAGGCCCGTCAGGCGCAGGACGTCGGGCACCTTCGTGCGGATCTCCTTGCGCCGCGCCCCGGTCGCCGACAGCGCGTAGGCGACGTTGTCGTACACGGTGCGGTTGGGCAGCAGCTTGAAGTCCTGAAACACGACGCCGATGTTGCGCCGGTAGTACGGCACCTTGGCGTGCTCGAGCGAGCCGAGGTCGCGCCCGGCGACGCGGATCGTGCCGGAGGTCGGCTCGCGCTCCTTGATGAGCAGCCGCATGATCGTCGACTTGCCCGATCCGGTCGAGCCGACGATGAAGAGAAACTCGCCGCGGCGGACGTTGAACGTCGCGCCGTCGAGGCCGATGTCGCCGGCCGGGTAGTGCATGCAGACGTTGCGAAACTCGATGACGTTGCGGGCGTCGGGCGGCAACTGCGCCGAGCGCGCCGGAGGGGCCACGGGCAGGGCCTTGGCACGTTGCCGCGCGGCCGGCAGATGGCGCGAACGGGTGTGTCGCTCGGAAGCAGACATGGAGGGCAACCTAGCGGGAGAGCAACGACATCGTGCCAGGCGCACGCCGTCTTGCAGCGTGCAGGAATCCGTGCGCCGGCCCCGAGCGAGGGGGCTCTTGCCGGTGCCTTCAGCGGCTCAGATCGCCGCTGAGCGGGCGACGCCGGCGTTGCGCCACAGCACCTTCGAGCCGCGCCGGCGCAGCGAGCGCGGGTCGATGCCGGCGCCGCCGTCGAGCGGCTCGGAGGCCCGCCGCGTCGCGGGCACGCGCCGGCGCACCTCGGCGGCGACGATCGCGCCCGCGGCGACCCGCACGCCGATCCAGGCGAGGGCGCCGTCGGCGGTGAGCACCATCCCGCGGATGGCGTCGTAGGCACTCTCCGGCGACGCCGAGGCGAGCGGGGCCGAGGCGAACCGCCCGCGGCCGTCACGCAGGTTGACGAGCTTCACCGCCGACTCGGAGCTGTGCAGGCTGCACGTGCGGACGTTCAGCGCGACGAAGTTGCCGCTCACGACCGCCCCGTCGACGAGGTCGTAGTTCTGGCACTCGCCGTTGGCATCGCCGATCGCGTAGGCGCGGTCAGCGCCGCGCCGGCAACCGAAGACCTCGCGCCAGGCGCGGCGCCGCGCGCTGAACACGCGCACGTGGCGGTTGGCGGCGATCGTCCGGGCCCCCTTCAGCGTGCAGCTCGGGGCGCGGACGCTGGCCGCGCGCTGGCCGGGCGCGGGCACGAACGAGGCCGGCGCGGGCGCTGCGGTCAGCAGGCCGGCGGCAAGCAGGGTCACCGCGAACGCGGACGTCTTGGGTCGCATGGTGCTCCAACGGTCCAGGCGGCCCAGGGTTACGCACGCATGCCGGCATTCGTACATCCGTCCAGATGGGGGCTCGCCGCGCCCTGCGAGCGGCCCTTCGTTTCGCGCCCGCGGCCGCTGGGGTATTTTCGGCGCTTCAGACGCCGCACCCGCCGTAGGAGGAGCCGATGCCCGAGCAGTTGTCCGACCACGAGCGCGCGACCACGCTGCGCGTCGCGCGCGCGATGTACCCGCACGATGCGCTGCCCGACGAGGCCTACGAGAAGGTCGTGCGCGCCGTCGAGGCCGAGGCCGGCGGCAGCGACGAGGTTCGCGCCGCGATCGAGCGCGGCGTCGCCGGGCTCGACGACCCGACGCCGTTCGCCGACCGCGACGCCGGCGCGCAGCTGCAGGCGCTGCGCGAGATCGAGGGGTCGGCGTACTTCGACCTCGTGCGCGCGACCGCCGTCGTCGCGCTCTACGACAATCCGCTCGTCTGGAAGGCGTTGGGCTACGAAGGCCCGTCCGTGCACCTCGGCGGGTACGTCGAGCGCGGCTTCGACGATCTCGACTGGCTGCCCGATCCGCCGATCGCGCTGGACGCTGCGGCCGGTTCGCACCACACGGCAGGAGGTGCCCGATGACCCGCTACCGCTACGACGACGAGGACGTCGTCGCGATCGTCGGCTCCGGCGCGGGCGGCGGGACGCTCGCCTACGAGCTCACGAAGGCCGGCCACAAGGTCGTCGTCCTCGAGGCCGGGCGCCACCACGAGCCCGAGGAGTTCGTCAACGACGAGTGGCGCTCGTTCAAGCAGCTCGCCTGGCTGGACAAGCGCACGACGTCGGGCTCGTTTCGCGTCGCGCAGGACTTCCCCAACCTGCCGGCCTGGGTCTGCAAGACCGTCGGCGGCACGACGGTGCACTGGGCGGGCTGCTGTCCGCGCTTCATGGAGCACGAGTTCAGGGCCTCGACGTACTACGACGGCATCGAGGGCGTCAACGCGCTGGACTGGCCGCTCACGCTCGCCGAGCTGGAGCCCTACTACGAGCGCGCGGAGGCCAAGCTCGGGCTGACCGGCACCAACGGCATCCCCCAGCTGCCCGCCAACAACAACTACAAGGTGTTCGCCAACGGCGCCCAGCGCGTCGGCTACAAGCGCTTCCACACCGGGCGCTACGCCTGCAACCCGGTCCCGCGCGACGGGCGGCCGGCGACGATCCAGGACGGGTTTGCGTTCCAGGGCGCGAAGAACCGCTCGCGCTGGTCGACGCTCTATACGGAGATCCCGCGGGCGCTGGCCACGGGGCGGCTCGACCTGCGGCCGGAGTGCCACGTCATCCGCATCGAGACCGACGAGAAGGGGCTCGCGACCGGCGTGACGTACGTCGACGGCGACGGCCTCGAGCAGTTCCAGCGCGCGCGGATCGTGGCGGTCGCCGGCAACGCGATCGAGACGCCGCGCCTGCTGCTGAACTCGGCGACGTCGCTGTTCCCCGATGGGCTGGCGAACTCGTCAGACCAGGTCGGGCGCAACTACATGCGCCACCTGACCGCGTCGGTCTACGCGATCTTCGACAAGCCGGTGCGCATGTACCGAGGCGAGACGATGGCCGGGCACATCGAGGACGAGGCGCCCAACGACCCGTCGCGCGGGTTCGTCGGCGGCTACTACCTGCAGCTGCTGTCGCTCGGCGTGCCGTTCATGGCCGCGTTCGTCGATCCCGGTGGATGGGGCCCGGACTTCGCGTCGATCATGGAGGGCTACGAGAACATGGCCGGCCTGTGGCTCGTCGGCGAGGACATGCCGCAGGCGACCAACCGCGTGACGCTCAACCACGACGAGCTCGACCAGTTCGGCCAGCCGGTTCCCAACGTGCACTTCGACGACCATCCCAACGACCTCGCGATGCGCGAGCACGCCTGGAGCGCCGGCGAGGCGCTGTACGAGTCGGTCGGCGCGGTGCGCACGATCCGCACGCCGCCGTACCCGGCGACGCACAACATCGGCACGGCGCGCATGAGCCAGCGGCCCGAGGACGGCGTCGTGAACCGCTTCGGCCAGGCGCACGACGTCGCGAACCTGTTCGTCTCCGACGCGAGCCAGTTCACCACCGGCGCCGCGGCGAACCCGACGCTGACGATCGTCGCGCTCGCGATCCGCCAGGCCGAGTACATCACCGAGCAGCTCGCGCTCGGGCGCGATCCCGACGGGTCATGCCGTCTGGAACGGCCGCGACCCGGGGGGACCGCGCCCGCGCCGACGACGCGCGAGCTCGCCGAGCAGCCCGCCAGCGAGCTAGGAGACAGCGCGATGGCCAACCACTACGTGCACACCTGCATCCGCGTCCTCGACCCGGACGCCTCGCAACGCTTCTACGAGGCGCTCGGCTTCGAGCCGCGCGGGCGGCTGAACTTCGAGACCGCCTACAACATCTACATGGGCCTGCCCGGCGACGGCGACGTCCTCGAGCTGACCGTGAACCTCGGCCAGGAGGATCCCTACGACCTCGGCACGGGCTACAACCACATGGCGCTGACCGTCGACGACATCGAGGCCACCCTGGCGTCGCTCGAGCCGCTCGGCGTGTCGCCGGAGAAGCCGCCGTTTCACCCCGGCGGGCGCGACGACCTGCCGCTCATTGCCTTCGTCGCCGATCCCGACGGCTATCGCGTGGAGCTCATCGACGGCGGGAAGTTCGACACGCCGCAGGATCCGGCGCCGTAGCGAAGACGAGCGCGCGCGTCCGTCAGCGTGACGCGTTTTCCTGCGCTACGAAGGGTTTCGCGTCGCGCTCCCGGCGCCGCCCGGAGCGTGGCGCGTTTTCCATGGTTACGAGGCCGACGCCCCGGACATCACCGCGTACGGCGGCTGGCGCGCCTACCGCCGGGCTTCGGCGGCGCGAGCCGCGCACTGAGCAAACGCACATCGACGGTCGGCCGCGCCTATGATCGCGCCGTGCCCACGGCACGGAACCGCCGACGCGCGCTCACACTGGCCACCGGCCTGTCGACCATGGGGATTCTCACCGTGCTCGACATCGCGGTCGGGTCCGCGCACGTGCTCATCGGGCTGGTCGTCTTCGCGCCGCTCGTCTGCGCCCTGTTCGGCGACCCCCGCGACATCGGCGCGATCGGCGTGCTCGCCACCGTGCTCATCGCGCTGAGCGGCATCTGGAACGAGAACTTCGCCGACGGCACGCACATCCAGCGCTTCATCGTGTGCGTGGCGATCACGGTCATCGCCGTGCTCGCCGCGCGCAACCGGGAGCGCACCCACCGCGACCGCGAGCGCTTCGCCGTGCTCGCCGCGACCGGCGAGATCGCCGACGGCACGCGCGACCTCGCCAGCACCGTGGCCGCGCTCAACGAGCTGCTCGTGCCGACGATCGCCGACATCTGCATCGTCGACGCCGTCAGTGCCGGCGAGATCCGCCGCCTCGCGGTGCGCGCGGACGGCCCGCGCGGCGAGGAGATCGCCGCCACCTTCGCGGCGCGCCGGCCGCTGGAGGCCGACGATCCGCGGCTTCCGCAGCAGCCGTTTCTCGCCAAGCAGGTCGACGAGGCGCTGATGCGCACGCTCGCCGACAGCGAGGCCGAGCTCGCCCGCCTGCGCGCGACGCAGATCGGCTCGGCGATCTCCGTCCCCCTGCGCGCCCGCGGGCGCCGGCTCGGGGCGCTGACGCTGCTCGTCACGGCGCAGTCGCAGCGCCGCTACGGCGAGGAGGACCTGGCGTTCGCGACGGTCCTCGCCGGCCGCGCCGCCCTCGCGCTCGACAACGCCGGGCTGTTCGCCGAGCTCGAGACGATCGAGGCGCAGCTCACCGCCGTGCTCTCGACGCTCGCCGAGGCCGTCACCGTGCAGCACACCGGCGGTGGCCTGGTCTACGCCAACGAGGCGGCCGCGCGGATGCTCGGCTACGCGTCCGCGCAAGAGCTGCTGAGCACGCCGGTCGATCAGATCGTCAGCGCCTTCGAGTCCACGAAGGAGGACGGCACACCGCTGCAGATGGACGATCTGCCGGGGCGCCGGCTGCTGGGCGGCGATCCCGAGCCCGAGCCGCTCGTCGTGCGGGCCGTCGACAAGCGCACCGGCCGCGTCGACTGGCGGGTGACGAAGGCCTCCGGCGTGTACGGCTCGGACGGCGAGCTCAAGCTCGTCGTCAACGTCATCGAGGACATCACCGAGGTCAAGCGCGCCGAGCTCGCACAGCGCCTGCTGGCGCGCGCCGGCGAGCTGCTGTCCTCGTCGCTGGACTACGAGCGCACGCTGCAGCAGGTCGCCGAGCTCGCGGTGCCCGAGCTGGCCGACTGGTGCACGGTCAGCATGCCCGACGACCGCGGCTTCGTGCGCGCCGTCGCGGTCGCGCACGTCGACCCGGAGAAGGTCGCGCTCGCGCGCAGCATCGGCGAGCGCTACCCGTCGCCCACCGATGCACCGACGGGCGTCGCCCAGCTGCTGCGCGACGGTCGCGCGCAGCTTGTCAACGGCATCCCGCCGGAGATGCTCGCCGCCGTCGCCCAGGACGAGGAGCACCTCAGGATGATCGAGGAGGTGGGCCTGCACGCCGGCCTGGCCGTCCCGATGACCGCCGGCGGGAAGATCATCGGCGCGCTCTCGCTCATCAGCGCGGAGTCGCGGCGCAGCTTCAGCGACGCCGACGTCACGCTCGCCGAGGAGCTCGCCCGGCGGGCCGGGACGGCGGTCGCCAACGCGCGCCTGTACACGGAGCGCTCGCACATCGCGCGAACGCTGCAGACGAGCCTGCTGCCCAGCCGCCTGCCGCAGATGCCCGGCTGGACGGCGGCGACGCTGTACCGCCCGGCCGGCGACGAGAACTGGGTCGGCGGCGACTTCTACGACGCGATCGGGGTCGGCGGCGGCTGGCTGGCGCTGGTGGGCGACGTCGTGGGCCGCGGCGCCGCGGCGGCGGCGCTGACCGGGCTCGCGCGGCACACGCTGCGCACGGCCGCCACCCTGCTCGACGACCCGTTGGCGTCGGTGCGGACGCTCAACGAGGAGCTGCTCGCGCGCGCGGACATGTCGCTGTGCTCGGTCGCCGCGGTGCTGCTGTGCGACGGCGCGGCGGGGACCGCGCAGGCGAAGATCGTCTGTGCCGGGCATCCGCTGCCGCTGCTCGTGCGCGAAGGGGAGGTGCGACCGGTCGGCCAGTACTCGCCGATGCTCGGCGCCTACCCGATCCAGGAGTGGGCCGCAACGGAGGTCGACCTCGAGCCCGGCGACGTGCTCGTGCTGTTCACCGACGGCGTGTTCGACGCCGTCGGCGAGGAAGGCCGCTTCGGCGAGAAGCGTCTTGTGCGCACGCTCGCCGGCGCGACCGACGCCGACGACGCCGTCGCGCGGATCGATGCCGCGCTGAGCGCGTTCGCGACCGGCGAGCAGGCCGACGACACTGCGGTGCTGGCGGTGCAGCGCGTGGCCGTGGCGGCGATCGCCAACCATCACTGAGGCGGGCGCTACCGTTGGGGTCATGCCCACGATCGTCACCTCCACCCTGGCCAACGGCCTGCCCCTACACCGGATCGGCATCGACGGGACGCGCGCGGTCACGATTCTCGTCGCGTTCGACGCCGGCGCGCGCACCGAGCGTCCCGAGGAGAACGGGATGGCGCACTTCCTCGAGCACCTCGTCTTCAAGGGTGGAGAGAAGTTCCCGCACTACCGCGACGTCAACGAGACCGCCGAGCGCCTCGGCGGCTCGCTGAACGCCTACACCTCGCATGACCTCGTCGCCTTCCACATCACCGTCCGCGCCGAGGCGGCCGCCGACGCCGCCGACCTGCTGACCGACTTCGTCGGGCGTCCGCACGTCGACGCCGACGAGCTCGACAAGGAGCGCGGCGTCGTCATCCAGGAGATCCAGCGCTACAAGGACGAGCCCTCCTCGGTCGCCGAGGAGCTCATCGACCGCGCGGCGTTCGGCGAGCATCCACTCGGGCGCCCGGTGCTCGGTCCCGAGGAGCACCTGCGCACGTTCACGCGCGACGCGATCCTCGCGTTTCGCAACCGGCAGTGGGCCGGCTCGCGGGGCGGCGCGTTCATCGTCGGAAACCTCGAACACGTCCCAGAGAACGGAGCATTCTCCGAGCTCTTCGAGCGCTTCCCGACGTTGCCGCAGCCCGCGCCGTTCGAGCCCGCGCCGCCGTTCGAGCCGAAGGTCATCGTCCAGGAGCGCGAGACCAACCAGTCGCACCTGCGCATGTCCTACCGCCCGCAGGTCGACGTCTCCGACCCCGCCAAGCGCGCCGCGATGACGATCTACGCGACGCTGCTGGGCGGCTCGATGAGCTCGCGCCTGTTCGACGAGATCCGCGAGCAGCGCGGGCTGGCCTACTCCGTCTACGGCGTCTCGCACGCCCACGCCGACGTGCCGCTGCTGCAGCTTGCCGCCGGGCTGGACTCGACGAAGTGCATCGAGGCCTACACCCGCATGCGCGAGATCGTCGGCGAGTTGCGCGACGGCGGCCCGACCGAGGCCGAGGTCTCGCGGGCGCGCGCCTACGCCGCCGGTCGCCGCGTGCTGGCGTTCGAGAACACGAACGCCGTCGCGCGCTACGCCGCCGCGCAGTCGATCGTCTTCGGCGAGAAGATCGACCCCGACGCGGCGATCGCCGCCCTCGACGCCGTAACGCTCGAGGAGGTCGCCGAGGTCGCGCGCGACGTCGCCGACACGCTGGCGGTCGCCTGCGTCGGGCCGCACGGCGAGGGTGACTTCACCTGATCTCCCAGCCGCGCTGAACCGCGGCGAGCTCGCGCGCTACGCCGGTCGCGTCGGCGAGCGCTGGCCGCTGGAGCGCGCGGTGCTGGGCGGCGCGCGGGTGGCCGATGCCAACGGCGCGCCCGAGCAGCGCGAGCGCGGTCCGGAGTACGTCGTGATCCTGGTGTCGGGCGCGTTCGACGGCATGCCGTGGCTCGAGCGCGTCTACCACGCGGGGAATCTGTGGGACGCGAGCGAGATGGGCGACCGCGCCGACGTGCACTGCTACACGCCGGCCGAGCTCGAGCGCAAGGTCGTCAGCCTGCGCGCGGTGCGCGAGGCGGTGGGCTCGGGGGTCGACCTGCTTTCCGGGCAGTGAGGCGGACCAGCATCGCGGCCCTAGAGACAGCGCTCCTTCGCGACGAATCCAGCGCTCCCGAGCCCGCATCGATAGCCGATCCTTCAGCGGCTCACGCCTCGGACGAAGCACTCGCCAACATCGCGGGATCCGCCTCGGCTCGCCCCCCGGTGTGTCGAATCGTGCACGCGGACCGACGCTCATTCGACACACTCCGTGGCGAGGCTCGGGTCCTGGCTCCCATGCCTGGCTGTAGGCGGAGCCACGTCGCGGCAACGACGCGCAACGTGCGATATCCGCACTCAGCGCGTCATCGCCGTTGATCGTCCCACGCTCGCCCGCGCGTCACTGTCGTTCGACCGCCGGCGCTCCTAGCCAGTGAGCCTGGACTCCGCACCGAGGTGGACGCCCGGTGGATCGGCGAGCGTCAGTCGAGGTTGCCGCAGAGCCCCAGGCCGTAGTCGATCGCCAGGGTGTCGGACTGCGCCCGGCTGGCGCGGAAGGCGTCGAGCGCGCCGCGCAGGCTGTTGCCGGCGGTGGTGAGCGCGCGCGCGTCGCTGCCCTGGGCCGCGGAGAGGAAGTCGTCGGCGGCCGCACGCAGGCGGTCGAGCAGCGGGTCGGCGCGCTTGACGGAGTTGACGTAGGCCGCCGCGCCGCGCCGATCCGGGCCTGTCTCGGGCAGCCGCACCTCGCCGATGCGCGCGCTGAAGCGCTCGTACGTGTCGGCGAGCACCTTGTTGGCGTCGGCGACCTCCTTGGCCGTGCCGGGGTCGTCGTTGCCGGCGTCGGCGAACTCGCCGAGGAAGTCCTCGCAGACGCCGTCGGCGTCGAGGATGAAGCCCTCCTTCGTCTGCGGGCCGTCGTCGCCGCCGCAGCCGCTCAGCAGCGCCAGGCCCAGCCCGGCGACGAGCAGCAGGCACAGCACGATGAGGTTCCTCGGTGAGCGGGCGCGAAGCACCGCGCCAGCGTAGTGGGCCGGTCGCACGACCGGCGCCGGGGTCAGGAGATCGCGATCATCCGCTCGATCGGCACCCGCGCGCGCTCGGCGACGTCGGCGGGCACCTTGACCTCGTGGACGAGGTCGCGCAGCGCGTCGCGCAGCTTGGGCAGCGTGATCATCTTCATGTAGATGCAGGCGGCGCGCTCGTTGGCGGCGATGAACTCGGTATCCGGCGCCGCCTCGCGCAGCGGGTGCAGCATGCCGATCTCGGTGGCGACGATCGCCGTCGTGCCCGGCTGCGCGGACGCGGCGTAGCGCAGCATCCCGCCCGTCGAGAGCATGTGGACGCCCTCGCCGTCGATGTCGCCGGACGCCGCGTACTCCATCACCGAGGTCGAGCAGCCGCACTCGGGGTGGATGAGGAAGTCGGCGCCGGGATGCTCGGCGCGCACCTGCTCGATGTCGCGCGGGCGGATCCCGGCGTGGACGTGGCACTCGCCGTCCCACACGTGCAGCGAGCGGCCGATCCGTCGCTCGACGTAGGCGCCGAGGAACATGTCGGGCCCGAAGAGGATCTCGGTGTCAGGACCGTGCTCGCGCAGGATGTGCTCGACGACCGACACCGCGTTGGCCGAGGTCACGCAGTAGTCCGTCAGCGCCTTGATCTCGGCCGTCGTGTTGACGTACATCACGGTGATCGCGCCGGGGTGCCGGGCCTGCCAGGCGCGCAGCTGGTCGGGCGTGATCGCGTCGGCGAGCGAGCAGCCGGCATCGACGTCGGGGATCAGCACGGTCTTGTCGGGCGACAGCACCGACGCCGTCTCGGCCATGAAGTGCACTCCGCAGAACGCGATCACGGAGGCCGGCGATGCCGCCGCCTGGCGGGACAACCCGAGCGAGTCTCCGACGTAGTCGGCGACGTCCTGGATCTCCGGCAGCTGGTAGTTGTGCGCGAGGATGACGGCGTCGCGAGCGCGCGCCAGCTGGCGCACCTCGGCCTGCAGGGAGGCGACGTCGTAGAGCTGAAGCAGGGTCATGGCAGCGTCTCGAGCAGGAGCGACAGGTCCAGGGCGGGAGCGGAGTGCGTCAGCGCCCCGATCGAGATCCAGTCTACGCCCGTCTCGGCGTGGGCTCGGAGCGTGTCGAATCCGATCCCGCCGCTGGCCTCCAGGCGCGCTCGGCCCGCCACGCGGGCAACCGCGGCGCGCAGCTGCGGCGGTCCCATGTTGTCGAGCAGGATCCGCGTCGCGCCCGCCTCGAGCGCCTCGTCGACCTCCGCGAGCGTCGAGCACTCCACCTCCAGCGGCAGGTCCGCGTACGCGGCGGCCGCCGCGCGCACGGCCGGCCCCACGCCGCCGGCCATCAACGCGTGGTTCTCCTTGATGAGCACCATGTCGTACAGGCCCGCTCGATGGTTGACGCCGCCGCCCGCCGCCACCGCCGCCTTCTCCAGCACCCGCAATCCCGGCGTCGTCTTGCGCGTGTCCAGGATCCGCGCTCCCGTCCCCTCGACGGCCGCGACACAGCGTGCCGTCAGCGTCGCGACGCCCGACAGGCGCTGCAGGAAGTTCAGCGCCGTGCGCTCGGCGCCGAGCAGCCCGCGGGCGTCGCCGGTCGCTCGCAGGACCGGCGCGGGAGGCTCGCGCCACCGCCCCTCCGCACCGAGCCGCTCGAGCGTGACGGCCGGGTCCATCGCGCGGAAGGTCGCCTCGGCGGCGTCGAGGCCGAACACGACGCCGGCGGCCTTCTGGGTGACGGTCGCCACCGCCCGCGTCCCCTCCGGCACCGTCGCCTGGCTCGTCACGTCACCGCTGCCGACGTCCTCGGCCAGCGCGCGCGTCACGAGCTCGCCGAGCGTTTGTGCGTCAGGCCTCATGAGATGGCGCAGGATATGGGGAAGATGGGCGGACCCATGCTCGACCTCGATCCCTGGCTGCCGGACCCCGAGATCACGACGCGCCACCACCGCACCGTCGCCGTCGACGCCGACACGCTGTGGGACGCCGCACGCGCCGTGCGCCTCGACGACACGCGCACGATCGGGCGCCTCGTGCGCTGGCGGATCCCCGGCGTGCCGCCCGACCAGTCGTTCCTTGGGCTGCTGACCGAGGACCCGTTCACGCTGCTGGAGGAGGGCCCGCACCATGCGATCTCCGGCCTGTGCGGGCGCATCTGGACGCTGTCGCGCGACTACGGCGAGCTTGCCGGGCCCGACGACTTCCTCGCCTGGAGCGAGCCGCGCACGGTGCGGGTCCTGTTCGCGCACTGGGTGACGGGCGTCGCGGACGGCGGTTCGAGCACGCTGCACAGCGAGGCACGCGTCGCCCCCACCGACCGCATCGCGACGATGCGCCTGCGCGCGCTGTGGCTCGCGGTCGGCCCGTTCGAGCGCCTCATCGGCGCGGAGGCCCTCGCGCTGGCGGCGACGCAGGCCGAGCGCCTGGGCTCGGGCGGCCGCCGCCCCTGAGAGGATGGCCGGCGTGCCCGCCGCCGCACCGCCGCCGCCCCCCCAACGACCACCACCACCGCTCGCCAAGCTGTTCGCCGGCGGCGCCCGGCCGCGCGCCTACATCGCCAGCCCGCTCGGCTTCTCGGAGGCCGGCCGCGCGTACTACTCAGAGCGCTACGTCCCCGCGCTCACCGAGCATGTCGAGCCGGTCGACCCCTGGACGCTGTCGCTGCCCGAGGAGTTCGCCGCCGCCCGCGCGGAGGGTCGCGAGCACGACTTCGGGATCGAGGTCGGGGAGCGCAACGCAACCGCGATCCGCGGCTCGCAGCTGCTGATCGCCCAGCTCGACGGCCAGGAGGTCGACGCCGGCACTGCGGCGGAGGTCGGCTACGCCGCCGCGCTCGGCCTGCCCTGCCTGGGCGTACGCAGCGACCTGCGCGCCAGCGGGGAGCCGGGGATGCGCGTGAACCTCCAGCTCGAGGCGTTCATCGTCCTGTCGGGCGGCTTCGTCGCCGGATCGCTCGAGGAGCTCGTGGCACGGCTCGCGCAGATGCGCGGCGGTTCGACCTAGTCGGCCGACGGCGAGGGGGGCTTGCCCTCGGTCCACGACCACAGCGTGGCCGGCCGCGCGTCGTCGTCACCAGCCGGCATGCGCTCGATGCGATGGCGGCCCGAGGCGAACGGCTCCTCGTCGAGCACGTCGGGCGCGGGCGGGTCGACGTAGACGACCTTCGGCGGTTCCTCCGGATCGTCCCTATCGCCAGGGCCGACCGAGATGTGGGTGATCTTCTCCATCCGGAGGGGAGTCTCCGAATTGCTCCGTTTCTAAGCGCGCGACGCGCTGCGCAGCAGGTATGCGCGCACGAAACCGTCGAGATCGCCGTCGAGCACGCGGCCCGTGTCGCCGACCTCGTGGTCGGTGCGGTGGTCCTTGACCATCGAGTACGGATGCAGGACGTAGGAGCGGATCTGCGAGCCGAAGTTCACGTCCTGCGCCTCGCCGCGCTCGCGCGCGATCTCCTCCAGGCGCCGGCGCTCCTCGAGCTCGACGAGCTTGGAGCGCAGCATCTTCATCGCGGTCTCGCGGTTCTGCGTCTGCGAGCGCTCGTTCTGACACTGCACGACGATCCCGCTGGGGCGGTGGGTGATGCGCACGGCGGAGTCGGTCTTGTTGACGTGCTGGCCGCCGGCACCCGACGCGCGGTACGTGTCGACCTGCAGGTCGTCGGCGTCGATCTGCACCTCGGCCGCGTCCTCGATGACGGGCGCCACCTCGACGCCCGCGAACGATGTCTGACGCCGGTTGGCGGAGTCGAACGGCGACAGGCGCACGAGCCGGTGCACGCCCTTCTCGGCGGCGTAGAGGCCGTAGGCGTTGTCGCCCTCGACGCGGAAGGTCGCGGACTTGATCCCCGCCTCCTCCCCCGCGCTGACCTCGAGCAGCTCGACCTTGAAGCCGCGCTTCTCGGCCCACTTCATCTGCATGCGCAGGACCATCTCGGCCCAGTCCTGGGCGTCGGTCCCGCCGGCGCCGGCGTTGACCGTGACGAGCGCGTCGTTGTTGTCGTAGTGCCCGGAGAACAGGCGCTGCTCCTCGAGCGCCTCCAGGCGCCGCTCGACCGGGGCGAGCTGGCCCTCGAGCTCGGCCTCGATCTCGGGATCCTCGCTCGCCATCTCGGCGAGGCTCTCGAGGTCCTCGACGTCGGTCTGCAGCGTCTGAAACTCCTCCAGCCGCCGGGCGGCGCGCGAATGCTCGGCGCTGACCTTCGCGGCGTTGTCCTGGTCGTCCCAGAAGCCGCTCTCCGACATCCGGCCCTCGAGCTCGGCGACGCGCTCGCTCAGCGAAGTCGGGTCAAAGGTAGTCCGCGAGCAACGACATCTGCGCGCGGATCGCAGCCAGGCGCTGCGAGATGCCCTCGGGGGTGGGGGTTGCGGCCATGCGACCCAGGATAGAGCGGGCCGTACATCCGCCCACCGCGAGCGCAGCGCGCGCTCAAGCGTCTGTCCAGTTGTGCCGATCGGCACAGGAGGATGGCCGTCAAGAAGACAACCAAGAAGAAGCGCAAGGCGGTCAAGAGGGTCTGCAAGAAGGTGAAGATCAAGGGCACGCGGCGCACGAAGACCGTCTGCAGGCCCAAGAAGAAGGTCGTCAAGAAGAAGAAGGTCGTCGTCGCACCGGTCGCGCGGCCGCCGGCGTCCGATCGTCACGCTGCCCCCGGTCACCGTCGCGCAGCCCGTCCCGGTGCCGAGCCCGGCCGCCCCGCCGGTCACGACCCCGCCCGATCCCACCCCGGCGCCGCCGCAGACCCCGCCGACCGCGCCCGGCCTCCCCGTCTACGACGGCGCGTTCGGCGTCGCCCAGGCCCAGCGCCTGCTCTGGCGCGCCGGCTTCGGCCCCAAGCCCGGCCAGGCCGAGTCGCTCGCCGGTCTCGGCCTCGTCGCGGCCGTGCGCAGCCTCACCCGCCCGAGCGGTGCCCCCACCCTCTCCGGCGCGCGGCCGACCGTCAACGCACTGCCGATCGCACCCTACGACGCGTGGGGCCACGACCACCTCTGGTGGCTGGATCGCATGATCCGCAGCGACCAGCCGCTCGTCGAGCGCATGACGCTCATCTGGCACGACTGGCTGGCGACGACGAACGCCGACGTCAACAACCGCGTGCTCATGCGCACCCAGAACGAGCTCTTGCGCCGCCATGCGCTGGGCTCGTTCGCCGACCTCGTCTCCGACGTCACGGTCGACCCGGCGATGCTCGTCTTCCTCAGCGGGATCTACAACAACAAGTGGGCGCCCAACGAGAACTACGCCCGCGAGCTCATGGAGCTCTTCACGCTCGGTGCCGACCGCGGCGCGTACACCGAGACCGACGTCCGTAGCCTCGCGCGCGCCCTGACCGGCTGGCGCGCGGACTACAACGACGCGCTCGGCTTCGTGAACTTCCGCTTCGACGCCACGCGCTTCGACACCACGAGCAAGACGCTGTGGGCCGGCACGGCGTATGAGCGCAGCGGCAACTTCGGCTGGCGCGACGCCTGCACGCTGGTCCTCGAGAACCCGTTTCACCGCTCGCACTTCGTCCTGAAGCTGTGGTCCTACTTCGTCCCCAGCGCGCCGAGCGCGAGCACGCAGGCGGCGCTCGAGTCGCTCTACGTCTCCAGCGGCTACTCGATCGGGCAGGTCGTCGAGGCGATCCTCCTGCACCCCGACCTCTACACCGGCGCGCCGCTCGTCAAGCCGCCCGCCGTCCACATCGCGGGGCTGCTGCGGGCGACCGGGCAGACGATCACGCACGACGGGTGGGTGTGGCTCGCCGCCCTCGCCGGCCAGATGCTCTTCTATCCGCCCAACGTCGCGGGCTGGAACGACCGCGCCTGGCTGGACACCTCGACCACGTACGGGCGCTGGTACGTCGCCTACTACGCGCTGGCGCCGGCGGTTGCGACCGCCGCCTCCTACAACGGGTCCACCGAGACCGGCGTGCAGGCGCTGGCGGCGGCGATCGCCGCCGCCGGCGCCCCTGCCCTCACCGCCGAGACCTACGCCGCGCTGCTGGCGCTCGCCGAGCAGCCCGCGCCCGCCGGGCTGGGCGCCGACGACTTCCGCGCGCTGCGCCAGAACTCCCTGCGCCAGCTCGTCGCCTCCGCCCCCGACGCCCAGCTCTCGTGAGGTCCTGATGGCCGACTGCTGCGACGACTTCACCCGCTCGCACCTGCTGCGCGCCTCGGTCGCGCGGGCCGGCGCCGGGCTGCCCGTCACCGAGCCCGGGATGCCGACGCCCGCCGGCACCGGCCTCACCCGCCGCTCGATGCTGCTGCGCTCCAGCGGCCTCGCGCTCGCCGTGTACGGCGCCGGACGGATGCTGACGCCGGAGGCCTTCGAGGCCGCGGTCGCCGAGGCCGCCGGGGAGCAGAAGGTGCTCATCTCGATCTTCATGGACGGCGGCGTCGACGCGCTGAGCCTGCTCGCGCCGACCGGTGACCCGCGCTACGCGACCCTGCGCCCGACGCTGGCGCTGGCGCCGAGCGCCGGCTGGGCGTTCGAGGCCGACCCCCGCCTGCGCTGGCACCCGTCGGCCGGTGGCCTGAAGGACCTGTGGGACGACGCCGGCTGCGGCGTCGCGGTCGCGCCCGCCATCGGCTACGCGTCGCCGAACCAGTCGCACTTCACCTCGCGCCACTTCTGGGAGGTCGGCGCGACCGATCCGATGGCGTCGACCGGCTGGCTGGGCCGCTACCTCGACCGCGTCGGCCATCCCGACGTCCCGATCCAGGGCATCTCGCTGGACGGCATGCTGTCGCCGCAGCTGGCGACGAGCAGCGTCGCGGTCTCCGCGACCGGGAACCTCGGCGACTACCAGTTTCTCGCCAACGGGGTGTGGGGTCAGATGCAGACGCGGATGCGCGACACCTTCGCCACGCTCGGCACGCTGGCCTCCGGCGATCCCGTCACCGCGCAGGCGCGCAGGGCGCAGGCCAACGCGGCCGGGCTCGCGCGCGACCTGGCGAGCGTGGGCGCCGCCACCCCGCCCGACGGCTCCGGCTACCCCACGGCGAACAGCACGTTCAAGACCAGGCTGCAGGGGATCGCGCGGATGCTCGCCACCACCGATGCCTCGGGCAACCACCTGCCGGTCCGCTGCGTGACGCTGAACGCGGCTGGCGGCTACGACACGCACTCAAACCAGGCCGCCGCGCTGTCCTCGGGTCTGACGACGACGACCGCCAACATCCGCGCGTTCTGGCACGACCTCGAGCTGCGCGGGCTCGCCGACCGCGTCGTCATCTCGCTGTGGAGCGAGTTCGGCCGCCGACCGGCCGAGAACGGCTCGGCGGGAACCGACCACGGCGCCGCGGGCGCGGCCTTCGTGATCGGCAAGGACGTCAAGCAGGGCCTGATCGGCGAGTTCCCGGGGCTGGCCGCGGGATCGGGGCTGGATCCGTACGGCAACCTCAAGGCGACCGTCGACTTCCGCGGCCTGTACTGCGCGCTGCTGGAGCAGTGGTTTCAGACCGAGGCCGCGGGGATCATCCCGTCGGCGGCGTCGTTCGCGCGGCCGGTCCTGCTGTGACGCACGGGCCGCCGGCGCTCGTCGCCGTGCTCGCGCTCGCGCTCGTGTGGGCCTGCGCGGCGGGCGGGTCGGCCGCCGGTGCCGCGGCCGCCGCCGCGAAGCCAGGCTCGGCCAAGACGAGCAGCGCGGGCGCGCGCAGCGCGCGGGTCGCCTGCGCGAAGCGGCCCCGCAGCGCGCGGGCGAAGTGCCGCCGTGCCCGCGTCGCGGCCGGCTACCGGCGCGGTGCACGCCGCGGCCGCGCGCTGCTCGCGCGCCCGGCCGGCGGATCGCCGGGCGCGACGACGACACCCGGTGGCGCCGGCACGTCCGGCCGGCCCCCGACGACGACACCCGGGCCCACGCCGGCCCCGGGCACGGGCGCCCCGCCGCCCCCGCCGCCCCCGGTGGCGAGCAGCGTCGGCGCCGAGGCCTACGACTTCGGCTCCTTCGTCCTGCGCCTCACGCGCACCGCGGTCCCCGCCGGCGACCTGACGGTCTACTTTCGCAACTACGACGTCAGCGAGCACAACCTCTGGATGGATCCACCCGCCGCGGGCGGCGCGCCGCTGATGATCAGCGAAGCGGTCGGCGAGGGCGACGGCGCGACGAGGACCGTCGCGGTCACGCCCGGCACCTGGCGGCTGTACTGCTCGCTGAACGGCCACGAGGCGATGACGCGCGACCTCGCCGTCGAGGGGTAGGCCCGCCGCGAGCGCGACAATGGGGCGATGGACCCCTACGCCGTGCTCGGGCTCGCCGCCGACGCGTCCGTCGACGAGGCCGCGCGGGCCTACCGCGAGCTGGCCAAGCGCTTTCACCCCGACCGGGCCGGCGACGCCGGCATGGCGCAGATGATCCAGCTCAACGTCGCCTACGAGCTGCTGCGCTCCGAACAGCGCCCGGGCGCGCGGTCGGCCGTGGCCCCGGCGCGCGGGGCCGGAGCCGGTGGCGCCGGGAGCAGGCGTGAGCCCGGCCACTGGCTGCCCGAGGCGATGCGGCGCGCGCTCGGCCGCGAGCTGCTCGACGCGCTGGAGGCCGGCGAGCCCGTCGAGCTCGTCACGCCGACCGCGACCTGGGCGAGCCCCAGCACGCTGCTCGCCGTCACCGACCGCCGCCTGCTCTGGCTGCTCGACGACGCCGTCGGAAACCGCGTGCGCTCGCTGCGCTTCCGCGACACCGCGCACGCCGAGCAGCGGCTGGTCTGGCCGCGGCGCACCCGCGCGCGCCTGAGCGTCGAACCGCGCTTCGGCGCCAAGCGCTGGACGTTCTCGGACCTGCGCCCGGCCACCGCCGACGCGATCGCCGGACGCGTCCGGGCGGGGCTGCCCGCCGGGCGCGTGCAGGCGCGCGACGGCGGGCGGTAGGGCGACGGGCGACTCGACGGTGCCCGTACGATGAGCGGGTATGCGCCAGCTCATGCGGTCACGCAAGCGCGATCCGACGCCGCGGAGCGCGGGACGTAAGACGGCGCGCGGCGATGACGCACACGGGGACATGAGCGCTGCTCGCCCCAATGCCGTGATGACGTTCCTGCAACGCGCGCTCGCGGTGCTCCTCGTCCTGCTGACACACGCGTTCCTGCTCAACGTGCCACATCCGCCGAGCCCCGCACTCGGCGTCGCCTACGCGCTCAGCGCGCTGTGCCTCGCGATCGCGGCGTGGCGGCTGTGGCGACCCACCATGCGGTGACCGTCCGCCCGAGGCCGTGATCTGAAGCGACGACCACGGCCCGCCGGATGCCTGCGCATCCGGCGGGCCGAGGGCCGTCACGACCTGACTGGGCGACCTAGTTGAACGCGTACTTCTCGTACTCGGCGACGTTCTCCTTGGTGACCACCGCGGCCGGCACGACGAGCTGGCGCGGGACCTCCGGCGGCACGAGCTCGGCGAACCCCTGGCCGAGGGCGATGAGCCGGGCCATGTTCACCGCGGTCGCGGCCATGTTCGGGTTGTAGAGGAAGGTCGCGCGGTACAGGCCGCCGGCCTCGATCTGCTTCATGGCGTCCTGCGAGCCGCCGACGCCGGTGAGGAACATCTCGTCGTCGCGGCCGGCGTTGCGGATCGCCTGGACGACGCCCTGCGCCATGTCGTCGTCGTGCGTGTAGACGGCGTCGATCTTCTTCTGCGCCTGGAGGATGTTCTCCATCGCCTTCAGGCCGGTGTCCGGGTTGAAGTCGCCGGGCTGCCTGGCGACGACCTTCAGCCCGCTGCGGCAGCGCTTCTTGATCTCGTCGGCGAAGCCCTTGCTGCGATCGGTCGTGACCGAGATGCCGGCCAGGCCCTGGATCTCGACGACGTTGCCCTTGCACTTCAGCTCGTCGGCGATGTAGCCGCCCGCCAGCACGCCGATCTGGTAGTTGTCGCCGAGCACCGTGGCGGTCGCCGCGTCGGGCTTGGAGAAGAGGCGGTCGATGTTGACGACCGGGATGCCGGCGCGCTCGGCCTTCTGGGCGACCGGCGTCAGCGCCGCGCCGTCCTGGGGCAGCACGACGAGGGCGTCGGGCTTCTTGGCGATCGCCTGCTCGATCTGCTGGGCCTGCGAGTCGGCATCAGCCGCCTGCAGCAGCTCGAACTTCACGTCGTCGTGCGACGCCGCCGCGGCCTTGGCGTTCTTGGAGATGGCGCCCAGCCAACCGTGGTCGGTGGGCGGCACGCTGGCGATGATGTTCACCGTCTTGCCGGCCGTGGCGTCGGTGCCGCCGGCGGGGGTGCCGGCCTCGGATGCGCCGACCGTGACGGTCTTCGTGTCGCTGTCGCCGCACGCGGCGACGCCAAACGCCAGCAGCGACGCTGCGGCGATGGTGATGATGGGTCGCGTGAGCGACATTGCATTCCTCCTGTAGTGGACGGGACTCCGTGAGCCGGCGGGCGCGGTCATCAGTACCGCGCCTCCGGGCGCTGCAGCAGAACGGCTCCGAGGACGATCAGGCCCTTCGTGACCTGCTGGACCTCGGTCGAGAGGTTCAGCTGCGTCATGAGGCTGAAGATCAGCGCGAAGGTCAGGACGCCGAGGAAGGTGCCGACGATCGTCGCGCGGCCACCGGCCAGGCTCGTGCCGCCGATGACGACGGCGCCGATGGCGTCGAGCTCGTAGAGGTTGCCGCTGACCGGGGAGGCGCTGCCCAGGCGGGCGCACAGCAGCACGGTGGCGATTCCCGCCAGCAGCCCGGCCAGGACGTAGACGCTGAAGATGACCTTCCTGACCGGCACACCGGCGATCCGCGCGGCCTCCCGGTTGCCGCCGACCGCCACGACGTAGCGGCCGTAGCGCGTGCGGTTGAGCAGGATCCAGCCGGCGATCGTGACGGCGAGGAAGATGTAGACCGAGACCGGGACCCCGACGATCCGCCCGTTGCCGAACCACAGCAGCGAGAAGACCGCCGGGTCGGCGAACGAGCCACCGTTGAGGTCGAGCAGGCTGACGGGAAGCTTGTCGTTGAGCAGCAGCGCCACGCCGCGGGCGACCGAGAACATCGCGAGCGTGGCGATGAACGGCACGACGCGTCCGTAGGCGATCGCGATCGCGTTGATCGAGCCGAGCGCGGTCGCGAACGCGATCGCCGCGACGATGAAGACGATGCTGCTCGTCCCCCCGTCGCCGATCATGATCCCGCCGAAGACGCCGGCCGCCGCCACCATCGAGCCGACCGAGAGATCGATGCCGGCGGTGGCGATGACGAACGTCATGCCGATCGCCAGCACGCCGATCACGCTCGCCTGGGTGAGCATGTTGCGGATGTTGTCCCAGGTCGGGAACGTGTCCGGCTTGAGGATCGCGCCGGCGACGAACAGCAGGATGACCACGAGCCCGAGCGCGTACTCCTGCAGCGTCAGCGTCTTCATGCGGCCCGCGAGCGCGGCCGCGCCGCTCGGTTCCGCGGCGGGGGCAGGCGTGCTCATGTGACCTCCTCGGCGAGTACAGGTGCGTCCGTCGGCGCCACGGCGTGGCGCAGCAGCTCGCGCTCAGTGGCGGTCCTGCCGTCGATCTCGGCCACGATCTCGCCCTCGCGCATCACGAGGATGCGGGTGCAGATGCCGACGAGCTCCTCGAGCTCGGACGAGACGACGAGCACGCCGAGGCCGTTGTCGGCCAGGTCCTTGATGATCCGGTAGATCTCGGCCTTCGTCGCCACGTCGACCCCGCGGGTCGGCTCGTCGAGCAGCAGGATCCGGCACTCGTGCAGCAGCCAGCGCGCGAGGACGACCTTCTGCTGGTTGCCGCCCGACAGCAGGCGAACGGGGCGGTCGGGGTCGTCCGGGACGGTGCTGAGCTTGCGCAGCTGATCGCGGGCCTGCGCTCGCTCGGTGCGCACGTTGAGCAACGGATGCGAGAAGCGGTCCAGATCGGAGAGCGTCACGTTCTTCGTCAGGCTCCAATCCAGGACGAGCGCCTGCGACTTGCGGTCCTCGGGGGCCAGGCCCATCCCGCGCCGGATCGCGGCGCCGGGACTGTTGGCCTTCAGCGGCTTGCCGTCGACGAGGAACTCGCCTGCGTCCGGCGGGTCGAGCCCGTAGACGAGCCGCAGCAGCTCGGTCCGGCCGGAGCCGACGAGCCCACCGAGCCCGACGACCTCGCCGGCGTGCACCTTCAGGCTCACGTCGCGGACGGCGGGCAGCCGGCGCGCGCCGCGCACCTCGAGCAGCAGGCGGTCCGTGCCGACCGGGCGCTCCGGATACAGCTGCTCGACCTTGCGGCCGACCATGAGCTCGACGAGCTCGTCGGTCGGCGTCGTCGCGGGCAGCCCGGTCGCCATCGTGCGGCCGTCGGCGAGGACCGTCACGCGGTTGCCGATGCGGCGGATCTCGTCGAGGCGGTGGGAGATGTAGACCACGCCGACGCCCTCGGCGGTGAGCCGCCGCACGACGTCGAAGAGCGTCTCGATCTCGGCGTCGTCGAGGATCGCCGACGGCTCGTCCATGATCAGCAGGCGAACGTCGCCCGACAGCGCGCGTGCGATCGAGACGATCTGCTGCGCCGCCGGGCGCAGCGCGCCGACCTTCGCACGCGGGGGGATCGACTCGTGGCCCAGGCGCTCCAGCAGCGCGGCGGAGTCGCGGTACATCTTGTCGAGGTCGAGCAGCAGGCCGCCGCGGCGGCGCGGCTCGTGCGCGAGGAAGATGCTCTCGGCGACGCTGAGGTCCTCGACGAGGTCGAGCTCCTGGTAGATCGTCGCGACCCCGCGCTTCAGCGATCCGGCCGGGTCGCCGGAGGGCAGCGGCTCGCCGTCGAAGAGGATCTCGCCGCTCGTCGGCTCGACGGCGCCCGAGACGCACTTGATGAGCGTCGACTTGCCGGCGCCGTTGGGTCCGAGCAGGCAGTGCACCTCGGCCTCGCGGACGTCGAGGTCGACGCCCTGCAGGGCCTTGACGCCCGGGTACTCCTTGACGAGGTCGCGGACCTCGAGGACGTTCTTCGTCATCTAGTCGACCACCAGCCCGCGCAGGTTGTTGCGGGCGATCGTCAGGCCGGCCTCGACGAGCTCGGGAGTACCGCCCCAGACCGGGTCCTCGTGCTCGACCGACAGCACGCCGTCGAAACCGCCTTCGTAGAGCGTGTCGACGTAGCGGCGAAAGTCGACGTCGCCGAGTCCGGGGATCCGGTAGCGCCACCAGCCCATGTCCCACGGATCGGACTCGCGCGTCGACATGCGACCGAAGCTCCCGTAGCGGTTGCGCTGCGACGGGAAGGTCTCAGCGTCCTTGGCGTGGGCGTGCGCGACGCGGTCGACGTAGGGCTTCAGGGCGGCGACCGGGTCGATGCCGAGCCACAGCAGGTGCGACGGGTCGTAGTTGAGGTACAGCCCGAGACCGAACATCCACTCCCACAGCTCGGGCGAGTAGGCGAGGTTGCCGGGATAGCCGTCGGGATGCCAGCCCTCCATGACGCAGTTCTCGATCATGAGCTTCACGCCGCGCTCGCCGGCGTAGTCGACGAGCGGCGGGAAGACGCGCTCGGCCTCACGCAGGTTCTCGGCGACGCTGCGGCCGGGGTCGCGGCCGATGAACGTCCCGACCGGGACGCCACCGAGCGCGGCGGCCGCGTCGATGCACTGGCGCAGGTGCGCGTGGTTGGCGTCGCGCTCGGCGCGATCGGGATCGAGGTTGTTGTCGTAGTAGGCGAGCGCCGAGAGGACGAGCCCGTTGTCGGCGAGCGCGCCGCGGACGCGCTCGGCCTCGGCGTCGTCGAACACGTCGGCCTTGACGTGGCTGGCGGTGAACGGGCGGTCGCCGAGGTGCGGCCAGGCGGCGAGCTCGAGCGCCTCGTAGCCGTTGGCGCCGGCCCACGCGGCGATCTCCTCGAGGCTGCGCTCGGGCATGCAGGAGGTGAGGAAGCCGAGCTTCATCGGGCCACCGCCGCGGATGCCTCGGTGGCGCCGGCGACGTCGACCCACGTCTGGCTCGCGGCCGACGCGAGCACGGCGTCGGTGATCTGCGCGGCGCGCAGGCCGTCCTCGAAGCCGGGCAGCCCGTCTGACGGCGTATCGGTCGCGATCGCGGCGTAGACATCGGCGATGAACGAGTCGAAGCAGTCCGCGTACCCCTGCGGATGGCCGGGCGGCAGCGATGCGAAGCGCGCGGCGTCGGCCGACAGGTGCTCGGGATCGCGGCGGACGATCGTGGCCGCATCGCGGCGGCCGCACCACAGCTCCTCGGGGTTCTCCTGGTCGAAGCAGAGCGCCGAGTCGGCGCCGTCGAGCTCGATCCAGAGCTTGTTCTTGCGGCCCGCCGAGATCTGGCTGATGCTGACCGTGCCGAGCGCGCCCTCGTCGGTCTCGAAGAGGACGACCGCGGCGTCCTCGGTCGTGACCGCGCGCGAGTCACCGGTGGCGCCCGCATCGGAGGCGGCGGCCGCGAAGGCGCGCCGGCCGTCGGCGCTCAGGCGCTCGGGCACCGCGGTCAGCAGCCGCGCGGACAGGCGCGTGATCCGGTGGCCGGAGATGAACTGCGCGAGGTCGCACCAGTGCGAACCGATGTCGGCGAAGGCCCGCGAGCGTCCGCCCAGCGCCTCGTCGACGCGCCAGTTGTCGTCCTCCGGGCGCAACAGCCAGTCCTGCAGGTAGGCGCCGTGCAGCAGGCGCAGCTCGCCGGTGTGCCCAGCGCGCACGCGCTGGCGCGCCTCGCGGACCGTCGGGTAGTAGCGGTAGACGAACGGGACCGCCGCCTGCAGGCCCGTGCCCGCCGCGGCCGCGACGAGCCGGCGCGCGCCGTCGGCGCCGAGCGCCAGCGGCTTCTCGCAGATCACGTGCTTGCCCGCGGCGAGGGCCGCCTCGGCGAGCGGCAGGTGCAGATGGTTGGGCGTGCAGATGTGCACGACGTCGATGTCGGGGTCCGCGACGAGCTGCTCGGCCGAGGCGAGCGCGCGCTCGGCGCCGAGGGCGCGGGCCGCGTGCTGCGCGCTCTGCAGCGAGGAGGCCGCGACCGCGCTGACGCGGGCACCGGCGAGGCGGGCGGAGCGGGCATGGACGCCGCCGATGAAGCCGGTGCCGGCGATGCCCACTGCAAGCGCGGATGGCATGGTCGCAACCTATCCGCGTCTTAGTCCGATTGTCAAGCAGAAGTTCTCAAAGATCAGACTGAAGTTGCCGACATCTGCCTTCCGATGCTGTACGTTGCGATCTATGAGCACGATCTCGCCGGCCGGCCCGTCGTCCCCCACCAGCGCAGGGGCGCTGCTCGTCGCGATCCGTGACGGCACCGCGGCGACGCGCGCAGACCTGGCCCGTCACTTCGGGCTCGCGCGCTCGACGGTCGCGCAGCGCGTCGACGCGCTGCTCGCTGCGCGGCTCGTCTACGAGGCGGGCGGCAGCACGTCGACGGGCGGGCGTCCGCCGACCGTGCTCGCCTTCAACGAGTCCGCCGGCATCGTGCTGGTGGCCGACCTCGGGGCGACGCATGCGCGCATCGCCCTGTCGGATCTCGCCGGCACGCCGCTGGCCGAGACGACCGCCGACAAGGACATCGCGCTCGGGCCCGAGGAGGTGCTCGGCTGGACGTCGCAGCGCTTCGCCGAGCTGCTCGAGCAGACCGGGCACTCGCCGGCCGACGTGCGCGGCATCGGGATCGGCGTCCCCGGCCCCGTCGAGTTCGCCAGCGGCCGGCCGGTCAACCCGCCGATCATGCCCGGCTGGGACGGCTACTCGATCCCCGGCTGGTTCGCCGAGCAGTACGAGGCGCCCGTGCTCGTCGACAACGACGTGAACATCATGGCCCGCGGCGAGCACTGGACGCACTGGCGCGACACCGAGCACCTGCTGCTCGTCAAGGTCGGCACGGGCATCGGCTGCGGCATCGTCGCCGGTGGCCAGATCCACCACGGCGCGCGCGGCGCGGCCGGCGACATCGGCCACATCCGCGTGACGGCGGAGGAGGTCGTCTGCACCTGCGGGAACGTCGGCTGCCTGGAGGCCGTCGCCGGCGGCCACGCGCTGGCCAAGCGCCTCGCGGCCGACGGAGCCGCGGCCGCCAACAGCCGCGACGTCGTGCGGCTCGTCCGCGCCGGCGACGCCACGGCCATGCGCATGGTGCGCGACGCCGGACGCTCGCTCGGCGAGGTGCTCGCCGGCACGGTGAACTTCTTCAACCCCGCGGTCATCGTCATCGGCGGCGACATCGCCGAGGCGGAGGCGCAGCTCATCGCCGGCGTGCGCGAGGGGATCTTCAGCCGCTCCCTCGCACTGGCCACGCGCGATCTGCGGATCGCCCCCTGCCAGCTCGGCGACCGCGCCGGCGTCATCGGCGCGGCGATCATGGCGATCGACCGCGTTCTCGCCCCCGAGGCGATCGACCAGGGCCTGCGGATCCCGTCGACGTTGCGCTGAGGCGCCGGGGCGGCTTGCGCCCGCCGCGTTCAGGCGTCCGTGTCGGCGACATCGCGGCCCAGCGCCGCCGCCACGATGATCAGGAGCGGCACGACGCGGTCAGCCGCAATCGCGTAGTGGTTGCGCCGCTGGGAGGCCACGAGCCCCGCTGCGCGCAGCTCCTTGAGGTGGTGGTGCAACTGACCACTCGTCCCCGTGCTCGGGATCTCCTGCAGCTCGGCAAGCGTCCGTGCACCGAGCAGCAGCCGGCGCAGGATCTCCAGTCGCAGCGGGTGTCCCAGCGCGGCGAGGACCGCCGCGACGGCGCCAAGGTCGGCGTCGACGAGATCGGGCACGGCATGCTCGAGCTGCCACACGAGCTCGCCGGTCCCCGGCGCGCGCACCCGGCCCCCGTAGGCGACGCTCCCCTGGACGTCGTCCCTCGCGAATCCCGGGCCCGTGTTGCGCGCCAGGCGGTCGAGCAGCCACCAGGGCTCGGCCGGCATGGCCGGGCCGGGCGCTCCGCCCGGCGCCGCCCCGGCGGCTTCGAGCGCGTCCACCCTGGACTGCAGGCGCGCGATCGCCAGCGCCATCTCCTGCGGGTCCGAGGGTACCGAAGTCGAGCTATCGCTACGTTTTTGCATACTTTCGATACGATACTACGTACTCCACGTACGTTCGAGACGAAAGGAGCGCCCGACATGAATCGCACGCAGCGAAACCCGGACGACCGATTCTCGTCGCATCCTCGCATCGCGCTCGGCTGTGTCCTCGCCCTGCTCGCCCTCGCCGGCCTCACGGCCTGCGGCGGCGGCGACGACGACGTGCCGCGGGAGGCCGCGTCCTCGGCGGCCGGCGTCCGCACGCCCGACGCCCTGTTGGACTGGATCGCCGACCATCCCCAGAACGCGAGCCTCGCCGTGCTGCCGAAGCCGGGTGCAAAGGCCGTGCGAATGCATGCCGATCGCCCCTCTCCCCTCGGGTCCACGCGCAAGGTGCTCGTCGCCGGCGCGCTCACCGACTCCGGCGCCGACCTGTCGACGAGGGTTCCCCGCTCCGCGGTCGAGCGCTTCTACGTGCCGGGCACGGACGGTGGGGCGCACGACAAGGCCGAGCTCGACGAGCCGCTGACGCTCGGCAAGCTCGCGCGCGCCGCGATCGAGGTGTCTGACAACGCCGCGGCCGACGCGCTGCTCGAACGCCTCGGGGCCGATGCCGTGGATCGCTACGCCCAGCGGCAGGGCATGACGGCGCAGGACCCGATCTACAGCGTCTTCGGCGAGTTTGCGGCCTGGACGCGCGCACCGCGGTGGGCCGACCTCGCGCCGGCGCAGCGGGCAGAACGCGCGATCGACCTGACCCCCGGCGTCCGGCCCGGGCAGGTGACCCTGCCGGCGATCGCCGAGCAGCGGCGCCTCAGCGCCGCCTCCGTGGCGGGAACGCCCCAGGAATGGGCGGCGCTCATGCGCAACATCGCCAGCGACGGCGACCGGCAGCTGGTCGAGCTGCTCGACTGGCCGCGCCGCATGAACGCCGAGCTGCGCAAGGACTACGAGCGCGTGTTGCTGAAGGGCGGCAGCCTGCCCGGTGTGATCACCGAGGCCGCCTACGTCAAGCCACGCGGACGTAGCGGGGTCGCGGTGGCGCTGTTCCTGCGCGACCTGCCGGCGGAGGTCGAGGCGTCGCTGCACAAGACCTTCGTCCAGCAGCAGCTGCTGCTGCGGCTCGCGTCCGATACGCGCTATCGCGCGAATGCCGCGCAGCGAATCGCGCGGTGACCGGTCCGGCACACCCGTCGCCTCGGGGGGTGGCGACTACTCGCGGCGCGCCGTCCATCCCACCCGCAGGTGCGCGGTGACCTCCGCGGGCCACCGGCGCACGCTTCGCCGCGGCGCGCGCGCGGGCTCGCCGGGGTGGGCGGCGGCGTGGCCGCCCCAGCGGCGGCGGTGGAGGAACACGAGCAGCTCGAGGTCGCGCTTGGAGCCGTTGCAGCGCGCGCACGCGCCCGTGATGTTGATCCAACCATGCGCCGTGCCCAGGCCGCGCGCGGCGCGCGAGCGCGGGTCGACGTGGTCGACCGTGCCGGCGGCACCGCGCGCGCCGCAGTACGAGCACGGGTCGCGGCGCAGGAGCGCCTGCCACGCGTCGTAGTGCGACTGGCCGTCCGCGCGCAGCGGCGCGCCGGTCGGCATGCCGTGGCCGAGCGGGCTGCCGGCGTCGTCTCTGAGGAAGTCCTCGGTCAGGCGGAGGGTCATGCGGTGCACCACGGGGTCGGATCGGTCGGGTGGTGTGTCGAATCAGGCACGCGGAGCGATACGCATTCGACACACCCCCTCGGGCCGGGCCGCCGGCAGGAGCGGACCGCTCTAGATCCGCTCCTGCCACGTGACGGCGGCCTGGGCGACGCGCCGCAGGGCCTCCTGCATGCGCATCGGGTTGTTGGTCCGGCGCGCCGCCGTGAGCGCCTGCAGCGCCGCCGCCATGACGGCGGGGCCGCTCGGCCCGCTCACGCGCAGCTCGGCGAGCTCCGCCGGCGTGAGGCGCCGCGCCTCGCCGCGCAGTACCGCCACCGTCTCGCGCAGCTCGCGCTCGGCGCGGGCGGCCCGCAGCTCGGCCTCGCTGGCCGCCCGGCGATCACGCGCCGCGGCCACGCGAGCCGCGTGCAGCTCGCCCGCCTCGGGCGTCCGCTCGTGCACCGTGACGACCTCGGGCTCACGCCCGGCCTCGGCACGCGCCCGCGAGAGCAGGCGCTCGGCCGCCACGAGCTCATCCGACAGCCGGTCGCCGGCCGCCTTGAGCTCGCGGCGCTCGCCGCGCAGCGTCGCGATCGTCGCCTCCGCCCGCTCGAGCTTCGCCGCCATCCGCTTGGCCGCCGTGCGCGCCTCGGCCGCGTCCATCCGCGCCTCCGCGCACTTCTCGCGGACATCGCGGATCGTGACGTCGGCCTTCGCCTCGGCAGCGGCCGCCCGGCGCTGGGCGCGGGCGATCGCCGCGTCGTCGACGATGCGCTCACGGACGACCTTCGGCTTGGCGGCGACGGCCCGGGAGCCGGCACGGCGCGCGGCGTCGCGCTCCGCGGCCGCCCGCGAGGCGCGCTCGCCGGCCCGGTCCAGGCGTGCCTCGAGCAGCGCGACACGCCGCTCGGCGTCACGCGCCTGCGCGAGCGCCGCCGCGACCATCGCACGACCCTCCGGGCTGATGACAGCCCGGTGCGCCTGCTCCGGATCGACGTCGACACGACGCCGCGGACCCGGTCGCGCCGGCTCGAAGCCGGCCGCCTGGATCGCCTCGTTCAGCGACCCGCCGAACGGGCGCTTGGCCGAGTTCAGCGCGGGCCAGGGCGACCCGTCGGCACGGCCGTCGCGGTAGCGCTCGACGCGCCACAGCTGGCCGGCCCACTTCGCCGAGGAGGGATTCCAGTCGGCCGCACGAGGCGGCTCGCCGTATGTGGCCACCCACTCGCGGATGGCGATGATGATTGAGTCGCGGTCCCACCCCGCCCCACGCCCGGTCCGGGCACGAAGCGCAGCTCCCGCGATCGTCGCGGGAGCCATGTGAGAGGTCTCCCGCTAAGCCGCGTCGGCCGCGTCGTTGGTGCGCTGCGTCGGCACGTCAACCGGCCGGCACGAAGCGAACCCGGCGCTGGGGGCGCCGTGGGTAAGCCGCATCTTCGTGTGGGCCGTGACGATCATGACCGCGGGTACGGTAATGGACGTGCCGGTGCTTGGCAAGACGAAATGTCACGGCGCCCGCGCCGGCGCGCCGGTCGCGAAACGCGTGGGTTTGAATCCTCCGTCGCCGACCGCGCGGTGGTTAGCCTTCGGGCCATGACCATCGCCAGGCCACCGGCCGGCGCCTCCAACGGCGAGATCGTGCGCTGGACCTTCGCGGTCCTCGACGCCCACGACGTCGCGGCGCTGCCCACGATGTGGACCGACGCGATCGCGACGAACTTCGTCGTGTTCGACCAGATGCAGTTCGCGCGCCAGCTCGGGCGGCTGCCGTCCGACGGCTCGCGCGCCGATCGCGCGACGAAGGCCGCGTTCAACGCCAAGACGCGGCTGCTGGCGCGCGTGCGGCGGCGCTGACCCGCCGCGGCCGGCTCACGTGCGCTGGATCATCGACGGCATGAACGTCATCGGCACGCGGCCCGACGGCTGGTGGCGCGACCGTCACGCCGCGATGGTCGGCCTCGTCGACCGGCTCGAGCGCTGGGCCGCCGCCGAGGGCGAGGACGTCATGGTCGTCTTCGAGCAGCCGCCACGCCCGCCGATCGTCTCGAGCGTCATCGAGGTCGCCCACGCCAAGCGGCCGCGGGCCAACTCGGCCGACGACGAGATCGTGCGGCGCGTCCGCGCCGCGGACGATCCGGCGTCGGTGCGCGTCGTCACGTCGGATGGCGTGCTCTCCCGGCAGGTCCACGCCGCGGGCGCCAGCGTCTACCCGTCGTCGACGTTCCGCGCCGAGATCGACGCGTAGTGCGTCTCGCGTCGCGCGGGGCCCACCAGCTCAGCCGAAGACGTCGATCCAGGTCAGCACCTGGCCGCCGTCGCCCAGCGCCACCGGGACCGCGCGGGTGCGCCGCCGCTGGCTGGGGTGACGCATGAGCGCGTCGCGCACGATCGCGGAGATCTCCTCGAGCTCGGCGGCCTGCGGCGGCTCGTCGACACGCAGGACGATGCCGGTCGAGACGACATGCACGGCCGTATCGAACGCCGCGGCGATCTCGGGCTCGACGACCTCGACGGTGTGACCGCCGGCGCGCAGCGCTCCGGTCACGCTGATCGCAAGCTGCGTGTCGCCCCCGCTGCTGTTGTCGACGACGAGGCGCATGTCGAGGAACTGCCCGGGAGGACGCTCGTCAAACGCAGGGACCTATCGGCAGCCCCTCGCGCCGCCTGAAGGCCGGCCTGCGATCAGTGGGCGGCCGGGCGCGGGCTCAGGCGCCGTGGCACTTCTTGAACTTCTTGCCCGACCCGCACCAGCACGGGTCGTTGCGACCGATCGTCTGCTCCTCGGAGAGCACGCGCTGCTCGACGGGCGGCGGGAGCTCCTCCTCGTCGTAGAGCGCCTCCTCGGCGACACCGCCGCCGGCGGCCGCCATCGCGAGCGCGCTCGGGGCACCGGAGCCGCCGGAGTAGGAGACCCGGCCGGGACGCGTCGAGGAGCCGCTGGTCTCGTAGCGCTGCTCGGGCTCCTCGCCCTCGGCGGCCTCGAACTCGAGGTTGAAGACCATCCGCGTGAAGTCCGCCCAGATCGTGTTCATGAGGTCGGCGAAGAGCGTGTACGCCTCGTTCTTGTACGCGACGATGGGCTCGATCTGGGCGAAGCCGCGCAGGTGGATGCCCTCGCGCAGGTAGTCCATGTCGTAGAGGTGCTCGCGCCAGCGGGTGTCGATGAACTGCAGCAGCAGGAAGCGCTCGACGGCGCGCATGATCTCGTCGCCGAGCTCGGCCTCGCGCTCGTCGTAGAGCGCGACCGCGTCGTCGGTGATCTTCTTGATGAGCAGCTCGCGATCGGTCTGCTCGGGCGTGAGCTCCTCGGTGTCCAGCAGGGACACCGGGAAGATGTCGTCCAGCGCCGTGAAGAGGCCGTCGAGGTCCCAGTCCTCGATGAAGTCGCCGGGCGTGAACTCGCCGACGGTGCGCTCGATGACGTTGGCGATCTCGCCGCGGACCTGGCCGCCCATGTCCTTGCCCTCGAGGATCTCGTTGCGGAACTTGTAGACGATCCGCCGCTGCTCGTTCATGACGTCGTCGTACTCGAGCACGCGCTTGCGCTGCAGGAAGTTCTGCTCCTCGACCTTCTTCTGGGCCTTCTCGATCTGCTTGGAGAGCATGCCGGCCTCGATCGGCTCCTCGCGGCCCTCCTCGTCGACGGTCCCGAGCCGGTCGAGGATCCGGTAGATCCGGTCGCCGGCGAACAGGCGCACGAGGTCGTCCTCGGCGGAGAGGAAGAAGCGCGACTCGCCGGGGTCGCCCTGGCGTCCGGCGCGGCCGCGCAGCTGGTTGTCGATGCGCCGCGACTCGTGGCGCTCGGTGCCGACGATGTACAGGCCGCCGGCCGCGATGACCCGCTCCTTGTCGTCCGCGACGCGCTCCTCGATCTTCGGCAGGATGTCGTGGAAGCGCGCCTCGTAGTCGGGGTCGCCGGGTTGCAGGCCCAGCCGCGCGAGCTCGCGCTGCGTGAGGTGCTCGGCGTTGCCGCCGAGCTTGATGTCGACCCCGCGGCCGGCCATGTTCGTGGCGATCGTGACCGCGCCGGATTGCCCGGCCTCGGCGACGATCTCCGCCTCGCGCTCGGCGTACTCGGGCTTGGCGTTGAGGACCGTGTGCTTGACGCCGGCCTTGTCGAGGATGCCCGACAGCAGCTCGGAGACCTCGACGGACACCGTGCCGACGAGCACCGGCTGGCCGGTCTCGTGGCGGTCGATGATCTCGCGGCTGACGGCGTCCCACTTGCCGTCGCGCGTCTTGTAGACCTGGTCGTTCTGGTCCTTGCGGATCATCGCCTGGTTCGTCGGGATCTCGACGACCGGCAGCTTGTAGATCTTCATGAACTCGGTGGCCTCGGTGAGGGCCGTGCCGGTCATGCCCGCGAGCTTGTCGTACAGGCGGAAGTAGTTCTGCAGCGTGATCGTCGCGAGGGTCTGGTTCTCCTCCTGGACGTGCACGCCCTCCTTGGCCTCGATCGCCTGGTGCAGGCCCTCCGACCAGCGCCGCCCCTCGAGGATGCGGCCGGTGAACTCGTCGATGATCATGACCTGGCCCTCGACGACGGCGTAGTCGACGTCGCGCTTGTACAGCGACTCGGCCTTGAGCGCCTGCTGCAGGTGGTTGACGAGGGGGCCGTTCTCGGCGCGATACAGGTGCTCGATGCCGAGGAACTTCTCGGCCTTCGCGACGCCGCGCTCGGTGACCGAGACCGTCTTGTGCTTCTCCTCGAACTCGAAGTCGAACTCGGCGACGAACTCCTTCTTCAGCCGCGGGTCCATCCCCTCGGGCTTCTTGCCGGGCACCATCCGCTTGGCGAGCTTGGCGAACTGCTCGTAGTAGTCGGCGGCGGCCTCGGGCTGGCCGGAGATGATCAGCGGGGTGCGCGCCTCGTCGATGAGGATGTTGTCGACCTCGTCGACGATCCCGAACGGGTGGCCGCGCTGGACCTTCTCGTCCAGCGACTGGGCCATGTTGTCGCGCAGGTAGTCGAAGCCGAACTCGGAGTTCGTGCCGTAGGTCACGTCGGCGGCGTAGGAGCCGTGCTTCTCGTCGACCGGCTGCATGTTCTGCAGCACGCCGACGTGCAGGCCCATCGCGTGGTAGATCGGGCTCATCCACTCCGCGTCGCGGCGCGCGAGGTAGTCGTTGACCGTGACGACGTGGACGCCGCTGCCCGGCAGCGCGTTGAGCACGACGGCGAGCGTCGCCGTCAGCGTCTTGCCCTCGCCGGTCTTCATCTCGGCGATCGAGCCCGCGTGCAGGACCATGCCGCCGATCATCTGCACGTCGAAGTGGCGCATGCCCATCTCGCGCTTGCCGACCTCGCGCACGATCGCGAAGGTCTCGGGCAGGAGGACGTCGAGGCTCTCGCCGTTGCGCGCCTGCTCGCGCAGGGAGTCGGTCCGCGCGCGCAGCTCCTCCATGGACTCGAGCTCGAGCTCCGGCTCGAAATCGTTGATGCGCGCGACGCGCTTTTCGAACTGCTTGAACTGCTTGGCTTCGCCCATCCGAAGGGCACGATCGAGGAGCGCCATAACGCTTGAGGATACCGACGCGGCGGGGCTCGCCCGCCGCGTCCGTACCGTGGGTCAGCAGTCTTCCGCTACGTGGCGGGGTGTGCCTGCGCGCTGCGCGCCTCGCGGCGGCGGCGGCGCTTCTCGCGGTGGCGCTTGACCTGGCGCGCGAGCTCGTCGGAGCAGAGGCGGATGGAGTGCTCGATCTCGCGCGAGGCGCACTCGGCGTGCAGCGTGACGCCCTTGAGATACAGCGTCACGCCGGCGACCTGCGAGTCGGCGATCGAGGGATTGCGCTCCTCGTGCAACTCGACCTCCATGCGGGCCAGATCGGAAACCTGCGCTGCGACCTTGCGGAACTTCCGCTCCACCAGCTCGCGCAGCTCGTCGTTGACGGGGACGTTGCGGCCCTTGACCTCGATCTGCATCTCGAAGTCCTCTCTGTCGAACGGACGTGCGAGTGATCGATGGTACGCCTCGGTCTGGTCGGAATCAACGGGGCCGTTCGTCCAGGGTGCGCGCCCATGTGATAGCGGCGACGTGGACGCTGCCCGCCGCGCGCAGGGCCCGCGCGCAGGCGTCGAGCGTGGCCCCGGTCGTGTGCACGTCGTCGACGAGCACGACGCGTGGCGGCGGCGCTCCGCGGGCGAGGAAGTGCAGGTTGGCGGCGTCGCGCCGGGCGGCGCGCGAGGCGCCCAGCTGGTGTGACGGCGCGTGGCCGCGGCGCAGGACGCGGCGCAGCGGCAGGCCGCTGCGGCGGGCGAGCGCGACCGCGATGAGCTCGGCGGGGTCGAAGCCGCGGCTGCGGCGGCGGCGCGGGTGCGGCGGGACGGGGACGAGCGCGGTCTGCGGCGGCGCCGCGGCGAGCAGGCCGGGCGGCGCGCCGGCCGCGATCTGCGCCGCCATGACGCGCGCGAGCGGGCGGGCGGCGGAGAACTTCAGGGCGTGCATCGCGTCGCGGGCGGCGCCCTCGTAGGCGACGGCCGACCAGGCGGTCGCGAAGGCCGCGTCCTGCGCCGGGCAGGCTCGACGGGCGTGCGGCAGCGGCAGGGCGCAGCGCGCGCAGCACTGCGCGGGCAGCCATGGCAGCCCGCGCCGGCAGCCTGCGCAGAGGACGTCGGCGGCGCGCCGGCCCGGCATCCCGCATGCCGCACAGCGCGGCGGGACGACGAGCGCGACGATCTCATCGAGCATCGCCGCGATCGTCGCGCACAGCATGTGCCGGCGGACACGCGGATCGCGACGATCCCGTGCAGACGCGCCGCAGGCTGGCACAATCGCGGTCATCCTCGCCGTCCCCCTCGCCGTCGCTCCCGACGCCAGCTGGTCCTTCGAACCGGGCGCGATCGTGCTCGTCGCGGCGTTGACGTTCCTCTACGTCCGCCGCTGGCGCCGGATCGACGGCTCGCTGGGCCGCCTGACGAGCTTCCTCGCGGGCATGGCGCTCGTACTGATCGCGCTGTGCTCGCCGATCGACCGCCTCGGCGAGCAGCTGTTCGCCATGCACATGGTCCAGCACCTGCTGCTGCTCGACATCGCGCCGATCCTCGTGCTGCTGGGGTTGACGAAGGTGCTGCTGCGCCCGCTGACCCGGCGTCTCGTGCGCATCGAGAAGCGCGCCGGGGTGCTCGCCCATCCGGTGTTCGCGATCGTGCTCTACGTCGCGACGATGGCGGTCTGGCACATCCCCGCGATGTACGACGCGGCGCTCGAGACCCCGGTCCTGCACGTCCTCGAGCACGTGTCCTTCGGCATCGCGGGCGGGCTGTACTGGTGGCACCTGCTCTCGCCGATCCGCGCGCGCCAGCGCCTCGGCGGCATGGGACCGGTGGTGTACATGCTCGCGACGAAGGTGTTCGTCGGGCTGCTCGGCATCCTGCTGGCGTTCTCGCCGGACGCGATCTACGACTTCTACGAGCGCCAGCCGGGCTACTGGGGACTGTCCCCCGGCACCGACCAGTCCGTCGGCGGTCTCATCATGGCGCTCGAGCAGTCGGTCGTCATGGGCGTCGCGCTCGTGTTCCTCTTCACGCGGGCGCTGTCGGAGAGCGAGCGCGAGAACCGTCGCGCGGAGCGTCTCGAGGACGCCGCCGACGAGCGCCGCCAGGACGAGGCCGACGAGCGGCGCGAGGCCGAACGGCGGCGCAGAGGCCAGGGAGCGGCGCGAGCGGAGGACGGAGGAGCGCGCGGACTAGATGCCGTTGAGGAAGTCGAGGCCGAGCTTGTCGAGCAGCTCCTGGGCCTCGATGTTCAGCTGCGTGAGCTCGCCGGTCCAGATGAGGACGCCCATGACGATGAGGATCGCGCCGCCGGTCGCCACGATCGCGGCGTAGTGGCGCTTGACGACGGCGAACAGCGTCGTCATCCGGTCAAAGGCGATGGCGGTCAGCAGGAACGGGATCGCCAGGCCGGCGGAGTACCAGGCGAGCAGGTAGGCGCCGTGCGCGGCCGAGTCCGACAGCGACGCGGCGGTGAGGATCGCGCCCAGCGTGGGGCCGACGCACGGCGTCCAGGCGATCGCGAACGCGGCGCCGACGACGAGCGGGCCGCCGCGGCCGGCGCGCTCCATGAGCGCGTCGATGCGCCACTCCTGGTTCAGGCGCGCGACGAACGGCGTCGCGAGGAAGAAGACGCCGAGCGTGACGATCACGACCGCCGAGACGCGTTCGAGCGTCTCGCGGTGGTCGTTGAGCGTCGCGCCGAGCTTTGTCGCGCCGAGCCCGAGGACGATGAAGATCGCCGAGAAGCTCGCGACGAACAGCAGCGCCGGCACGAGCACCCGCCGCAGCGACGCCTCCTCGAGCTCGGTGGGCTTGACGCCCGACACCGCCGACAGGTAGCCCGGCACGAGCGGCAGCACGCAGGGACTCAGAAAGGAGATGAGGCCGGCGGCCAGCGCGGCGAGCACCCCGACGCTGGAGGCGGGGTCGATCATCGCGGGGAGCGGTGGTGGGGCATCGCCTCAGGATGCCCCATCGGCTGCGGCGGCGTGGCGGTGCGCCGGCGTGGGCGGGCGCTTCGCGCGCGACGCGTCGTTTTCGTGCCGGCCGCACACGGGGTCCCCCAGTTTTCGTCCATATAGGGGACGGAAACTTGAGGACCCCCTCGTGCGCAGCGCCGGATGCGCCGCGTCGTCAGCCCTCGAGCACGGTCCCGTCCTCGATGCGGCGCTGCTCGTCGCCGCGGTGCTCGACCGTCACCTCGCCGCGCACGACCACATCGGCGCCGAACGCGACATCGCCGCGGACCGTCAGGCGCTGCGCCTGCACGAGCGACGGCGGGCCGGCCGCGAAGCGGGCGTCGAAGTCGCGCACGAGCTTGAAGTACTTCGGGTCGAGCTCCACGAGCGGGGCGTCCTGGCCGGCGTCGGCGCGCGCCGCGGCGAGCGCGATGCGGCCGTCCGGCGTCAGCTCGTAGGCGTCGGAGCGCAGCGCCAGCAGGTCGTCGGTCGTCTTGACCGGGGCGAAGCGCTCGCGCGCGACGCGGATCGCGCGCGCGTCGTCGAAGACGTCGATCGCGGCGCCCATCGCCGTCTCGAGCTGGATGACGGCCGGCGAGTCGGCGTCGGCGGGATCGACCGTCTTGCGGTTGACGATCATCGGCAGCCCGAGGACGCCGTCGCGCTCGGCGAGCACATCGGCGAGCGCTCGCAGGTCGATCCACAGCGTGTTCGTGTTGAAGAAGCGGTGCCGGGACGTGTCCTGGAACGCCTCGACATCGTCCTCGGGCGTCTGCGCGATCTCGCGCAGGACGAGCCCGCCGTCCGCCCGCTGGGCGAGGTGGCCGCCCTTGCGGTCGGCGGCCGTGCGGTCGGCGACCTCCATGAGAAACGGGATCTGCTCGCGCGCAAACCAGGCGAGGATGCGCGGTTCGAGCACCGCGCCGAGGTTGTCGACGTTGGCCACGAACGCGTAGCGGTAGCCGCCGTCGAGCAGCGCGTCGAGCAGGCCCGAGCTCAGCAGCGAGGGATAGAGGTCGCCGTGCCCCGGCGGCGCCCATTCGAGGGCCGGGTCGTCGGCCCACTCCGCGGGCGTGAGGTCGTCGGCGGCGAGCTTGGGGACCTTGCTCTGCAGGAAGTCGGCCGGCACGCCGTTGACCGGCAGGTCGTCGTACGGCACGAGCGCCTCGAGCGACGCGTCGCGCGTGGCGAAGGAGTTCATGAGCACGAGCGGCAGGCGCGCGCCGGTGCGGTTGCGCAGCGCGCGGATCTGCTGCACGGTGATGTCGAGGAACGTCAGCCCATCCTTGACCTCCAGCAGCGACTTCGGGCCGGTCATCCCCATGCTCGTGCCCAGGCCGCCGTTGAGCTTGATCACGACCGTCCGGGCGAGCGCGTCGCGCGCGCCGTCCTCGTCGTCGGGCAGCTCGTCGGCGTCGGGCAGCGCCTCGATCGGCTCGATCTCGGACTCCGGCAGCGTGCCGGTCTCGCCCGCTCGCAGCAGCTCGTAGTAGTGCGCGAACGTCTTCACCGCCACGTCGGCGACGTCGTCGGCGCGCATCTTGTCCAGGGCCGCCTCGAGTGCGTCGTCGGTCACGGCGCGCAACCTACCCGCGAGCGGCTCGCCGCGATCAGCTGCGCCAGCTCGTCAGGTACGCGCGCTGCACGTCGCTCAGCTCGTCGATGCGCACGTCCAGCGAGGCGAGCTTCAACCGCGCGACCTCGCGGTCGATCTCGTGCGGCACGGGCAGCACCCGCCGCGCCAGGGTCGCGCCGTGGCGGGCGAGGTGCTCGACGCACAGCGCCTGGTTGGCGAAGGACATGTCCATGACGGCGGCGGGATGGCCCTCGGCGGCGGCGAGGTTCACGACGCGGCCCTGCGCGAGCAGGTTCAGGCGTCGCGTGCCGACCTCGAACTGCTCGACGAGCGGGAGGACCTGGCGGCGGCCGGCCGCCAGCGCGGCGAGCTGGTCGACGGCGATCTCGACGTCGAAGTGGCCGGCGTTGGCGAGCATCGCACCGTCCTTCATGACCGCGAAGTGCTCGCGCGTGAGCACGTCACGACCGCCGGTGACGGTGATGAACACGTCGCCCTGGGCGGCGGCCTCGAGCGCCGGCATGACCTCGCAGCCGTCCATCCGCGCCTCGAGCGCGCGCATCGGGTCGACCTCGCAGACGATCACCGACGCGCCCGCTCCCTTGGCGCGCAGCGCGACGCCCTTGCCCGTCCAGCCGTAGCCGAGTACGACCACGGTGCGCCCGGCGAGCAGCATGTTCGTCGCGCGCAGGATGCCGTCGAGCGTCGACTGGCCGGTGCCGTAGCGGTCGTTGAACGTCCGCTCGGTGAGCGACTCGTTGACCGCCAGCACGGGGCAGTGCAGCAGGCCGTCGTGCTCGAGCGCGCGCAGGCGCACGAGGCCGGTGGTCGTCTCCTCGGTGCCGCCCAGCAGCGCGGCGCGCCAGCTCTCCTGGCCGGCGTGCAGGACGCTGAGCAGGTCGGCGCCGTCGTCGAGCGTGACGTGCGGCGCGCGCGAGGCGAGGCCGACGACGTGGGCGGCGTAGGTGTCCGCGTCCTCGCCGCGGATCGCGTACACGCCGACGCCGTGCCGATCGACGAGGGCGGCGGCGATGACGTCCTGTGTCGAGAGCGGGTTGGAGGCACACAGCTGCGCCTCGGCGCCGCCGGCGATCAGCGTGCGCAGGAGGTTCGCGGTCTCCGACGTGACGTGCAGGCAGGCCGCCACGCGCAGCCCGTCGAGCGGACGCTCGCGCTCGAAGCGCTCGCGGATCGAGCGCAGGACGGGCATCTGCCCGTCGGCCCACGCGATGCGGACCTGCCCCTCGTCAGCGAGGGCCAGGTCCGCGACAGCGTGGTCAGGCAACTGTCTAGTAGCGATACTCGTGTGACTTGTAGGGGCCCTCGACCGGGCGGCCGATGTACTCGGCCTGCTCAGGCGTGAGCACCGTGAGCTTCGCGCCGACGGCCGCCAGGTGCAGGCGGGCGACCTTCTCGTCGAGCTCCTTGGAGAGCACGTAGACCTGCTTGTCGTACGCGTCGTTGTTCGTGTACAGCTCGATCTGCGCGAGCGTCTGGTTCGTGAACGAGTTGGACATCACGAACGACGGGTGGCCGGTCGCGTTGCCGAGGTTCAGCAGGCGCCCCTCGGACAGCAGGATGATCGCGTGGCCGTCGGGGAAGACCCACTTGTCGACCTGCGGCTTGATCTTCACGCGCTCGATGCCGGGGATCTTCTCCAGGCCGGCGACGTCGATCTCGTTGTCGAAGTGGCCGATGTTGCCGACGATCGCGTGGTGCTTCATCCGCGCCATGTGCTCGGCGGTGATGATGTCCTTGTTGCCGGTCGTCGTGACGAACACGTCGGCGGTGTCGATGACGTCCTCGAGCGTCTTGACGTCGTAGCCCTCCATCGCGGCCTGCAGCGCGCAGATCGGATCGATCTCGGTGACGATGACGCGGCAGCCCTGGGCGCGCAGCGAGGCCGACGAGCCCTTGCCGACGTCGCCGTAGCCGCAGACCACGCCGACCTTGCCGGCGAGCATGACGTCGGTCGCGCGGAAGATGCCGTCGACGAGCGAGTGACGGCAGCCGTAGAGGTTGTCGAACTTCGACTTCGTGACCGAGTCGTTGACGTTGATCGCCGGGAACAGGAGCTGGTCCTGCTTGGCCATCTGGTACAGGCGCCCGACGCCGGTCGTCGTCTCCTCCGAGACGCCGATGATGCCCGCGGCCATCTTCGTGAAGCGCTGCGAGTCCTCCTCCAGCGAGCGGTTGAGGACCTTCAGGAACGCGACGAACTCCTCCGACTCACCGGTCGAGGGGTCCGGTGCGGCGCCGGCGGTCTCGAACTCGACGCCCTTGTGGACGAGCATCGTGGCGTCGCCGCCGTCGTCGAGGATGAGGTTCGGGCCGTCCTCGCCCGGCCAGTTCAGCGCCTGCTCGGTGCACCACCAGTACTCGTCGAGCGTCTCGCCCTTCCAGGCGAAGATCGGCACGCCCTGCGGATCGTCGACGGTCCCGTTCGGGCCCACCACCGCGGCGGCCGCGGCGTGGTCCTGGGTGGAGAAGATGTTGCAACTGCACCAGCGCACCTCGGCGCCCAGCGCCGTCAGCGTCTCGATCAGCACGGCGGTCTGGATCGTCATGTGCAGCGAGCCCATGATCCGCGCGCCCTTCAGCGGCTGCGCGTCGGCGTACTCCGCGCGGGTCTGCATGAGGCCGGGCATCTCGTGCTCGGCGAGGATGATCTCGTTGCGGCCGTAGTCGGCCAGCGAGAGGTCCGCGACCTTGAAGTCCTGCTTCGTCTCGACGGCGGCGGTGGGTGGGTTCATGCGTGCGTCTCCCTCGGTCAGGCGTGCGTTGTTGGCGGTGTGGTGGCGCCGGCGAGCGCCAGCAGCTTGGAATGCTTGTCCTGCTCCCAGCGCAGCCAGTCGGCCGGCGGGACATCCTCGGGGCGGCGTGGCTCGGCCTCGAACCACGCGTCGACGGCGCCGGCGAGCTCCTCGTCACGGCGCAGCCGCTTCGCGAAGCCGATCTCGGCCAGGCCGATGCCGTACCGCGTGGCGAGCTCGCGCAGCGTCCGCAGACGCTGCAGCTCCCCCGGCCCGTAGAGCCGGTAGCCGGACTCCGAGCGCTGGGGCTCGATGAGCCCCGCGTGCTCGATGTAGCGCAGCATGCGCGGCGACCAGTCGGTCGTCTGGGCAGCCTCTTGGATCGTCAATGCGTCCATCCGCCGGGAACCTTACCACGGTTGTGTCAAGGTTTGCACGGGACCGTGGCGAAGGGGTGTGTCGACTCGCTCGCGATCGCGGTGTCGGCTCCGGTGCGTGACAAGGCACAGAACGTTGCGCTCGTGTGAGCGCGGGTGTCGTCCGGCGACGTGACTTACGCGTCGCCGGCGAGGCGCTGCTTGAGCGTCTCGAGCACCTCGACCGGCGTCGGGTCGGTCCCGCGCAGGATCGCGACGTACAGCGACACGAGGTCGCCGAGCAGCACGAGCGAGAGGACCCGCTCGACCGCCGTGTGGCCGCGCGACTGCACGCGGAAGGTCCCCGTCGCGTGGTCGCCGATGAACTCGCGGCTGAGCGCGATGCGCTCCTGCACGCGTGGATGGGAGTCGCTGTCGTCGAGGAAGATCGCCGCGAAGCGACCGAACGCCCGGGCGCCCTGCCAGCCGACGACCTCGTTGTGGTCGAGCTCGGGCAGCTCGTGCATGAACGCCGGGATCTTCGCGTTCTCGTTGAACTGCGTCTTCCAGCGGTAGGCGATCGGCAGCGTCAGGCCCGAGCCGGCGATGACGGGCACGCTGTCGTGCAGCGCCCGTGCGAGCGCCTTGGCCTCGGAGTCCTCGGCGCCCTCGGCGCCCCACTCGACGACGAGCTGCTCGAGGTGGTCGGCGGCCACGTCGATCTCGGCGCCCATCCGCGGCCCGGCGCCGCACAGGCGGGCGACCTCGAGCGCGGCGACGGTCATGTAGGCGACCGCGGCACGCGGCTGAAAGCCGCCCGCGACCGGGATCACCGGGACGCCGTCGGCGCGGGCGAGCTCGGCCAGGCGGCCGCCGCTGGTGACCGCGACGCGCGGCGCGCCGAGCGCGCCGGCCGCCTCGTAGCAGGCCAGCGTCTCCTCGGTGTTGCCCGAGTAGGAGGCGCAGAGGATCGTCGTGTCGGGCGTCGTCCAGGCCGGCAGGCCGTACTGGCGGGAGGCGAGCACCGGCCGCGACGCGTGGTCGCCGAGCATCGCGCGCGCCAGCGCGCCGCCGACGGCCGAGCCGCCCATGCCGGCGACGACGAGCCCGCCCGGCGAGTCCCACGGCCGCAGGTTGGCCGACTCGACCTTCCACAGCGCGTCGCGCAGATGCTCGGGCAGGCCGACGATGTCGGCGAGCATGTCGGAGCGATCGACGGCGGAGATCGCCTCGGCGTCGAGGCTCATCTCGGTCACATCAGAAGGCGAGGCCGCCATCGGGTACCTCCATGCCGGGGAACAGGCGCGCACCGCGCGCGATCACGTTGTCGGCGCCGATGATGACGCCCTCACCCACCATCGCGCCACCGATGATGTGGCAGCGGTCGCCGATCCGGGCGCCGGGACCGACGATGCAGTCGCGCAGGATGCAGTCCGCGCCGACGCGCGCGCCGGCCAGGACGACCGCGCGCTCGACGATCGAGCCCGCGCCGATGGCGACGTCGTCGCCGAGGACCGCCAGGCTGCCGACGTGGGCACCGGCGGCGATGCTCGCGCCCGCGCCGACGATCGCGGGCGGTACGGCGCGGCCGTCGACGCGCGCCGACGGGTCGACCGCGAGGTAGCCGTCGCCGAGCTTGGCGACGACGCCCGTGCGGACGTTGCCCTCGAGGATGTCGTAGGTCGCCTGCAGGTAGCGCTCGGGCGTGCCGACGTCGATCCAGTACGCGGCGTCGTCGACGAAGCCGAAGAGGCCCTTGTCGACGAGCGCGGGCCAGATCTCGCGCTCGATCGAGACGTTGCGGTGGGGCGCGATGAGGTCGAGCACCGAGCGTTGGAGGACGTACGCGCCGGCCGAGATGAGGTTCGTGTCGAGCACCGTGTCGGGCGAGGGCTTCTCGAGGAACTCCTCGACGGCGTTGTCCGCGCGCAGGCGCACGAGGCCGTAGCTCGACGGGTCGGGCACGGGCACGAGCGCGAGCGTGCCGGTCGCGCTCGTCGCCTCGTGCTGTGCGATCTGGGCGGTGAGGTCGAGGTCGGTGAGCACGTCGCCGTTGAGCATGAGGAAGCGCTCGTCGAGGTGCTCCTCGGCGAACTTCAGCGCGCCGGCGGTGCCGCGCGGGTCGGGCTCCTCGACGAAGCGCAGGCGGATGCCGTAGCGCGACCCGTCGCCCAGCACGTCGCGCACCTTCGTCGCCTTGAAGCCGCAGGACATGATCACGTCGTCGACGCCGTGGCCGTGCAGCCACTCGAACATGTAGGCCATCATCGGACGGTCGACGAGCGCGACGACCGGCTTGGGGACCAGCGAGGTCAGCGGGCGCAGGCGCGTTCCCTCACCGCCGACGAGGATCACCGCCTGCATGGCGCCTGTCGCGCGGCCGGGTGATCCATCAGCGCAAAGATGTCAGCGTCCCGCGTCCGATGCCCTCGTAGGTCAGCCCCGCGGCGGCGACGGCCTCGCGGTCCAGCGCGTTGCGCCCGTCCAGCACGGTCCGGCCGGCCATCCGCTCGGCGACCTGCGCCCAATCCAGCGACTGAAACTCGTCCCACTCGGTGACGAGCACGACGGCGTCGGCGCCGTCGATCGCGTCCATCGCGTCGGTCGCGAAGTACACGCCGCGGATGAGGTGGCGGGCCTCCTGCTCGGCGACCGGGTCATAGACGCGCACCGTCGCGCCGTCGGCCTGCAGCCGCGCGCTGAGCACGAGCGACGATGCCTCGCGCATGTCGTCGGTGTTGGGCTTGAAGGCGAGGCCCAGCAGCGTGATCGTCTGGCCGACGAGCGATCCGAGGTGCTTCTGCAGCTTGGAGATGACGCGCCGCTTCTGCAGCTCGTTCACTTCAATCACGGCGTTCAGTAACTGGAAATGATAACCCGAATTGCCGGCAAGTTGCTTGAGCGCGTTCACATCTTTCGGAAAGCAGTTATGGCACGTCACGCCGCCGGTGGTGACAAACGTGTGAGTGCCGGGAACCTCGAGCGAATAGACGGGTCCGCTGAACGGGCGGCGCTGCGTTGCGACGATGCGCAGCCAGGCCGGCCCGTCGTCGTCGAAGCGGCGATGGCCGGTCGGCGCGATGCGCTTGCGCTGGCGGGCGATCGACGCGGCGACGCCGACGCGATCGCCGACCGGCACCAGCGCGATCGCGCGCTCGACCTGATCTGCCCCGCTGACGCGCAGCCAGTGCGTGTCCTGCGTGGATTTCGCAACCCGGCCGATGCGCTGCGACGCGACGATCCCCAGGTCTCCCAGCAGGCGCAGCACGCCGTCGGCCAGAGGCGCGCTGATGGTTCCCATCTCGAGGATGACGCTCGGGCCGCCGTTGACGAGCGACCAGGAGCCGTCGCCTTCCCATAGGCCGGACAGCAGCGCCCACTTGTCCGCGGCGGGCCGGTCCCACGCGAGGTCGGGCAGGCGCTGCTCGTAGCCGTTGCGCCCGAGCCCGAGGATCTGGGTCCACCAGGCGCCGAGCAACCGCGACTGCACGACGACCGTGTGGGATGTCGGGTTGCGACGCGTGCGCGCCGCCACGCCATGGCGCATCCAGAAGGAGACGACCTCGTCGACGAGGTGCTGCTCGCGCGTAGGATGAAACGACCACACGATGCGGGCCGTATTGCGTTCGTCGAACGTGCAGCAGCCCTCGGCGAGGTACAGGCCGACGACGCGCCAGAACGCAGCGTCGAGGCGGATCTCCGACGGCGCGTACATGCCGTTCTTGGCGGTGCCGAGGTGCGTGTTGCGCACATCGAGCCCGGCCCGGCCTGCCTCATCGAGGCGGACGGTCCCGGTGCGACGGACTTCGCCCGACCGTGCGGCCACGTTGGCAGCGAAGATCTCCCGGCGCTCGTCGATTGGGCGTGCGGCCAGCGCCGCGGCGCGCTCGGCACCCAAGCGGACGATGACCCGGCTCGGGTGCACCGCGGCCGCGTCGACAGCTCCGAGGAGTGAGCACAGCTCCGCGCCGTCGGCCGGGTACTGCACACCCTGCGCGAGGGGAACCCAGTCGTCCTCGCACAGCGCGCCGGCCGGCTTGACCCGCAGATCCGCCCGTCCCCCGCCGTCGCGGACGATCCAGGGATGATCGGGGGTGCAGTGCACGCGCCGCCCCGACTTCGTGCGCAGCTCGACGATGTCGCCGTCGTACTGGCGCCGCGTCACGCACATGACCGGCATGAACTGCGGCTCAGCACCACCGGGGATCCACGAGAGGACCTGTACGTCCCAGGGCTCGATGACGCCGTCGTCCACCGCGTGTCCCTCGGACTCCAGTCGCTGCCAGAGCCGCTCGAACGTCATGAGCGTCGTGCGCCCGCGTAGGCGCACGAGGACGGACTCGTCGCCGGTCAGGCACGATCCCCCGAAGCCGATTCCGGCCTGCAGGAACTTCCCGCCAATCCGGTCGTCGAGGCCCATCCCGCGCGCGACCTCGATGACGTCGGCCCCGGTCTCCTCGCAGACGTTGGCGATCTCGTTGATGAACGAGATCTTCGTGGCGAGAAACGCGTTGGAGGCAAGCTTGACCATCTCGGCCGAGGCGATGTCGGTGCGCACCAGCGGCGCGTCGAGCGGCGCGTAGAGCTCGACGACCGCGTCGCCGGCCCAGTCGCCGTCGTCGCCGACCACGACGCGGTCGGGGTGCAGGAAGTCCTTGACCGCCGAGCCCTCCTTGAGGAACTCCGGGCAGGAGACGTAGGCCAGGCCCTGCTTGCCCTCGGCGGCGAGCACGCGCTTGATCGAGGCGCCGGTGCCGGCGGGGACGGTCGACTTCATGACGAGCGCGTGGCGGTCCGAGGCGGGGATCGCGTGGACGACGGCGTGGACGGCGCTGAGGTCGGCGTCGCCGGAGTACGTCGGCGGCGTGCCGACGGCGATGAACAGCAGCCGCGCGTGCTCGAGCGCGTCGGCGATGTCCGTCGAGAAGTGCAGCCGCTCGCGGTTGTCGGCCACCATCTCGGCCAGGCCGGGCTCGTAGATCGGGATCTCGCCGGCCTTCAGGCGCTCGATCTTGTCGGCGTCGATGTCGATGCAGTGGACGTCGCTGCCCAGGTGCGCGAAGCCCGCGGCGGTGACCAGTCCGACGTAGCCGGTGCCGATGACACCGATGGGTGGGCGTTCGTTGCTCATGCGGCGCGCCACGTTACCGCCCGACCCGCGTCAGCGACCGGCCGACGGCCAGCATCTGCGCGTCCGACAGACGGCCGGACAGCGTGTTGGAGACCCAGTACACGCCGCGCCGCGTGCGCCATGCGACGTGCCGGATGTGGCCGCTCTCGCGAAAGACGCGGTACGTGCGCCCCCGCATGCGCAGCTGCGTGCTCTTGGCCTTCAGGATCGGCGGCGAGCGCCAGGTCGTGCCCTGCACGCCGTAGTACTGGCCGTCATCGCCCTGCGCGAGCACGATCCGGTAGGCCGCGTGCGAGCCTCCGCCGGCGTGCTCGATGCGGTAGCCGCGCGGGCTGTCGTCGGCGTAGCCGCCGCGCGACAGGCGCGTCTTCGGGTAGTAGACCGGCAGCGCGTGATCGAGCTTGGCGGCGAGCACGAGCGTGTGGCTCTCGCCAGCGGCGCGATCCACCACGACGCCGGTGGCGGCTCGCGCGGACGCCCGGCGACCGCCCGATCGCGCGCGGCCCGGCGCGGCCGGCCGCCGCTTCGCGCCGACCCGCTCGAACGTCGCGATCGCACGGCGCAGGCGCGCCGGCGACACGACCAGCGACTCGTCCGGCCGGCGCTCGGTCGGCGGGAACGGGACCTCGCGCACCGGGTGCTTGGACGCCGCGTACGCGAGCTTCAGCAGCCCGAAGATCTCCGCGTCGCCGGCGCCGGCAAGATCGCTCTCGGAGTAGTCGGAGAAGATCTTCAGCAGCGCCCTGCGGTCGCCGATCGCCTTCGTCACGCCGATCTGGCCCTTGGCCTGGCGCAGGAAGTCCTGCTGACGCGACGCGCGCACGAAGTCGTCGTCGAGGTGGCGGAAGCGGACGTAGTCCAGCGCCTGGCCGCCGCACATCCGCTGATAGCCGGGCTGCAGGTCGATCGTCGCGTAGTTCTCGGTGCTCGCGACCGGCGGGTCGTTGTCGTTGAAGTAGCGCCGGTCGACGTCGACGTACACGCAGCCGAGCCGGTTGACCGCCCGCCGGAAGCCGCCGAAGTCCACGCCGATGACGTGGTTGACGCCGAGGCCGAGCTCGTTGACGGTGTCCACGGCGAGCTTCGAGCCGCCGACCGCGTAGGCGTTGTTGATCCGCCCGCGCCCGTGGCCCGGGATCGTCACGAGCAGGTCGCGCGGCAGCGACATCACCGCCGTCGCCTCGCGATCGGGGTCGAGGTGGACGACCATCATCGTGTCCGAGCGCACCGGCTTTCCCGCCTTGCGGTCGCCGTAGCGCTTGTCGGTGCCGAGCACGAGGATCGTCTGCGGCTCCCCGGCCGCGACGGGCTCGAGCACGTCGCCGATGCCCGGCTCGACCGGCTTGGGCCGGAAGCCCTCGAACTCCTCGTGCATGATCGACAGCGCCACGCCGATCACCCCGGCCACGGTCAGCGACACGACGATCAGGCTGCCGAGCAGGAAGCGGCGGCCCATCGCGCGGCCGGGACGCGGCGGCTCGCCGGAGCCCTGAGCCGGACGGCGTCGCAGCAGGCCTACTGGCCGATCCGCTGGAGCGAGCGCGCGATGTCCATCATCTGCTTGTTCGTCAGCGTGTGCGACAGCGAGTTGGCCACCCAGTAGACGGCCTTGGGCGTCTCCCACGCGATGAGGCGGATCTTGCGCCCGTCGAAGTAGCGCCGGTACGTGCGCTTGCGCATGCGCACCTCGTCGGTCGGGTTGTCGAGGATCGGCGGCGCCTTCCACGTCGTCCCCTGCACCCCGTAGTACTGACCGTTCTCACCCTCCATCGACAGGACGAGGCGGTACGCGCGGTACTTGTTCTTGTTGCGGTCATAGATGTCGTACATGCGCGGGCTCTCGCGCTGGTAGCCGCCCTTGGCGTAGATCGCCTTGGGGAAGTAGACCGGCAGCGTGCGCTGCTTGCTCGTGATCGTCAGGACGTGGTTCTCGCCGGCCTCCCGGCGCAGGACGAGCCCGCGCGCGAGCTTGCCGGTGTTCTTGATGCGCTTGGGCTTCTGGCGGTCGGCCTGCTCCTCGCGGGCCTTGTCGGCCGTCGAGCCGATCCCCACGTCGATGAAGTCGTCGACGGTCGCCTGCAGGTTCTCGAGGGAGATCTCGACGAACTCCGGGTCGCTGCCCTGCGCGGCGCGGAAGCGCACCTCGTGGATCGGGTTCTTCGTCGACTCGTAGGCGAGCTTGATGAGGCGCAGGATCGCCGCGTCGTTGTCGCGGGCGATGTCCGTGTCGGTGTAGCGCCCGAAGATCTTCAGCAGCTCCTTGCGGTCCCCGAAGACCTTGCCGAGGCCGATCTGGCCCTTGGCCTGGCGCAGGAAGTCCTGCTGGCGCGCCGCGCGCACGAAGTCGTCGTCGGTATGGCGGTAGCGCACGTAGTCCAGCGAGTCCGAGCCGCAGAGCTTCTGGTAGCCGGGCTTGAGGTCGATCGTCGCGTAGCCGCCGGGGCCGCCGCGGTCGTTGAAGTAGCGCCGGTCGATGTCGACGTAGACGCAGCCGAGGCGGTTGACGGCGCGCTGGAATCCGTTGAAGTTCACGTTGACGACGTGGCTGATCGGGATGTTCAGCAGCGCCTTGACGGTCCGGACGGCCAGGCGCGGGCCGCCGATCGCGAACGCGGTGTTGATCTTCTTGCCGGTCCCGTGGCCGGGGATGTCGACCTTCAGGTCGCGCGGGATCGACATCACCGCGGTCGCGTTCTTGTCGGGATCGAGGCGCACGACGATCATCGTGTCCGAGCGCACCGGGATGCCCTTCTCGCCGTACCGTCCGTCGGAGCCGAGCACGAGGATCGTCTGCGGCCCGCCCGGGTCGACCTTGTCGAGCTCGTTCTTGATGCCGGGGATCGGCGTGGACTCGTTCTGGAAGACGGCGATCGTCTCGTGGACCTGCAGCAGGACGCCGCTGGCGACCGCCGTCGCGCTCAGCAGGATCACGATCACCCCGCCGACGAGGAAGCGTTTCCACATGTCCCACGTCAGGCCCGACGAGCCCTCGTTCTCGTAGACGCTCACGCGAGGCCCCCGTCGACGGCGCGCAGCGGCGCGCGCACGAGCGAGTCGTCCATCTGCTCCAGCCAGCCGGGCAGGTCGTGCACGAAGTCGCGCAGGGCGCGCCGGTAGCGCGCCAGCGAGTCGATCGAGACCCACTCCTCAGGGCCGTGGTGGCCGCCGCCGGTGGGGCCGAACTCGACGGCCGGGATGCCGGCCTGCAGGAAGGAGATCGCGTCCGACGCGCCGTCGCGGCCGATCGAGAGGGCCTCGTCGTCGAGCGAGTTGGAGACGGCCTCGCGCAGGGCGCGCACATACGGGTTCGAGCGCGACACGTGGGCCGGCGCGCGCTGGAAGGTCTTGACGATCTGGACGTCGTCGAGCGCGCGGATCTCCGCAAGGATCTCGGCCGGGTCCTGAGTCGGGAGATAGCGGATGTCGACGTCCATCGTGCAGCGGTCGGGCACCTTGTTGAAGGCGTCGCCGCCGAGGATCCGCGAGACGTTGATCGACGGGCGGTCGAAGAGGTCCGAGGACTCCCGGCTGAAGCGTAGGGTCTCGATCCGTCGGAACACGTCGTAGGCCTTGAGGATCGCGTTGTCTCCCATCCACGGCGTCGAGCCGTGCGCGGCGGTGCCGCTGACTTCGACGCGCACCGCGAGAACCCCCTTCGCCTGGACGCCGATGTGCAGGTCCGTCGGCTCGCCGGTGATCGCGAAGTCCGCCCGCAGCCCCTCCTGCACGAGTGCGTCGGTGCAGCGGAAGTCGAGGTTGTCGGACTCCTCGTCGGGCACGCAGACGAAGCGCACGCGGACCTTGCCGTTCTCGACGCAGTCGTGGACGGCGCACATCATCGCCGCGAGGCCGCCCTTCATGTCGTAGGCGCCGCGGCCGATGAGCCGGTCGCCGTCGATGCGCGGCGTGAACTGGTCGGCGTGCGCGGGCACGACATCGACGTGGCCGTGCAGGATCACGCAGGGACCCGTGGCCGGACCGATGTCGGCCAGCACCACCGGCAGACCGCCGAACTCACGACCGGTCACGGGCACGTCTCGGGCTTCCAGCCAGCCCTTCACGAACCCGACCGCCGCGCGCAGGCCGTCGCTGGTGGACGTGTCGTAGGTGATCAGCCTCTCGGCCAGGACCCGTTCGTCCATCGCTGGGCATGAGGGTACCCGGCTACGCGCCGGAGCGGACCCGTCCTTATGTAGCGTGGGACGGGTGTCCGGCCGCATCGTCCTGTTCGGAGCCACCGGCTACACCGGCGAGCTGACGGCGCGCGCGCTCGTGGCCCGCGGCGCGGCGCCGGTGCTGGCCGCACGCTCGCAGGCGCGCGTCGAGGCGCTCGCCGACGAGCTGGGCGGGCTGCCGAGCGCCGTCGCCGACGTGCAGCGGCCGGCGTCGGTCCGCGCGCTCGTCGAGGCCGGCGACGTGCTCGTCTCCACGGTCGGCCCCTTCGTGCGCTGGGGCGAGCCGGCGCTGCAGGCGGCGATCGACGCGGGCGCGCACTACCTGGACTCGACCGGCGAGCCGCCGTTCATCCGCGCGGTCTTCGAGCGTCACGGCGCCCGCGCCGAGGCGGCCGGCGTCGGCCTGCTGACGGCGTTCGGCTACGACTACGTCCCGGGCAACCTCGCCGGCGCGCTCGCGCTGCGCGAGGCCGGCGAGCGCGCGGTCAGCGTCGACATCGGCTACTTCGTCGGCGGCGGCGCGCAGCCCAGCGGCGGCACGCGCGCCTCGGCCGTCGGGCTGCTCGCCGAGCCCGCCTACGTCTTCGAGGGCGGGCGCATCGTCACCCGGCGCACGGCGCGCGACGTGCGCAGCTTCGCCGGGCGCCCGGCGGTGTCGGTGGGCGCGACCGAGCAGTTCGCGCTCGCGCGCGTGCACCCGGGCCTGCGCGACGCCCGCGTGTGGCTGGGTTGGTTCGGCTCCGCCTCGCGCCCGCTGCAGGCGATCTCGGCGGCGACCGCGCTCGCGACGAAGCTGCCCGGCGTGCGCGACGCGATCGGTGCGGCGGCGGGCCGGTTCGTGAAGGGGTCGACGGGCGGCCCGGACGCCGCACGGCGCGCGAAGGCGCGCTCGGAGATCGTCGCGGTCGCCTCCGACGCGGCGGGCGCGCCGCTGGCGACGGTGCGCCTGGAGGGCGACAACCCCTACGACTTCACCGGGGCGATGCTCGCCTGGGGCGCGATCGCGGCGGCCGGCGGCGGCCTGCGCGGCAGCGGCGCGCTCGGGCCGGTCGACGGCTTCGGGCTCGACGAGCTGCAGGCCGGCGTCGCGGACGCCGGCATCGCCCGCCGCGCCTGAGGGCGGCCTTGCGCCCACCCTGCCCTTGACTCGTGAGTGAGTGATCACTTACAGTCACCCCGCGCCATGCTCGCCGCCATCGCCCGCATCGTCACCGCGCACCCGCGCCGCGTGCTCGCCGCGACGCTCGCCCTGCTCGTCGTCGCCGTCGGGTTCGGCGCGCCGGTGACCGGGATGCTGACCGTCGACCCCGACCTGGACTTCGTCGACCCGGCGGCGGAGAGCAACGTCACCGGCATCGAGCTGCGCCGCGCGATCGGCCGCGGCCTCGGGCCCGGCGTGGTCGTGCTCGTGCGCGGCCAGGACGCCGTTCGCACCCCCGGCGGGCAGGGCAAGCTGCGCGGGGTCGTGCGTCGCATCGAGGCCGATCCGGCGGTGGCGCAGACGGGCTCCGCGCTGAGCGACCCACGTCCGGCGAGCCCGTTCATCTCCCGCGACGGGCGCTCGAGCTTCGTCGCCGTCTACCTGCGCTCGGGCGCCGACGGCGAGGAGACCGGCGCGCGGATCGAAGAGTCGCTCTCCGGCCTGCGGGGGGTGCTTCGTCGGCGGCGGCGCGGTCGCCGGGCCGGTCGTCGGCGACCAGGTCTCCGAGGACCTCGCGAAGGCGGAGATGCTCGCCTTCCCGCTGCTGTTCCTGCTCACGCTCATCGTCTTTCGCGGCGCGATCGCCGCGCTGCTGCCGCTCTTCGTCGGCCTGCTGACGATCATGACGACGTTCCTCGGGCTGCGCCTGTTCAACGAGGCGACCGCGCTGTCGATCTTCGCGCTGAACCTCGCGATCGGGCTCGGCCTCGGCCTGGCGATCGACTACTCGCTGTTCATCCTCTCGCGCTACCGCGAGGAGATGGAGCGCGACGGGCCGGGGCACGGGGCGCTGACGCGCACGCTGCGCACGGCCGGCCGGACGGTCGTGTTCAGCTCGCTGACGGTCGCGGCGGCGATGCTCTCGCTGCTCGTCTTCCCGCAGCGCTTCCTGTACTCGATGGCGATCAGCGGCTCGCTCACCGCGCTGAGCGCGGGGCTCATCGCGCTCATCGCGCTGCCGGCCGTGCTCATGCTGCTCGGCCCGCGCGTCGACGCCCTGGCCCCCAAGCGCTGGCGCCACCGCGAGGTCCTCACCCAGAGCGGCTTCTGGTACCGCCTCTCGCACGGCGTCATGCGCCGGCCGCTGATCATCGCCGTGACCACGTCGGTGATCCTCATCGCGGCCGGTACCCCGTTCACCCGGATCGAGTTCACCGGCGTCGACGCGAGCGTGCTGCCCGACAGCGCCGTGCCCAAGCAGGTCGACACGGCGCTGCGCACCGAGTTCCCGCCGGGGCGCGCGGCGCCGCTGCACGTCGCCGTCACGGCGCCTGCCGGCAGCGACGGCGAGGTGCGCGCCTACGCCCAGCGCCTGAAGGGCCTGGACGGGGTCGCCGCGGTCGAGCCGCCGCGGTTCGTCGGCGCCGGCACGTGGCTGGTCAGCGTCGCGCCCGAGAGCGCCGCGCTGGAGGAGCGCGCGCTCGAACTCGTGCGCACCGTGCGCGACGGTCCGGGGGTGGGCGGGAACGGGTCCGTGCGCGTAGCCGGCGAGTCGGCGCGCTTCGTCGACCAGCGCGCCGGCCTCGGCGATCGCCTGCCGCTGGCGATCGCGGTGCTGGCGATCACGACGCTGCTGATCCTGTTCGTGATGACCGGCTCGGTCGTGCTGCCGTTCAAGGCGCTGCTCATGAACGTGCTCGGCATCAGCGCGGCGTTCGGCGTCCTCGTGCTCATCTTCCAGGACGGCCGGCTCGAGGGGCTGCTGGACTACACGAGCCAGGGCGCGCTGGAGCTCACCCAGCCGCTCGTGCTGATGGCGATCGTCTTCGGCCTGAGCACGGACTACGGCGTCTTCCTGCTCACCCGCATCAAGGAGGCGCGCGACGGCGGCGCGACGAACGAGGAGGCCGTCGCGCTCGGACTGCAGCGCACCGGCCGCATCGTGACCGCGGCGGCGCTGCTGCTCGTCGTCGCGCTGGGGGCGTTCGCGACGTCGCAGATCGTCTTCATCAAGCAGCTCGGCGTCGGTGCGGCGGCGGCCGTCCTGATCGACGCGTTCATCGTGCGCGCGCTGCTCGTCCCCGCGCTCATGAAGCTGCTCGGCGAGCGCAACTGGTGGGCGCCGGCACCGCTCGCGCGCCTGCACGCGCGGCTTCGCCTCGGCGAGGGCTAGCTGCATGCGGGTCTCTGCCGCGCTCACGCGGGCGGCCGAGTGGATGAGCGCCGACATGGCCGCCAACGACTACATCGACCACACCGACAGCCGCTGCCGCACCGCCCCCTGGCGGATCAGGACCTTCGGCTTTCGCAGCGCGGTGATCGGCGAGAATCTCGCCGCCGGCATGGCCACCGCGGCGCCGACCTTCGCACAGTGGAGGGCAGAGCCCGCGCACCGGCGCGCAATGCTGCGCTCGAACTTCCGGCTGATCGGAATCGGCCGCGCCTACAGCGCCGACTCGATGATGGGCTGGCACTGGGCGACGACGTTCGGCGGCGGCCGCGAGCGCGGCGTCGCCTGCTGAGCGCACCCTCCGGCGCACCTTCACGGCGGCCGCGGATATCCTCGGCGCCATGGGCGACCTCCGCGTGACGCGCGACGGCGCGCTGTACGACATCAGCATCCGCGGGGTCCTGGAATCCGGGGCCGGCGAGCCGCTGTACGTGTCCATCCGCGCCAACCGCGCCGAGTGGTGTGACCGCGACGACCCTGCCGCCGGGCCCGACGGGTGGATCCGCTCGGAGGCTCCCGGCGGGATGCTCGCCGAGCTCGAGCTGCGCTTCACCCGCGAGAAGGTCCACGAGCGCGCGATCGCCCAGCTCGAGCAGTGGCGCGCCGATCCACCGCCCAACCTCGTCGGCGTCAGCTCCGTCGAGCAGCAGTACGTCGGCCTGATCGACCAGGACCAGGGCAACGGCGTCGGCATCCAGCACACCGAGGAGCGCCAGGACCGCTCGGCCGCGCGCGCCTACGCGACCTGGTCGAGCGGCAAGCTGCGCACCGCCGGCTGACGGCGGCGTGCGCCGTCGCATGCGCGACGGCGCGGCGACCCGACGGCGCTACGCGCCCTCGGCGATCTCGATGAACGCCTCCCAGCGGCGCTTGTCGCGCGTGCAGCGCCTGAGATCCTCGGAGCCCTCCTCGGCCGACGACATCCCGTCCTCGGCGACCTTCAGCTTCTCCTTCAGGTCGGCGACGTCGAGCTCGTCGGGCGTGTGCGCCTCCTCGACGAGCACGAGCACGCCGTCCTCGGAGACCTGCACGTAGCCCTCGCCCTGCGCGTAGCGCACGATGTCGGACTCGCTGCGGTACAGCCGCAGCTCGGTCGGCACGAGCATGCCCAGCAGCGGCTGCATGCGGGCGAGGATGCCGATCGAGCCGACCTCCGTCCGCGTGGAGACCATCGTGACCTCCTCGTCGAACACCGAGCCCTCGGGGGTCAGGACCTCGACGCGAAACGGCGTCTGGGCCATCACTTACTCGTCCCCGTCCTCGTCGTCGTCGCTCTTCTTGGCGTCCTCGTCCTTCTTGCCGTCGTCGCTCTTCTTCTCGTCGTCGTCGTCCTTCTTGCCGCTCGCGGCCTTGACGACGTCGTCGATCGTGCCCTTCAGGAAGAACGCCGACTCCGGCACGTCGTCGTGCTGGCCGTCGATGATCTCCTTGAAGCCGCGGATCGTCTCGGCGATCGGGACGTACTGCCCCGGCGTACCGGTGAACGCCTCGGCGACGAAGAACGGCTGCGACAGGAAGCGCTCGACGCGGCGCGCCCGGCCGACGATGAGCTTGTCCTCGTCGGAGAGCTCGTCGATGCCGAGGATCGCGATGATGTCCTGCAGCTCCTTGTAGCGCTGCAGGATCTCCTTGACGCGGTTGGCCGTCGTGAAGTGCTCCTCGCCGAGGATGTCGGGCTTGAGGATCGTGGAGGTCGAGTCCAGCGGGTCGACCGCCGGGTAGATCCCCTTCTCGGAGATCGCCCGCGACAGCACCGTGGTGGCGTTGAGGTGCGCGAACACCGACGCCGGCGCCGGGTCGGTGAGGTCGTCGGCCGGCACGTAGATCGCCTGCACCGAGGTCACCGAGCCGTCACGCGTGGAGGTGATGCGCTCCTGCAGCAGGCCCATCTCGGTCTCGAGCGTCGGCTGGTAGCCGACCTGCGACGGCATCCGGCCCAGCAGCGCGGAGACCTCCGAGCCGGCCTGCACGAAGCGGAAGATGTTGTCGATGAAGAGCAGCACGTCCTGGCCGCCCTCCTCGCGGAAGTACTCGGCCATCGTCAGCCCGGTCAGCGCGACGCGCATGCGCGCTCCGGGGGGCTCGTTCATCTGGCCGAAGACGAGGATCGTCTTGTCGATGACCCCGGACTCCTTCATCTCGAGCCAGAGGTCGTTGCCCTCGCGCGAGCGCTCACCGACGCCGCAGAACGCCGACAGGCCGCCGTGCTCCTGGGCGAGGTTGTTGATGAGCTCCTGGATGAGCACCGTCTTGCCGACGCCGGCGCCGCCGAACAGCCCGACCTTGCCGCCCTTGGCGTACGGCGCGAGCAGGTCGACGACCTTGATGCCGGTCTCGAACATCTCCGTCGTCGGCGTGAGGTTCTCGACGTTCGG
>CAVUND010000002.1:0-43075 GCA_963742745.1 uncultured Actinomycetes bacterium
GCGCGGCGAGCATGTCCGCGATGTCGCGGCGGCGGCCGGTGAAGATCACCTCGTCCTCGATCCCGAGCTCGCCGCAGCGGCGTCGGATGTCGTCGCGGTGGCGCTCGCCGAGCGGCCCCCACCCGTCGCCGACGAGGACGAAGCGGGTGTCCGGACGGCGGTCGAGCACGAGCCGCGCGGCGTCGACGAAGTCCTCGTGGCCCTTCACGCCGCGGCCCCGGACGTCGGGCGGCGCGAAGGGCCCGTCGTCGACCGGATAGAAGTAGGCGATCTGCCCCACGAGCGGCGTGTCGGGGGCGACGCCGAGTTCGCGGCGCACCCGGGCCGGGTCGGCGCGCGCCGGATCGAACCCGTCGCGGTCGGCCCCGTAGGAGACGACGCGCCGACGCCGCGCGGGGATCCCGTGCTGCTCGTAGAGGTCGTCGGTGCGCTGCGAGCCCGCGATCAGCCGGTGGTCCATCCACTGCGTGGCGAGGTCGGCGCGGCGCAGGTAGTCCGACTCGAGGTGGTAGGGCCCGGGCACCATCGACACGCGGACGGGGACGCGGGCCATGAGTCCCGCGATCCGGCCGATGAGGATCGAGGAGATGACGTGCGTGTGGGCGATGTCGACGCGCTCGCGACGCAGGATCCGCGCCATCCGGCCCGCCGTGCGCACGAGCGAGACGAGGTCGATCGCCCAGCGGGCGACGCCGACGTACGGCAGCGCGCCGACCCGCGCGGCGACGCGGCCGCTGCCGACGAGCTGCTGGGTCATCGCCACGAACGGGATGCCGCGCTCGGTGAGATGGCGGGCGGTTTCGCCGTGCGGGCTGCCGATCACGCACACGACCTCGAAGCCGCGCGCGCGCAGTCCGGCCGCGATCTCGACCATCCACGCCGCCCCGTCGGTGGCTCCGCAGATCTGCGCGACGCGCAGCGGGCGGCGCTCCTTCGCCTCTGTGCTGCGATGCCTGCGGCCGAACACGGCTGCGATGCTACGCACCTTGACGGCCCCGGCAGCAACCACCGAGCCCGTGTATGACAGCGCGGCGCGCCTTGGGCCGCGCGCGCTGCTGCGTTCGGTCCTGGGCCACCGCGAGCTCGTCGGGCTGCTCGCGCGCCGCGAAGTGACCGCGCGCTACCGGCGCGCGCTGCTCGGCGCGGCGTGGACGGTCATCACGCCGATCGTCTACGCGGCCGCGCTGTGGGCCGTCTTCTCACAGGTCGCCCCGTTCGTCACGCCGGGGCTGCCGTACATCGTCTACGTGCTGTCGGGCGTCGTCGTCCTGAACTTCGTCACGCACGCGGTCATCGCGACGGCCGGCGAGATCGCGGCCAGCGCGGTGACGCTGCGGCCGGCGTACGTCCCCGTCGGCGTGTTCGTCGCCGCCCACGCGCTCGCGGCGATGACGACACTGGCGATCACGACGCTCGTGCTGCTCGCGGCGCAGATCGGCAGCGGTACCGGCATCCCGCCCAGCGCGCTGGGGCTGCCGCTCGCGTTCGCGCTGCTGGCCGTCGCCGCCGCCGGCGTCGGAGCGTTCGTCGGCGCGCTCGCGATCCTCTTCACCGACGCCCTGGAGATGACGCGCGTCGCGCTCTCCCTGGCCGCCCTCCTGACGCCCGTCTTCTATCCGCTGTCGATCGTGCCCGACCGCTTCCAGTGGGCGATCGAGCTCAACCCGATCTACCAGTTCCTCGTGCTCTTTCGCGATCTCGCCTACGGTGGCGGCTGGCCGGGTGCGGTGAACGTCGCGGTGTGCGTCGTGATCGCGGCGGCGGCCGCCGGCGCGGGCGCGCTGGCGCTGGCGCGCGTGCGGCGGGTGATCCCCTCGCTTGTCTGAGATGGGGCCGGCGATCGAATGCAGCGCCGTGTCGGTGGCGTACCGGCTGCCGCGGGCCGGGCAGCGCACGCTGAAGATGCTGCCCGCGGCCGTGCTGGGCCGCCATCGCACGCACGAGCGCCTGTGGGCGTTGCGCGACGTCACGCTGACGATCGAGCGCGGTGACGTCGTGGCGGTCCTCGGCGCCAACGGCGCGGGCAAGTCGACCCTGCTGCGCCTGCTGGCGCGGGCGGTACGGCCGACCGAGGGCCGCGTCGTCGTGCGCGGCGGCATCGCTCCGATCATCGACCTCGGCGGCGGCTTGGACCACGACGCGACCGCGATCGAGAACGTCGTGCTCTACGGCGCGCTGCTCGGCGCGCGGCCGCGGGCGATGCGCGAGCGCGCCGCCGAGGTCGTGCGGTGGGCCGGCCTGGAGGCCTTCGCCGACGTGCCCGTGGCGTCGTTCTCGACGGGGATGATCGCCCGGCTCGCGTTCGCGATCGCCACGGCGGGCAGCCCCCAGGTCCTGCTCGTCGACGAGGTGCTCGCGGTCGGCGACCACGAGTTCCAGCAGCGCAGCCGGGCGCGGATCGACGAGCTCACGAACGCTGGCTGCACGGTCGTCGTCGTCTCGCACGCCGTCGAGCTGCTGGAGATCGCGCAGCGCGCGATCTGGCTCGACCACGGTCGCGTGCGCGCGGATGGGCCGTACGGCGAGATCGTCGAGGCGTACCTCGCCGCGCCGGCGGGCCCCATCGGCGCGCCGTGAGCGCGGTGCGTCTCGTCAACGTCGTGGGCGCCGCCGAGGGCGCCGACTGGTTTGTCCCCATGTGCGCCGGGCTGGCCGCCCGTGGCCATCAGGTCAGCGCGATCATCGACGCCCGCCCGGGCGGGCTGGGCGCGCAGCTCGATCAGGCCGGCATCCCGCTGCATCGCGTCGACCTGAGCCTGAGCCGCCCGCTGGCCGCGGCACGGGCACCGGCCCGCGCGGCGCTGGACGCGGCGCGGCTCGCCCAGGCCGCCGCCCGCGTGGCGGGCGTGCTGCGCCGCGTCCGTCCCGACGCGATCCTGACGCACCACTTCAACGCCACCCTGCTGGGTCGGCTGGCCGGGGTGACCGCCGGCGTGCCGCTGCGCATGTCGATGGCGCCGTCGCCGTTCACCCTCGAGGCGCCCGTGACGCGCGGGCTGGATCGTGCGACGTGGCGCGCCGACCACGTCCTGATCGCGGGATCGGAGCGCATCCGCACGCTCTACGAGGGGCTCGGCGTTCCGCGCTCGCGCCTGGAGGTCGTCTACTACGGCGCGCCGGCCGAGCGCTTCGACCCGCGCAGCGCCGACCGGGTGGCGACGCGCGCGCACCTTGGCATCTCCGCCGACGTGCCGCTCATCGGGCACGTCGCCCACTTCTACGCCCCGATCGGCGGCCGCTTCGCGCCGCCGGCCGCCCGCGGGCGGGGCATCAAGGGCCACGAGGTGCTGCTGCGCGCGCTGCCGACGGTGCTCGCGGCGCGTCCCGACGCGCGGCTCGTCATGGCGGGAGGAGCGCGCGGCGCGCCGGCGGCGCGCTACCGCGAGCAGGTCCGGGCGCTCAGCGCGTCGCTCGGCGTCGCCGGCGCCGTCGAGTTCCTCGACGACCGCGGCGACGTCCCGCAGCTGCTCGGCGCGCTCGACGTCGCCGTCCAGCCCTCGCTCGCCGAGAACCTCGGCGGCACGATCGAGTCGCTGCTCATGGCGGTGCCGACGATCGCGTCCCGCGTCGGGGGCATGCCGGAAGCCGTACACCACGAGCAGACCGGCCTGCTCGTCGCGCCGGACGACCCCGCGCAGCTCGCGGCGGCGATCCTGCGCCTGCTCGCCGAGCCGGAGCTCGCCGCACGGCTCGGCCGCGACGGGCGCGCGCTCATGCTCGAGCGCTTCACGTTCGAGCGAACGCTCGACGACCTCGACCGGATCATCCGCGAGCGACACGGCGGGATTTGTACGGCAAGTTCGCCTGTCGTACCGTAGGCCGGGGCGCATCTCCAGGCGGCGCAATTGCCGGCGACCATACGAGGGCATCCAATGGACCGAACGACACTGCTCCCACGAGCCGATATACCCCAGCCCGCCGGGGCCGTCAGCCCGGCGCCTGCGGGACACGCGCTGCCGCGGACGCTACGGGCGCTCGCTCCGCGAAGGCAGGAGTGGTCTCGGCCGCGCGACTATATGCGGGGGGTGCGCTTGCACCTCGCGCTGCGTCGCGGCGGGTTCACGATGGTGGCGGCGCCGTGTGCCCGAACGCTCTACCGCCTGGCCCGACTCGTGGAGCGCCGGGGTGTGCCCGGAGATCTCGTCGACTGCGGCGTCTACAACGGCGGTTCGACTGCCCTGCTCTCAGCGGGCGCTACGACTCGTCGCGTCTGGGCCTTCGACTCGTTCGAGGGCCTACCCGCGCCCGGACCATTCGACGGAGAGCTCAGCGCCGGCTGGGAGGGCGGTTGCGCCGGCTCGGAGGAGAAGGTCCGGGAAGTGATGGCCAAGTTCGCTAGCTCCGAGAGCTTGGAGATCCGCAAGGGCTGGTTTGAGCAGACCTTCCCCGCCGCATTCTGTGAGATCGAACAGATCGCGGTCCTGCACTGCGACGGGGACTGGCATGACTCCGTTCAGCTGACGCTCGAGAGCTTCTATCCCAAGGTCGTTCCCGGCGGGTTTGTCGTGATCGACGACTATGGCTGCTGGGAGGGGGCGCGTCGAGCAACGGACGCGTATCGGCGTGGCCGGAGCGACATCGCCCCGCTGGTCCACGTTGATTACAGCGGCGTCTACTGGCGCAAACCCTCCTGACTGCAAGAGCGCTTAGCGAGCTGCGAGCACGGCGCGAAGCGTCGGCATCATTCGCCGCAGCCACAAGAGCCATAGTGTTGCCGCGCAGCATGCCAGGGCCCCGGCAGCAATCCAGGCATCGGCGTCGATGGCTGTCATGATTAGCAGTGACAGCGTCGCTGAGAGGACCGTCGCGGTGAGTACTGGTCGCCTCAGACCGTGCCATCCACGCCTTCCGGCCAGCCACAGAGCCAGCAGCAGTCCAAGACCGCGCGTGCCGGCGTAGGCGAGTGCGACGGACTCCGCGTTACTAGGGACGAGGATGGCCGCTACGAGATACGCAGACGCGGTCGTGGCGATGAGGCGATAGGCGATACGCGGCTCGCTCTCGGCGATCAACGCTCCGCCGACGATGCTCATCACCGAGGCACACAGATACCCCAACCCGATCAAGGCGAGCACATCCGTGGCGTCCGCCCACTTCGGCCCCAGCAGCGCCGGCAGCCACAGCGGCGCCAATGCCGCGAGGGGAACCACCAGCGACGCGAGTCCAAACACGCTGAGCTGAGTCGAGCGCGCGAGCAGCCAGTTCATCCCGGCGCCGCCGGCCCGAAGCCGCACGAATGCCGGAAACGACAGCCGGTGCACGATGGTCTGGACGACGGCGGGATAACCGGCGATCGAGGCGGCCATCATCACGAAGCCGAGCTCCTTCGCGTCGCCGAGGACGAGCAAGGGCACGAGCCCCTCCAGCAGAACCCAGGCGGCGGCCCCGGCGCCCGGAATCGCATAGGCGCAGATCCGCCTCACCTGAGCACGGTGCGGTCGACCCACGATTGGGGCCGGGCTGAGGAAGCGTAGGATCAAAGCGGACGGCAGCCCACGAATCGCAAGTCCCAGCGCGAGCCACGCGACGTTCGGATCGATGACGGTGAGCGGCACGGCGACGGCCACGAAGGTAAGCTGATCGAGGACCTCCAGCAGGGCGATCCGCCCGTACGCGAGTCGCTTCTCGAGTTGCACCACGGGGAGGGCGCGCAGCAGGTATACGAGCAACGACCCGGCAGCAGCGAAGAGGCAGATGCTCATCCCGTCCTGATCGACAAGTAACGGCGCGATCAGCGCGAGCGACGTCAGCGCGGCGGCGATCAGGGAGCCGATCGCGGCCATGGTGAACGCGGCCGAGGCGAGCAGTTCCTGTGACGGATCCGGCTTCGCATGGACGACCGAGCCGAGCACGCGGTTGCCCAGCTCCCGCTCCGCGAACGCGACGATGAAGTAAGCGATCGAATACGGGGCCCAGACGGCTGGTTCGGTGAAGCGCAGCAGCACCGTGGTGCCGACGAGCCCGAGCAGAGCGGTTGCGGCGTAGCGTGCGATCAGCGAGCCGCCGCCGCGGACCACCCGGGTCAGGTCGAGGCTAAGCTCGGTCGGCGGCCCGGCCGGTGCCGATGGCTGCCCGGCAGGCACGGTGCTTAGTGCGCCGGGCGAGCGTTCGTCACGTCGGCATACAGGGAGCTCTTCTCAGCCACCATGATGCTCAGCGTATGACGCTGCTCGATGCGGGCGCGCGCCGACGCGGCGAGGCGAAGGCACAGGTCGGGGTCGCAAATCAGCCGCTCCAGTGCGTTGGCGATGGCCGTGGGGTCGCCGCACGCAACGAGTAGACCAGTCACCGAGTCCTCGATCAGGTCCCTGATGCCGTTTACGTCCGAACCCACCACCGGAACCCCGCGCGCCATGGCCTCCATGACCGCCGCAGGCATCCCTTCCCAGGTCGAGACCAGACAGAACGCCACGGAGTTCTCGAAGTGCTCGCGCAGCGTCGTCGCGTCCACGTTGCCAAGGAGCTCCACCGATGACCCGAGGTCCTCTTCGGAGACGAGCGCCTTCACCGCAGGCAGCGTTGGGCCCGCCCCGGCGAAGACGACGCGCACCGGCAAGCCGCGTTCTCGCAAGATGGCAACGGCGCGTACGAGGTCCGCCTGACGTTTTCGAGCCACGAAGCGCCCGGTACAGAGGACGGCGGGCATCCCTGTCGAGGGAGGACCGCCGCGCATCGGCCATAGCGCGAGATCGACCCCATTGGGTATGTAGCGCAGCTTCGCGGGTTGGATGCCAGCGTTGCGTAGCACGTCCAGCGCGCCGGTGGAGTTGGACTCATACAGGTCGATCAACGGCGAGAACAAGCGCTCCAAGCGCAGGGCGATGACGGCCTTACGAGAGTCAGCGCGATCCGTTTCGGTTACGAGCAGCCCCTGTACCCCACACACGATGGCAGCAGGCTGGCCGACCAGTCGAGCGAGCAGGCGGACTAGCAGTGAAGCCTTGATGCCGTATGCGTTGATCACATCGAAGCGACGCCGCCTCAGCAGCATCGCCAAGCGCACAGCGGAGCTGGTGAGGTGCCGGACACCCAGCGTGTGCGTGGGCACGCCGTCCCGTGCGAGCAGCGCGGACACGGGGCCGGCTCCATGGAGAAAAGCGACCTCGACGTCCATGTCCTGGCGCCGCAACTCGGGCGCGAGCATGGCAACCATGAGCTCGGTTCCGCCCGTGTCGTCGTGCGCGAGGACCTGGAGGACGCGGAGGCCCCTACGCGGACCGGACGTCTTCACGGCCCGTATCTTAGAGTCAGCGAGCGGGAGCGAACCCCGAGCCCTTGGGAGGTGAGGGGCAACGGGTCGGATCGCGGCTCCGCATCCATATGGACACCTCCCTCTATCACATCGAGTGCTTCGTCTTGACGTGTGCGCTGTGTGGGCTCGCGCTGCTGTTGGCATGTCGAGGGGCAACGCGTCTCTGTGACGGCCTGAGGCTCGAGGCGAGCGTGCTTGCCGGGTTGGCCGCTCGCATCGCAATCATGCTGCTCGTGGCAGCCCTCGGCGCGTCGGGAGAGACGCTACGGGGCAGCGACGACGCAGCGTTCCTGCACGCCGCGCAGACGCTGACGGACGGTCCGTTCAGCGCCGCCGATTGGCTGGAGACGGGCTCGAACGAGCTTCATACGGTGACCATGGCCGTACAGCTCGCGCTCCTTGGGGATGCCGGGGATCTGAGCCTACGCCTGGTGCAGATCACCGCCGCGCTGCTAGGGCTCATCGCGATGACGATCGGCGTCGGCATCCTCGCGGGCAATCGGGCCGCTCTGATCTTCGCCTGGATTGCGATGCTCGAGCCGAGCAACGCGTTCTTCTCGACGCTCCTACACAAGGAGTCGTTCGTCATCCTCGGCGGCGGGCTCGTTTTCCTGGCCCTGGCGCTAGCCTCGCGTCGAGATCTACGTCACGCGATCCCAGTGGCCGCCCTGGGATTCGCGATCACCGCCACCACCCGGCTCTACGTCGCGTTTGCGCTCGCGCTGGGGATCGGACTGACCGCGCTTCACGTCGCATTACGCGAGCGCGTCGGATCGCGACGGGCAATCGGACTGATGGCCGTCGTCGTTGTTGGTGGGCTGGGGGTGGGTGTCGTCGCCGCGCCCACGGTGGTCCCGGAGCGACTCGCTTCGCTGCAGTTCTCACAGGACTATCAACCGCCTAGAAATGCGAACCTCCAACTCGGACGGGTAGACGTGACCACGAGCGAAGGCCTTGCTCGCATGCTGGTCACACGATCGGCTGACTTCACCTTGCGCCCATACCCATGGGAAATCGCGAACCTCAGCCAAAAGCTTGGCTCGACCGGAACGCTGATCTGGCTCGCCCTGGCGCTCGGACTGATAGGCACGCTTGCCTTGTTCCGCGCGCGGCGGACGCCGGTCCTTATCTATGTCATCTATCTCAGCCTCGTGCAGCTGTTTGTGTATGTGGTCACACTCAACAATGCGGCGCAGGGATATCGACACCGCATTCACCTTCTGCTATTGGTTGCCGCGGCCGTCGCCATTGCATGGCGGCGACTGCCAGAGTCGAGCGTCGCCAAATGGCCTGCGCTCGCACGCCGTGCGGGCGTGGAGCGCGTGGGAGCACGGGTTACGCAGGCGATCGCATGGCGCCCGCGCTGGCAGACCGCGTCACGGGCGCGTCGTGAAACCGGGAGGTCGGCGCGCCCCGTGCCGCGACGGGCGCGTGTCGGCGCGGCCGCTACCGCTGCCGGGGCGCTTGTCGCGTTTCTCGTTGCGGTCAGCATGTCCGATACATACGAGGCATCGGCAACCATCGTCGTGAACGAAAGCACGGTCGAGATCCCCGCCGTTGGCCTGCCCTACGTCCAGCCGAACCCTCGCTCGCCCCTGACGTCTGAGATCGCGCTCCTGCCCGGCACGCGCGGGGCGCGCCGCGACATCGCTGCCCGCGTGCAGGTAGGGGTCGGGAGCGCCGCACTGTCCGATGTCGCGTCCACGACGGATGTCGAGGACGCCGACGAGCAGGTCGTGTTGGACCGCCTTGTGGCGCCCGTGCGCACGATCGTAGTCCGCGCACATCAGCCCACGCGGCGACTCGCCCAGCGCGTCGCCGCGCTTTACGCGCGGGAGCTCATCGCCTGGCGTGGGCGCACCGTAATCGCCTCCTTGCGGCGCGCGCGCGATGCGCTGCGGCTGAGATCGATCGCATCGCCCTCCGACCGCAGGCTGCGCGCGGACGTCCAGCGCGCCGACGCGGTGCTCGCAGCCGAAACGAAACGGCTGCGGCCCGCGGTGCGGACAACCGCCGCCGAAGAGCCGGTGTCGCCAAGGGTCTGGCGTGACGTCGTCATCGGTGGGCTCGCTGGTGCGGCGCTCTGGGCGCTGGCCGTCGCAGCTCGTCGTCAGCGGGATCGTTCCGTTCGCGCACGCGTTGCCGCTTATGCCGAGAGCACGTGATTCGGCGGTCGTGTCTCTGCGATAGCGGTTGGGGTGCCCCGGGCCGGCATCAGCCGGCTTCGCCATCGAGATCCGCTACCGCGCATCGGCGGTGAGCTCCGCCAGCCCCGGCTGGCGAGGGTTCAGTCGCGCGGCCCGACCGTACGCGCTGCGCGCTGCGCGCAGTTCGCCGCGTCGCACTGACAGGTCTCCGAGGAGAACCCACGTCACGAAGTCCTGCGGCTCGCGGCGCGCCGCGTCCAGTAGGACCTGTTCCGCCGCGTCGCCATCGCCGAAGCGGGCGAGCGCCGCGGCCTTGGCGTAGTACGCCGCGATCGCTTCGCGGTCGATGCTCAGTGCGCGGTTGGCCTCGGCGAGCGTGCGCTCGGGGTCGCGCCCGAGCGCGTCCTGGGCGCGTTGGACGTAGAGCTGTGACAGGCCCTGTCGGCTGAGGCTCACGGCGGCGATCGCGATCACAACGCCAACGACGATGATGCTGGCCACCCGCCTCGCACGCGATCGGGCGGGCCCCAAACCGGCCGCGTATCTGACGCGCTCGGCGCCGCGCTCCTCCGTGTCCGCGTCACCAGGGCGACGCATAAGCACGGCTGCCCCCAGCAGGGCTACGAAGGTCAGGCCCGGCAGGAGATGCATCCAGTCGACGCTCGTGTGCACGAACCACACGAGCACGACGCCGAGCGCCGCGACCACCATGGGTTCGCGGCCGCCGTTGCGGATCCGTGACCGCGCGCCGGCCACGACGGCCAACAACGCCGCTCCGAGCAACAGCGCGCCGGCCAAGCCGAGCTCTGCGAGCACCTGAAGTGGGAGACTGTGCGGCTGACGGATGTTCTCCTTCGTCGAGCGCTCGGCGAAGTACGGCTTGTCGTAACCGCCCGCACCGGTCCCGACGACGGGGTTGTCACGCCAAGTGTTGACCGCGACCCGCCAGTAGTCGTAGCGGTTTCCCGCGCCGCTGGCCAGGCGCGAGGTACTCGCCCCGCCCTGGGTCTCGTCGAGGGCCACAAACGCCCCGTACTGGTCGTCCACGAAGCTCGCGACGCGACCGGCCGATGCGACGACGAGTGTCGCCGTGAGCACGGCGAGCGCAGTGATGGCGATCGCTACGACCCGGCGCGGGCGCCGCAGCACGCCGGCTGCTCCGCGACGCTCCAGAGCGACCAGCAGCGTCCAGATGGTCCCGGCGGCGGCACAGGCGAGCAGCAGGGCGACCGCAGCCTCGTGCATCGTGGGCTCCGTTGCGTTCTGGCTGTAGACGTCGAGCAGCTTCGGCATAGCCGGTGCCAGGCAGGCGGTACTCACGAGCAGCGCGACCATCCGCCGCAGCCGTCCCGGCAGGAGTGCCAGCACCATCACGAGCGATAGGGCAGCCGCTATCACGGCGCCCCGAGACTGGCCGAGCACCGCGAGCCCCGCGAACAACGTCGCTCCCGTCTGGCCGAGCCCAGCCAGCGCTGATGCCCGGGCGTCGGCCGGCTCCGTCTCAGAGGTCCCGGGACGGCACTCGGCGAGTGCGAGGCAGGGCCAGAACGCGAGCAGGAAGAAGTTCGATTGGCCGTTGATGTAGCCCAGCGGCTCGTGCAGGCGCCCAGACAGGAAGAGTGTCTCGTCGCCGGCCAGCATCCCGCCGAGGATCCAACCCGCGACGAGGACGGCGCCCGCGGTGAATGCGGCGAACGCGACCACCGCGCCGCGATCGCTGCGTAGCAGCACCACGATCAATGTCAGGGCGGTGGCATAGAGGAACAGACGGTTGCCCTCGACTACGGCCTGCTCGATCGAATCAGTCCACAGAGCCGACGCGAGCGAGAGGAGCGCGAGCGCGGCAAGCGCGGCCGGCGCGACGATGGCGCGCCGTGGAAGCGAAACGGGCGTGGCGACCAGAACGGTCGTCACCGCGACGAGTAGTCCGAGCCCCACAGGAACCCAGACCGAGGACGCGTACAGCCCGCGGGCGAAAGGGCTCAGCCCGGCCGTCGCGCCGAGCGCCGCGAGCCCGACGAGCGCAGGCGACGCGCGCGCCCTTCGGGCCGCGCCGGCGGCCCATGCCGGCAATGTGCTCACCGGGCGCGGCTTGCGATGTGTCAACCAGGCCGGCAGGCGACAAGCAAAGCACGGTTTGAACCGGGCATGTCTCGCCTCGGCGCCTGACACACTCCCGCTCGACCGCATGCTGCCTCGCTCGCGTCCACGGAAGGTCGTCGCGACCACCCTCGCCTACCTCGTCGCGACCCTCGCCGGCGGCTCCGCGGCGGCGCCCGCCGCGGAGAAGGCGTTGTGGGGTCCGGCGGCGACGCTCCCCGATGGCTCGTCGGCTTTCGCCCGCTACGGCGAGCTCGGCATCGACACGCTGCAGCTGTCAATCAGCTGGGCGACAGTCGCGCCGACGCAGCCGGCCAGCCCGACCGACCCCACCGACCCCGCCTACCGCTGGCCCGCCGACGTCGACAGCGCCGCCGCCGACGCGGGCCGCCACGGCATCCGCCTCAGCCTGCTCGTGACGAACACCCCGCCGTGGGCCAACGGCGGGCGCGCCCGGATCTGGCGACCGACCCGCGCCCAGGACTTCGCCGACTTCCTCACCGCCGCCGCGCGCCGCTACCCCGCGGTCAGGCGCTGGATGATCTGGGGCGAGCCCAACCGCGCCGATCGCTTTCAGCCCAACGCGCGCGACAGCGCACGAGGCCCGCGCGCCTATGCGGCCATCCTCGACGCGTCCTACGCGGCCCTCAAGCGTGCCAGCCGCGCGAACATCGTCATCGGCGCCAACACGTGGACGAGCGGCACCGTCAAGCCGGCCGACTTCCTGCGCTGGATGCGCCTGCCCAACCGCCGGCGGCCGCGGCTGGACTGGCTGGGCCACAACCCGTTTCCGTTCCGCTTCCCGGACATCACGGCCAAGCCGCTGGCCGGCGGCTATCGCGACATCAGCGACGTCGACACGATCAGCCGCGACGCGCGGCGGATCTACGGCCGGCTCGTGCCGCTGTGGCTGTCGGAGTACACGATCCAGTCCGATCGCGGCTCGCGCGTCTTCGCGACCTACGTCTCGCGCGCCGCGCAGGGCCGCTACCTGACGGCGGGCTTCCGCCTCGCCGACGCGCTCGGTCCCGCCGTCGCGGGCATCGGCTGGCTGGGCCTGCTCGACGACCCGCCGGCGTCCGACAGCGCGAACTTCGGCCTCATGACCTACGCGCTGCGGAAGAAGCCCGCGTTCGCCGCGATGTACCGCGCGCCGAGCCAGCGGCTGCGGCCGAGTGTCAGCACGACCGCGACGGTCCGCCGGGCGCGCCTGCGCACGCGCACCGGCCTCGCCGTCACGCTGACGCCGAAGTCGACCGGACCGGTCGTCGTCGAGCTGCGCCGCGGCCCCGCCGTGCGTGCCCGCACGCGCGTCGCGGGCCGCGCCGGCCGGCCGGTCACCGCCCGGCTGCGCAGCAGCACCGCGACCCCCGGCGCCTACGTCGTGCACGTGCGCGCGCCGCGCGCCGCGACCGTGCGGCGCGCCGTGCGCGTGCGGTAGGCCGGACGCCCCCGTTCATGTATAAGCAGGGCAGGCTGAGGAGGGCTTGCATGACCCGCACGAACGTCGGAGCAGTCAGCGCAGCGTGCATCGCCCTCGCGGCCGGCATCGCGGCGGGCGCCTCGGCCCAGGAGTACGTGCAGCCGCCGACGGCGAAGCCCGGCGGGTGCCCGCAGACGGGCCTGCTCGTCCAGGGCACCGCGGGCGCCAACACGCTCTCCGGCTCGCCGCTCAGCGACGTCCTGCGCGGCGGCGGCGGCAACGACACGCTCGAGGCACTCGCCGGCGACGACTGCCTCTACGGCGAGCTCGGCAGCGACACGCTCAGCGGCGGCGACGGCGACGACGTGCTCTCCGGCGCCGCCGGCAACGACCGCGCCAGCGGCGGGGCCGGCAACGACCGCGTCAACGGCAGCGACGGCAACGACACGCTGTCGGGCAGCTCGGGGATCGACCGGCTGTCGGGCGGCGCCGGCAGCGACACGCTCAGCGGCGGATCGGGTGCCGACACCCTCTCGGGCGGGGCGGGCAACGACAACTTCAGCGGCGGCTCCGGCGTCGACCGGATCACGGGCGGCACCGGCAACGACAAGATCAGCGGCGGCGGCGGGCGCGACCGCGTGAGCGCCGGCTCGGGCAACGACCGCGTCTCGGCGCGCGACAACGTGCGCGACACCGTCGACTGCGGCAGCGGCAAGAGCGACAAGGTGACGGCCGACAAGATCGACAGCGTCAAGAGCAACTGCGAGTCCGTCTCGCGCAAGTAGCCTGGGCGCCATGAGCGACCTGACGATCTACGAGGTCTCGCGCTGCTCGACGTGCCGCAACCTGGCGGCCCTGCTGGCCGAGCGCGGCGTCGATTACCAGGGTGTCGAGTACCACCAGACCGGCCTCGACGAGGCGACGATCCGCGGCCTGCTCGCGAAGTCGGGCCTGGGCGCGCGCGACATCCTGCGCGTCCGCGAACCGCTCGTGGCCGAGCTCGGCCTGCTCGAGGGCGAGGCGAGGGCGAGGGCGCGAGCGACGACGCGATCATCGCGGCGATGGTCGAGCACCCCCGTCTCATGCAGCGGCCGATCGCCGTGCGCGGCGACCGCGCCCTCCTGGCGCGGCCCGTCGAGCGCGTGCTGGAGCTGCTCGATCAGCCCTCCGATGGCTGATTTCGAATTCGCGCACCCGCGGATGGCAGGCACGCCACTTCGAGATCAACCATCTGAGCCGGCGATGGCCGGCGCCCCGCCCGCAGGCGTGCGCCACGCGGTGCCGGCGGACTTCGGCGTGCTCGCCGAGGTGCTGGCGCGCGCGTTCTACGACGACCCGGTCACGGCGTGGTTCTATCCCGACGCGGCGCGGCGCCTGCGCCACGGCCGGCGGTTCTTTGCGATCCGCCTGCGCCAGCTCGCCGGCCACGGGCTGATCTTCACCGACGAGGAGCGCTCAGGGGCGGCGCTGTGGGCGCCGCCGGGGCGCTGGCGCGAGGACTTTCGCCAGTCGCTGCGCATGCTGCCGATGCTGCCGGTCCTGCTGCCGCACATCGTGCGCTCGACGCGCGCCGTGCGCGAGATCGAGCGCCGCCATCCGGTCGTGCCGCACTACTACCTCTCGGTCATCGGCACCGACCCACGCAAACAGGGCGGAGGTATCGGCTCCGCCCTGTTGCTTCCCATGCTGCTGCGTTGTGATGAGACCGGCGCGGCGGCCTACCTCGAGTCCTCGAAGGAGAGCAACCTTCCCTTTTACGCCCGCCACGGGTTCGCCGTGAAGGAGCGCATCGAGTTGCCCGAGGGGCCGCCGCTGTGGCTCATGTGGAGGGAACCAGACCCCCGCCGCCGAGCAGGCCGCCGAGGAGATTGTTGATCAGGCCCGTCACGGTGTTCATGACGCCGCCGATGCCGGCGATGGGCGACGAGCCGCCCGAGCCGCCGCCGAGGAGGCCGCCGAGCAGGTTGCTGATCATGCCGCTGATGCCGCCCAGGCCACCGGCGCTGCCGCCGCCCAGGATGCCGTCGAGCAGGCCGCCGAGGCCGAACGCGCCACCGGCCGAGGCCGACGTGCCGCCGACGAAGGGCAGCGAGCCCAGGATCCCGTCGATGAGGCCCGTGACCGTCGACAGGACGGTGGGGACGATCGTGCCGACGATGCCGTTGACCATGTTCAGCACCTGCGCGAGCGGGCCCTGAACGACGGCCGGGAGCATCGGGAGCAGGCTCTGGATCATCGCGAACGCGTCGTCGATCATCGCGGTCGCCATGCCGAGGCACTGGCTCACGATCGCCGAGATGTTCACCGGCAGGCCGCCGGACGTGGCGGCGTCGTTGAGGTTGACGACCTCGGTCGCGTCACCGGCGCCCAGGGCGGCGATGATCGAAGCGATGATCGGCTGCGCCTGCGCCGGAACCTGCGGGAGGATCTGGTTGAGCACGTCGATGATCTTCTGCTTGCCCGCGAGGCTCGGGGCGATCGAGTTGGCGACCTGCGCCTGGACCTGACCGGCGACCTGGTCGACGATCGCGGTGATCGCCTCGACGAGGTCGTCGTACTGCGAGCCGGCCAGCGTCAGCGCCTGAGCCGCCTTGAGGTTCTCCGACTGCGTGTCGGCGGCGTTGGCCATCCGACGAGCCGACTTCGACGCCGCCGCGGACTGCGAGCGAGCGATCTTCAGCTGCTTGGCGACCTGCTTGGAGTCGCCGAGCCGCGCGTAGCGCTTGATGCGCTTGACGGCCTTCGTCGCCTTGTCGACGTTGGCCTGAACGGCGGCCTTCGTCGGAGCGGCGGAGTTCGTGGACGCCGACGCTGTGGCCGGAACGGCCACCAGCGTGGCGAGTGTCGCCATGACAGCGACGAGACGGCGGGACTGAGACATGAGGTTTGTGCCCCCTTCGGCAACTGGGCGGCCTGCGAGAGGCCCCTGGTTTTGCGCGCCCGCCTCGCGACGGGTTTGCCTTTTCGTTTGTCCTTCTGCCCCTACCACGGCGGGGGCCCCTGGTTGTGATGCGGTACTTGGGATCCGTCCCGTTGTTGGCGCGTTGGCGCTCTTCCTAGCGCCGGCCGAACAAGCTCTTCAGTACGCCGTCGACCCCGCTGAGCAGCGACTGCACGGGGGCCAGGACGTTCGTGACGGTCGGGGTGCCCGACGGCTGCGACGGCGTCGTCGGCGTGCCCGACGGCAGCTTCAGCCCGACGGTCCCGAGGATGTCGTGCAGCAGCGGCCCGATCGAGCCGAGCGTGCTCTCGATGAGCGCGTTGGCCGCCGCGAGCGCCGACTGCGTGCCGGGCGCGGCGATCCGCTGGGCGTCGTTGAACGCGGCGAGGATCCGATCGCGCACGCGCTGCAGCTCCTCGGCCGCGAGCTGCTCGGGCGTCCTGGCGACGGTCGCCGGCCGGCGGGCGTCGGCGGGCGTCGTCGTCGCAGGGGGCGTCACCGACGCGGCGGGCACGGGCGTGATCGGGTTGACCTGCGCGCCGCGGCGGGCGTCGGCGAGGTTGGCCGCGTCGGCGGCGTCCTCGCTCGTGCGCACGCGGGCGCCGGCGGCGGCCTCGCGGGCGTTGCGGGCGCGGCGGGCGCGACGGGCGGTGGCCGCATCGGCGAGCGCCTGCTCGCGGACCTGGTTGTGCAGCGGGGAGAGCGCGGCCGGCGCGCTGGCGACGCGGTTGGCGGACTGCGCCGGCGACGCGTGCTTGACGACCTTGGGCAGCTCGACGGCGGCGGTGCCCGTCGTCGCGACGACGGCGGCGACCGCGAAGCCCTTGATGGCGACCGGCAGGCCGGTCCAGCCGAGGCTGCTGCCGCCGACCGCGGCGGCGCCGCCGCCGCCGGCGAGCAGGAGGCTCGCGCTGGCGGTGCTCGTGCCGTAGCCGAGCAGGCCGAGGGCGCCGGCGCCGCCGGCCAGCCACGGGCCGAGCATGTGCAGGTCGGTCTGGCGCATGCCCATCGCGCGCTCGAAGGTCTGGCAGTCGTCGCAGGCGCGCAGGTGGGCGCGGACGCCGCGGGCGCGCAGGTGGCGGCGGTCGCCGTCCGACAGGCAGCGGCGCACGCTCGTGCATTCGGTGGCGCGGCCGTCGTGGGCGTCGTGCAGGGCGGTGCGGGCGTCGAAGACGGCGCGCCGCGCCGACTCGTTGGAGACGCCGAGGGCGAGGCCGATCTCGTCGTAGCTCAGGCCGCTGAGCTCGCGCATGACCAGCGCGCCGCGCTGGCGCTCGGGCAGCATCCGCAGGTCGTCGACGAGCTGGGCCAGGCGGTTGCGCTGCTCGGAGTCGACCTCCGGTCCCGGCACGGACAGCAGGTCGTCGGTCTCGACGCCGCTGGCGATCGGCTGGCGGCGGCGGACGATGTTGATCGCCTCGTTGTGGGCGATCCGGTACAGCCAGGGCTTCAGCGGGCGGCCCGGCTCGCGGCGCGGCAGCGCGCGCAGCGCGTTCTCCAGGGCGCTCTGCGTGGCGTCGTGCGCGTCGTCGGTGTCGAGCAGGATCGAGCGGCAGTAGCCCAGCAGCGGGTCGTGATAGCGCTCGCAGAGCGCGGCGAAGGCGGCGGTGTTCCCGGCGGCGGCGCGGCCGGCCAGCGCTTCGTCGCCCATCCGCGCGAAGGAGAGGATGCGCGGGGAGCGGGGCGCGGGCGCGGTGGCGACGGCGGGCATCGTGATGCCCGTATCGGCAGCCGAGGACGAAAGTTTGACCCCCCGTACTCTTGAACCCGCATGCCCGTCCAGGGATCCATCGGGTCGAACATCGCTTCGTTCTTTGACGCAGTGGGTTCGTTCTTTGACTCACTGTCGCGCGTGGGCTGGCCGTCGATGCTGCTCGGCGCGACCGCCTTCGTCATCTACCTGACCCTGCGCTCGCGGGCGTTCTTTCACACGCTGCGGGCGGCCTATCCCGACGAGCGCATCCAGTTTCGCCGCATCTGGGGGGCGTACATCGCCGCCTACGGCTTCAACAACGTCATCCCGGCGCGCGGCGGCGACGTCATCAAGCTCTTTCTCGTCAAGCGCTCGATCCCGCACGCGACGTACCCGGCGGTCGGCGCCGCGATCTGCGTCGAGGCGGTCTTCGATGCCTTCATGGCGATCTTCATCCTCGCGTTCGCGTTCAGCCAGGGCGTGTTCCCCAAGCCGCCGGACTTCGCCAAGCTCGAGGCGTTCGACCTGTCGTTCCTGGCCAGCCATCCGAAGTTCACCCTGTTTCTCCTGACCGCGTCGGCGGTCGCCGTGCTCGTCGGCTTCGCCGTGCTCTCGCAGCGCGTGAAGGCCTTCTGGGAGCGGGTGCGCCAGGGCCTGACGATCCTGCGCGACCGCCGCCGCTACCTGCGCGAGGTCTTCGCCTGGCAGCTGGCGGGCTGGGTCTTTCGCTTCACGGCGTTCTGGTTTCTGCTCGAGGCCTTCAACGTCGGCGGCTCGGTGCGCAACGTGCTGCTCGTGCTCGGCGTCAACGCGATCGCGGCGGTCTTCCCGTTCACGCCGGGCGGCGCCGGGATCCAGCAGGCGCTGCTCGTGAAGGTGTTCGCCGGCGCGGCGTCGGGCGCGACCGTCGCCGCCTACTCGGTCGGCCAGCAGATCGTGATCGCCGTCGCGACGCTGGGGACCGGCTTCGCCGCGCTCGTCGGGATCTTCCGGATCCGCTCCTTCAAGGAGGCGATGCGGATGGGCAAGGAGGAGCGCGAGGCCGAGAAGGCGGCCGCGCGCGACGACGCCGCGGCGTTCGCCGAGGGGTTCGGGTCCAGCGACGTGGGCGACGCGCCCGAGCTGGCTCGAGCGGCTACTGCAGTCCCTGACGGGCCTCGCGAACGAGCGCGACGGCGTCGGGAAAGACGGTCGCCATGACCGCGCGGATCTGCTCGGCCTGCTGCTCGATCGTGCCCTGGATGTTGACGCGGTTGATCGCCGCGACGGTCATCTCGACCGCGAGCTTGATCGCGTTGTCGGCCCACACGAGGCCCTGCTGAGCCTGCATCGACTCGGCGAACTCCGCCATCTTGCGTGCCAGCTCGTCGGGGTCGCCGAAGAGTCCTCCGAATCCACCTTCCATGTGGACAAGCCTAGCTGGGTCGGCGGCAGCGAACGTCCGAGGGCAAACGGACTTGAGGGACGATGCACCGGCTGGGTCGGCGGGCCTGGCAAGCGACTCATCTAGGGTCGGGGGTCATGCCACACGTCGAGGGGGCCGGGGTCGCGCTGCACTACCTCTCCCGCGGCGACGGTCCGGCGGTGGTGCTCGTGCACGGGATGGCGTCCGACGCGCTGGCGTGGGAGCCCGCGCTGGCCGAGCTCGCCGCCGGTGGGCTGCGCGCCGTCGCGCTGGATCGCCGCGGCTACGGCGCCAGCGGCGCGCCCGAGCCGTACGCGGCGACGACCGTGCAGGAGCAGGCCGAGGACGTCGCCGCGCTGGCGCTGGCGATCGACGCCGCGCCGGCGCTGCTCGCCGGCGAGGGCTTCGGCGCGCTCGTCGTGCTCGAGCTGCTCGTGCGCCGGCCGGATCTGGTGCGTGCGGCGGTGCTCGCCGATCCGCCGCTGCACGCCTTCGTCCCGGCGTCGGCGACGCCCGCGCTGGCCGGCGAGCGCACGTTGCTCGAGCGGGGACTGCGCGACGGCGGCCCGCAGGCGGCGGTGCGCGCCTGGCTCGGCGGCGCGGGGGTCGCGGAGGACGACGCGCGGGTTCCGCGGGCGGTCGCGGCCTCGCGGGGCTTCTTCGCCGACTACGCGGGCCAGTCGAGCTGGTCGCCGTCGCGCCGCGAGCTGCGCGCGATCGCGGTGCCGGTCGCGGCGGTGACGGGGCCTCGCAGCGCGCCGCACGTGGTGGCGGCGGCGGACGCCATCGCGCGGCTCGTGCCGGGCGCACTGCGGCTGGACGACGGCGACGTCGTGGCCGCAGTGCTCGCGCTCGAGGCGCCGGGGCCGTCGTCCGGCTGAGGCGTCGCGTGGTCGAACTGCATCGTTGAGGGTGTCACGCCCGTGGTCGCTGGCGGTTGTGCCGGTTGGGCGGTCCGCGCATGAACAAGCCGACCGCGGGCGTGAAGCAGCGACAAACCGAGGGCGCGCAACGGACGGCCTGTCGCTCGTGCATCACTGCGGTGAAGCAGCGACGAAACGGGAGGGTTGCGCGATCGGCTCGTCGCTCGTTCACGCACCACGGATGCACAACTGCCAGACCGCCGAGGCGGCCTCGGATGTCCGGCAGAAGTCCACCCATCTCATGCGGTTCTGCCGGCGACGCCTTTGCCGGAGCGCGATCCGGCAGTAGTGCATCGCGCAAGCGCGATCCCCTCCCCGGCCCTGGCACACGCGCCGACACTCCCGCCCGTCACACCCTCATCGATGCAGTTCAACCACGCGAATTGGCCCGCGGACGCCGCGCGAAGCGCACGGACTGCTCACACCCGCCGCGCGACCACCGCGATCGTCCCGCCGCGCCGCGCCAGCGCGAACGCCACCTCCGCGGCGATCGCGACGGGCACGAGCGGCAGCGCGGCGGCGGTGACGAGCGCGTCGCGGCTGCGCAGCGGCGCGTTGCGCTTCAGCGCGTGGTAGAGCCACGACGGCGTCTCGGTGGCGCGGCTGACGAGCGAGATCCACAGGCCGAACGGGTTGTGCTCGGCGAGCAGGTGGTGGGTCGCGACCGGCTCGAGGCCATGGCCGCGCAGCAGCGCGCGCAGGCCGGCGACGGTGAAGTGGGTGCGGTGGCGCGGGACGTCGAGGTGATACCAGCGCTCGCCGCCGGCGCGGGCCTGGACGCTGGCGAGGTTCGGCACGCCGACGAGCAGCAGGCCGTCCGGCGCCAGCCAGCCGGCGATCCGCTCGAGCGCCGCGCCGGGATCGTCGAGATGCTCGAGCACGTGCCACAGCGACGCCGCGTCCAGCGAGCCCGGCGCGATCGCCGCGTCCTCGATGCCGGCCTGCTCGAGCTCGATCCCGCGCGCCCGCGCGCCCTCGATGCCGCGCAGGGACGGCTCGATTCCCTCCGCCTGCCAGCCCGCCGCGCGCGCCTCGGCCACGAAGCGCCCGCGGCCCGCGCCGATGTCGAGCAGACGGCCGGGCGGCTGCGCGCCGGCGCGCGCCAGGAAGCTCAGGCGGCGGCGGTCGAAGCTGCGCAGCAGCGGCCCGGCGAGCCCCGATCCGCGCGGCGTCCCGCCGCCGTAGGCGCCGGCCTCGTGGGCCTCGGGGGGCGCGGGATCGAGCGTGACGGCCGTGCCGCAGCGCCCGCAGCGCAGCAGCGCGTACGCACCCGGCAGCGCGGGGTCCGAGGCGGGCACGATCTGCCAGGGCGCGAGCGCCGATGCGCCGCAGGCCGGGCAGCGATCCGGGGGGGTTGTCGAGGTTTCGCCTGCCATAGCGACGTCTTCTCGACGACCCCCGTTGCGGCCGTGGGGTTCGCTCACCCGCCGCGGTCGTGGAAGTAGAAGCCCGGCAGCGCGGCCCGCGTGATCTGCGCGGTCATGTGCTGGGCGAGCTCGAGGTCGCCCGTGCGGACGGCGAGGTCGTCGAGCGTGACGATCCCCGTCAGGCGCCCCGCGTCGATGACCGGCAGGCGGCGGATGCCGTGGCGGACCATGAGCTCGGCCGCCGCCTCGACGCCCATCCGCGGCTCGGCGGTGATGACCGGTGCGGAGGCGTGCGCGTCGACCGGGTCGCCGGGGTCGCGGCCGTCGGTCAGCGCGCCGAGCGCGAGGTCGCGATCGGTCACGAAGCCGCAGATCTCGCCGTCGTCGCCGACGAGGACGACGGAGCCGACGTTGCGCTCGCGCATGAGCTCGGCGACCTGGCGGACCGTGGCGGTGGGCGCCGCGCTCACGACGCCCTCGGTCATGACGTCCCGGATCTCCACGGACGCAACATACACTTGCGCCGTGCCCACCACCCCGGAGGAGACGCTCGCCGAAGACGAGCACCGCAGCACCGCCGCAACCACCACTCCGGAGCAGACGCTCGCCGAAGAAGAGCGCCGCGCCACCAAGGCCGGTGTCGCCGCGATCGGGGCGGGGGTGCTCACGCTCGTCGGCTCGCTGCTGGCGATCGCGGGCAACAGCGGCTTCCCGACGCTGTACGTGCTGGACACGCTGCGCTCCGAGCTCGGGCTGCTGCCGGGCGACGGCCCCGGGCCGATCGCGCGCGTCGCGCTCTTCCTCGACGACAACATCGCCGAGATCGTCTCGGCCCGGCTCGTCTCGGCGGTGGCGATCGCGCTGATGGGCGTGTCGATGGTCTACCTCTACCGGTCTTCGAAGGCGCGCAACCCGCAGCTCAACAAGATCGCGCTCGTCTCCTCGATCTCCGGGGCGGTGCTCGCCGTCATCGCCGGCGCCATCGCGGCGATCGCGCTGGCCGGCGACGTGTCGGGCTTCGCCGACGCCGCGCGCCAGGGCGAGGCGGCCGCCCGCGACGCGCTCGCCGACGACTTCACGACAGGGGCCGTCCAGCTCAGCGGGCTGGGCTCGGCGATCCTCGGCCTCGGCATCGCGCTGACGGCGCTCAACGCGATGCGCGTCGGCCTGCTCACGCGCTTCATGGGCGTGCTGGGGATCATCGTCGGCGTCCTGTCGTTCCTGCCCCAGCTCGAGGGCCAGCTGCCGTTCGTGAAGATCTTCTGGTTCGTCGCCCTCGGCGTGCTGCTCATGCGCCGCTGGCCGGGTGGCAACCCGCCGGCCTGGCAGACCGGCGAGGCGCAACCGTGGCCGACGCAGCAGGAGATCCGCGAGCAGCGCATGGCCGCGCGCGGTGAGACCCCGGCCAAGGACGCCGAGGAGCCCCAGGAGCGCCGCCCGCGCCGCGGCCGCGCCGAGCCGCCGGAGACACCGGCCCCGGAGCCGCCGCCCGCCAAGCCGCACTCCGCGTCGAAGAAGAAGAAGAAGAGCCGCAAGCGCCGCTAGACCCGCTCCAACGGGGTACGGTGCGGTCACGATGACCTACGAGGAAGCCTGCGCCGCGCATTCCTGGCAGGTGCCCGAGCGCTACAACATCGCCGCAGACGTCTGCGACAAGCATCCCCGCGACAAGCTCGCGATGATCCACGAGGACCCCGACGGCACCGTCCGCGAGGTGCACTGGGGCGAGCTGCAGGACATGGCCAACCGCTTCGCCCTGCGCCTGCTCGAGGCCGGCGTGCAGCGCGGCGACCGCGTCGCCATGCTCCTGCCGCCGACGCCCGAGACCGCCGCCGCGTTCTTCGGCACGTGGAAGATCGGCGGGATCCTCCTGTCGATGTCGATCCTCTACGGCGACGACGGGATCAGCCACCGCCTGAAGGACTCGCAGGCGGTGGTCTGCGTCACCAACGAGGCCAACCGCGCGCGGGTGGAGGGCCAGACCGACGTGCTCGTGCTCGAGCCCGGCGACCTCGACTCCGGCTCCACCGACCACGAGACGCTCGACACCTCCTGCGACGACCCCGCCCAGCTCTACTACACCTCCGGCACGACCGGCCTGGCCAAGGGCATCCTGCACGCCCATCGCTACATCCTCGGCCACGAGGAGTTCGTCTACTGCCATGACGTGCAGGACGAGGAGCGCTTCCACGGCATGGGCGAGTGGGCGTGGGCGGCCGGCATCGCGCCGCTGCTCGGGCCCTGGCGCTACGGCGCGATCCAGGTCGTCCTGCAGCGCAAGGGCGGCTTCGACCCGCACGGCCAGCTCGCGTTTCTCAGCCGCCACCGCCCGACGAACGTGTTCGCGACGCCGACCGCGATCCGCTCGATGATGGGCATCGGCGACGCCGGCACGCGCTACCCGCAGGACTTCCGCATCGTCTGCTCGGCCGGCGAGCCGCTGAACCCCGAGGCGATCCGCTGGTTTCGCGAGCAGTACGGCGTCACCGTGCTCGACTACTACGGGTTGTCGGAGAGCTATCCGCTCGTCGCCAACTACCCCTTCATGGAGGTCCGCGAGGGCTCGATGGGCCGCCCGATGCCGGGCTGGGACGTGCAGATCCTCGACGAGGACGAGCGCCCGGTGGCGACCGGCGAGCGCGGCGAGATCTGCCTGCGCGCGCGCTCGAACCCGCACTATCCGCTCGGCTACTGGAACAACGAGGAGGCCGGCCGGGAGACCTTCGGCGGCGAGTGGTTTCACACGAAGGACGCCGCTTCGCAGGACGAGGACGGCTACATCTGGTACGAGGGCCGCGCCGACGACGTGATCATCTCGGCCGGCTACCGGATCGGGCCGTTCGAGGTCGAGTCGGCGTGCCTCGAGCACCCCGCGGTCGCCGAGGCCGCCGCCGTCGCCTGGCCCGACGAGCGGCGCGGCAACGTCGTCAAGGCGTTCGTCGTGCTCGCCGCCGGGTACGAGCCCGGCGATGAGCTCGGCAAGGAGATCTCCGCGTTCGTGCGCGAGCATCTGTCCGCCTACGCCTATCCGCGGATCGTCGAGTTCGTCGACGACCTGCCCAAGACCCTGACCGGCAAGATCCGCCGCATCGAGCTGCGAGAGAGGAGCAACGCGTGAGCGTCGACGAGAAGTCCCACGAAGCCCTGTCGCAGCGGCTGGAGGAACTGCTGGAGATCGAGACGTTCCCGCCGCCCGAGGAGTTCGCCCGCGACGCGCTGTTCAACGACCCGGCCGTCTACGAGGAGGCGGCCGCCGACCGGCTGGGGTGGTGGGAGAAGCAGGCGCGCGAGCTGGACTGGTTCAGCGAGTGGGACACGACCCTCGACGACTCCGACCCGCCGTTTTACAAGTGGTTCACCGGCGGCACGATCAACGCGTCGTACAACTGCCTGGATCGCCACGTCGAGGCCGGCAACGGCGATCGCGTCGCGTTCTACTGGCGCGGCGAGGAGGGCGAGGAGCGCGAGCTGACCTACGCCGACCTGCTGCGCGACGTCAAGCGCTTCGCCAACGCGCTGAAGGCGCAGGGCGTGCAGCAGGGCGACGTCGTCGGGATCTACCTGCCGATGATCCCCGCCGTCGTCGTCGCGATGCTCGCCTGCGCGCGGATCGGCGCACCGCACAACGTCGTCTTCGGCGGCTTCTCGCCCGAGTCGGTCAAGGAGCGCATGGAGGTCTCCGAGGCCAAGGTGCTCATCACCGCCGACGGCTCACGGCGCAAGGGCAAGGTCGCCGAGACGAAGAAGTCCGTCGACGAGGTCGGCATGCCGGTGCAGACGACGATCGTCGTGCGCCACACCGGGATCGACTGCCCGATGGGCGAGGGCGACGTCTTCTACGACGAGATCCTCGACGCCGCCGAGGACGAGTGCGAGGCCGTGGCGCTCGACGCCGAGCACCCGCTCTACATCCTGTACTCCAGCGGCTCGACGGCCAAGCCGAAGGGCATCGTCCACACGACCGGCGGCTACCTGACGTGCGTCGCCTGGACGCACAAGGCGGTCTTCGACCTCAAGCCCGACAGCGACGTCTACTTCTGCTCCGCCGACGTCGGCTGGGTCACCGGGCACTCCTACATCGTCTACGGGCCGCTCATGAACGGCGCGACGTCGGTCATGTACGAGGGCGCGCCGGACTACCCCGACAAGGACATCTGGTGGGAGCTGTGCGAGCGCTACGGCGTGACGCTCTTCTACACCGCGCCGACGGCGATCCGCGCGTGCATGAAGTGGGGCGAGGAGTACCCGGGCCGCCACGACCTCTCCAAGCTGCGGCTGCTGGGCTCGGTCGGCGAGCCGATCAACCCGAAGGCCTGGGTCTGGTACTACCACGTCATCGGCGGGGAGCGCTGCCCCGTCGTCGACACGTGGTGGCAGACGGAGACCGGCGCGATCATGATCTCGCCGCTGCCGGGGATCACGGCGTGCAAGCCGGGCTCGGCGACGCAGCCGCTGCCGGGCGTCGTGGCGGCGGTGGTCGGCGAGGACGGCGAGGAGCTGCCGCGCGACACGCAGGGCCTGCTCACGCTGCAGGAGCCGTGGCCGTCGATGCTGCGCACGCTCTACGGCGACGACGACCGCTACGTCTCGACGTACTTCGAGAAGTTCGGGCCGCAGACCTACTTCGTCGGCGACGCCTCGCGCGAGGACGAGGACGACTACTTCTGGGTCATCGGCCGCGTCGACGACGTGCTCAACGTCTCCGGCCACCGCATGTCGACGGCCGAGATCGAGTCGGCCGTCGTCTCGCATCCGAAGGTCGCCGAGTGCGCGACGATCGGCGCCGCCGACGAGGACACCGGCCAGACGGTCGTCTGCTTCGTGACGCTCGAGGGCGACCTCGAGGGCACCGACGAGCTCGTCGCCGAGATCCGCGAGCACGTCGCCAAGAGGATCGGCAAGCTCGCGCGGCCCAAGCGGATCATCTGGGCCGACGACCTGCCCAAGACGCGGTCGGGCAAGATCATGCGCCGCCTGCTGCGCGACATCGCCGAGGGCCGCGAGCTGGGCGACGTCACGACGCTCCGCGACCCGGACGTGATGGCCCAGCTCGAGGGGAAGGTGGCCGAGCGCCGCGACGAGGAGTAGACGCGGCGCGCCGCCGCGTCAGTCGGCGAACGGCAGCCGGTCGACGAGATCGGTGATCTCGAAGACGCGGTGGACCTGCTTGGGCCCGCGCAGCAGCGAGAAGCGGCCGTTCTGCGAGCGCTCGGCGGCCATCACGAGCAGGCGCAGTCCGGTCGAGTCGATGAACTCCAGGCCGCCGAGGTCCACGACGATCGAGGTCGCGTCGCCGGACTCGGCGGCGCGCAGCGCCTCTTCGAGCTTGGGAGCGCCATCGAGATCGAGCTCGCCGATGAGCTCGATGATGTGCGCTTCGCCCTCGCGCTCGCTGCGCACGGCGAGGCTGCCCAGCTTGCTGGTCTGCGTCGCTCGATCACCCTCGTCCATCTGGCAGCCCCCTTCTCGTCCGAAAGCCGAGTATTCGGCTGGGTGGTCGCCAAGACCCACCCGGCAATCTATCAACGGTCAGCGGGCATCGAGCTTGGCCTGCGTGCGCAGCTCGGAGACGATTCGCTCCAGGCGCGGCTCGGTCTCGCGGTCGAGATGCGTCATCGCCGCCGCGACCGCCGGATGGACCGCCGCGATGTGGTCGTGCATCGCGTGCGCGACGGCGCGATAGGAGGGGTGGCCCTCGCGCCCGGAGCGCAGCTCGACGAGCTGCATCGCCTCGCGCGCGTTGAGGTCGAGCACGTAGCGCAGCCGGTAGCCGAGGCACAGGGCGTACATCGCGGCGCGGCGATCGTGGCCGGCGTCGAGCAGGCGCTCGTAGGCGTCGTGGGAGACCTCGAGCGCGCGGCGGTAGTCGCCGCCCACGCCGGCGTCGTCGAGCTCGTGCGGGACGCCGGCGCCGAGGTCGGGCGTGAGCGCCTGCCACTGGCAGGTCAGCATGCGGTGGCGCTGCAGGTCGCGAAACGCGCCGTAGTCGCTGACGATCTCGAAGCGGTAGCGCAGGGACTCCAGGCCGCGGCCGGGGCGGTGGCGGCGGTTGGCACGGCCGCCGAGGAGATCGGCGAGCAGCGCGCCGCGCGTGTCGTCGTCGAGGTCGCCGACGGCCGCGCGGGTCGTGCGCTCGTCGGCCGCCGAGGCCTCGAACAGCAGCGCCGCCAGCATGAGGTCCTCGTCGCCGTCGTGGTGCACGAGGCGCACCGACGGACCGCCGGCGCCGTCGTCGCCGGCCGCTCGGTCAAGGCCCATGCGCGCCACCCAGCGCTCCGCCGCCTGCTCGCGGCGCTGCAGGTAGCCGACCCACTCGCCGCCGCGGTCGGGGCGCTCGACGCGCGAGACGAAGCTCGGCATGACGTCCTGCACGGAGCGCAGGATCATCGCGCCGTAGTGGCGCGCCTCCGGCAGCGGATGGGCGAGCAGGTGCAGGATGAGCTGCTCGTAGGTCTGGCCGGTCGCGAAGATCCCCATGTGCGACAGCGACGCGGCCGGCAGCAGGCCGCGCAGCAGGTCCAGTGCCTTGGCCTTGATCGCGCGCGCGTGCGCCTGCGGCGACTCGCCCGCGCCGGGTGGATAGGTGTCGGCGGCCCACGCCTGCACGCGCGGCAGCGACGCGGAGTAGATGCCGAAGATGTCGTCCATCGCCGCCTCGTACTCCGGCCCGAGCTGGTCGTCGTGGTAGTAGCGGTAGCGCGACGTGCCCTCGATCGGGGCGTCGTAGGCGATGTAGCGCGTGGACTGCTCGAGGTAGGCGCCCAGGCGCGGGCGCTGCAGGACCTTCGTCAGGACGTTGGAGGTCCATTCGCAGGCGATGTGGGCGCCGCCGAGCTGGGCGATCGAGTCGTCGCCGTAGCCGACGAAGATCCGCTCGTAGAAGTCCGCCGCGCGGGCGCCCTCGGCGTTGTCGTACGTCGCCGCGCTCCCGTCGGCGGCGCCGGCGCCGAGCGAGTCGGCGAACTCGTCGAGGTACAGCCGGCGCAGCGTGCCCTGGTAGCGCGAGTAGCGCGCGAACAGCGCGCCCTTGACGGTCTCGGGCAGGTTGACGAGCGCGAAGACCGGCTCGTCGAGGTTCGTGAAGTGCGGCTCGAGGCGTGCGCGCTCGGCGGCGCTGAAGGTCTCGACGGGGTACTCCACGGGGCTCGGGAGGCTAGCGGCCGGAGCGGGCGGCGGCTGAGACCCGAGGAGTGCCGCGGCGGGGTGTCGCTCGTCAGCCGAATCCCGGATGCCGGCTCATCCGAACCCCGGTCGCTCAGCTCACGAATTGCGGGTGCGGCGAGGAGCCCCGCATGGCACCCCCTACGGGATCTCAAAATCGGACGGCCAAACGGGATGGTGACGACGCGGCACCCTCGGTCGAGCGCCAACGCTCGCGTCACGCGGTCGGTGTGTCGAATCTGCGTCGCTCCGCGTGCACGATCGGCTACTTGCGTTCCTCTCGAGGACCGGCAAACCGAGTCCGGAACGAACGCGGTTCAGGGTCCGTCACGAGCAAGCGATCAGCGAGCTGTTCACCAGCGTCCTGGGGCTCTGCGCCGAGGCGGGCCTCGTGCAGGTCGGGCTGATCGCGGTCGACGGCACGAAGGTCTCAGGCAACGCGTCGATCCGAGCAAACCGCACGTACAAGCAGATCGTTGAGGAGATCCTCGACGAAGCGGCTGACGCCGATCGTGCAGGGCTACAACGCCCAAGCGGTCTGCACCGAATCGCAGGCCATCCTCGCCGCCGAGCTCACGACCGACTCACCCGACGGACGGCTGCTGAACCGATGATCCGTGCCGCCCGCGACGAGCCGCCGCGGACGGGATCGATGCGCCGCCCGACGACGTGCTCACCGACGGCGGGTACTGGAACGTGCCGCATATCGAAGAGCTCGTCATCGCAGGGCAGCCAGGTGATCGTCAATCGCGATAGCAGCGCCCGCGCGTCGTCGCTCCGCCGGTCAGCGCAAGCTGCGCGACAAGCGCGTCCACGGCCTCTACGCCCACATGCAACGCGTCATCACAAGCGACATTGGCGCCGGCCTCTACCGGCGACGACAGCAGATGATCGAACCGATCTTCGCTCAGACCAAGGTCACCAGACGCGCCGACCGCTTCCAACGCCGCGGCCTCCCCGCATGCCGATCCGAATGGCGGCTGCTGGCCGCCACCCACAACCTCCTCAAGCTCTACCGCCACGCCCCCGCCGCGGGATAGCCCAGGTACCCGGCCCCGGCACGCACCCTTCACGACCGACATCTCGTCGCCGATCCAGCGACGCCGCAACCTTTGCGCGACAGCCTCAGAAGGGGGTGAGTATTCAGGCGGCGCCGACAGCTATGGACTTCCCGCAGGGCTCGATGAGAGTGCTCCCTCAGGCACAAGCAGTAGCGCCGGCCGCGGCCGCGCGAGAGCGGAAGCGGGTTGTTGCGCGGCGCGGCTTGAGCGTGTGCTTTGCTCGCCGGAGTAGCGTTCTTGGTCGTCTTCGCCGGCATCCGCTCGACCGGGAGTCATGAACTGTGGTGCCGCGGTTGGTCGGCGACCAGGTGCTCCCGGTAGGCGTTGGCAAGTGGGATGCACTCCGTGTTTCGCCGAGGACCGCGTTTGTGATACGTCGCCGTCGGGGCAGCCGCCAAGCGTTGAGCGCGAGTGCGCGCCTTGCGCCGCTTCAGTTCGAAGGCCTACAGTCGGGGGGTGTGTCGGCGCGACCGGTAGCGCGCCGACCGAAAGATCGCTTCGCTCGTCTGGAGGCCTGCTGACGCGCAGACCTCCGCAGGCCGGATGGCCTCGACCGCTTGACCGCCTTCCCAACGACGTTCGTCCGCTTTCTGGAGCGGGCACTTCTCGAAATTTTCTTTGCCCCAACCCCTACGGAAGGCCCGAATGACGACCGACGCGTATCTGTATCACCCTGGTCAGTCCGAGCTGCGATGGTTCGGCGAGACGTACACCTACTTCCTCGCCACTCGAGATCAAACCGACGGGGAATTCGCGCTCGTCGACGAGCAAGCCAAGCGCGGTGAACGGGTTCCGCTCCACCGCCACGAGGACGATCGCGAGTCCTTCTACGTCCTCGAAGGCGAGGTCACGTACTTCTCGGCGACCAGCCGGGAGTCCGCGCCGGCGCGGGTGCGTTCGTGCACGTGCCCGCCGGCGCTGTCCACGGCTTCCGGGTCGAGTCTGAGACAGCCCGCTACCTGATCCTCACGACGGCCCGCCACGGCGACTTCTACCGCGCGATCACCCTGCCCTCGCAGCCGGGCGGTCAACCGCCGGCCACGTCGATCGAGGAATCGGAGATCGGCAAAGCAGCCAGGCAGTACGGCATCGAATTCATCGGGCCGCTGCCTGACGAGGCCTGAGGTCGCACGAATACGCGCGTCCTTCTGTGAGCCACGGGAATTCGTTCGGCGGGTTCCTCGAAGGGACCGGCTATGGCTTCCCGCGGCGCCTCGATGAGCACGCTCCCTTCAGGCGCGATTGCGAAAAGCGGAGAGCGCGAGCGGCAACGCAGCGAGGCTGGGTCGGAGCGTCCACCTGTGCCTGTGTAAGACGCCGGGGCCGGACCGGCTGGCGGCGCTGCTGCTCCTCGTCCCGAGCGAGCGTCCTCGCTCGCATTCGAAGGCTCGCTCCCGCACGGCACGTGACGCGGCTCGCGCGGGCCGGAACTCGATCGGTACCGATGAGTTCAATGCCCTCGCGTGGTCTCATAGCCGAGGGGTCCACTACAGCTGAAGGGTCCCGCCTACGACGACACAGGAGACGCTTTATGAATTGGACGCTCGAAGTGGTGTGGGTCCCCGTCTCGGATGTGGACTGCGCCAAGGCGTTCTACGCCGAGCAGCTCGGGTTCAACGTGGACCACGATGTCCGGGTCAGCGAGGGGAATCGCATCGTTCAGCTGACCCCTCCCGGGTCTGGCTGTTCGATCGTCATCGGTGAGGGGACGGTCGCTCCGGAAATGCCGCCGGGCCCCTCAAGGGCTTGCAGCTGGTCGTTCGCGACATCCACGCGGCACGCGCTCAGCTCGGCGAGCAAGGGGTGAAGGTCGGTGAGATCCAGGTCATGGGCGAGAACCCCGCACCTCAGCCCGACCGGCTCGACAATGTCGGGTTCGTCTTCTTCAGCGATCCGGACGGCAACGGGTGGGCCGTGCAACAGATATCTGCCCGAGGCTAGGCTCAGCCTGCGGCGCCGCGGTCGCTGTCCCAACGAGGCACAAGCAGTAGCGCCGGCCGCGGCCGCACGCCCCGATGCGCGTTCGCTTGTGGCGCGGGGTCGCTCGCGCCCCGAAAGGGCGCGATGTGATCCCGAGCTGCGGCAGCGATTCGGATCCAGGTGGATCGAGGGAACCGCTCAGACGCCCTGCTCGACCGCCGCCCGCTCGACGATCTCGACGACGAGGTCGAGGTCGTCGGTGACGTGCAGGAGGTCGAGGTCGGTCACGGAGATCATGCCCTCGCCGGCCGCGGTCTCGCGCAGCCAGTCGATGAGCCCGCACCAGTAGTCGGTCCCCACGAGGACGATCGGGAAGTGGCGGATCTTCTCGGTCTGGATGAGGCACAGGGCCTCGAAGAGCTCGTCGAACGTGCCGTAGCCGCCGGGCAGGACGACGAACGCGTTGGCGTAGCGCACGAACATGACCTTGCGCGTGAAGAAGTAGTGGAAGTCCAGCGCCAGGTCGACCCAGCGGTGCTCGTGGTCGTGCTCGAAGGGCAGGTCGATGCTCAGCCCGACCGAGAGCGCTTCGACGTCGCGTGCGCCGCGGTTGGCGGCCTCCATCGCGCCGGGACCGCCGCCGGTGATGACCGCGAAGCCGGCCTCGCCGAGGCGCCGCCCGACCTCGCGCGCCAGCTCGTAGCTCGGCGAGCCGGGCACGCTGCGCGCCGAGCCGAACACCGAGACCGCGCGATGCAGGTCCTGCAGCGCCTCGAAGCCCATCTCGAGCTCGGCGGCCATCCGCTCCACGCGCGTGGCGTCGGTGATCTCATGGGCGACCGCCGCCTCCTGGGCGCCGATCAGCTCCTCGTCGGGTGTGGCGGGTCGGCGTGGTCGCAAGCGGGCGAGGGTAGAGGATCCCCCGCGCCGCCCGCGCGCGCCGCGCCGCGCCGCGCCGCGCCGCGCCCGCGGGTCAGGTCTGCTTGGTGAGCTCCCCCGGCGCCGGACTGCGCGACACGCCCAGGCGCGGATCCTGGTCGTCGGGGCGGTCGGGGTTGGGATCGGCGAGGCGCAGCGAGGCGGGCAGGCCCTTGCTGTGGCGCAGCTGCCACTCGGTCAGCGGCTGCAGGATGCCGCGCAGGGCCAGCGCGCCGCCGACGTAACGCGGCGCCCAGAGCCGGGCCGAACGGCGTGCCACCCCGCGCTCGATCGCGTCGATCGCCAGCGGCAGGGGCGCCGGCTGGGCGATGAACCTCGGCAGCGTGGAGGTGAGGCCCGTCGTCGACGGGTGGGCGAAGCTCGCCTTGACGAGGTCGGTGTCGATGAAGCCGAAGTAGGCGCAGCCGACGCGCGCGCCGGTGTGCGCGATCTCGACGCGCAGGGCGTCGGTCATCGCCTCGACTCCGGCCTTGGACGCCGTATAGGCGCCCATCAGCGGAGTGTGGCTCGCCGCGCTGAGCGAGGCGATGTTCAGCAGGTAGCCGCGGTTGCGGACGATCTCGTCGAGCACGGCGCGATCGGTGCGCCACGTGCCCATGAGGTTGACCTCCAGCGTGCGCTCGAAGTGCTCGCGCGGCATCGTCGCCATGCGGCCCATGAACTGGATGCCGGCGTTGGCGATCGCCACGTCGACCTTGCCGAAGCGGCCGATCGTGCCGTCGACGGCGTCGCGCAGGGCGTCGTAGTCGGTGACGTCGGCTTCGAACCACGCCGCCCGCGGCCCGAGCTGCTCGGTCAGCGCCGCGAGCTTCTCCGGCTCGAGGCCGACGAGCGCGACGTTGGCACCGGCGCCGTGCAGGCGCCGCGCGGCCTCGGCGCCGATCCCGCGCGCCGCACCGGTGATGAAGACCGTCCGCCCGGCGACGTCGTAGCGTGAGCGCAGGAGCATCACGCCCTCACCTCCGCGCCGACCGGAACCTCGGTGTGGTGGCGCAGGATGTAGGCCTTCGTGTTGAAGCGCCGCGTGCGGTGGCGGAAGCGCCACGTGAAGTCCGGCCAGACGGTGGTGTTCTTGCCGTCGGCGTCGAGGTACCAGCTCGAGCAGCCCGACATCCAGACCGTCCCGGGCAGCTTGGCCTGGATCTGCGCGTTGTAGGCGGCCATGACCTCGGGGCGCACCTCGAACTCGGCGATGGCCTCCTCGTCCATCACGCGCAGCGCGTCCATGACGTAGCGCAGCTGCGACTCGATCATGTAGACCATCGAGTTGTGGCCGAGGCCGGTGTTCGGCCCGATGAGCTTGAAGTAGTTGGGCAGCCCCTCGATCGTCGCGCCGAGGTAGGCCTGGACGCCCGCCTGCATGCGCTCGGCGAGCGTGCGGCCGTCGCGGCCGCGCACGAGCCTCGCCGACGGCGGGTCGGTGACGTGAAAGCCGGTGCCGAAGATGATCGTGTCGACCTCGCGCGTGCTGCCGTCGGCGAGGTGGATCGTGTTGCCGCGGATCGCGTCGATGCCGTCGGTGACGAGCTCGACGTTGGGCTTCGTCAGCGCCGGATACCAGTCGTTGGAGATCAGCACGCGCTTGCAGCCCAGCCGGAACTTCGGCTCGAGCTTGCGGCGCAGCTCGGGGTCCTTGACCTGGTGGCGCATGTGCGCGCCCGCGATCTTCTCCGCGCCCCCCATGAGCTTCTGGTTTGAGATGAAGCCCAGCAGGAAGCTCTCGCGGCTCCAGTACACGACGCTGCGGACGGCCTTCTGCAGGAACGGGAACGTCTTGTAGAGGCGCCGCTCCAAGCGCGTGGTGGGCCGGTCCTGGTGGGGCAGGATCCACGGCGCAGTGCGCTGGAAGACGTGCATCTGGCCGACGGTGTCGGCGATCCGGGGAACGAGCTGGATCGCCGAGGCGCCGGTGCCGATGACCGCGACGCGCTCGCCGGAGAGGTCGTGGTCGTGGTTCCACTCGGCCGAGTGGAACATCGTGCCCTTGAAGCTGCCCATGCCGCGGATGCGCGGCACCGCCGGGTAGCTCAGCGGGCCGGTCGCGTCGATCAGCAGCTGCGCCGTCCAGGCGCCCTGCGAGGTCTCGACGTTCCAGCGGCCGCGCTCGTCGTCCCAGGCCGCGCCGGTGAGGTCGTGGCCGAAGCGGATATGCGGGTACAGGCCGTGCTCGGCCGCGACGTCGCGCAGGTACTGCCAGATCTCCGGCTGGCGCGAGTACGTCCGCGTCCAGGCGGGGTTCGGCGCGAAGGAGAAGGAGTACAGGTGCGAGGGGACGTCGCACTGGCAGCCCGGGTAGGTGTTGGCCTGCCAGGTGCCGCCGACGTCGTCGGCGCGCTCGAGGAGGACGAAGTCCTCGATGCCCTGCTGCTTGAGGCGGATCGCCAGGCCGAGGCCGGCGAAGCCGGTCCCGACGATCGCCAGGCGCACGTGCGGGACGGCGCGGTCGTCGTCGCCCTCCGGGGCGGGCGCCCCGGAGGTCGGGAGGTCGAGGATGCTCATCGCTCGGCGCTCGAGCCTGCGGTCTCGCGATCGGAGTCCGCCGGTGGCCGCCGGGCCCACTCGGGTAGCTCCTCGTGCCCGTTGGAGGCGTTGGACCGTTGGACCCGTTGGCCGCCGCGTACACCGGCGGCTCGGCGCCGTTGCGACCGCCGTGTCGTCGCGATCCCCGGGAGCCGGTGACTGCGCCCACTCGTGCAGGCTGGCGGGACGCTGGCGACCCGCGGTCGTGCCGACACGGTGCAGGCCCCAGGCGAGCATCGCCAGCAGACCCAGCGCCAGCACGAGGACGGTGCCGTACGCGGCGTTCGTGATCGCGTCGCTCTGCGGCTTGAGCTCACGCTGCAGCAGCTGACGATCGGAGAAGAAGTCGCGCTCGAAGCTGGCGGGCGCCGCGACGCGCGGCGCCGGGATCGCCCGGTCCTCCGGCGCGTAGATCGGCAGGCCGGCGATCGAGTTGCCCGTGTGCAGGCGGACCATCGTCTTCCACTCGCCGTGGACGGGCACCGCCTCGGTCGAGCGGTACACGCCCTGTGCGACGCGCTCGAGGCGGTCGGTGATGAGCTGGCCGTCGCCCTGCCAGGACGTGATCGTCAGCCAGTTGGCCTTGTCGGCCGCGTCACGCGGGGTCAGCGTGACCGTCGCGCGGACGGTGCGCTCGGGCCCGCTCTGGACGTCGGTCAGCGCGACCTTGGCGCTCACGCCGCTGTCGGCCTGCGTGTTCAGCGGCAGCGCGAGCAGCACGAAGACCGCGACGGCCGCGCCCACGGCGGGCCAGCGCAGGTGCCGCGTCTCGGCGTAGGGCAGGTCGTCGGCCGACAGGCGGGCGCCGATCCAGGCGCCGAGCACGGACGCGGCGAGGGCCATTCCGAGGCCCATCACGATCGTCTCGGGCAGGATCTCGACCGACCAGGGCAGCGGCATCCAGACGTGCGACCAGCCCCACTCGGCGGCCAGGCCGACGGTGCCGATCAGCGCGCCGGCCGTGAGGCCGAAGGCCAGCGGGCGCCGCGTGGACACGATGAGCGCCGCGACCTCGACGCAGAGCGCCTCAACGATGTAGAGCGGGAAGTGGGCGAGCGACTCGCCGAGCGCGTTGTGCACGATGACGACGTCGAGCAGGAGGCGGGCGATGAGGAAGAACCCGATCGCCCCGAACATCCCGCCGCGCCCGATCCAGATCCGCGTCATGACGAGCGTCAGGCCCGCCGCGAGCATGATCAGCATCGGGTGGAAGATCATCTGGAACTGCGGGACGCCGAAGTCGAACTCGCCCTGGAAGGTCGACATGCCGACGAGCAGCCCGCCGGGCAGCCAGACGACGCGCAGGTGGCGCACCCAGGCCAGCTCCTTGTGCATCACGCCGGCGGTCTTCATCGCCCGCACGACCTCGGCCTGGATGATCGCGATCGCCACGAGCGTCATGACCGCGCCGCCGATGAGCATGAGGTGCGTCGGGCCCCAGAGCGTGACGTCCTGGCCGAAGAGGCGGTGCCAGAAGTCGTCGAGCGGGAACGCGATGAGCGAGAAGAACCCGCAGACCATCATCATGATGCCGCCCAGCGGGGCGTACCAGTCCTTGCCGATGCGCACCGCGGTCGGGCCCGGGCGGTCGGCGCGCTCCTCGCGGCCGAGGCAGATGGCGAAGAAGCCGGCGGCGAAGATGCCGTACAGGCCGGCGAGGATGAAGAAGTGGCTCGGGTTGCTGAAGACGCCCTCGTCGCGGCCCTTGTCGATGTGCAGCGACACGTCCCAGTACAGGCCGAACAGGGCGGTGATGAGCGAGATGATCGCCAGGCCGCACGGCAGTGAAGCCCACGCCGGCTGACCGGAGACCCGCTCGGAGAACCGTTCGAACCAGCCCAGCGTGGGAATCAGGTCCCCGCGGTGGCCGAGACCACCCATCAGCATGAAGATCAGCGCGAATCCGCCCATGGCCCCGGCAAGACCGAGGTCTGCGGCCGATGCGCCGCCGGCGTTGTTCTCGAGTGATGCGGCGAGGATCGTGGCGGTGCTGTTGAAAGCGCTCATGACGCCACCGTAGCATGTAACGTCAGTTGATGTCCAATAGGCGAAGCGCCCACGCCTACTGGCTCTTCCCGCCTCCGGCGGCGCGTGGGTTGCCCGTCGCCTGCCCGGGATCGCCGTCGCGGGCGGGGCTCGTCGACGGCGCGTCGTCGTCCTCGACGACGTCGTCCTCGGGATGCTCGCGCGCGTCGATGCCGGCGCCGGCCGGCTGCTCTTCCGGATAGCCCTGTCCGGTGGTGGTCGCGCCCTCGGGCGCGTCGCGGTCTTCGTGTTCGTCGGTGGTCACGCCGGTCTTCTACCCGCTGGCGCGCGTCCGCTCGGTGTTCGCGGCGTTCGGTTCCTTCGTGTTCCGGGTTGTCGTGTCGCGTTCGCGTCGGTCGAATGCATCCTGACGTGAGTTCTGGTGCCGCGGCGGGTCCGGGGCCGGCGAGGGGTGGTCGGTCTGTCACGCGACGATGACACGCCCACCCGCGACGCTTCGTCACAGCGACCGCGCTGAGCGGCGGAAGTTCGCAGAATCCTCGCGCCCGCTTGCGCCGCAGCCGATGACCGCTCGCTGCACGAGACTGCAACTCATAGAAGCAGTTCTGCCGGCCGGACCGGCCGAAGCCCGTCCACGAGGGCGACGCTGCGTAGCGCGGCTACTGCAGCCCGAGCGCCGCGCCGGCGTCGCGCACGACGTCGAACAGCGGCGACGACACGATCCCGAGGATCAGCGTCAGCGCGCCGAAGACCACCGCGACGAACACGACCTCGCCGGTCGCCCGCAGCCCCGTCGCCTCGTCCGACCCGCCGGCCAGCACGGGCTGGTCGCCGCCGGTCAGCGGGGCGTCGTCGGCCGCGGCCACAGCCACGCCCGCCTCGTCCTCCGACGGCGTCATCCAGATCGCCGCGATGACCTTCAGGTAGTACGCGAGCGAGATCATCGAGCCGACGACGATGAACACCGCCAGCCACGTGTAGCCGTCGTCCACGGCGGCGTCGATGAGATAGAACTTCCCGAAGAAGCCGGCGGTCGGCGGGATGCCGGCCAGCGCGAGCATCGCGATCGTCATCGGCCAGGCCAGCAGCGGCCGCGTCGCGCCGATGCCGTTCAGCGAGGCGATGTCGTCGCCCAGCGGCGTCTCGCGCTCGCGGGCGACGATGACGGCGAACGCGGCGAGGTTCATGACGAGGTACACGGCGAGGTAGAACACCGCCGCCTGCAGACCCAGGCGCGTCGCGACGACGACGCCCGCCAGCATGTAGCCCGCCTGCGCGACCGAGGAGTAGGCCAGCAGCCGCTTCAGCGACGTCTGGCCCAGCGCGCCGACGTTTCCGACGATGATCGTCAACGCGGCGAGCACCGCCAGCGCCGGCGCCCAGTCCCTCGCGGCGTCGATCAGCGCGACGTCGAACAGGCGCAGCATGACGCCGAACGCCGCGGCCTTCGTGGCGACGGCCATGAACGCCGTGATCGGCGTCGGCGCGCCCTCGTAGACGTCCGGCGTCCACTGGTGAAACGGCGCCACGGAGGCCTTGAACGCCAGGCCGGCGATCGTCAGCGCGATGCCGGTCAGCAGCAGCGGATCGCTGATCGCCTCGCTCACGCCGCCGAGCGCCTCCGCGATGCCGGTGAAGTCCGTCGAGCCGGTCGCGCCGTAGAGGAAGGCCAGGCCGTAGAGCAGCGTCGCCGAGCCGACCGAGCCGATGACGAGGTACTTCAGCCCCGACTCCAGCGAGGACGCGCGCCGCATCTCCGTCGCGCACAGCACGTAGAGCGGGATCGACAGCAGCTCGAGGCCGAGGAAGACCGAGACGAGGTTCTGCGCCGCGACGAGCACGATCATGCCCGCGATCGACGTCAGCAGCAGCGCGTAGTACTCGCCGTGGGCGGCCTCGCGCGGCGCCACGTGACGCCACGAGAGCAGCACCGTCGCGATGCCCGCGACGCAGAAGAGGACCGTCAGGGTCAGCGTCAGCTCGTCGAGGCGCAGGGCGCCGGCGATGAGGTCCTCGCGCTCGCCCCACTGCCAGACGCTGAAGACGATGGCCAGCGCCAGCGCGAGGATCGACAACGCCGGCACGGCGGTCTCGCGGGCGGCGCGCGAGCGCGACAGCCCGAGCAGGAGCACGACGAGCGCGCCGCCGAACACGGCGACGAGCGGCGACAGCCCCGCCCAGTCGATGTGCGGGCCGGCGATCTTCTCGGCCGCGGCGAGGATCATGGGGTCTCCTCCAGCGGCGCGTAGGGCGTCCCGCCGGGCAGGGCTTCGGCGGCCGCGGCGGCGGCGGCGGTCGGCGACGGCGCCGACAGCGACGTCACCGTCTTCTCGCTGCGCTCCAGCGCGAACTGCGGATACAGCGCGATGGCCAGGATGAGCAGGACGAGCGGCACGAGCACGAGCCCCTCGCGCAGCGAGATCTCACGCGACTCGACGCGCGGCCCGGTGCGGTTGTGCACGGCGCCGATGAACAGCCGCAGCGCGTAGACCGAGGCCAGCACGATGCCGACCGTCGCGACGATCGCGATGACGATCTTCTCGGTGAAGACGCCGAGCACGATGTAGAACTCGCCGACGAAGTTCGACGAGCCGGGCATCGCCAGCGTCGCGAACGCGACGATCAGGAACATCGTCGCCAGCACCGGCGCGCGCATGCCGATGCCGCCCATGTCGCGCAGGTCCTGCGAGCCGCCCGCCCGCGCCGCCAGCAGCGCGACGATGAAGAACGCCGGCGCGACGACGAGCCCGTGGTTGAAGGCCTGCAGCAGCGCGCCCTGGGAGCCCTGGTCGTTGAGCGCGAAGATCCCGAGCGTGATGAAGCCCAGCTGGGCGACCGACGAGTAGCCGAGGATCAGGCGCACCTCGGTCGTCGTGAACGCCATCGCCGAGCCGTAGAGGATCGAGGCCAGGGCGATGAGCAGCAGCAGCATCTGGAAGTTCTCGGCCGCGTCGGGAAACAGCGGCAGGCAGACCTTCAGGAAGCCGTAGGCGGCGACCTTGCTCAGCACGCCGGAGAAGACCGCGAGCACCGGCAGCGGCATCGAGCGATAGCCGTCGGGCATCCAGCCGTGCAGCGGGAAGGCCGGCATCTTCACGAGGAACGCGGCCGCGAAGAACAGGAAGATCCAGTTCTGCGAGGACTCCGACAGCGGCCGCTGGGCGAGGTCGCTGAAGGCGAACGACAGCTCCTGCGAGCCCGACGCCGCGAGCACGCCGGTGGCGATCGCCGCCGTCAGCATGAGCAGCGAGCCGACGAGCGTGTAGATGACGAGCTTCATCGTCGCCTGCACGCGGCGCCCCTCGCCCCACTGGCCGGTGAGGAAGAAGAACGGCACGAGCATGAGGTCGAAGAAGACGACGAAGAGCGCGAGGTCCTGCGCCAGCAGCGCGCCGAGCACGGCCGTCTCGGCGAGCATGAGGTGGAAGTAGAAGAGCCGCGGGCGCTCCCAATCCTTCAGGTTCGCCCACAGCGTGCAGGAGAACCAGAGGATCGCCGTCAGCGCGACGAGCAGGAGGTTCAGGCCGTCGATGCCGAGCTTGTAGGAGATCCCCAGCTCGGCGATCCACGTCTCGTCGGTGACGTACTGCTGGCCCGCCGCGCCGGACTCGAAATCGACGACGAGCAGGACCGCGTAGGCGAGCGTCAGCGCCGTGCCCAGCAGCGCGACGCGGCCGGCCAGCTTCGACGGCGCGAGCAGGCCGAGCACGCCGAACGCCAGCGGCAGGAACAGGACGATCGACAGGTGGACGGTCATGCGTTCATGAGGAAGTAGAAGGCGAGCACGACCATGCCCACGACGAGCAGCAGGGCGTAGTAGCGCAGGAAGCCCGTCTGCGCGGCGCGCACCGCCGACGAGCCGGCGCGCACGATGCCGGTCGTGCCGCCGACGAGCAGGCCGTTGACGAACGACGCGCTCGAACGTCTGCTGCGACCAGGCGCCGAACCAGCGCGCGGGCCGCGTGACGAGCATGTCGATGAGCTCGTCGAAGTACCACTTGTTGACGAACAGCTTGTGCAGCGGCGCCAGGCGCTCACGCGCGGCCACGGCGATCTGCGGCCGGCGGACCCAGATGAGGTAGGCGAGCGCGATGCCGGCCAGGCCGACGGCGGCACCGAGCAGCATCCCGTACGCGATCATCGCGTCGCTCGGATGACGCTCGAAGAGCGCGGAGTCGTGGAACGACGGCTCGAGGAAGTGGTCGATGACGTGCGTGACCTTCGGGATCTGCAGCACGCCGCCGACGATCGCCAGCAGCGCGAGCGCTCCCATCGCCATCCTCATCGTCGGCTCGCGCTCGGCGATGTGGTGCTCGGGGCCGGGGAAGCCGACGTCGGTGTCCTCGACCTCGCCGGTGGCCGGGTTCGTGTGGACGTCGGCGTGGTGCAGGTGGCCCTCCTCGAGCTCGCGCGCCTCGGGCACGGGCTCGCCGAGGAACGCGCGGAAGATCATCCGGAACGTGTAGACGCCGGTCAGGAACGCGCCCGCGTAGCCGGCGACGTACAGGCCCCAGTACCAGCCGCCGCGATCGCCGACCAGCAGGAGGATCTCGTCCTTGGAGAAGAAGCCCGAGAACGGCGGGATGCCGGCCAGGGCGAGGCCGCCGATGACCATGCAGCCGAACGTGAACGGCATCGCCTTGCGAAAGCCGCCCATCTTGTCGAGGTTCTGCTGGCCCGCCATCGCGGCGATCACCGAGCCGGCGGCCATGAAGAGCAGCGCCTTGAAGAAGGCGTGCGTCATGAGGTGAAAGAGGCCCGCGACGTAGGCGCCGGCGCTGACGGCCATGATCATGTAGCCGATCTGGGACATCGTCGAGTAGGCGATGACGCGCTTGAGGTCGGTCACCGCGATCGCGATCGTGCCCGCGACGAGCAGCGTCAGGCAGCCGATCACGGCCCCGACGTCGGCCGCCGTCGGGGCCAGCTCGAAGAGCGGGTGCATGCGCGCGATGAGATAGACGCCGGCCGTCACCATCGTCGCTGCGTGGATGAGGGCCGAGACCGGGGTCGGGCCCTCCATCGCGTCGGGCAGCCACGTGTGCAGCGGGATCTGGGCGGACTTCGCGAACGCGCCGACGAGCAGCAGGATGCAGCCCGCGGTGAGGTTCCCGTCGCCGGGCTCGAAGACCTCCGGTGCCTTCTCGAAGGTCCCCAGGAAGTCCAGCGTGCCGACCTCCTTGAAGATGAAGAACGTGCCGAGCACGAGGCCGACGTCGCCGAGGACGTTGATGACGAAGGCCTTGATGCCGGCCTTCGTGGCCGTTCCGCGCCGGTACCAGAAGCTGATGAGCATGTACGAGGCGGCGCCGACGAAGGCCCAGCCGACGATGAGCAGCACGAAGTTGCCCGCCAGGACGAGCAGCAGCATCGAGAAGACGAAGAAGTTCAGGTACGCGAAGAAGCGCACGTAGCCCGCGTCCGAGGCGATGTAGCTGATCGAGTAGAGGTGGATCAGCGTCGATACGCCGGAGACGACGAGGATCATGAAGACCGAGAGCGGGTCGACCAGCAGCGACAGCTGGGCGTCGAGGCCGGCCGACGCGGCGTAGTCCCACGCCACGGCGACGACCTGGCGGTGCTCGTGATCCTGGCCCTGGAGGGCGACCAGCGTGGCGACCGCCGAGGCGAACGACAGCGCGAGGGCGCCCGTGCCCAGCCAGCCGGCGGCGCGACCGGGCAGCCGGCGGCCGCCGAGCGCCAGCGCGACGCAGCCGGCGAGCGGGAACAGCAGCGTGCACCAGGCGAAGAGCTTGACGGCGTTCATCCCTGCAGCTCCTGCATCTCGTCGACGTCGATCGGCAGCCGGCGGCGGTGCATCGCGACGATCACGCCGAGGCCGACCGTGACCTCGCAGGCCGCGACGACCATGACGATGATCGCGAAGATCTGGCCGTCGTGGTTGCCGTGCATGCGCGCGAACGCGATCAGGGCGAGGTTGGCGGCATTGAGCATGAGCTCGAGGCAGAGCAGGATCACGAGCGGGCTGCGGCGCGTGAGGACGCCGGCGGCGCCGATCGCGAAGATCAGCGCCGAGACCGCCAGAAACCAGCCGATGTCCACTAGGAGTCCTCGTCCTCGGGCCGGCGGCGCGGGGCCGGCTCGGCGCGCTCGCGGCGGTCGCGGCGACAGGCTCCGGCGCGGCGTCGATCCCGGACGCGGTGGGCTTCGGCAGCGCGTGCGGGCCGCCGACGCCCTCGGCCATCGTGCCCGTGTAGGACGAGCGCAGGACGTCCA
>CAVUND010000003.1:0-38107 GCA_963742745.1 uncultured Actinomycetes bacterium
CGCCGTAGATCTGGCGATCGGCCATGAGCGCGAGGCTGCGCACGCCGAGGACCTTCATGTAGCCGATCAGCGCCGAGGCCTGCACGTGATCGGCCGGCACGACGCGGCCGAAGGTGCGCTCGCCCGACGGATAGAAGCGTTCGGGCTCGCCCTGGCGCCGGCTCGCCCGGGTCAGCCCGTCGTACGTGCTCGAGGGGCTGACCTGCAGGATGTGGCCCTCGTTGGTCAACGGCACCGACAGCGCGGTGGCCGCCGAGTCGTGGTCGCCGATGTAGGCGATGCCGTTGAGGTCACGGACCGCCTGGCGGGCGTTGTCGAGCACCTTGTCGCCGCTCCACGTCTGCGCACCGGGCTTCGCCGAGTCCAGCGAGACGTACGTGATCGCGAACGGCCCGACCTTGCCCTCGGCCTGCTGGAGGGCGAGCTTGATCGCGTTGACCATGTCGCGCGCCCGGGCGCGGTCGGGCCCCTGCAGCGGCAGGCTCGAGTAGATCGTGAGCGTGTCGGGACCGCTCGTGACGCCGGGTCGCTTGTCATCGCCGCCGCAGCCGCCGGCCGTGGCCCCCAGCAGGAGTACGCCGAGGACGCAGGCGGTAGCCGCCCGAAGCCTGCGGCCCACTAGTCCGTCTGCGGACGGCCCGGCAGATACGGGTTGAGCATCCGGCCCATGGCGCCGAGCGTGATGATCACGGTCGTGACGAGGAACGCGTCCAGGGACTTCCAACCGATCGCCCAGAGGACGATCCAGGCGCAGAGACCGACTGTGGTGGCGATGACGAGACCCATAGCGGCGCCAGACTAACGGATGAGCCCGGCGGCAAGCTTCGCTACGAGCTCGCCCGTCGCCGCGGCCGGGTCGTCGGCCTCCGCCGCGGCACGCACGAGGCGCGTGCCGACGATCACGCCGTCCGCGCCGGCGCGGGCCGCCTCGGCGGCGTGCTGGGGCGTCGCGATGCCGAAGCCGAGCGCGACCGGCGCGTCCGTGTGCTCCTTCACGCGCCCGACGAGCTCGCCGAAGATCCGCTCCCGGCCTTCCTCCCGCTCGCCTGTGGTCCCCGTCACCGAGACCGTGTAGACGAAGCCCTTCGCCTGGGCGCCGATGAGCGCGAGGCGCTCGCCGGTCGTCGTCGGCGCCACGAGCGGCACGAGCGCGATGCCGTGCGCATGGCAGGCCTCGGTGATCGCGGCCTCCTCCCCCATCGGCAGGTCGGGCACGATCAGGCCGCTGATGCCGGCGTCGTGCAGGCGGCGCACGAACGTCTCTGCGCCGGGGGCGAGCACGAGGTTGACGTAGCACATGAGCACGACCGGGACGCGCCGCGCGAGCGCCGCGCCGAGCTCGAGCACGCCGCCGATCGTCGCCCCCGCGCGCAGCGCGGTCGTGCCGGCGGCGTGGATCGTGGGGCCGTCGGCGAGCGGGTCGGAGTAGGGCACGCCGAGCTCGACGAGGTCGGCGCCGTTGGCGGCGTAGGCCTCGCCGATCGCGCGCGAGGTCGCCATGTCGGGAAAGCCGCCCATGAGGTAGGGCATCAGCGCGGCGCGCCCGCGGCGCAGGGCGAAGGCGGCGGCGATGCGGTCCTCGCCGGTCTGCGGGACCGCGGGGACGCGGTCGCGGGCCGGCTTACCCATGCTCTTGGGCGATGACCTCGGCGAGGTCCTTGTCGCCGCGGCCCGACAGGCAGACGAGGTCGAGGGTCGAGCCTTCGCCGTCCTCGTGGATCGCGTAGTGCAGCGCGTGCGACGTCTCGAGCGCCGGGATGATGCCCTCCAGGCGCGTGACCTCGCGGAAGGCCCGCAGCGCGGCGCCGTCCTCGACCGCGACGTAGCGCGCGCGGCCGGAGTCGCGCAGGTGGGCGTGCTCGGGTCCGGAGCCCGGGTAGTCCAGGCCCGCGGAGATCGAGTGCGCCTCGGTGACCTGGCCGTCGTCGTCCTGCATCACCGCCGACAGCGCGCCGTGCAGGACGCCGGCGCGGCCGCCGACCGTCAGCGGCGCGCCATGGCGGCCGCTGTCGAGGCCCTCGCCGGCCGCCTCGACGCCGATGAGCGCGACGCCCTCGTCGCCGACGAAGGGGGTGAAGATGCCGATCGAGTTCGAGCCCCCGCCGACGCAGGCGATGACGCGGTCGGGCAGGCGGCCGGCGCGCGCGAGCAGCTCGCGGCGCGCCTCGTCGCCGATCACGCGCTGCAGGTCGCGCACGAGCGCCGGGTACGGCGCCGGGCCGACCGCCGAGCCGATGATGTAGTGCGTGGTGGCGACCGACGACACCCAGTCGCGGATCGCCTCGCTGACGGCCTCCTTGAGCGTCCGCGCGCCGGCCTCGACGCTGACGACGTTCGCGCCCAGCAGCTTCATCCGCTCGACGTTGGGCGCCTGGCGGCGGATGTCCTCGGCGCCCATGTAGACGACGCACTCCAGGCCGAGCAGCGCGCAGGCGGTCGCGCTCGCGACGCCGTGCTGGCCGGCGCCGGTCTCGGCGATGATCCGGTGCTTGCCCATCCGCTTGGCCAGCAGCGCCTGGCCGAGGGCGTTGTTGAGCTTGTGCGAGCCCGTGTGCATGAGGTCCTCGCGCTTGAGCCAGATCTCGCGGCCCGCGAGCTCGGACAGGCGCTCCGCGAGGTACAGCGGCGTCGGGCGGCCGGCGAAGTCGCGCAGCAGGCCGTTGAGCTCGCCGAGGTAGCCGGCGTCCGCGCGCACGCCGACCCAGGCCGCCTCGAGCTCGTCGAGCGCGGGCAGCAGCGTCTCGGGCACGTATTGGCCGCCGTAGGGACCGAAGCGGTGCTCGACGCCGGACTCCACGAGGGGCGCGCCGTCGCTCACGGTGCGGATCCTGCCGCAGGCGCGGCGCTCGCCGCCGTCGGCTCGCCCGGCGCGACGCCGTCTGCGGCGGGCGCCTCGTCGGCGCTGCGCACAGCCTCGTGGAAGGCGACCAGCTTGGCCGGGTCCTTGATCCCGGGCGCCGACTCGGTGCCGCTGGCGACGTCGACGGCGTAGGGCTCGGTCGCCGCGATCGCGGCGGCGACGTTGTCGGGCGACAGGCCGCCGCTGAGGATGATCGGGGAGACGAGCTTCGCGCCGCGCACGAGCTCCCAGTCGATCGTGCGCCCGGTGCCGCCCGGCACGCCCTCGACGTGCGCGTCGAGCAGCAGGAAGTCGGTGTGGAAGGCGGCGGCCGCCTGCAGGGTCGCGCGCGACTGCACGCGCACGGCCTTGATGACCTTCGCGCCGGTGCGGCGCGCGACCTCGCTGCAGAAGACCGGCCCCTCGTCGCCGTGCAGCTGGACGTGCGTCAGGCCGGCCGCCTGGACGGCGCGGTCGATCTCCTCCAGGCGCGCGTTGACGAACACCCCGACGAGGTTCAGCGTGCGGCGCAGCGCGGTGCCGACGACCTGCGCCTCGTCGAGCTCGCAGCGCCGCGGCGAGCCGTCCCAGAAGATCATTCCCAGCGCCCAGGCGCCCGCCTCGGCGGCCTCATGGGCGTCCTCGATGCTCGTGATCCCGCAGTGCTTGATGCGCGTCGCCATGACGTCCAACTGTAGAGCGGGCCGCCCGGCGGCAGCTGGTGCTCAGACCGCTAGCGCGGGATCTCGCCGGTCTCGTCGGCGCCCGTGAGCGCGCGCAGCGCGGCGCCGGGATCGGCCGAGCGCATGAGCGACTCCCCGACGAGCACGCCGTCGACGCCGACGCGCTCGAGCTCGTCGAGCTGCGCGCGGGAGTGAAAGCCCGACTCCGAGACGACGGTCTTGCCGGCCGGGATGTCGGCGAGCAGCTCGTAGGTGCGGTCGATGTCGACGCTGAAGTCCGCGAGGTTGCGGTTGTTGATCCCGATCACGTCGGCATCGATCTGCTCGAGCGCGCAGTCGAGCTCCTCCTCGTCGTGGACCTCGACGAGCACGTCGAGGTCCAGCGCGCGCGCCTCGGCGTGCAGCGAGGCCAGCGCCGCGGCGTCGATCGCGGCGACGATCAGCAGGATCGCGTCGGCGCCGGCCGCCGCCGACTCGTAGAGCTGGTAGACGTCGACGATGAAGTCCTTGCGCAGGATCGGCAGCGCGGAGGCCGCGCGCGCCTCGCGCAGATCGTCGAGCGAGCCGCCGAAGTGCCTGCCCTCGGTGAGGATCGAGAGCGCCGCCGCACCGCCGTGCTGGTAGGCGAGCACGACCTCGGACACGGTCGCGCCTTCGCGGATCGTGCCGGCCGACGGCGAGCGGCGCTTGTGCTCGGCGATCACCGAGACGCCGGGCAGCGTCAGCGCCTCCTGGAAGGGGCGGTCGTCACCGCGCACGGCGAGCTCGGACTCCAGGAGCGATAAGGGCACCTCCGCGCGGCGGCGGCGGACGTCCTCGCGGGTCGAGGCGACGATGCGTTCGAGGACGTTCACGTCGGTGCCGTATCCCCCGCGAGCTGCTGTGTACGCGCGACGAGCGCGTCGAGGGCGCGCGTGGCCGAGCCGTCGTCGATCGCCGCCTGGGCCGCCTCGACGCCGGCGGAGAGGTCGTCGGCGCGGCCGGCGGCGTAGATCGCGGCGCCGGCGTTGAGCACGGCGAGGTCGCGCCGCGGCCCGCTCTCGCCGGCGAAGATCGCCCGCGTCGTCGCGGCGTTCTCCTCCGGCGAGCCGCCGAGCGTGGCCAGCGGGTCGGGGCTCGTGGCCAGCCCGCAGTCCTCCGGGGTCACGGTGTAGGTGTTCAGATCGGCGCCGTTGACTTCGACGACCGTGGTGGGGGCCGAGATGCTCATCTCGTCGAGCGCGTCGTGCGAGGATACGACCAACGCGCGGTCCGCGCCGAGCAGCGCCAGGGCGCCGGCGATCACCTGCAGGAAGTCCGGGTCGGACACGCCGATGACCTGTCGCCGCGCGCCCGCCGGGTTCGTCAGCGGCCCGAGGAAGTTGAAGATCGTCCGCACGGCGAGCTCCTTGCGGACCGGGATGACGAAGCGGGTGGCCTGATGATGACGGGGCGCGAACATGAATCCGAACCCGAGCTCGTCGATGCAGGTGCCGACGTCCTGCGGTCCGAGGTCGATGCGCACGCCGAGCGCCTCGAGCACGTCCGCCGACCCCGAGCGGCCGGTCGCCGAGCGGTTGCCGTGCTTGGCGACCGCGCAGCCGGCGCCCGCGGCGATCAGCGCGGCGGTGGTCGAGACGTTGAAGGTCGGCCGCCCGCCGCCGGTGCCGGCGGTGTCGACGAGCTCGTCGCGCGCGGTCGCGACGGAGGCCGCCAGCGCGCGCATCGTGCGGGCCAGCCCGGCGATCTCCGCGACGGTCTCACCCTTGGTGCGCAGGCCGATCAGCAGGCCGGCGATCTGCGACTCCGAGGCGTCTCCGGCCATGATCACCTCGAGCACCGCGGCGGCCTCGTCGGCGCTGAGGTGCTGGCCCGAGGCGACCTTGTCGATCGCCGGCGTGAGGACGGGGTCGGGCACCAGGGCGCGCAGCCTAGTGGGTCTCGCGTGCAACGTTCGCGCGGAGCCCACTCGTCGGTCAGGCGGTGGGAATCACTCGGCCGGCGGGCCGAGCTTGCGGCGCTTGCGGCCGGCGATCGCGATCGGCGCGATCTCGCGGATCTCGCGGACCACCCGCGCGGCGTAGTCGCTGGCCGACTCGCCGTCGCGCATCCCTTCCGGGGGAGGCAGAAACCGGACCTGGAGCCGGGGGCGCTTCGGGAAGGCGGTGATGTCGGTCGTGCCGCTCACGGCGACCGGGACGACGACGGCCTCCGGGACGGCGGCGACCAGGCGCCCGAGGCCGCTGCGCGGGCGCAGCGTGCGGCCGAGGCTGCGCGTGCCCTCGGGAAAGACGCCGATGCAGCTTCCGGCGCGCAGCTCGGCGATCGCGGCATCCAGCGCGCCGGCGTCGCCGGAGCCGCGCGTGATCGGGATCTGGCCCATGCCGTCGAGCACCTTGTCGAGGCCCTTGACCTTCCACAGCGAGGACTTGGCCAGCGCCCGGATCTGCCGCTGGCGGATGGCCCCGATCCCGATGACGACGGGATCCCAGTAGGAGTCGTGGTTGCCGACGATGAGCAGCGGGCCCTCGGCGGGGATGTGCTCGCGCCCCTCGACGTCGAGCCGGCCCCAGAAACGGACGATCGGCGTGGCGATGCCCAGCGCGGCCCGGTAGGTGCGGGTCATCGGCTCGCGGTCGCTCATGCGGCGATTCTAGGTCGCCCCGCGTCGGGCGCGTGGAGCGGAGTCATTCGTCTAGCCGGGTTCCGCTTTCGGACCGCGCGGGTATCGAACGTCACATGGAGATCCTTCTCGTCCTCATCGTCCTCGCCGTCATCGCCGCCGCCGCATTCATGTGGATGCGCTCCCGCAACGCAGGTCCCGGGCTGTCCGCCCGCGGGCAGGGCCCCGAACTGCGCGGCCGCCGCGGCGCGGCGCGCGCCTCCCGTCACGACCCGATGGCCGAGGCCGTCGAGCGTCATGCCCAGGCCACCGACCCGCACGAGGCCGCGCAGGCCGAGCTGCAGCTGCAGGCGCAGGCCAACCGGGTCGCGTCCGAACTGCATGCCCAGCAGGCGTCGTCGCTGGAGTCGCAGGCCGGCGGGCGCGGCTTCAGCGGCCGCCCCGGTGGTCCGGCCGACGCCTACGGCACGCCGGCGGCCTACGACGAGGCGGGCCAGCCGGTCTACCCGGGCGGTGCGCCGCCGGCGCCAGGCATCGGCGACCCGGCCTACGAGGACAACGGCGTCTACACGACCACGGACGGCAAGACGATCGACGCGAAGGGGCGACCGGTCCACGTCGACGCGCCGCCCGTCCACGACAGCGGTCATCCGGCGGGTCACCCGCAGGGGCAGCCGCCGGTCTATGAGGACGGCAGGCCCGTGGCCGACGACGACCGCGCCGAGTACTACGACGAGCAGGGCCGCCCGGTGTACCCGGAGGACCGCCCGCGCTACTGAGAGCCGTCAGGTCGCGCGCGTCGCCGCGCTGACCTGAGGCGCCAGCTCGAACGCCTGCGCCACGTGCTCCAGGCCGGCGATGCGCCGGCCGGCGTCGACGACCTGGGAGACGAGCATGAGCTCGTCGGCCGCGGTCCGCTCGACGAGGTCCAGCAGCTCGGAGTGGACGGTCTGCGGTCCGCCGATGACCGCGCGGCCGATCGCGTCCTGCACGACGGCGAGCTCCGCCTCCCCCAGCCGCCGCACGAGCGCCTCGGCCTCCTCGACGGTGGGGATCAGCGTCGGACGGCCCTGGCGCAGGCGCAGCATCGAGATGCCGCCGGGCAGCGCGTGGCGCAGCGCGTCCTCGTCGTCGTCGCCGACGACGATCCCGGCCGCGACGATCGCGCGCGGCGCGTCGAGCAGGTCCGACGGCTCGAACAGCCCCCGGTAGAGCTCCAGCGCCGGCTCGGTGAAATGCGGGTGGAAGTGGTGGGCGAAGACGAACGGGAGGCCGAGCTTGGCGGCGATCCGCGCCCCGCCGTCGGTCGAGCCGAGCATCCACAGCGCGGGCTCGGTGTGCTCGCCGGCGATCGCCCGCATCCCGCCGTAGCCGCTGCCGAGGTGGCCGCGCAGCTGCGCGAACTGCTCCTCGAACTGCTCGGGCGACGTGCTGCGCAGCGCCAGCGCCGTGCGCATGTCGGTGCCCGGAGCCCGGCCGAGGCCGAGGTCGATGCGGCCGGGGTGCAGCGCCTCGAGCATCGCGAAGCGCTCGGCGACCGCGAGCGGAGCGTGGTTGGGCAGCATCACGCCGCCCGAGCCGACGCGGATGCGCCGCGTGCGCGCCGCGATGTGGGCGATCAGCACCTCCGGCGACGTCGAGGCGACCGACGGGATGTTGTGGTGCTCGGCCACCCAGAAGCGTGAGTAGCCGAGCTCGTCGGCGCGCTGGGCGAGGCGCGTCGTGCCGGCCAGCGCGCCGGCGGCGGTCGAGCCGGCGCCGACGGGCGCGAGATCGAGGACGGACAGGGGAACGCTCATCCCACTCAGGGTAGGCCGCGGCGATGGGGGCCGGCGTTGCCGTGCGCTGTCGCGCCGCGTCGACTTGACTGTCGGCGAACGGCATCGCTGACGGTGTGTGTCAGTGGGGGTCGTGTGGGCGTGCGGCCCAGGACCGGCGGTGCGGCGGGGCGTGTTGAGAGGGGGTGCGGCGGGGCGTGCTGAAAGGGGGTCCCCAAGAATACGTCTCACATATGGACGGAATCTTGGGGACCCCCAGCTGACCAGCCGATGTGCGGGGCAGGCCCCGGCCGAAGCGCCGCCGCCCCCACCCCTGACCCCCTCATCGATGCAGTTTCAGCAGGGCCGGCAGCCCAGACCACTGGCCGCGCCGGCGCACCGAACCGGCCGCGCGCGCAGCGCTTCAGCCGTCGAGGAAGTTGCGCAGCAGCGCCATGCCCTCGTCGGTCAGCACCGACTCGGGGTGAAACTGCACGCCCTCCGCGGGCAGCTCGCGGTGGCGGATGCCCATGACGATGCCGTCCCCCTCCGCGGAGACCTCGAAGGCGTCCGGCAGGCGGCGGGGATCGACGACGAGCGAGTGGTAGCGCCCGACGGTCAGCGTCGGCGACAGGCCGGCGAAGATCGTGCGCCCGTCGTGCGTGATCACGGTCGTCTTGCCGTGGATCGGCTCCCCGCGGATGACGAAGCCGCCGAACGCCTGCGCCAGCGACTGGTGGCCCAGGCAGACGCCGAGCGTCGGGACCCCGGCCTCGGGGAAGCGGCGCATCGTCTCCAGCGAGATGCCGGCCTCGTTGGGCGTGCACGGCCCCGGCGAGACGACGACGCGATCGGGCGCGCGCTCGAGCAGCTCGTCGACGGACGCGACGTCGTTGCGCACCACCTCCAGCTCCGCCCCCAGCTCGCCGAGGAACTGGACGAGGTTGTAGGTGAACGAGTCGTAGTTGTCGACGACGAGTAACCGCTTCGCTCCAGGGCTCACATCTTCGCGGTGAGGATGAGGGCCGTTGCTCCGATGTTCGCCCATGTCACACGCTACGGCCAGTCCGGTTGCTGGGAGGCCAACTCGACGGCGCGCAGCACCGCCTGCGCCTTGGCCTCGGACTCGGCGAACTCGTACGCCGGAATCGCGTCGGCGACCGTGCCCCCGCCGGCCTGCACGTGCGCGCGGCCGTCCTTGATGACGACGGTGCGGATGTGGATGCAGGTGTCGAGGTCGCCCGTGTAGGCGAGGTAGCCGATCGCGCCGCCGTAGCCGCCGCGCTTGATCGTCTCCACCTCGTCGATGATCTGCATCGCGCGGACCTTCGGGGCGCCCGACAGCGTCCCCGCCGGCAGGACCGAGCGCAGCGCGTCCATCGCCGTGACCTCGCCGCGCAGCGTGCCCGAGACGTTGGAGACGATGTGCATGACGTGCGAGTACGTCTCGACGGCCATGAAGCGGTCGACGCTGACGCTGCCGTACTCGCAGACGCGGCCGAGGTCGTTGCGGCCCAGGTCGACGAGCATCACGTGCTCGGCTCGCTCCTTCTCGTCGGCCAGCAGCTCCTCGGCGATCCGCTCGTCGTCGGCCAGCGTCGCGCCGCGCGGGCGCGTGCCGGCGATCGGCCGCGTCGCGACGTGGCGGCCGGTCACCGTCAGCACCGGCTCCGGCGAGGCGCCCGCGACCTGGAAGTCGAGGAAGTCCAGGAAGTACATGTACGGGCTCGGGTTGACGACGCGCAACCCGCGGTAGACGGAGAACGGGTCGATGTCGAGGTCCGCCGACCAGCGTTGGGAGGGCACGACCTGAAAGGCGTCGCCGGCGTGGATGTACTCCACGATCCGCGCCACGTTGGACTCGAACTGCTCGCGCGTCATGTTGGACGCGAAGGCGGGCCGCGGCCGCGCGGGCGTCGGCGGATGGCGCGGCACCGGACCGGCCAGCAGCTCGCGCACCGTCGCGATCGTCGCGGCCGCGCCGGCGTAGGCGGTCTCGAGGTCCGTCCCGTCGTCGTCGTCGGCGTAGACGTTGACGAGCACGCTGATCGTGTGGCGCAGGTGGTCGAACACCACGAGCACGTCGGAGAGCATGAGCGCCATGTCGGGCAGCCCGACCGGGTCCGGGTTGGGCTCGCCGAGCGGCTCGACCGTGCGCACGAGGTCATAGCCGAAGTAGCCCACCGCGCCGCCGGCGAACGGCGGCATGTCCGGCCAGGGCGCCTGACGCAGCCGCGCCACCTCGGCGGCGGCGTGGGCGTAGGGGTCGGCGGGCTCGTCGCCCAGCGACCAGCGCACGACCTTGCGCGGGCGCACCCCGATGAAGCTGTAGCGCCCGACCTCCTGGCCGCGCTCGGCGGACTCCAGCAGGAACGCCGGATGCCGTCCCCCGGGGCGGGCCGGATCGCCGCGCAGCTTCAGGAAGGCCGAGACCGGCGTCTCGGTGTCGTCGATGAACGAGTGGCGCAGGGCGATGAGGTTGAACTCGCGGGCGAGCTCGCGCACCTCGTCGAGCGACGGCTCGACGGGCAGCGACTCGCTGGCACCGGCGGGCGGCGACGGGTCAGCCGCGACGGCCATTGAGCACGTCGTAGGCGCCGGCGAGCGAGCGCTCACGCCCGCGCAGCAGGACCGCCAGGTGGTAGAGGACGTCGGCGGCCTCGTTGTCGACGCGCTCGTCGGTCTCCTCGCGCACGGCGCGCGTGACCTCCTCGGCCTCCTCGAGCACCTTCTCCCCCGCGAGCTGCGGGTCCTCCAGCAGCGTGACGGTGTACGAGCCGGCCGGGCGCTCGGCGGCGCGCTGCATGAGCGTTCGCTCCAGCGCCGGCAGCGCCTCGTGCGGCGCGGGCGGCCGCGTCTCGCCGTGGTGGAAGCACGTGCGCTCGCCGGTGTGGCAGGCCGGGCCGGCGGGCTCGACCAAGGCCAGAAGCGCATCGCCGTCGCAGTCCAGCCGCAGCGCGCGGACCGCCTGCGTGTTGCCGCTCGTCGCGCCCTTGTGCCACTGCTCCCGGCGCGAGCGGCTGTAGAGATGCAGCTCGCCGCTCTCGCGCGTGCGGCGGACGGCCTCCGCGTTGGCGTAGGCGAGCGTCAGGACCTCGCCACTGTGCCAGTCCTGCACGATGACGGGCACGAGGCCCTGCTCGTCGAAGGTGATCTCCACCCGCCGGAGTCTAGGCGCGCCGCCCGCGGGCGGCCCAGGGGCGCACGACCGCGCGGCGGGCGCAAACGGCGACGGCCGCCCCCGTCTGCAGCGCATCCTCCGGCGCGGCGGGGCGTTTGCAAGGGACATGCGCCACCTCCTCGCCCTGCTGCTGCTCGCCGCGACGTGCGCCGCCACGACCACCGTCACCGCCGCGCCACGCGGCTTGGAGGGCCGCGCGTGCACGCCGCCCAAGGGCCACAGGATCGCCGACTGCCGGGTCGGCCGCCACGGCACGCCGGACCTCAGCCGCGCCGCCTGGCGGGCGCTGCGCAACGCCGAGGTGACGATCAGCGAGCGCTTCGACGCGCTTGCGGCCAACCCCGCGGCGGGCGGCGCGCGCAGCTGGCCGCTGATCGACTCGCTCGCCCAGCCGATGGGCCGCCTGGAGACCGACGACACCGGCCGCTTCAGGCTGATCGCGCTCGACGGCACCGCCTTCCGCGCCACGACCGTGAACGTGCGCGGCCACGGCTGCGCCGCCAGCGCCACCCAGTCCGCGCGTTTCCCGCTCGTGCAGATCATCGCCGGCAAGGCCGACGGCGGCGGCACGCAGGCGTTCCTCGACGGCGCGGCGATCGATCGCAGCACGCCGCTGGGCGCGGTCGCGTTCGACGCGTTCGCCAGGCAGCGCGGCGGCGGCACCGGCTGCGGGCCGAGCGGGCGCGAGCTCGGCAAGGTGCGCAAGCTCGCCAACCCCAACGTCGATCCCTACGCCCACGCGCGCCTGTCCAACGGCGCGATCAACGATGTCCGCGAATACGACGCCAAGCCGGACTTCGGCAATACCGTGTACTTCATGACGAACACGACGTCGGTCCGGGTCGGGGGCGTCGCGCGCGGCATGGTGCGCGTCGGCACCCGGGTCGCCAAGGTCGACACGTTCGCCCGCTGCGATCCGAGCAGCGACGGGACGCTGACGTGGAACTACTGGTCGATCCGCACCGGCGTCGCCGCCCGGCCGCGGCTGTACGGCTGGATCCCCGCGCGCTGCCCGGCGCGCCTGCGCGGCCGGTAACCGCCGGCCGCGGGCCGTCAGCGCAGCGCGTCGGCGCTGTCGCCGGAGGCGATGAGCGCGCGAGCGGCGTCGAGGTCGTCGCCGCGCCCGGCGCTGAGCGCGCCGGCGACGCGCCCCTCGCGCAGGTAGAAGACGCTGAACGCGCCGCTCGCCGGGTCGCCGCGGACGATCTCCTCGTCCCAGCTGCCGCCGGCGCCGACGTACTCGAGGGTGGCCCAGTCGGCGAGATCGCACCAGAAGTACGGGATCTCGCGGTAGGGCTCCTCGGAGCCGAGCATCGCCCGCGCGGCGTGGCGCCCCTGCGCGGCGGCGACCTCCTCGTGCTCGATCCGCAGGCGGCGGCCGTGCACGACGCTGTCGAACTCGCACAGGTCGCCGGCCGCCCACACGTCCTCGGCGGAGGTGCGCAGCGTCGCGTCGCAGCGCACGCCGCCGCTCTCGCCGAGCTCGAGCTTGGCCTTGCGCGCAAGCATCACGTCCGGGTTGGCGCCGACGCCGACGACGACGAGGTCGGCCTCGGCGCGGCGTCCGTCCTGCGTGACGACGGCGGTCACCCGCGCGTCGTCGTCGTCGCCCTCGCCGTCGAAGCGCACCACGTCGGCCTCGGCGAGGATCTCGATCCCCTTCGATGTGAGCAGGTCGTGTACGAACTGCGCCGCCACCGGCCCGAAGTGCCGCTCGAGCGGCAGCGTCTCCTGCATGACGAGCGTGACCGGCTTGCCGAGCACGATCATCGACGCCGCGACCTCAGAAGCGATGTACGACCCGCCGACGACGACGACGCGCTCGGCGCCGTCGAGCTCGTTGCGCAGCTTGTCGGCGTTGCCCAGCGCGCGGATGTAGTGGATGCCGTCGCGCATCCCGCCGTCGGTCTGCAGGCGGCGGATGCCGGCGCCGGTGGCGACGAGGGCCTTGCCGAACCCGACCTGCTCACGACCCAGCTTGGCCGTCTTCGCCGCGGTGTCGAGGTCCATCACCGGCGTGCGGGTGCGCACCTCGACGTCGTGCTCGGCGTACCAGGACTCCGGCTGGATCAAGGTCGAGGGCCGGTCCTCGCTGCCGCGCAGGTAGCCCTTCGTCAGCGGAGGACGGTGATAGGGGGCGTCCATCTCGCGGGTGACGAGCAGGATCGAGCCGTCGAAGCCCTGCGCGCGCAGCTCGGCGGCGGCGTTCGCCGACGCGATTCCGCCGCCGATCAGCAGCATGTCGAACGCCGGGTCGCTCACCGCGCGCCGCCCTCGCTGTCGGACGCCGCGGTCTTGCCGTCGACGTTCGTGATCTCGATGTCGCGAAAGCTCAGCGCCACGTCCTCGAGCTCGGCGTTTTCGAGCTCGGCGTCCTCCTGCGCGGCGACGTACTGGTGAATCGACGTCACCGTCGCGTTCGTCAGCTTGATCGTGTGAAAGACGTGCTCGACGCCGACGTCGTTCGTGCGCACGAACTCGAAGAGCGCGCTCGTGAGCACCTCGCTGGTGACGAGCGCCTCGAACAGCTGCGGCGACGCGGCGCCCCACTCCTTCGTGAACGAGACGGCGCCATGCTCGCGCTTGCGGCTCGCCCGGCCGCTCGCGGCGCCCCGTGCCGACGTGACCTCATAGCTGAAGCCGATCCCGGCGAGCTTGTCGCTGTGCAGCTCGCGGCTGCTCTCCCCGGCGAGCCGGCCCTGCTTGGCCGCCTCGATCGTCACGTAGAACTCATATGCCATCGCGGTCGTCTCCTCTGGTGTCGCGCAGGACTGTAGTCCCGCGGGCCCGCCGGCTACTCGATGCCGAGCCGGTCGAGCAGGCCGTCGTCGCCGCGCCAGCCGCGCCGCACGCGCACGGCGAGGTCGAGGTGCACGTGGACGCCGAGCTGGCGCTCGAGCTCGCGGCGGGCGGCGGTCCCGATCGCCTTGATCATCCGGCCCTGGGCGCCGATCAGGATGCCCTTCTGCGACTCCGCCTCGACCCACGCGCGGGCCTGCACGCGGACGAGGTCCTCGCGGGAGTCGTCGATCTCCTCGACGACGACCTCGACGGCGTGCGGAACCTCCTGAAACGTGCGCCGCAGGATCTGCTCGCGGATGAGCTCGGCGAAGAGAACCTCGTCGGTCTGGTCGGACGGGTCGTCGACGTCGAAGAGGTAGGGGCTGTGGGGCAGCAGCGCGACGAGGTACTCGACGAGCTCCTCCACGCCGGTCCCCTTGCGCGCCGACAGCGGGAAGATCTCGTCGGAGACGCCGAGCTCGGCCGCGCCGTGCAGAGCGGCCAGCGTGTGGGCCTCGTCGAGGCGGTCGATCTTGTTGACGACGATCGCGACCGGGACGTCGGCGCGCGCCAGCGCCCCGGCGATGAAGCGGTCGCCCGGACCGACGCCCTGCTCGCCGTTGAGGATCAGCAGCGCGGCGTCGGCGTCGCCGAACTCGCGCTCGACGCGCGACTGCATGCGCTGCGTCAGCGCGTCGCGCGGACGCTGCACGCCGGGCAGGTCGACGAGCACGAGCTGGGCGTTGCCGCGCATCGCGATGCCGCGGATCGCGCGACGCGTCGTCTGCGGCTTGTCGGACACGATCGCCACCTTCTGGCCGACGATCGAGTTGACGAGCGTCGACTTGCCGACGTTGGGGCGCCCGGCCAGCGCGACGAAGCCCGCCCGGGTCGGCCCGGCGTGGCCGGCGTTGGCCGTCACGGCGCCGGGTCGGGCGAGACCCAGGCCAGGATCTCGCGCTGGACGGCGAGCATCTCGCCGTCGTCGATCTCGTGGTCCATGCCGGTCAGGTGCAGGGCGCCATGGACGATCGCCTCGCGCAGGTCGGCGGTGTGCTCGGGGCAGATGACGATGTCGCCCAGCTCGCACGGGCCCGGCGAGGGGTTCTCTCCGTCGATCGGAAACGACAGCACGTCGGTCGGCCCCTCCTCGCCGCGGTGGGCGGCGTTGAGCTCGGCGATCCGCGCGGCGTCGACGAACTCGACGGCGACGTGGCCGCTCTCGATCCCGGCCGAGGCGAGCGCGAGCGACAGCAGCCGGTCGATCTCCTCCAGCGGGAGGAACGCCAGGCCGCCCTCCGGCCCGACGACGTCGATGTCGAGGTGGTGGGTCAAGCTGTCGGTCGCCACCTAGGCCCGGCGGCGGTCGGCCGGGCGCAGCTCGGCGGTCTGACTCTCCGCGTGCTCGGCGTAGGCCGCGACGATCTTCTGCACGAGCCGGTGGCGCACCACGTCCTCGCCGCCGAAGCGCACGAACTCGATGCCCTCGATGTTCTTGAGGATGTCGCTGATGACGACGAGCCCCGAGCCCTCGTTCTTGGGCAGGTCGATCTGCGTGATGTCGCCCGTGACCACCATCCGCGAGTTGAAGCCCAGCCGCGTGAGGATCATCTTCATCTGCTCGGGCGTGGTGTTCTGCGCCTCGTCGAGAATGATAAAGGAATCATTAAGGGTGCGGCCCCTCATGAACGCCAGGGGCGCTACCTCGATCTGGCCGCGCTCGAGGTAGGTCGCGACCTTCTCGGCGTCGAGCATGTCGTGCAGGGCGTCGAACAGCGGGCGCAGGTAGGGGTCGATCTTCGCCATGAGGTCGCCCGGCAGGAAGCCCAGGCGCTCGCCGGCCTCGACGGCGGGGCGGGTGAGGATGATCCGGTTGACCTCGCGGCGGCTGAGCGCGGCGGCGGCGAGGGCGACGGCGAGGAACGTCTTGCCGGTGCCCGCCGGGCCGATGCCGAACGTGATGATGTTCTCGCGGATCGAGTCGACGTAGCGCTTCTGGTTGACGGTCTTCGGCGCGACCTGCTTGGAGCGGTGCTTCCAGACGACGTCCTCGAGGATCTCCGCCGGCGAGCGGTGCTGATCCAGCGCGCCCGTGACCGCGGCGATCGTGCCGGGCCCGATCTCGTGACCCTGCTCGATGAGCGCCGCGAGCTCCTTGACGACGATCGCGGCGGCCTCGACGGCCTCGGGCTCGCCGTCGAGCGTGAGCACGTTGCCGCGCAGCCACAGGTCGCACTCGACGTGGCCCTCGAGGGCGCGCAGGACGGCGTCCCCGCTACCCGCGAGCTCGGTCGCCGCCTGGTTGGAGAGCTCGATCTGGCTGCGCATCAGTGGTCCGTCTCGTGGCCTGTCGCGAGACGGACCACTAGTGCGAGAGCGCCTCTCGCACGAGCGCCGAGACGCGCTTGCCGTCGGCGCGGCCGTCGACGACCGGCATCGCGACCTTCATGACCTGACCCATGTCCTTCGGCGACCTGGCGCCGGTCTCCGCCACGGCCGCGGCGACGATCCCGCGCAGCGCGTCGTCGGACAGCTCCGCCGGCAGGTAGTTCTCGATGAGCCGCGCCTCGGCCTCCTCGCCGGTGGCGAGCTCCTCGCGGCCGGCGTCGCGGAACGCGCTCGCCGACTCCAGCCGGCGCTTGCGCTCGCGCCGCAGCACGGCCAGCTCGTCGCCGCCGCCCTCCTTCGCCGCCTTCTGCAGCTCGCTGAGCACGAGCCGCAGGGCCCCCACACGGTCCTTCTCGCCGCTCCGCATCGCGGAGACGAGATCCTCCTTCACCGTGTCGACCAGCGTCATCTGCCCTTCAGGATACGCGCCCCGCGGATGACTGCCGCGGACCGCCGGCCGCGCTCGCGCCGTTGCCGTGCGACCCCGTCTCGTCGCCGAGCGGCGCACCCAGCGACCGCGGCTCGCCGATGCGGCCGAGCTCCGCGGTGTCGCGGCCGAACAGCAGGCCGATGTTCCAGTCGACGAGCAGCCGCGCGCGGCGGCCCGCGCCGGGCATCATCACGAGGTGGTAGGAGCGGGCGAGCATCCAGGCCGGCATGCCGCTCCAGGTGATCGGGCCGGTCGTCGCGACGGCCTTGCGGCGGCCCATGTCGACGAAGACGCCCTTCGTCTTGTAGGTGAACCGGCGCGGGCGCCCGCCCCCGCCGATCGCGTTGGCGACGTTGCGCCCCGCGACCTTGCCCTGGCGGATCGCGTGCTGCGCCGTCGGCGGGCAGGGCTGGCCCTTGCGGGCGGGGTCGGGCACCGCCGCGCCGTCGCCGATCGCCCAGACGTTGTCGAAGCCGGGCACCTGCAGGCGGCTGTCGGTGACGATCCGGCCCTTGTCGGTCAGCGGCAGGCCGAGCTCGGCGATCACCGGGTTGGGCTTCACGCCCGCCGTCCAGACGAGCGTGCGGGTCGGCACGACCTCGCCGTCGCTGAGCGTCGCCGAGTCAGCCGTCACGGCGTCGAGCGTCGTGGTGGTGCGGATCTCGATCCCGCGGAAGCGCAGCTCGCGCACGGCGAAGTCGGCGAGCTTGGCGCTGATCTCCGGCATGACGCGGTCGTTGGCCTCGACGAGGATCCAGCGCATCCCGGTGACGGCGCAGCGCGGGTACAGGTCGATGACGTCGGCGGCGAAGTCCTGCAGCTCGGCCAGCCCCTCCAAGCCCGCGTAGCCGGCGCCGACGAAGACGTACGTCAGGTACTCGCGGCGCGCGTCGCCGTCCTCGAGCGTCTCGGCGACCTCCAGGGTGCGGATGACGTGGTTGCGCACCGCGATCGCCTCGGGCAGCGACTTCAGCGCCATCCCGTGCTCGGCGAGGCCGGGGATCGGCAGCGTCCGGCTGACCGAGCCGACCGACACGACGAGCTGGTCGTAGGACAGCTCCTCCTGCGTGCCGTCCAGCGAGCGCACATGCAGGACGTTGCGCTGCGGCGAGGCGCCGACGATCTTGCCCAGGCGCAGGTGGATCGAGGGATCGAGCTCCTCGCGCAGCGGCACGACGACGTGGCGCGGCTCCAGCGTGCCCGCCGCGGCGCCCGGCAGCAGCGGCGTGTAGAGCATGAAGTTGTCCTCGGTGACGAGGCGCACGCGGGCGCTGTGCGGCGGCAGGACGCGGGCCAGCGTGCGCGCGGCATAGAAGCCGCCGAAGCCGCCGCCGGCGATGATGACGTTCCAGGCCATGTGGCCTGGAGGCTATCCCGCGCTAGCGGCGCTTGAACCTGCGAATCGCGAAGTACTGCTCCTCGTCGATCACGTTCTCGTACGTGTCGATCGAGATCTTCTTCGGCACGCCGTGGGTGCCGTACATCACGTTCAGGTCGTGCGCCCTGCGGTCGATCGCCCGCTGGATCTGGCGAAACAGGCGCGGCACCGTCGCGATGTCCTTGACGTCGGAGTGCACCTTCTGGGATGGGACGCCCTTGCGGACGTTGACGACGTGCCAGCCGCTCGTCGGGCAGAAGCACGTGCGGCGCGCCTCGTAGCGGTAGGAGCCGATCTTCGCGGCCTTCCACTTCGCGCGGGCCCGGTCCAGCGCCGCCTGGGCGTCGCCGCCGACGATGTAGGGGTCCGGCGGGTTCGGCGGCTCCTGCGCGCCGGCGGGGGCGGACGCGAGCGCCATGGCGAGCGCGAGGGTGAGGAGCAGGAGGATCCGGGCGGCCATACCGACACTAACGGCGCAGGGGGCCCGAGGTTTCGGCGCCTGGACGATTGGCCAGCACCGCGCGGCGGAGCGCCTTCAGCCGCGGACGAGCGTGAGGGCCGCCCACTCGCCGAGCTCGCGGCGCGCCTGCTCGCGCAGGCTCTGCTCGCGGGCGAACGCGGCGGCGATCGCGTCGGCCTCGGCGCGCAGCAGGCCGCCCACGACGAGCACCCGCGGCGGATCTCCGTCGAAGCCCGTGTGCGCGACGTGGGCCAGCAGCGGACGCAGCAGGTTCGCGACCACCGTGGGCGCGCTCGGCGCCGGCGTGCCGGCGTGCAGCAGATCGCCGAGCCGGACGTCGAAGGTCACGTCGTTGGCCCGGGCGTTCTCGCGTGCGGCGATCACGGCCGCCTCCTCGTGGTCCAGGCCGCTGACCGGCCCCCAGCCGAGCTTGGCGGCGGCGATCGCCAGCACGCCCGAGCCGCAGCCGAGGTCGAGCAACGGCCCCGCGGGTTCGGGCAGGTCGAGCAGCGCCTCCAGGCACAGCCGGGTCGTCGCGTGCGCGCCGGTGCCGAAGGCCTGGTTGGGGTCGATGACGATGTCCAGCAGCGCGCGGTCCTGCGGCGGCTCGCACCAGGGCGGGCGCACGTGCAGGCGTCCGCCGATCGTCACCGGCACGTGGAAGTCGCGCCAGCGCGACGCCCAGTCGTCGGCGACCTGCGTCGTCGTGACGTCGACGAGCGCGGCGCCCGCCGCGGCGCGCACGGCCGGCAGCGTCGGCAGCTCGCCCTCGGCGCCGTAGACGGCGTACTCGATCGTCGCGCCGTGGTCGACCTCCTCGACGCCGGCCGGGACGAGCTGCCAGCAGCTCGGCGAGCGCGACCTCGGCGTCGTCACGGGCGACGCGGATCGCCAGCCGGATCATTCGCGGTCAGCCCTGCAGCACGCGCTTGAGCTTGGCGAACATCGATTCCTCGGACTTCGTGTTGTTGTCGGTCATCGTCTCGGCCAGGCGCTCGAAGAGCTTCTTCTGCTCGTCGGTGAGCTGGCGCGGGATGATCACGTTGGCGACGACGCGCAGGTCGCCGCGGCGACCGGGGCGGCGCAGGTGCGGCATGCCGCGGCCGCGCAGCTCGTAGGCCTCGCCGGGCTGCGTGCCGGGGCGGATGTGGATGTCCTCGACGCCGTCGAGCGTCGGGACCTCGAGCTTCGTGCCCAGCGCGGCCATCGGCGCCGGGACGTCGAGCACGGTGACGAGGTCGTTGCCGTCGCGGATGAAGCGCTCGTGCGGGGCGATCGAGACGTGGACGTAGAGGTCGCCCTGCGGTCCGCCCGTGTCGCCGGCATGGCCGCGCCCCGTCAGGCGGATGCGCTGCCCCTCGGCGATGCCGGCCGGGATGTCGACGCTGACGGCGTGCGTGAGGACCTCGCGCCCGCGCCCGTCGCAGCGCGTGCAGCGCTTCTCGGCGACCTTGCCGTCGCCGCCGCAGACGTCGCAGGAGACCGTCCGCGCGATCTGGCCGAACGGCGTGCGGCTGACGGCCTGCAGGACGCCGTTGCCGTTGCAGCGATGGCAGGTCTTGATCGGCGTGCCGGGCTCGGCGCCGTTGCCGTGGCAGCGCCCGCAGCGGTCGACGACCTCGTAGCGCACGTCGACCGCGGCGCCCGCCGCCGCCTGCTCGAGCGTGACCTCGACGGTCGCCTGCACGTCGCCGCCGGAGCGCGGGCCGGCCATGCCGCCCCCGAAGCCGCCGCCGAAGAACGTCTCGAAGAGGTCGGAGATCGAGCCGAAGCCCTCGTAGTTGGGCGCCTGGCCGCCGCGCCGCAGGCCCTCGTGGCCGTAGCGGTCATAGACCTGGCGGCGCTCGGGATCGGAGAGGATCTCGTAGGCCTCGGCGCACTCCTTGAACTTCTCCTCGGCCTTCGGGTCATGGTTGTTGACGTCGGGATGCAGCTCGCGGGCGAGCTTGCGGAAGGCCTTCTTGACCTCGGCCTCGTCGGCGTCTCGGCCGACGCCGAGCACTTCGTAGCAGTCGCGCTTCGTCATGCGTTGTCGTAGACGTCTTCGACGAAGCGCGACAACTGCGCGGCGGCCTCGCGCACGACGCCGATCGTGCTCGCGTAGTCCATCGCGACCGGGCCGATCAGCGAGACCGTGCCCAGCGTGCGCAGCGGCAGGCCGTAGCCGGCGGCGACCATCGCCAGCGAGCGCAGGCCGGGCTCCTCGTTCTCGTGGCCGATGCGCACGACGACGTCGCTGCGGTCGCCGAGCGCGCTGCGCAGCATCTCCAGCAGCGTGACGCGGCCTTCGAGCATCTGCATGAGCGCGTTGATCTGCGACAGGTCGTGGAAGCGGTGCTCGTGCAGCAGCCGCGCGGCGCCGTCGACGTAGAGCGTGTCCTCCGCGGTCGCCGCGAGGTCGGTGAACGCCGGCATGAGCGAGTCCAGGAAGCGCCGCTCGCTGTGCGGCAGGGTCCGGTCGGCGAGCCGCGAGTGCAGCTTGCGCGCGCCGAGGCCGATCCCCGCGAGCTGCTCGTTGAGAAACTCCGCCGCCCACGTGACGAGGCCGCTGTCGACCGCCGACGGGAAGGTGAGCATGCGCTTGGAGACGCCGCCGGTCGACGTGATGATCACGACCATCACGATCTGCGGCTGCAGCAGGAGCACCTCGATGTGACGGATGGTGGCGGTGTCCAGCGGCGGCGCCGACACGATCGCCAGGAGGTTGGTGATCTGCGAGAGCGTCTCGGTCGTGGCGCGCATCGCCTCGTCGACCTCGCGCCGCGTGAGCTCGAGCTCCAGCGACGCCCGCTCGCGCTTGGCCGGCAGCAGGCGGTCGACGAAGTAGCGAAAGCCCATGTCGGTCGGCACGCGCCCGGCGGAGGTGTGCGGATGGGCAAGCAGGCCGTGCTCCTCGAGCATCGCGAGCTCGTGGCGGACCGTCGACGGTCCGGCCTGCAGCTCCGGGTCGGCCGCGAGGGTGCGCGACGCCACGGGCTGGACGGTCGCCTGGTAGGCGATCACGACCTTGCGCAGGATCAGCTCTTGGCGCGGCGTCAGCATGCGGTCGATTGTACGAGCGGGCTCCGCCGGGTTCTGCGGGCGCGCGGTCGGCGGCCGTGAAGGCTTGCCGTCTACATGCTTATATGTGTATAATCGTTATATGCGTATCACGATCTCTGCGAAGGCCCCCGCGACGGAGCCGATGACGCCCGGCCGACGCCGTCTCGTGCTCGCCATCTGCTGCATGAGCCTGCTGATCGTGGGGATGGACGTGACGATCGTCAACGTCGCGCTGCCGTCCATCCGGCGCGACTTCGACGCGTCGGTCGCCTCGCTGCAGTGGACCACCGCCGCCTACACGGTGGTGCTCGCGAGCCTGCTCATGCTCGGCGGCTCCACGGCGGACCGCCTGGGTCGCGCCCGCGTGTTCCAGCTCGGCCTCGCCCTGTTCACCGCCGCGTCTCTGGCCTGCGCCCTCGCGCCCTCCGTCGGCTGGCTCATCGCCTTCCGGGTCCTGCAGGGCGCGGCCGGCGCGATGCTCAACCCGGTGGCGATGTCGATCATCCGCAACGTCTTCGAGGATCCGCGCGAGCGGGCCCAGGCGATCGGCATCTGGGGCGCTGCCGTGGGCGTCAGCATGGCGCTGGGCCCCGTCCTCGGCGGCGTGCTGGTCGAGCTGAGCTGGCGTGCCGTGTTCTTGGTGAACATCCCGATCGGCCTCGCGGCGATCGCGCTGACGGCGCGCTTCGTGCCGGAGTCCCGCGCGCCGCGGCCGCGACGCGTGGATCCCGTCGGCCAGGGACTGGTGATCGTCGTGCTGGCGAGCCTGACCTCGGCGATCATCGAGGGCCCCAGCCAGGGGTGGGGCTCGCCATGGATCGTCGCCCTCGCGGCCACGGCGGCGGTCTCGCTGGCGGCGCTCGTGGGCTATGAGCTGCGCCGGGTCGACCCGCTCATCGAGCCGCGGTTCTTCACCAGCCGGCCGTTCGCGGCGGCGACGGTCATCGCGGTGGCGGCGTTCACGGCATTCGGCGGCTTTCTGTTTCTCAACACGCTCTACCTGCAGGACGTGCGGGGACTATCCGCCGCGAGCGCCGGCCTGTGCACGCTTCCGATTGCGGCGATGACCGTGTTGTGCAGCCCGATCGCCGGTCGCATCGTCGGCGCGCGGGGGGTGCGCGGCCCGCTGGTCGTCGGCGGCCTCGGGCTGGGCGCGGGCGGCCTCATGCTCGTGTCGCTCAGTGCCGACACCTCGCTCGGCTGGCTGCTGGCGGCGTACTGCATCTTCGGACTAGGGTTCGGCGCGGTGAACCCGCCGATCACGAACACGGCCGTGTCGGGCATGCCGCCAAGCCAGGCCGGGGTGGCGGCGGCGGTGGCGACGACGAGCCGGCAGGTCGGGCTGACGCTCGGTGTCGCGGTGGTGGGCGCGGTGGTCGCCGCGGGCGTGGGCAGCTCGCTGCACGACGACCTCGCGGCGGCGACGCACCCCGCGTGGTGGCTCATCGCGGCGCTGGGCGCCGGCATCGCCGCGCTCGGCTTCGCGGCCAGCACCGCGGCCGCCGATGCCAGCGCCGTGCGGACCGCCGCACGGCTGCACGAAGCGCCCCAGGAGGCGTGATGGGCGGCGCGGATGCCGACCTCGCGCGTCGCGCATGGCGCGCGATGTCCGACGCCGTGCTCGACCACGACCGCAAGGTGGCGGTGTCCGAGGCGCTCGGCCTGAGCTTCGCGCGCGTACGAGCGCTGCGCCGGCTGGCCGCACAGCCCCAGACGCTGCGCGCGCTCGCCGAACGGCTGGCCGCCGACCCGCCGTACGTCACGCTGATCGTCGACGACCTCGAGCAGCGCGGGCTGGTCCAGCGCACGCCGCATCCCGAGGACCGGCGGGCCAAGCTCGTGCAGCTGACCGCGGCGGGCCGGGCCGCCGCCGCGCGCGCCGACGAGATCCTCGATGCGCCGCCGGCCGCACTGCGCGACGCGCCGGCCGAGGATCTCGCGGCCCTGCTTCGCGTGGCCGAGCGCCTGGCGCCCTCGTCAGCCGGTCGCGGTGGCGCGCGGCACTAGTGTCGTGAGTCAGAAGTTCGTATGCAGCTGAGGGATGCCGGGGCGCGTGTGCCGGTGACCGGTGTCCACAGTCGTACTGGTGGTACGGCCGTGGATGCCGGGTGCCGGCAGACGCGCCCCGGCGCCGTCAGATGCGTACGAACTTCTGACTCACGACACTAGGGCGCGGGGCGCAGCTCGGCCTCGGCGTTGCGGATGATCCGCTTGCCGTCCTGCTCGGCGCTGCTCTCGGTGACGACCGTCCCGTCGTCACGCACCTCGGTCACGGCGCCGGTGACGGTGAGCTCGGCCTCGGGCACGCCCATCCCGCGAAACTGCACGCTCAGGCGCTTGAGCGACGCCGGGCCGCCGGCGGCCTCGGTCTGGGCGCGCGCGACCTGGGCCATCGTGTACAGGCCGTGCAGGATCCGGCCGGGCAGCCCGACCTGCCGGGCGAACTCCTCGTCGATGTGGATCGGGTTGAAGTCGCCCGTGGCGCCGGCGTAGCGGACGGTGAGGTACCTGTCCGGCGTGACCGCGAGGCCCGCGAGCTCGTCGCCGGGCTTCACGACCGTCACACCCCCCGCACGATGTTCGTCCACAGGCCGGTGCAGACCGGCTCGCCGCGGTCGTTGGTCGACGTCGTCTCGAAGACGTAGAAGCCGTTGCCGCGGCGCTCGCTGACGTCGTTGAGCTTGGCGACCGTCGTGATCTCGTCGCCGGCGACGACGAGCTCGCCCCAGCGAAACTCCTGTCCGCCGTGGACCATGTGGGCGAAGTCGATCCCGATCTCCTCGTCGAACAGCGCCGGCCAGAGGGCCCGCAGGCTGTAGACGACGCAGAACATCGGCGGCGCCACGACGTCGGCGTAGCCGGCCGCCCGCGCCGCCTCGACGTCGAGGTACAGCGAATCGGTCTCCCCCACCGCCTCGGCGAACTCGCGGATCTTCTCGCGACCGACCGCGTAGATCGACGGCGCGAGGGTCTTGCCGATGGCGTCGGTGTTGACGGGCATGCGGCCGCGAGTTCTAGCAGGCGCCCCCGGTGGCCCGGCCTCGGCCCGCCCGCTCCTCAGACGATCGTGGCGACGGTGCCGCCGTCCGCCGACCACGCGGCGCCGGTGACCGTCGAGGCGCGGGACGAGCACAGAAACACGATCACCGCGGCGATCTCCTCGGGCGACGCCATGCGGCCGAGCGGGATCTTCGCGGCCTGCGCGGCGAGCGCCTCCTCCGAGGAGATCCCGCGTGCCTCGGCCGCCTGCTCGGCGAGGCCGCCGGGGCCCGTCCACAGCGGCGAGGTGACGGCGCCGGGCGCCACGGCGTTGACGAGCACCGCGTCGGCCGCGTAGCGGTCGGCGAAGACGCGCGAGAGCGACAGCTGCGCGGCCTTCGTGACGGCGTAGGCGGGGTTGGTCAGCGACGGGCGCTTGCCCGCCGACGAGCAGACGTTGACGATCCGCCCGCCGCCGCGGGCGGCCATCAGCGGCGCGGCCTCGCGCATGAGCCGCATCGGGCCCATGACGTGCAGCTCCCACTGCGACTGCCAGTCGTCGTCGCTGAGCTCCTCCAGCGAGCGCACGAAGCTCGTGCCGGCGTTGTTGACGAGCACGTCGACGGTGCCGAAGCGCTCGACGCAGGCGGCGACGATCGCCGCCGCGTCCGCGGGGTCGGTCACGTCGGCCAGGAAGACATCCTCGCCCGAGCGTGCGACCGACAGCACGTGCGCGCCCTCCGCGTGCAGCATCCGGACCGTTGCGAGGCCGATGCCGCGCGTCGCGCCGGTGACGATGCAGGCCTTGCCCTGCAGCCCGAGGTCCATGGACCGCCTCCTACCCACGCCCTCGCTCGAACGATGCCCCGTCGTCGCCGTCCGGCGGCGACGGCCGCGACGGCGGGCGCCAGCCGGGCGGCGGCGGCGGCGCGTCGGGGCTGGGCCGGGCGCGCGAGCGCGGGCCGTCGTCCTGGCCGGCGGGCGGCGAGGGCCACAGCGGCTTGTCGGACGGGCTGCGGGCGGGCGTCGGCGCGACGAGCGCAGCCGGCGGCGGCCCGGCGCCGTCGGCCGGCGGCTCCGCGCCGATCTCGCCGGCCAGCCGCTCGAGGTCGAAGTCCTCGGTGCGCACGCGCGTGTCGAAGTACAGGACGGTCAGCAGCGCCGCCTGGAAGGGCGCGCTCACGGCGAGGCCGACGATGCCCGCCAGCGCGCTGAGCGTGAGCACGAGCGCGTCGTCGTCGGCGATGAGCAGCCCGAGGAGGAAGACGCCGCGTGCCAGCGTGGAGATGACGATCGCCAGCAGGAAGCCGAGCGCGATGACGCCGAACGTCCGCCACCAGCGTCCGCGCACGAGCGCGTAGGACCGGCCCAGGGCCGCCGGCCCGCGCAGCCCCTCGACGAGCAGGACCGGCAGCGCGAACGCCCACGCGATGTACAGCCAGATGCCCGGCAGCAGCATCGCGACGGCGCCGAGCGTCACGCCGCCGAGGTAGAGCGCGGTGACCGCCAGGATCGGCGCGGTGTTGCGCACCGCATAGGCCAGCGAGCCGCGCCAGTCGGCCACCTCGCCGAGGTAGGCGGAGATGATCGCCCGCAGGCAGGCGGCCGTCGCGAACGCCAGCGCGAGGATCTGCAGCAGCGCCGAGACGAGCAGCCCGTCGACGTGCTGGTTGAGCTCGTCGATCGCCTCGCGCGTGGACTGCTCGGAGTTCGAGCCGATGTCGAACGACGACAGCGTGTAGTCGGCGGTGACGATCGTGCTGACGATCTGCACGGGCACGATGACCACGAGCACGGTCTTCAGCAGCGTGCGCCAGTGCGTCACGCAGATCCGCCACACGACGTCGAGCAGCTCGCCCAGCGCGAGCTCGCGCAGCTGCGGGCGCTTGGCCTGGGACACGCTCACCTGGTTCGCCGCACGGGTCGCACGGGGGCATTGTGCAGCACGCACCCCGCCACCCCCTCCGCGCCGGCCGGCGAGCGCCGATCACGTGCGCCACCATGCCGGGCCATGCGCTCCCACACCGCCTACCGCACCTTCACCACCGACCAGCGCCGCCAGTTCGTGCGCATCACCGAGGATGTCGACCAAGCCGTCAGCGATTCCGGCGTTCAGGAGGGGATGGTCCTCGTCTCGGCGATGCACATCACCGCGGGCGTCTGGGTCAACGACGACGAGCCCGGCATCCTCGAGGACACCCTGGAGTGGCTGGACAAGCTCGCCCCGCCGTCGTGGCGCCCGCCCGCCAACGACGTGGCCGAGCAGCTCTCGCCGGAGCCCGGCGACTACCGCCATCACCGCGGCGGCGAGGACAACGGCGACGCACACCTCAAGAACCTGCTCGTGCATCACCAGGTCGTGCTGCCGATCACCGACGGGCGGCTGGACCTCGGCCCGTGGCAGGCCGTCTTCTACGCCGAGTTCGACGGTGGGCGGCCCAAGCGGCTCGTGATCAAGGTGCTCGGGGAGTGACGGCGGCCTCGTCGAGGCGGGCGGCGGCGAAGCGCCGCGCCTGCTGGGCGACGCGCGGCAGGGCGCCGACGACCGCCAGGAAGTCGTCGCGGTCCAGGGCGTAGAGGCAGACCGGCTCGACGGCGGTGACCGTCGCCATCCGCGGTGTGGCGCGCAACAGCGCGATCTCGCCGAAGCAGTCGCCGGGGCCGAGCTGCGCCAGCTCGCGGCCGTCCGCGTGGACGGCGAGCGTTCCGCTGTCGACGAGGTAGAAGCGGTCGCCGGGCTCGCCCTGGGCGACGATGTCCTCGCCGGCGGCGGCGGCGAGCGGCTGCAGCCGTAGCGCGACGTTCTCGAGCGTGCCGAGCGGGACGGTGGCCAGGAAGCCGACGCCGCGCAGCAACGCGAACGGGCGCGGGGGCAGCGGGCGGATCTCCTCCAGGCGGGCGAGGGGGCGCGCGCGGGCGACGACCAGCGCGATGAGGCAGCCGCCCGCGACGGCGAGCGCGCCCCGCACGCCCAGCCACGCGATCAGCAGCGGCGCCACGGCGGCGCCGAGCCCGGTCGTGAGCCAGTACAGCGTCTCCGTGACGCCGAACGCCCTCGCCAGCAGCTCGTCGGACGCCAGGCGCTGGACGAGCGTCAGCTCGGCGATGTCGACGAGCGCGTAGCCGATCCCGAAGAGGACGAGCAGCGCGAGCGCCGCGGGCGCCGACGCCAGCGCCGCGAACCCGAGCAGCGCCAGCCCGGCGAGCGCCGCGCCGCCGGCCAGCCCGGCGGCCAGCCGCCCGCGATGCAGCAGCGCCAGGCCGGCGATGCCGCCGGCCAGCCCGCCGGCGCCCCACGCGGCGTTCAGCCAGCCGGTGCCCGCGTCGCCGAGCCCCAGGATCGTCAGCGCGGCCACGACGATGAGCACGTCGACGATCCCCTCGACGAACGTCGTCACGGCGACCGAGCCGACGACGAGCGCGAGCGCCCGGTCCTCGCGCACGGCCCGCAGGCCGCCCGCGAGCTCACGCGGGCTCGTGGCGCCGACGCGGTGCTCGGGCACGGGGTCGCGCGCGATCCGCGCCAGCGCCGCCGCCGCCACGACGAACGTCGCCGCCGTCACGACGAAGACGACCGTCGTCCCGGTCGCGGCGAGCAGCACCCCGCCGAGCAGGGCGCCGAGCAGGAAGCTCGCGTTGTCCAGGCCGCTCCAGGCGGCGTTGGCGGCCGCCAGCTCGACGGGCGTGCGCGCGAGGTGGGCCAGCAGCGCGGCCTGGCCGGGACGCTGGGCGGTCTGCAGGACGGTCAGCAGCGTGGCGAGCGCGAGCACGACGGCGAGCGGCGCGGATCCGGCCACGGCGACCGCGATCGCGGCGGCGACGACCCCGCGCCCGGCGCAGGAGACGACGAGCACGTCGCGCCGTGAGCGGCGGTCGGCGACGAGGCCGACGAACGGCGCGGCCAGCCCGGCCGGCAGCATCCGCACGAGCGCCGCCAGCCCGACGGCGGTGGCGCCACCGGCGTCGTAGGCGTAGACCGAGAGGGCGACCATGAAGGCCCAGCCGCCGGTGCAGCTCGCGACGGAGGCGAGCTGCACCCGGCGCAGGTCAGCGGTCGCGAGCGCGCCGCGCAGGCCCCGGCTGATCCCCGCGTCCGCGAAGCCCATGTTCCAAGAGGCGCCCGGCGTCCGTCCGATACGTCAGCGCCGGCGCGGATCGGCCAGCAGCAGTTCCACGTTGCGATCCTGCGGCCGGCCCTCCGCCCCGTTCTCGACGCCGACCTGTGGATCGTTGTAGGAGAACTCGCGCCCCAGCGCGGCGAGCGCCTCGGGCCCGAAGCTCGCGGCCGGCGTGCCGGGGTCGGGTGTCGCGAGCGTCGCGGCGTGGTCGATCAGCGTGCCGAAGATCGACAGCGTGCCGTCGCGGTTGTCCATGATCTCCAGCAGCCGCGACTGGATCGGCCAGTCGATCTCCGACGCCGTCTCGATCTCCCAGAAGCCGCCGGGGCGGTCCGCTCCGCGCCTGACGGGGTTGATGCGGTTCTCGTGGGTGTGGCCGGCGACGTAGGCGATCACGCTGGGGTGCGCGAGGGCGAGCGCCCGCAGGTCGGCGCCGAGGCGCAGCGGCTTGGAGCTGCGCGGATCGAGGTCGCAGCCCGGGCCCGTGACGACCCGTAGCGCGCAGTCGCCGGCGTCCTCGTCGAGGGCCGGGTTGGTGAGGCTGCCGATCGGGTGGTGGCCGAAGAGGACGATGAGCTGCCCGCGCTCCTCGGCGGCCTCGATCTCGCGGCGCAACCAGCGAAACTGGGGGTCGTCGAGGTTGCCGTCGGAGCTGAGCAGGTCGCCCTCGGCGACCGTGTTGATCGCGATCATCCGCAGGCCGGGCTTGGGCGTGAACGCGTAGTAGGAGGCCTGTCCGCGCGAGGCCTGCAGCTCGGCGGGATCGACGAGGGCGAAGCCGTGCGCGTCGCCCTGGCGGCCGGTCGCGTGCAGGGCCTTGTACGTCGGCCGGTCGGCGAAGCCGCGCCGGGGATCGGGTGGCACGACGATCGCCTGGCCCGGGCTCGTCGTCAGCGCGCCGAGGGCTGACAGGCCGGTCAGCGCGAGCGGCTTGACGCAGCCCTTGGCGAGCCCGTCCAGCGCGCCGAGCGCGTGCACGTTGCCCTGGACGGTGCCGTCGTGGTTGCCGAAGGCGACGTAGCTGGGCCGGTTCAGACCGGCGGCCTGAAACGGGGCCTGCGCGCGGTCCATCAGGCCCGGGTAGCTCGGCCAGGCCGCGAACGCCCCCGACGGCCGGTCGGGATCGTAGAAGCGGCCGGACTCGAGCACGTCGTCGTCGTCCTGCACGCCGGTGTAGCGCGCGGCCTCACCCGGCGGCCCGGCGAGCGCGCCGCAGACGGGGTCCTCGACGCCGGAGTTCGGGTTCAGCGAGCCGCCCTCGAGCAGCCGCACGACCCACTCGACCTCGTTGATCTGCTGGCTGTCGGCGGAGTCGCCGGTCGTGATCGCCAGCGCCATGCGCGCGCGGCGCCGCGCGCGGTTGCGGATCGGGCTCTGGTCGAAGCGATTGACCTGGCGGATCGCCTCGTCGACGGTGTGCGGCGCGAACGCCTCCTGCGGGCGCCAGGCCGACGTGAAGGCGCTCCTGGCGAGGTCGAGCACCTCGGCGCGCGCGGGCGACTCCTCGTCGGCGAGCTGGAAGTCCGAGAGCTGCGCGAAATACAGCAGCGAGCGGCGGCGGGCGAGGCGGCGGACCTTCGCGCTCGCGCCGAGGTCGTCGCGCACGACGCGCTTCCAGCCGGGGCGCAGCTCCAGGCGCGAGTACGGCGCCGCGGGCTCGCCGCCGATCGTCGCGTACGAGGTGGTGGTCTTCTCGAGCGGGGCGGCGGGGGCCGGCGCCGCGCCGACGGCGCCCGCGAGCACCGCGGCGGTCGCAAGCGATGCTGCGAGCGTGCGCACCGCGCAAACGTACCGGGCGGCGTGGTGGTCGTGCGTGGGGTCGGAGGCCGAGCAGGCCGGCCGGTGCGTCGAAGCGGGCACGCGGAAGCGACACGGATTCGACACACCGTCGAGGACGGTAGCGTTGGGCGGCCATGGCGACCGCCACCTCGCTGCCGATCGGACGCAACACCGCGCTGCTGTCGAGCTCGCTGGCGATGAACTCGGCCACGCTGCAGCTGTCGGCCGCGGTCGCGTCGCTGACGCTCGTGCGGGTGCTGGACATCGAGGGCCTGCTCGGGCTCGGTCCGGCGATCGTGCTCGCCGCCGGTGCGCTGGCGGCGCTCCCCGCCGGGCTGCTGATGGACCGGATGGGCCGCGTCCCGATCCTCGCCGCCGGCTTCGGCTGCGGCATCGCCGGCTGCCTGCTCGCCGCGCTGGGCAGCGCGCAGGGCTGGGCCGTCGCCGTGCTCGCCGGGCTCGCGCTCGTCGGCGCGGCGAACGCGACGGGGCTGCTGGCTCGCACCGCCGCCGGCGACATGTACCCGCCCGAGCGCCGCGCCCGCGGGATCGCGTTCGTGCTCTTCGGCTCGGTCTTCGGCGCGATCCTCGGGCCGGCCGTCTTCGGCCCGCTGCTGGCCGGCCGCGAGCTCGATGGTGACGCGCTCGCCACGCTGTGGGTGGCCGCGAGCGGGTTCATGCTCGTCGGTCTGGCGATCGTCCTGACCGTTCGCCCCGATCCGAAGCGGATCGCGGAGCTGCTGGCCCAGGGCGGCGAGGAGCCCGCGCCGCCACCACCACCACCCGGCCCGGCTGCGCTCACGACGCCGACGACGCCGATCGGCCAACTGCTGCGCCGCCCCGGGCGTGATCCCGGCGCTCCTCGCGGCGCAGGCGAGCTTCGCCGTGATGGTCGCGGTGATGACGCTGGAGGGCGCGGTCATCGTCGACCACCACCATCACTCCGCCGACAACGTCTTTCCGATCATCGGCGCGCACGTCATCGGGATGTTCGGGCTGATCATCATCGTCGGCGACATCGTCGACGCGGTCGGCCGCACGCGCGCGCTCGCCGGCGGCCTGCTGCTCATGGCGGTCTCGACGATCAGCCTGCTGTGGATCACCGGCGTGGCGGCCTCGATGGTCGCGCTCTTCGGCCTCGGCCTCGGCTGGAACTTCTCGTTCGTCGCGGCCACCGCGGTCCTGTCGGACATGACCGCGCCCGCCGAGCGCGGCAAGCTGCTGGGCTTCAACGACCTGCTCGCCGGCCTGACCGGCGCCGGGCTCGCGCTGCTCGGCGGCGTGGCGCTGACCGCGCTCGGCGTCGCGTCGCTGGCGATCGGCGGCGCCGCGCTCGTGGCCGCCCCCGCGCTGTGGATCCTGCGCGAGGGCCGGATCTCGCCCGCTGCTGCCTGAGGCCGGGTTCGGGCGGGTACAGCCCGCGCCAGCCCTGCAAACGAGGAGGTCGCACCGTGTCGCTCAAGGACAAGCTCTCAGGATTCGTGAAGTCGCTGACCTCGGAGAAGGCCAACGACGACACGCCGGCCGGCGTCGACGCGCCGGACCCCGACGAGGGCGCCGTCGACATGCAGTCCGAGCGCGCTCCGATGGCGGGCTTCGAGCCGGAGGCCGACGACAAGTCCTAGTCAGGCTCAGTCGCCGAGCTCGAGCACCGCGAGGAAGGCCTCCTGCGGCACCTCGATGCGGCCGACCTGCTTCATGCGCTTCTTGCCGGCCTTCTGCTTCTCCAGCAGCTTGCGCTTGCGCGAGATGTCGCCGCCATAGCAACCGGCGATGACGTCCTTGCGGTAGGCCTTCACCGTCTCGCGGGCGATGATGGCCGCGCCGATCGCGGCCTGGATCGGGACGTCGTACTGCTGGCGCGGGATCTTCTTCTTGAGCTTCTCGACCATGTTGCGCCCGACGTCGTAGGCCTTGTCGCGGTGCACGACCATCGACAGCGCGTCGACCTGCTCGCCGCCGAGCAGGATGTCGAGCTTGACCATGTCCGAGACGACCATCTCGCCGAGCTCGTAGTCCAGCGAGGCGTAGCCGCGCGTGCGCGACTTCAGCGCGTCGAAGAAGTCGATGACGATCTCGCACAGCGGCAGGTCGTACGTGAGCTGGACGCGGTCGGCGGTGAGGTAGTGCATCGCCTTGTGCGTCCCGCGGCGCTCGATGCACAGCTCCATGATCGGCCCGATGTACTCCTTCGGCGTGAGGATCGAGGCCTCGATCATCGGCTCGCGGATCTCCCTGATCCGGCCCGGATCGGGGAAGTCCGACGGGATGTGGACCTCCATCTCGCTGTCGTCGGTGAGCGTGACCTCGAAGCGCACCGACGGCATCGTCGCCATGAGCTCGATGTCGTACTCGCGCTCGAGGCGCTCGCGCACGATGTCCATGTGCAGCAGGCCGAGAAAGCCGCAGCGAAAGCCGAAGCCGAGCGCCTCGGACACCTCCGGCTCCCACGACAGCGCCGCGTCGTTGAGCGTGAGCTTCTCGAGCGCGTCGCGCAGGTCGGGGTACTCGTCGGAGTCGATCGGAAACAGGCCGCAGAAGACGACCGGCTGCACGTCGCGGTAGCCCGGCAGCGGCTCGGTCGCCGGATTGAGCTTCGTCGTCAGGGTGTCGCCGACGGCGAGCGCCGAGACCTCCTTGATGCCGGTGATGAGAAAGCCCACCTCGCCGGCCGAGAGCTGCTCGGTGACGACCATCGCCGGCGTGAAGAAGCCGATGTCGTCGATCTCGGCCTGGGTCGTGCCGACCATCGCCTTGATCGCGTCGCCCTTCCTGAAGACGCCGTCGACGACGCGGATGTAGGCGATCACGCCGCGGTACTGGTCGAACTCGGAGTCGAAGATGAGCGCGCGCGGCGGCGCGTCCGGATCGCCGGCCGGCGGCGGCACCTGCGCGACGAGCTGCTCGAGGACGTCGACGACGCCCTCGCCGGTCTTGCCGGAGATGTGCAGGATGTCGTCCATCGGCTCGCCGAGCAGGTCGGCGACCTCCTCGGCCACGCGCTCGGGCTCGGCGCCGGGCAGATCGATCTTGTTGAGCACCGGGATGAGCTCCAGCCCGCCCTCGATCGCGAGGTACGTGTTGGCCAGGGTCTGCGCCTCGACGCCCTGCGAGGCGTCGACGACGAGCAGCGCGCCCTCGCAGGCGGCGAGCGAGCGGCTGACCTCGTAGGTGAAGTCGACGTGGCCGGGCGTGTCGATGAGGTGCAGCTGGTAGGTCTCGCCGTCGCGCGCCTCATAGAGGACGCGCACCGCCTGGGCCTTGATCGTGATCCCGCGCTCGCGCTCGAGATCCATCGAGTCCAGGACCTGGGCGCGCATCGCGCGCGGGTCGACGGTCTTCGTCATCTCGAGGATGCGATCGGCCAGCGTCGACTTGCCGTGGTCGATGTGGGCGATGATCGAGAAGTTGCGGATGTGCGCTTGATCGGCCACGGGACTACAGGGTAGGGCGCGGCCCCGGCGCTCCGTCTTCGTGGACGCCGGCGCGTGACAGCGCTCGACGAGACTGCAACAATCCGCGCAATCGGGGAACCCAGCCGCGGGGCCTTCGGGGGCATCGCCGCGCGGCGGACGAAGGGAAGTGGTGGTCGTGCATCTGCGCGCATTGGTCGTCGGGACCGTCCTTGTCATTTCCGCGCTGACGCCCGCCGCCGCACAGGCTGCGTCCGCGCTCGACGGATATCGCGTCGAGGCGACGGCGAAGAACCTGAGCGCCCTGGCGGCGCAGGGCTTCGACGTGACCGAGGGCCGCAACCGCGACCGCGGCACGATCGACGTCGTCGGCACCGCTGAGCAGATCGGCCGCGCGAAGCTCGACGCCGAGAAGCTGAGCGCCAACCGGGCCGACGAGGTGACCACGCTCGCCGATCCCACCGCCGGCGCCACCGACGCCGCATTCGACGTCTGGACGAAGTACGACGCGGTCGCCGACGACGGCAAGGAGCAGTACACCGAGCAGTACGCGCGCATCCTGGCCGACTTCCCGGCGATCGCGAAGCAGCGCATCGTCGGTACGACCGACGAACGGCCGCGACATCATCGCGCTGCAGATCACCAACGGCGCCACGGGCGCAGACATCGCCGGCCGCCCCGCCGCCCTCTACAACGCCATGCAGCACGCGCGCGAGTGGCTGGCCGGCGAGACCTGCCGGCGGACCCTCGACTACTTCGTCGACAACTACGGCAAGGGCACGAGCGCCGGCCTCGAGGTCACCAGCCTCGTCGACACGAGGGAGCTGTGGTTCGTGTGCGTCAACAACCCCGACGGCTACGAGTACACGTTCACGCCGGGCAACCGCCTGTGGCGCAAGAACCTGCGCGACAACAATTCCGACGGCGTCATCGCGGCCGGCGACGGCGTGGACCCCAACCGCAACTTCTCCTCCAACTGGGCCCGCGACGACGACGGCTCGTCCCCCGATCCCGCGTCGGAGACCTACCGCGGCCCATCGCCCGCCTCGGAGCCCGAGACGCAGGCGATGCACGCCCTGTTCGACGAGATCCACCCCGTCTTCCAGAAGAACGACCACACCGCGGCGGAGCTGCTGCTCTATCCGCAGGGCTTCCAGCAGGACACCCCGTCCGCCGACCACGAGATCTTCACCGCGCTGGCCGGCGACCCCTTCAAGCCGGGCATTCCCGGCTTCCTGCCCGAGCTTTCGGCGGGTCTGTACATCACCAACGGCGACTTCACCGACTGGGCCTACAACGTCAAGGGCACGCTGTCGTTCACGCCGGAGGGCACCGAGGCGGAGGACCCGACCGTCACCGGCTTCGAGTATCCCGATTCGGAGAACCAGATCCAGCAGGAGTTCGATCGCCACCTGCCGTTCGTGCTCGACCTCGCCAACTCGGCCGACGATCCCTCCGAGCCCGACTCGCATCTCGGCAACACGGCCGAGGACTTCACGGTCGACACCTTCGCCGAGTCCTACGGCGATCCGCAGGCCGTCGGCGCCGTCGTCAAGCGCAAGCTCGGCCCGGTCGAGATGCGCTTCAAGGTCAACGGCGGCGCGACGCAGATCGTGCCGACGGCGGAGTACGCCGGCGGCGAGGACTACTACAAGGAACCGGGCGTCTACTACCACCGCGTGCGCGGCTTCGTCGTCGGCACGACGGAGGGCGACTCGGTCGAGGTGTGGTTCACCGCCGGCGGTCGCGCGTCGGAGCACTTCACCTACACGGCGGCCAGCGAATCGACGAAGCCCGTGCTCATCCTCGCCAACGAGGACTGGTCGGGCGTGCAGCCCAACCCCGCGCCGCTGGCCGGGCCGGAGTACCTGGACTACTACCGCGCGGCGCTCGACGCCGCCGGCGTGGCCTACGACGTCTACGACATCGACGCGCACGGCCGCCGGGCGCCCGATCCGCTCGGGATCCTGTCGCATTACTCCCACGTCGTCTGGTACACCGGCGAGGACTACGTCACCCGCGAGCCCGATGCTCCGGGCGGATCGGGGGTCGCGCGCGTGGCGGTCGACACCCAGAACGCGGTGCGCGACTTCCTCAACGACGGCGGCAAGCTGTTCTTCACCGGCAAGAACGCCGGCCGGCAGTTCGGCGAGAACGCGTACGTCTACAACCCGTTCCAGGCCGAGGAGCACACGTACTGCCAGAACGACAACCCGAGCTGCGTCCTCGTCCAGGACGACTTCCTGCAGTACTACCTCGGCGCCTATCGCTACGTCGGCGGCGCCGGCGAGGACGATGCGGCGCAGCCGTTCCCGGTCGACGGCACCGTCGGGCCGTTCAACCCGCTGAACCTGACCTTCAACGGGGCCGACTCCGCCGCCAACAACGACCACACCGCGACGCTGCTGACGACGTCGTCGGTGCTCGACCCGGCGAACTACCCGCTGTTCGCCGACTCACAGGCCGTGGCGGCGTGGGTGCGTCCGTTCGCGTCGCCGTTCGATCCGCACGCCGGGGACTGGTTCCTGTCGGCCGGGACCGACGACGTCGCGTACAAGCGGCTGCTCAAGCCGTTCTCGATCCCCGCCGGCGGCGGGTCCGTGAAGCTGTTCACGTCCTACGACCTCGAGCCCGACTACGACTACATGTTCGTCGAGATCCATACGGTCGGACAGGACGACTGGACGACGCTCGCGGACGCCAACGGCCACACGAGCAGCGACACCGGCCTGTCGTGCGAGACGACCGGTGACGGCTCGGCGTGGCAGACCAACCACCCGTTCCTCGCCCATTACCAGACGGTGATCAGCGGCGGAGCCGACTGCACGCCGACCGGAACCAGCGGCGAATGGAACGCCACGACCGGCAACTCCGGCGGCTGGCAGGAGTGGTCGATGCCGATCCCGGCCGCGTACGCCGGCAAGAACGTCGAGATCTCGGTGTCGGTCGTCACGGACCCCGCGACGCAGGGCCTGGGCACGTGGGTCGACGAGCTGCGCGTCGTCGACTCGGCGGATGCGCCGATCAACTCGGCCGATCCGTCCTTCGAGGCGGGCATCGACGGCTGGACGCTGCCCGGGCCCCCGGCCCCCGCGGGGAGTGCGGGCCAGTCGACCGCGACCGGGTGGGAGCGTGCGCAGAGCGCGCCCTTCGTCGAGACGCCGGTCGTCACGACCAACGACACGGTCTACACCGGGTTCGCGTTCGAGGCGATCACCGGGGCGGCGAACCGCGCCGCGTTCATGCAGGCCGTCCTCACCCACCTCGGCGCGCCCCACAAGCCGCTGTTCGACGCACCGGCGCCGCGGGTCGACACCCCGGCGCCGCCGCCACCACCACCACCGCCGCCTGCCGACACGGGCGGTCCGGGCGGCCCAGGCACGGGCTCCCCGCCCGCCACGCTCGCGCGCCGGCTCAACCTGCTGCTCGACCGCAGCCAGGGGCTGACGAAGGCGCGGCGCGGCGGTGTCCTCGTGACGCTCGGCGTGCAGCGCGCGCTGCGTCGTGCGCTTCGACCTGGTCGTCGATCGCGCCACGCAACTGCGCTACAAGCTCGCGTCGCGCCGCATCGGGCGGCGGACGTTCACGATGCGCAGAGCGGGGCGGCGCACGCTGCACGTCGCGCTCACGAAGTCGGCCAAGCTGCGCCTGCGCCGCGCGCGTCCGATCTCCGTGTCGGTGCGGGCGACGTGGACCGGCGGCGCCGGGCGCCCCACCCGTGCGGGGACCGTGCGCCTGAGGTAGCTGCCGCCGCACGCGACGGCCGGCCCCATTAGCCTCGGCGCGGTGCGTCGCCTGCTGCTCGTCCTGCTCGCCGCCGCGGTCGTGGCCGGGGTCGCGGCGGCCGTCGCGCAGGAGCCCGGCAGCGGTGCCGAAACCGCCGCGCCGCCGCCGCTGCCCCCCGTCGACGTGGCGCTACCCAAGCAGCCGGCCGCGCTCGCGCGGACGCTGACGGCGACGACGCGGCGCCTGCGCGCGGCACTCGGCCGGTGGGACCGGCTTCGGCCCGTTCGTCACGACCCGCGGTGGCGCGTACGGATCGTCATCTGCCGAGCATCTCGGCGCTGCGCGTCATCACCGCCTGAAGCGGTCTGGCGTGGGCTGGCGACGCCGCCGCTAGCCTGCGGCAGATGCGCCGCTTGCTGGCCGTCGTGCTTGCCCTGGCGGTCGCGGCGGGCGTCGCCGCCGCGGTCGCCGACGAGCCCGGATCCCAGGCGGGTGGCACGGCGGCGCAGGAGGCGGCGCTGCCGGCGGCGAACGCCGCGCTGCCCAAGCAG
>CAVUND010000004.1:0-229076 GCA_963742745.1 uncultured Actinomycetes bacterium
GGGGGCTGGTCGGAGTTCGGATCATCCATGAGCACGATGCAGATGCCGCAGTTGGAGGTGTCACAGCCCCAGTGGGTGCCGTGCAGCTCCGCGTACTCGCGGATGTAGTGGACCAACAGCAGGCGCGGCTCGACGTCATGCGAGTGCATCTGGCCGTTGATGGAAATGTTGACGATCATGTATCTCCTCCTAGCGCAGTGCGCGGGCGGCCGCGCGGCTGAGAGCGCGCGTGGTGAGGACGCCCGCAACGTGGCGCTTGTAGTCGGCCGGCCCGCGGCCGTCGCTGTTGGGCGAGCAGTCCGCCGCGGCCATCTGGCCGCACTGGGCGAACAGATCCTCCGACGGCGCCTGGCCCACGAGCGCCTGCTCAGCGCGCTCGATGTGCAGGGTGGTCGGACCGACGGCGCTGCAGGCGACGCCGGCGTACGTGATCTTGCCGCCCTCGATGCCGAGTGCTCCGGAGGCCGCCACGATCGCGAAGTCTCCGGCGCGACGCTCGACCTTCTCGTGCGCACCGCCGAAACCCTTGCGCTTGGGGATCCGAACCTCGACGAGCATCTCGGTCGGCTGGATGCAGGTCATGTACGGGCCGACATGGAACTCGTCCATCTCGACGACGCGCTCTGACCCACCGGGTCCGCGCAGAACGGCCTGGCCCTTGAGCGCCACGACGACGCCCGAGAGGTCCTCGGCCGGGTCGGACTGGCACAGCGAGCCGCCCATCGAGCCGCGGTTGCGGACGACCGGGTCGGCGAGGACTGCCTCGGCCTCGCGGAAGATGTCCGGGAAGATACGCGCAAGCAGATCGGACTCGAGCATGTTGACGTGGCGCGTGAGCGGGCCGATGGCGACGTGGTCGCCTTCCTCACGGATGTAGTTGAGCTCGCGCTCAAGCGGGTTGATGTCGATGACGTGGCCCGGGTTGGCGAGGCGCAGCTTCATCATTGGGATGAGGCTGTACCCGCCCGCCAGGATGCGCGCGTTGCCGCCAAGCCGATCCAGCTGGGCTATGGCGTCGTCGACGCTCGAGGCCCGCGAGTACTCGCAGGGCGCGGGGGTCTGCATTGCCAAGGTGTGACGCTCCTCTCCTCCGAAAGTGGTCCGACGGCGACCCTATCCGCGGTAGGATCGCTCCGCAACCCACATGAAGCGATCGCTTAATCGACTCTTTCGCAGCTCCGGAGCTTCCTGACGGTCGCTCGGCTGGGCTCCGTCAAGGCCGCAGCACGCGTATTGGAGGTCTCCGAGCCGGCGGTATCTGGCGCGGTTGGAGCACTGCGGCGCGAGCTCGGCGATGCGCTGTACGTCCGGGCGGGCGGCGTCATCGAGCTGACGGCCGGCGGCCGGCGCCTGGCGAGCGCCGCGAGCAACATCCTCGACCTCGAGGAGGAGGCGCGGCGCGCGATCGGCGCGGCCGAGAACGAGAAGGCCACGCTGCGGGTCGCGGCGACGCCGCCGTTCGCGGAGTTCGCGGCCGGTCCGCTGCTGAGCGCCTTCAGCCACCGCCACCAGGACGTCGTGGTCGATCTCACCGTGGCCCGCCGGGAGGACTTTGCCGGGCTGCTGGCCAATCGCAGCGTCGACATCACGCTCGGCCCGCCGGTGACCGACCGCGAGGACGTGCCGGCGATGGTGTCCGAGGCCTTTCTGCGCTACGGGCTGATCGTGGTCGCCGCGCCCGACCACACGCTGGCGACGTCCAAGGGCCTGGCGCCGGCGGCGCTCGTCAGCACGCCCTGGCTGCTCGGCCCGTTCGAGAACGAGCGCTCGACGGACACCGGCGCGTTCCTCGCCCGCCAGTCGATCGCGCCGCGACGCACGCGCGCCTATCCGAACTCGGCGGCCGCGCTCGCGCAGGTCACCTCCGGGCGCGGGGTGACGCTCGCGATCGCGCACACCGTGCGCGACGAGCTCGAACGCGGCGCGCTCGTCGAACTCGACGTGCGCGGGACGCCGATCTCCGGCCTGTGGTTCGTCAGCACGCTGCGCGAGGAGCTGCGCACGCCGTCGGCCGAGGCGCTGCGGCGCTTCGTCACGATGCCCGAAGCGACGCGCGCCATGCTGGCCCGGGGGGGCGGCGTCCCCGCGGAGCGCTTCGTGCACATGGGGACGCGGTGGAGCTAGACGTGAACGCGCGTCTGCTCTGCACTCGCCGCGACCCGCTCTCAGCTCGCGGCGCCTTCCTTCTCGAGCCGCTTGAGCTCCTGGAACGTCGAGCCCGCGTTGTGGTCGGGGTTCTCGCAGTAGCGCGGGGGCGGGCCCTGCCGCGTCGGAGCGTTGTCCTTGCGCGGGGCGTCGACCGCCTCCTTGTCACAACCGGGGTACAGGCAGATGACCTTCTCTCCCGGGGCCTTCTCGCTCCTGGCTGTCTCCATGGCCTTCTCCTCGTCGCTCTTTCGCGTGGTTATCGCCGCATTCGTAACGTAGCAATCGCGTCAGCGGGCGTGATGTTGGCGCGTCGGCGGCCGCCGGTCGGGCGCGGCGCCGTTGGCCCCGTCCTGCGGCGTTGGCGCCCGAAGGCGCCGTTTCGCTACGGTGAAAGCGTCTGGGAGGCTGGTGTCGTACGTCTGACGGGGACTTCATGAGCAGCGAACTTCTGACCCATCTCGACGAGGACGGGCGAGCCCGGATGGTCGACGTGGGCGCAAAGCCGGAGACCGACCGTGTCGCCTCGGCCCGCGCGATCGTGCGCATGACGCCGAAGACCGCGGCCGCCGTCGCCGCCGGCGACGCGCCGAAGGGCGACGTCATCGGCACTGCGCGCCTGGCCGCGATCCAGGCCGCCAAGCGCACCGACGAGTGGATCCCGCTCTGCCACACGCTGCCGCTGAACGGCGTCGACGTGGACATCGACGTCGATCCCGCGGCCGGGACGGTGATCGTGACCGTCACCACGCGCGTATTCGCCCGTACGGGGGTCGAGATGGAGGCGATGGTGGGATGCGCGGCCGGCGCGCTCACGATCTACGACATGGTCAAGGGCATCGAGCGCGGGGTAGTGCTGGAGCGAGTGGAGTTGCTTTCCAAGAGCGGGGGACGATCGGGGACGTGGAGACGTGATGAACAGGATTGAGCCGCAGATTGAACCGCTGGTAGACGGACATCGCCGCCGGATCCGTGACGTACGGGTCTCGGTCACCGACCGCTGCAACTTCCGCTGTCAGTACTGCATGCCCGCCGAGGGACTGCCCTGGCTGGAGCGCGACGCCGTGCTGAGCTTCGAGGAGATCCAGCGCCTCGTCACGATCCTGTCGTCGATGGGCGTGCACGACATCCGCCTGACCGGCGGCGAGCCGCTCGTGCGCCGCGACTTCCCGCGCCTGGCCGCGATGCTGGCCGCCGTGCCCGGGGTCGAGGATCTCAGCGTCACGACGAACGGCTTCCTGCTCGAGCGCGACGCCGAAGCGCTCGTCGCCGCCGGCATCAACCGCTTCAACGTCTCGGTCGACTCGCTGCAGCGCGACCGCTTCTTCGAGATGACGCGCCGCGACGCGCTGCCGCGGGTGCTGCGCGGCCTCGAGAAGCTCGCGACCTTCCCCGACGCGCATCCGATCAAGATCAACGCGGTCGGGATGAAGGGCTTCACCGAGACCGAGATCCTGCCGATGGCCGAGTTCGCGCGCACCCATCCCTACGAGGTGCGCTTCATCGAGTTCATGCCTCTGGACGCCGATCACTCCTGGGACCGCAGCAAGGTCCTGAGCGGCGAGGAGATCCGGGCCGCGATCGACGCCGTCTACCCGCTCGAGGCCGAGCCGCGCGAGCCCAGCGCCACCGCACGCGTCTACCGCTTCGCGGACGGCCAGGGCAAGATCGGCTTCATCAACCCCGTGTCCGAGCCCTTCTGCGGCGACTGCGACCGCATCCGCATCACCGCCGAGGGCAAGCTGCGCACGTGCCTGTTCAGCCTGCACGAGTACGACCTGCGCACGCCGCTGCGCGACGGGGCGTCCGACGAGCAGCTGCGCGAGGCGATCCGCGACGCCGTCTGGAAGAAGGAGCTCAAGCATCACGTCAACGATCCGGGCTTCGTCCAGCCGGCGCGGACGATGTCGCAGATCGGCGGTTAACCCGTTTGGGCACGTCCCTCGTAGGGGCTGGCAAGGGTGTGCCACGGGGTGCCTGAGATGGCGCCCGCACGGTGTATCCCCGGAAGTAGCATCGCTAGCTCATTCAAGGGAGGTGCAGGGATACATGGGAAATAAGAGCCTCGCGGCGGGGGCTTCTCTGCTGATCGGCGCGGCGTACGTGGCGGTCGGCATCATCGGATTCTTCATAACCGGCTTCGGCGGCTTTCTCGCCGATTCCGGGGACACGCTGCTGTTCGGGTTCGCGAGCATCAACCCGATGCACAACCTCGTTCACATCCTGATCGGCGCGTTCCTCATCGCGATGACGCGCTACTCGACGGCTTCGACGGAGGGCGCGCTCATGGGCGTCGGCCTCTTCTACATCACCGCGTTCGTGATCGGCGTCATCGCGCCGGACAACCTCACGATCATCTCGATGAACGGAGCGGGGGACGGCGAGAACCTCGTCCACATCGTCACGGGCGTCACCGCCCTCACAGCCGGGCTGCTCTCATCGGCGCAGTCCGAGTCCGCCGCGAAGCGCAGCGGCATCGCCGCCTAGCACTGCTCTGTTGACCACGTAGCAGAACGGGCAACGGCACGCGAGACCTTGCGGTCTCGCGTGCCGTTTGCGTTCGCGGGCCGGGCTCGGGGCTCCTCAGGCGGTGACGACCTGGCCGCGGCCGCCCTCCACGAAGCCGTTGATGATCATGATCAGCGGGCGGTCGACGTCGAGCTCCTCGAGCGTGACGCGCAGGTACCACTGCACCTTGGTGAAGGCCTCGTCGGTGATCTTCAGGTTCGCGTGCGACTCGCCGAGGGCGCGGCCCTCGTAGGCGAGCGTGCCGCCGCCGAGGGCGAACGTCAGAAACTGGCGCTGGTGGTGCTTGAGCCGCTCGCGATCGATCCCCGCGAAGTACGGCTGCAGCTCAGGGTCCGCCCACAGCTTCTCGTAGAAGAGGTCGACGATCCTGTTGATCCCTTCGGCGCCTCCGACCGTCTGGTACATCGCGTCGTGGGTCTCTGTCGACATTGGACAGTGCTTCCTTTCGCTTGGACGAATCCTCCCGTCCGGAAGCTAGGTCGACAGCGTGTCAACACCGCGTCGGTTCGATGAACGGCACGTGAACGCACCGGCGGCGTCAGCGCCGTCTGCCCTCGAAGGTGTCGGCGATCTGGTCGAACGTCGGCTGCAGCTCGTCGAGCTTCTCCTTCGGAACGGCCTGCAGGACGATCTGGACGAGGCGGTCGTCCTTGAAGAGGTAGTAGTGGACGTGCGCGCCCTCGGTCTTGTCCTGCATGCGGTACGTGTAGGTGTAGCGCCAGCCCGGCAGGCCGCCGATCGTGACCGCGGTCGGCGTGCCGATCGCGTTGATCCGCGTGTCGGCCCTGAGGAGGTCGTCGGTCAGCGGGCGCACGACGGGCAGCAGCCGCGCCGTGACGGGCTCCTCGAGACCGGACGGGCGGACGCTGACGCTCACGCCGGCGGATGCATCGGGCGAGGAGGCGAGGATGCGCACCCCCTGGTCGCGCGGCTGGCGGCGAACCCAGGTCGCGGGGAACGAGATCGCGACGTCGGTCAGCGTGTCGGCGAAGCGCTCGGTCGCCGGGCGCGAGGGCTCGGCGGGCGCCGGGACGATGCTGCGGCCGACGACGCCCCCGATGACCAGGGCCAGGACGGCGACGAGCGCGAGTGCTCCCACCACGCCGCCGACCAGCCATTTGCGCTGCACGGTGCGCCAGCCCGAAAAAAGAGTCCGGCCGAAGCCGGACTCTTTCTCAGTGTTCAGCGCTCCCAGGGCCGGAGGCCCTTGCCCGACAGGCGGCCGAGCTGGCCCCCCGCCGGGGGCGGTGCCGGGGCCGCCGCCGGTGCCGGCGCGGAACCGCCGCCGCCACCACCGGTGGCCGGTGCCGGTGCCGCCGCCTCCTCGATCTTCTTGCCCGTGGCGTCACGCGTACGTGCGCCCGGCGTCTGCGCCGGCTCGTACGGGCTGTGCACAGGATCCTTGCCGATCGTCGGCGACTTCGGAATCACCTTCGTCGGATCACGACGGGCGGGCGGAGCCGGGTAGAGCTTCGCAACCTCGGTCGTGGAGTACTTCGGGTCGCGAACGGCCGCGCCCTTGGCGTGCGCGGCGCCGATCGGCGCCCCGCGGCCGAGGCTCGCGAGGATCCCGACGCCACGGGTGTACACCGTGCCGACGTTGACAACTCTGCCCGAACGACCGACCCGCTTGAGGAACTTCGCGCCCTCGCCCGGAAAGAGCGACTCCACGAGGCCCGCAGCATCCGGGCCTCCCTTCTTGAGCATGAGGTTCTCGAGCGCGTCGCGCGTCTGGACGAGCTGCACGTTGATGTCGTCCACCACCGGGTTGACCGGTCCCGTCTTGGCCACGATCTGGCCGACGAGCGGCAACACGACGCTCAGCCCCGCGTTGATCTTGAACAGCTGCAGGATCGTCGCGATGAGGAACACGGCAAGCGCGCCGATGATCACCGCGACCTCCAGGATGATGATGGCTACCTGAATCTCCACCGTTACCCCCTAGTAGTCCGGAAGGGCGACATTGAGGGAGCCACCGTAGTCGAGGACCGAGTTTTTGATCGAGCGGATGTAGCCCTGCGTCGTCAGCAGGACGGCGACCGCGTCGAGGTCTCTCGACGCCGCGGCTGCCACGCCGGCGATCGCATCGATCTTCGGCGGAATGCTCGTCGCCGCCTTGAGGATGCGCTTGAGCAACTGCACGAGAATCAGAGCGACCACGATCAGAACGATGACCATGAGCCAGAGTGCTGCGTCAGCCATAGCTCAGCCCCCCGTTGCCTTGCGCACGACGAGGCGGGCCTTGCCCGCGATCACCGGGAGCGTGTCGACGATGATCTTCAGCGGCCCGTTGATGTCAGCGGCGAGCCCGAACAGCGGCCGCAGATGCTGCGACTCCACCGTTGCGAGCGCACCGCCCAGCGTGCCGAGTCCGTCGGAGATGATCTCCAGACGCTTGCCGACCTGAAACAGGCCAACGGCCAGGCACAGGGCCAGCACTGCCGGCTCGACCACGCTCAGAATGATCATGAGTTCAGTGCTCATTTGGCGCTCTCCCCTGTCGCGGTGAAGCCGTCGGTCAACGCGTTCATGTAGCCGTCCTGGATGATCGCCTCTTCGATGATCAGGTTCAGGACGGGCGGTGTGCCCGCGAGCTTCGGGATGTTCGCCGTCTGCGAGGCCACGATGCCGGCTGTCTCCAGCAGGTTCGCAACGCTCGCCTGGATGTCCTTCACGAGGCTCAGCAGGAGCATCAGAAGGATGATCACGACGGCGATCACGACCGCGCCCATGCCGAGCACGACCTGCCACGCGGCATGGGTGTCATTGGCTGCGATAACTAGGACGTCCATTACTTGCCCACCGCGATCTTTCTCAGCGCCCGGGCCATGTGCAGGATTCGGACCGCTGAGTCGTTGACCCTGTCGACACCGTCCGACAGGCTCGTCGACTGAGCCCTGACGGTGTCGACCCCTGCCTCTGCGCCTGACGCCTGGTCAGCGATCCGGGCCGCCATCGTGAGGATGATGGCCACGATGATGACCACCACCACGATGATCGCGAACGACAGCCCGAGACCGATGTACCAGTCCGTGTAGGTAGCTCCGATCATTGCGAGCACCCCGTTCCCCCGAATGTGACCGGGTCCGTGATGCCACCCAGCAGCGGTGCCAGCGAGTCGTCCAGACCGAGGAGGTCGAACGGCGCCGAGCAGTCGATGCTGTTGGCGTGTCCGTTGATGTGTGAGGCGAAATTGCCATCGCGGCCCTGACGGGCGACGTTGGCGTCGATGCCGATGAAGTCCTTCTTGATCGGCAACGCGGTGTTGTTGATGTCAGTCGCCAAACCGACGATCGTCGCGACGGCCTTGTCGATGCTGTTGACGCGCGTGAGGATCGAACCACCGCTCGAGAGGATGCTCCGAGCGTTGCGGTTGATCGTCCGTACGTCACGCAGGATCGAGTCGCCCGAGCGCCCGATCGACAACACACTCGTGTTGATCGAGCTGGCACTGCCGAAGATCTGATCGACGGTGGTGCCGATCTCCAGCACCGTTCCGTTGATCTCGTCCGCGACCGAGTTGATCCGTCCGACCTTCCCGAGAATGGACTTGAGCTTGGGGTCGATCCCCTTGTCAGCCACGTTCAGCGTCGAAGCGAGGAGCGGGGACAGCGGCTCGGCCGCTGCCCTGATCTTCGTCGACGTGTCCCGGATGGTCCGAGCCTGGTCGATGAAGCCGGCGTCCGTGCCGATCTCATCCACGTTTGGCTTGATGACTGCCACCGAGCGATCGATTGACCGTGCGGCCAGCAGCGTCCCGGTGAGGAACATCACCGAGAGCAGCGCCCACGCGATCAGGATCACGAGCACGACGGGCGACATGCCCCGTGCTCCGCTGAGAATGTCACGCAACATAGTCAGCTAGCACTTGTTGTTGCCGGCGACGACACCCAGTGCCTTGACAGCCGTCGAGTTGCAGATGCTCGTGAGGTGAGCCTCCGCGTCCGACAGGCCGGCGTTGATCTTGTTCGTGTCGGAGAGGATGCCGCTGAGGCCCTCGCCGCCATTGATGCTCGTGACGAGACCCGGGACCGCGCCGACGCCCTTGGGCCCGCCTGCCGAGCGCAGGACCTGGTTGATCGTCCGCACACGGCTGTTGACCGTGACCAGGGTGCCCGACGTGTCGCGCAGCGAGCTCAGGATCGTCCGCAGGACACCGGTGGTGCCCGTCAGAGAGCCGGACGTGTCGACGAGCGATCCGGAGATCGTCGTCAGCGTGCCCGACGTGTCGACCAGCGAGCTCGACGTGCTCAGCAGCGAGCTTGACGTGTTCTTCAGCGCGGCGTTGACGCGGCCCGTAGAGCCGTTGATCGACGTCAGGCTGTTGAGGATCGACACGCCCTGGCCGGGAATCGGCTTGAGGGACTTGTCGATCGCCGTCAGGTTGCCGTTGATCGTCTGGATGTACCCCGGAAGCGGATCGGCGTCGCCGCCCACGTCGGTCAGGGTGGCGTCGGTCGTCCCGAGCGCCTTGTCGATGGAGTTCAGCGCGCTCGTGATGCCGGATAGGAATCCGATCACCACGACGACGACCAGGATCAGGATGGTTCCGAAGATCCAGGTCCAGCGGAGATCTGTTGCTATGCCACGCTGCACGGGGTCCTCCTCGAAACGTCGATGTTGCTCATAAGGCGGCTCATGGGGTCTTCCCTGCGCAGTCGCCCTTGGGTGCCTTCGGGTTCCCGAGGTTCGCGTTGACGTCGATGCATGCCGCGGTGTCCTTGATCGCGTCCGAGTCGCCGAGGATGTCGCCGGAGTCGGACTTGATGCCCTTGGCGATGCCCAGCGTCTCGGTCAGACCGCGAACGATCGTGGCTGCGTCGGTGTCGATGGTCCGCGCGATGCCGAGGATGCCGGCACCAGGCCCGGCGATGCCCTCGATGCTCGCGGCGGTCCGGTTGATCGTGCCTGCGATCGAGCGAATGCCACCGGCGATGTCGTCAATCGACCCTGCGGTCGTGTTGATCGTGCCCGCCGTGTTGTTGATGTCGGTGGCGGTGCCGCCGATCGTCGTGGCGCTCGTGTTGATCGTGCCGGCGGTCGAGAGAATCGTGCTGGCGAGGCTGTCAATCGAGGTCGCGTCGCGGTTGATGGACTTCGCGCGGTTGTCGATCTTCGTCAGGACACCCTCGAGCGGCGTGGCGGTCTTGAGGATCGACGTGGCGATCCGGTTGGTCCGCTGCAGCTGCGAGATCGAGTCCGTAGCGGTGTTGATGCCGATACCGGTGTCACGAATGCTCTTCGCCTTCTTGTCAATCGCACGCGCGGTGTTGACGGTCTCCGCAAGGAGGCCGGCCGCGATGACGACGGACGCTGCGACGAGCACCAAGATGATGACGTTGACGCCCTGCACGCCGCCTGAAGCGCCGCTGGCACGCGTTGTTCCGCTGCCGCTCGCGACTCCACCCATCTGCTGGGGGGTCTTGGACTTCTTCCTTTTTAGCGCTGGCACGGAACGCTCCACCGATGCGGCGCCAATGCGCCTGGCCGTATAAGCACTGTGGCTCCCCTCTGTTGTTCGCTCCTGAAGCCACCACGGCAATCTGCCGCGCACGCCTTCAGTTGCTCGCTCCCAATAACTCCGATTCCGGGTCCCGGTACGTCTCCCTCTGCCCCGACCCAGCCGGTTCTTTTCGCGACAATAGTCCAACGCGGCCCGGAATGTCCAGTCGCCGCGGGCGCGGCGGCGGCCGTGGGGGCACCCGGGAACGCAAAAGTCGCTGGTGAGCAGGCGTTCTTAGCTTCTGTTAAGGAATTTCGACGGTTTTCCGGCCGAGCCGTGTGCTTGTGCCCGCGGCGGCCCTCGCCGGCAGCCCGGCGACGGGCCGCGGACGGCGCGGACACGGCCCTGGCGGCCTCGCTGTCACCCTTGGGGGCGATGTGCCGCTCTCGCCATGGCTTCGACGAAGGCCCTTCCTGATGGGCGCCGACCGCCGCCGCGTGCGCGCGCTGCTGCTCGGGGTCCTCGTGCCCGTGCTGGTCATCGCCGGCGTGCTCGCATCGGCCGTCCTGGGCCAGGACGACCCGCGGGCGGATCGCCCGATCGCGCTGCCGCGACCGATTCCGGCCGCGCCACCGCCCGCCGCCGTCCAGCCTCCGCCGGCGCCCGACCCGGCCCCCGCGCCGCTTCCGCCGCCGCCTGTCGCCGAGCCGGAGCCGGGCGCCGAGCCGGGGTTCGCGCCCGACACGCGCTACGTGCCGGCGGGCGCCGAGCGCACCGACGTCGGCCAGGGCGCCCAGGCCGTCGCGATCTTCCGCCCGGCCGGGTCCGCCCGCACCCCTGGTCCCGTCGTGATCTTCCTGCACGGATGGGTCGCGATCGACGCCGCGCGCTACGGCGGCTGGATCGGCCACCTCGTGCGTTCGGGCGTGACCGTCCTCTTTCCCGCCTACCAGACCAAGCCCGCGTACGAGACGACGACACCGCTGGCCAACCTGCTCGCGGGCCTGCGCCTGGCGCTCCCGCAGACCTCGATCGCGCCCGGCCGGCTCGTCGTCGCCGGCCACTCCGCGGGCGGAGCGCTGGCGGCCGACTACGCCGCGGTCGCCGCCGACCACGGGCTGCCCCGCCCGGCGGCCGTGCTCAGCGTGTATCCCGGGCGCAAGCTGCGCCACCTCAAGGTGCCGATCCCGTCGACCGACCTGGCGCAGATCGCCCCGGGCACCCGGGTGATCGCGCTCGCGGGCGAGCGCGACACCGCGGTCGGCAGCGGGACGGCGCGGCGCATCGTGCAGCGCGCGATCCGCGCGGACGCGACGCTGCGGATCGTCACCGACGACGATGTCGACGAGCACGACGCCCCGCGCGGCTCCAGTGGCGCCGTGCAGCGCGCCTTCTGGGCGCCGCTGGACGCGCTCGTGGCTGCGACGCGGCGCGCGAACGCGAGCGCCCCGGGACCGTAGCCCGTATCGTCCGCACCTCCGACTGGCCAGTCAGCCAAACCGCAACCGGATCCGGAAGGAGCGAGCTCTCCGTGGACCTCAACGACACGCCCGAGCAGGCGCAGTACCGCGCGAAGGTGCGCGCCTGGCTGCAGGAGCACGCGGGCGAGGCGCCCGCCGGGCAGGACTCCGACGACCCCGCTCACGTCGCGGCGCGCCGCGCGTGGCAGGGCAAGCTCGCCGCCGCCGGACTCGCGGGCGTGACGTGGCCGGCGGAGCTCGGCGGCCAGGGGCTCGGACCGGTCGAGCACGTCATCGTCGGCCAGGAGATCGCGCGCGCCGGCGTTCCCGGGATCCTCGACGTCATCGGCATCGGGATGCTCGGCCCGACGATCATCGCCCACGGCAGCGAGGAGCAGAAGAGCCGCTACCTGGGGCCGATGCTGCACGGCGACGAGGTCTGGTGCCAGCTGTTCTCCGAGCCCGCCGCGGGCTCGGACCTCGCGGCGGTGCAGGCGCGCGCGGTCGCCCAGGACGACGGCGGCTGGCGGCTGTCGGGGCAGAAGGTCTGGACGACGAACGCGCACTTCGCCGCGTTCGGGCTGCTGCTCGCGCGCACCGACGCCGACGTCCCGAAGCACAAGGGCCTGACGATGTTCATCGTGCCGATGGACGCCGAGGGCGTGACGATCCGCGGCCTGCGCCAGATCTCCGGCGAAGCCGAGTTCAACGAGGTCTTCTTCGACGAGGTGCGCCTCGAGGCCGACGCCGTCGTCGGCGGGGTCGGCGCCGGCTGGGGCACGGCGCTGACGACGCTCATGTTCGAGCGCCTGACGATCGGCCTGGGCTCCGAGGGGCTGGGCTACAAGCCCGAGCGCTACGCGGCGGCGATCGCCTCCGACGCGCACGCGCGCCTGGACCCCGAGGTGCGCCGGCGCCTCGGCGAGCTGTGCACGGAGCTGCTGGCGGTGAAGTTCACCGGCTACCGGATGCTCAGCGCGCTGCAGCAGGGCCAGATCCCCGGGCCCGAGGCGGGGCTGGCGAAGGTCACGACCGTCCGCTCGGCGATCGAGGCCGGCGACCTCATCGCCGACGTCCTCGGCCCCGACGCGCTGGACGCGGGCAGCGAGTGGGCCTACATGATCTCGTTCCTGCCGGGGTTGAAGTCGGCGGGCGGGACCGAGGAGATCCTGCGCAACACGATCGGCGAGCGCGTGCTCGGGCTGCCGCCCGAGCCGCGGCTGGACAAGGGCATCGCGTTCAGCGAGCTGCGCGCCAAGGAGCGCGCGGCGGCGGCCGCGTCATGAACCTCGAGCTGACCGACGAGCAGACCTTCCTGCGCGACGCCGCGCGCGACGCCTTCTCGCGCGTGAAGACCATCGCGCTCGCGCGCGAGGCCCTGGAGGACCCCGGGGCGCTGCCCGACCTGTGGCCGACCGCCTGCGAGGCGGGCTGGCCGGGCCTGCTCGTGCGCGAGGACAGCGGCGGGGCCGGGCTGAGCGCGTTCGACGCGATGCTCGTCATGGCCGAGGCCGGGCGGGTCCTGGCCGGCGTGCCCCTGCTCGGCCACCTGCCGGCGTCCGAGCTGCTGGACCGCGGCGGCTGGGACCGGGTGCAGGCGGTCGCCGAGGGCGAGCTGCGCGCCTGCTTCGTCGCGGCGCGCCCGCCGGGCGATCTCGACGCGCGCTGGACGGTGGAGCCGCCCGCCGGGTCGGTCCGGCTCGACGCCCCGGTGCTGGGTGCCGACGGCACGCTGCGCGGCAGCGTCGCCTGGGTGCCCGACGCGCCCTCGGCGGACGTGTTCGTGGTGGTGGCGGTGTCGGAGGCCGACGGGTCGCCGGTCGCGGTGGCGGTCGACGGGGGCGCCGGCGGCGTCGGCGTCGCGGCCGCGACGCGCTACGACGCCACCCGCTCGCTGGGCCACGTGACGTTCGACGGCGCGGCCGGCGACGTGCTGGGTGGCGTGGACGCCGCGCAGCTCGAGCGCGCGTGGTACCTCGCCCAGGCGCTGATCGCGGCGGAGTCGCTGGGCGCCGTCGAGACCGCGCTGACGGTGTCGGTCGCCTACGCCAAGGAGCGCTTCACGTTCGGCCGCGCGATCGGCTCCTACCAGGCGGTGAAGCACAGCCTCACCGAGGTCCTGCGCCTGCGCGAGAACACGTACGCGCTGCTGCTGTACGCCGGCTGGGCCTACGAGGACGGCCCGCAGGAGTTCGCGCTGGCGGCGAGCGCGGCGCGCACCGCCGGCGGCCACGCGCTGGACTACGCGAGCCGCACGATGATCTCCGTGCACGGCGGCATCGGCGCGACCTGGGAGCACGACGCGCCGCTGTTCTTCCGCCGCGCGCAGCTCTCGCGGCGCCTGCTCGGCGGGATCGGCGACGCCGCCGACCGGGTCGCGGGCGAACTGCTGCGGGCGGCGTGACGGCGGCTAGACTCACGCCTGCCACGGGGCCATAGCTCAGATGGGAGAGCGCCTGCTTTGCAAGCAGGAGGTCACCGGTTCGATCCCGGTTGGCTCCATGGGGAGCACATGCGTCATGGGCCGGTCGTCACGGCCGGTCGCGCGGGGCGCCGGTCGCTGCGGCGGCGGGCGGCGTCCGACAGCACGGCGGCGACCTCCGGGTTGGCCATGACCTGATCGTGGAATCCCTGGGCGTCGATCACGTCGACCTCCGTGTCGATCAGGGCGGTGACGGTGGCGTTGCGCGGCTCGCGTGTGAGCAGGCCGCGCTCGCCGAAGAACTGGCCGGCGCCCATCGTGTCGACGGAGCGACCGCCCCGGTGGACGTCCACCACGCCCGAACGCAGGACGAAGAACCGGTCGGCCGGGTCGCCCGCGCGGATGATGACCTCGCCCGCTCGGTACATCGCCGGGATGACGCGCTCGCCGCCCGCGAGCTGGGCCATGAGTGCCGTCTTGTCGCCGTACTGCTCGTAGCCGATCATCCGCCCGCGCCGGCCGTAGCTGAGGACCGCCAGCATCGGCAGCACGGCCTCCTTGCCCGTCGCCGGGGCCCCGTCGAACTCGGCGACATGCCGGCCGCGGCTGACGAACTGCGCGACGACCGTGTCGGTGGTCTCGATCAGTTCCACCCGTCCGTCGAAGGTGGGGGCGAGCTTGGTCACATAGCTGTCGATGAAGGCGCGCGCGCCGGCCTTGCCGCGGTACTCGACGCCGCGCGCGTGGTCGGTGACGACGATCTCGTCGTCGACGAGTTCGACGCACCCGTCCCAATCGTGGACGGCCCACCGCGCGAACCACGCCTGCGACGTTTCCCGCTTCGAAGTCATGGCTCCCTCCGCGTCAGAGCCGCCGCCACCCGTGTGCCTGAACGTACCAGCGCGCACCGCGCCGTGCCACGCCTCCGGGCGGGCGGGGCGGGCAGGCCGGGTTCTCCCTTCACAGCGCCCCGGCGATCGGAGATGATCGCCAGGTGGAGAGCGCAGTACAGCCCCACGCGCTGTCGTCATATCTCAGCGTCCATCACCGGCGCTGGCTCGCGCGCCCGGACTCCCCGCGCCACCAGATCGTCGACGGCACGCTGCTGTTTCTCGACATCTCCGGCTTCACGCCGCTGACCGAGCGGCTGGCGCGGCGCGGCAAGGCCGGTGCCGAGGAGCTCACCGACCATCTCAACGTAGTCTTCGGCGGGCTCATCGGGCTGGCCGCCGGTCACGGCGGCGACGTCCTGAAGTTCGGTGGCGACGCGTTGTTCATCCTCCTCGACGGGCGACGGCCACGCGGCGCGCGGCGCGGCCGCGGCCTGGGACCTGCAGGTCGGCATGGCGCGCTTCAAGCGCCTGCGCACGTCGGTCGGCACGATCCCGCTGCAGGCGTCGTCGGGGCTGGCGTCCGGGCCGGTCTACCTGTTTCGCGCCGGCAGTGCGTTCGACGAGCTGATCGTCGCCGGGCCGACGGTCACGACCTGCCTGGAGCTCGAGAAGGTCGCCGAGGCCACCGAGGTCCTCGTCGACCCCGTCGCGGTCGCGGCGTTCGGCGACGAGCACTGCACGGTCGCGCCCGATCGCGGGCTGCTGCTGACATCCCGGCCCGACGCCGGGCCACCGCCGGCCTCCCATGACGACCTGCTCGCCGACCCGCTCCGCGGGCTGCCCTCGATCCTGCACGACGAGCTCGCGCACTCCGAGCTCGGCGAGCACCGTCAGGCGGTCGTCTCCTTCGTCCAGTTCAAGGGCGTCGACGAGATGCTCGACGCCGACGGGCCGGCTCCGGTCAGCGCCGCGCTCGACGGGCTGATGGCGGCGGTCCAGGAGTCCTGCGAGCGGCACGGCGTGACGTTCATCTGCACGGACGCCGACCTCGCGGCCGGCAAGGTCATGCTCACGGCCGGCGCGCCCGTCGCGCACGAGGACGATGCCGATCGCATGCTGCTCGCGGTGTGCGAGATCGTCGCGCACGAAGGGCCGCTCACCCTCCGCGCCGGCGTCAACGCCGGGCGCGTCTTCGCCGTGCACATCGGGGCGCCCTCGCGCCGGACGTACTCGACGATGGGCGACACGACGAACCTCGCGGCGCGCGTCATGGGCAAGACGCCCAACGGCCACGTGCTCGGGACGCGCGCCGTCCTGGACCGGGCCCGCGGGCACTTCGAGACGCAGGCGGTGGACCCGTTCAAGGTCAAGGGCAAGTCCATGCTCATCGAGGCCGAGGTCGTCATCGGACCGGATGCGACCGCGACCGCACAGGTCGCCGCGGATGCCGGCGACCTCGCCGTGCCGCCCGGCCGCGATCGGGAGGCCGCGGCGCTCGCGGCCGCGACCCGGACCGCGCTGGCGGGGGGCGTCGCCGTCGTCGAGCTGTGCGGCGCGCCGGGCATCGGCAAGTCGCGCCTGCTCTCGCACGCGATCGCCGTCGCGCGCGACGCGGGGCTGCGCATCGTCCGCCTCGAGGGGACCGCCTACGGCGCGCATACGCCGTACGCCGCCGCGCGGGCCCCGCTGCGCGAGCTGCTCGGCGTCGCCGACGGCGACGCCGCGGCCGTGACGGATGCGCTGACGCGCGCCGCCACCGGGCTGGAGGACTGGCTCGGCCTGCTCGGCCCGGTCGTCGGCGTCGACCTTGCGCTGTCTGCACGCGCGGCGCGGCTGAACCCCGAGGCGGCGGGGCGCCGGCGGCGGTTCGTCGGCGCGCGGCTGCTGGCGCGCCTGCTCGACGCGCCGGCGCTCGTCGTCGTCGAGGACTCCCACTGGCTGGACACCGCGACGAGCGAGCTGCTGGAGACGACGCTGGCGAGCGGGGAGCTGCGGGCCTGCGCGGTCGTGTGCGGGCGCCGCCCCGACCCGGGCGGCTTCGTCGCGGCAGACGAGCTGCACCCGGTGCGCATCGACCTCGCGCCGATCTCCGACGAGGCCGCCCGCTCCGTCGTCGTCGCGGTCATCGCGGCCGGCGGGGGGCTCACGCCGGACGCGGTTCCGGCGCTCGTGGAGCGCGCCGCCGGCAACCCCCTGCTGCTGCGCGAGCTCGCCGCTGCCGTCAGCGCCGGCGGCGACCTGCGCGCGCTTCCCGACACGATCGAAGGCCTGCTGGCGGCGTCGATCGACCGCCTCGCGCCCACCGACCGCACGATCCTGCGCCAGCTGGCCGTGCTCGGGGTCTCGTCGGACCTCGAGACCGCGGCGCGCTACCTGGACGTCTCCGGCGCCGACCTGCACGCGGTGACCGGGCGGCTCGCCGCGTTCGTCGAAGAGGACGCCGGGCGCATCCGCTTCCGCCACGCCCTCCAGCGCGCGGCGGCGTACGAGGCCCTGCCGTTCCGGGTGCGCCGCAACCTGCACGCGCGCGCCGGTGATGTCACCCGCGAAGCCGTCGGCGGCGACGTCGATGCCGTCGTCGAGCTGCTCGCGCTGCACGCCTACCACGCGGGGCGGCTGCGTGACTGCTGGCGCCTGGCGCGGCGGGCCGGGCGCCTGGCGCTGTCGCGCGGCGGACCGACGGATGCGCTGGCGTTCTACGACTGGGCGATCGAAGCGGGACGCCGGCTGTCCGAGGTGGACCTGGCGGCCCTCGGCGCCGTGCACGAGGAGCGCGGCGACGCCGCCGAGCGCGCCGGGCGCTACGACGTCGCGGCGCATGCCTACGGGGCGGCGCGCCGCCGCCGCCGCGACGACCCCCTCGCCGTCGCCGAGCTGTGGCGCAAGCAGGCGCGGATGCACGAGCGCCGCGGGCGCTACGACCTCGCGCTCGGCTGCGCGACGCGCGGGCGCCGGGCGCTGCGCGACGCGCCGGACGGCGAGCGGCGCGAGATCGTGCTCGGGCGGCTGGACGACGTGTCCGGGGTCGCGCGCCTGCGCCAGGGCAACGCGGCGGCGGCGCGCACGCACCTCTCGGCGTCGGTCGTGCGGCTCGCAGCGCACCACCGATGCCGCGCGCGAACTCGCGCACGCGAGCTACTCGCTCGCCGGCGCGCTCGTCGAGCTCGGCAAGTTCGGTGTTGCCGAGGAGCTCTCGGCGCGCGCCCTGGCGCTCTACGAGGAGGCCGACGACCTCGTCGGCGCGAGCACGGTGCTCAACAACCAGGGCGTCGACGCGTACTGGACCGGAGACTGGGAGCTCGCCGCGCGGCTGCTGGCGGCCGGGCGCGACATGCGCCGCGAGCTCGGCGACGTCGCGCTGACGGCCGAGAGCGAGCTGAACCTCGCCGAGCTGTGGTCCGACCAGGGTCGCTGGGGCGACGCCGAGCCGCTGCTCATCGACGCGCTCGCGATCTTCCGGGCCGCGCCGCGGCCGGAGGGCGTCGGCCTCGCGACGAGCGACCTCGGCCGGCTCGCCGCGCGGGGTGGCGACGTCGAGCGCGCCGCGGCGCTGCTGGCCGACGCGCGGGCACGGCTGCAGAGCATCGGTGCCGCGGGTCTCGCCTACGAGGTCGGCGTGCGCGAGGCCGAGCGCCTCGTCCTCGCGGCCCAGCCCGACGAGGCGCTCGCGGCGGTCGCCGAGATGCGCGCGCTGGGCCGCGACGTGCACGCCAGCCACTTCTACACCAGCGCGCTCGCGCGCACCGAGGGCTGGGCCGCGGCGCAGCGCGGCGAGCCGGCACGGTCCCGCGCGGCGTTCGCCGAGGCGCTGCGGCTCGCGCGCGAGAGCGGGCTGCGCTACGACGAGGTCGTCACGCTGGATGCGATCGCCCACGTCGCCGGCGACGACGACGAGGACGGGCGCCTCGCGCCCGCCGCGCTGCTCGAGCTCGGGATCGTCGCGCTCGCGCGGCCGCCGCTGGAACAGAGCAGCGTGTCGCGCACCACGGGCGTGGGCGCCGGCCCCAGCCGCGTGATCGCGTAGCCGCCCGTCGCGAGCCGGCTACAGCAGCGTGATCGTGTAGCTCGTCGTCTTCGTGCTGATGTTTCCGGCGCCGTCGGTCGCCGTGACGGTGAACGTGTGGCGTCCCAGGCCCGTCGGGACGATGGCGTTGTTGGCGACGGTGCGCCCGTCCGCCCGCGCGGTACAGCTCGCCATGCCGGTGCCGCCGATGTTGTCGGTGCACGCGAACTGCGCTCGGGGCGGGTTGAGCAGGATCCACACCAGCCCGTAGGAGCCCATCGGGCTGCCGATCGAGATCTGCGGCGCGATGCGATCGCGGGCGATGTAGTTGATCGTCGTCGACGCCAGGTTGCCGGCGTTGTCGGCGGCGTCGATCGTGAACAGGTGTGTCCCGCCGGATGTGTCGATCGGCTGCCCGTTGGGCTTCGTGCCGGCACAGGACGCCAGGCCCGATCCGCCGGGCTCGTCGGCGCACGAGTAGTCGGCCAGGATCGTCGCCCCCTGCTCGTAGGTGGTGTCCGCGCCCGGCGTGACCGCGTTGATCGTCGGGACGGTCACGTCGACGACCGTGTAGCCGACCGTCTTCGTATCCGTGTTGCCGGCGTTGTCGGTGGCGGTCACGCTGAACGTTTTCGCGCCCAAGGTCGCGGTGTCGACCGGCTGCCCGCCGGCGACCGTGCCCACGCAGGTCGCCACGCCCGACCCGCCGGCCTCGTCGGTACACGCGTACTGCGCCGCGACGACGGTGTTGCGGGCGATCGCCTGCCCCTCCGTGGGGCTCGCGATCGCGATCACCGGATCGGTCACGTCGATGACCGTGTAGCCGACCGTCTTCGTATCCGTGTTGCCGGCGTTGTCGGTGGCCGTGACACTGAACGTCTTCGCGCCCAAGGTCGCGGTGTCGACCGGCTGCCCGCCGGCGACCGTGCCCACGCAGGTCGCCACGCCCGACCCGCCGGCCTCGTCGGTACACGCGTACTGCGCCGCGACGACGGTGTCGCGGGCGATCGCCTGCCCCTCGGTGGGGCTTGTGATCCCGATCACCGGATCGGTCACGTCGACGACCGTGTACTGCACCGACACCGTGCGGTCGTTGCCGGCCTTGTCGGTCGCGGTCACGCTGAACGTCTTCACACCCAGCGTCGCGGTATCGATGGCGGCCCCGTCCGCGACCGTGCCGACACAGGAGTCGAGGCCTGAGCCGCCGGCCTCGTCGGCACACGCGTAGTCCGCCAGCACGCTCGCGTTGCGCGGGATCTGCGTGCCATCGACCGGCGCGGTGATCGTCACGGTCGGATCGGTCTGGTCGGTGACGGTGTAGCCGACCGACACGGTCCGGTCGTTACCGGCCTCGTCGGTCGCCGTCACGCTGAACGTCTTCGCACCCAGCGTTGCGGTATCGATCGCGGCCCCGTCAGCGACCGTGCCGACACACGTATCGAGCCCTGAGCCGCCCGCCTCGTCGGCACATGCGTACTCGGCGATCACGGACGAGCCGCGCGCGTACGTCGCGCCGTCCACCGGTCGCGTGATCGTCACCGTCGGATCGGTCTGGTCGGTCACCGCGTAGCTGACCGACACCGTCCGGTCGTTGCCGGCCTCGTCGGTCGCCGTCACGCTGAACGACTTCGCGCCCAGCGTCGCCGTATTGATCGCGGCCCCGTCAGCGACCGTGCCGACACAGGAGTCCAGCCCCGAGCCGCCCGCCTCATCCGCGCACGCGTAATCGGCGGTCACGATCTGGCCGCGCGCGTAGGTCGCGCCGTCGGCCGGCCGCGTGATCGTCACCGTCGGATCGGTCTGGTCGGTCACCGTGTAGTCGACCGCGACGGTGCGGTCGTTGCCGGCCCCGTCGGTCGCCGTCACGCTGAACGACTTCGCGCCCAGCGTCGCCGTGTCGATCGCGGTCCCGTCGGCGACCGTGCCGACACAGGAGTCGAGCCCTGAGCCGCCCGCCTCGTCGGCACAGGCGTACTCGGCGAGCACGGACGGGCCACGCGCATAGGTCGCGCCGTCGACCGGCCGCGTGATCGTCACCGTCGGATCGGTCTGGTCGGTGACGGTGTAGCCGACCGACACGGTGCGGTCGTTACCGGCCTCGTCGGTCGCCGTCACGCTGAACGTCTTCGCACCCAGCGTCGCCGTATTGATCGCGGCGCCATCCGCGACCGTGCCGACACAGGAGTCGAGCCCTGAGCCGCCCGCCTCGTCGGCACAGGCGTACTCGGCGAGCACGGTCGAGCCACGCGCATAGGTCGCGCCGTCCACCGGCCGCGTGATCGTCACCGTCGGATCGGTCTGGTCGGTCACCGTGTAGCCCACCGACACCGTGCGGTCGTTACCGGCCTCGTCGGTCGCCGTCACGCTGAACGTCTTCGCACCCAGCGTCGCCGTATTGATCGCAGCCCCATCCGCGACCGTCCCAACACAAGAATCCAGCCCCGAGCCGCCCGCCTCATCAGCACATGCATAGTCCGCCAGCACGCTCGCGTTGCGCGGGATCTGCGCACCGTCGGCCGGCGCGGTGATCGTGGCCGTCGGATCGGTCCGATCAGCGACCGTGTAGCTCACCGACACCGTCTGGTCGTTGCCGGCGTTATCGGTCGCCGTCACGCTGAAGGTCTTCGCGCCCAGCGTGCCCGTATCGATCGCCGCGCCGTCCGCCACCGTGCCGACACAGGAGGCGACGCCTGAGCCGCCCGCCTGGTCGGCGCACGTGTAGTCGGCTTCCACGTTCTGGCCGCGCGCATAGGTCGCGCCGTCGGCCGGTGTCGTGATCGTGATCGTCGGGTCGTCGACGTCGGGGGGTTCGATGATGATCTCCAGACGCGACGTCGAGCCGTCCGGCGCCCGGGCGGCGATGACGTGCACGCCGCTCGTCTCCAGGACGATCGGGCCCTCGTACGGCTCGTACGCCGAGCCGTCGACGCTGATCGTCGCGGTGCTGCGGGCCGCGCCGCTGATGCGCACGCTGATCGGCGGCGCGTAGGCACCGTCGGCGTCCGGCGGCGGGTCGGTGACGAGCGGAGGCGCATTGGCGCCGGTGTCCGCCGCCGGCGAGAGGCCGTAGCCGCGGCCCTTGTCCGCGGCGAGCCCGACGTTGCCCGCCGCGTCGACGAGCTAGATGAACGCGACGCCCGCCGCCTCGGCGTCGCCGGGCAGCGGCCCACTGCCGCGGGCGTGCCCACCCGAGATCGTCAGCTCGGCGCTGCGCCATACGCCGGCGGCGTCCTGATACAGCGCCAGGCCGCCCGTGACGTCGGTGTCCGGTGTCGCGACGTCGAACGCGACCCTGCCGTTGGCGACCGCGACGTCGACGCGCGCGATTCGCGGCGGGTCGAAATCCGCCGAGCGCGACCGCAGCACGTCGCCGGCGATGCGCGTGAAGAGCCGCTGCGTGCCGCGGCCCTGCGGATCGGCGGTGTCGCCCAGGTACTGGCCCGCGGCGAGGTTCAAGCCCACGTGACGGCCGTCGGCGGCGGCGAACTCCTGCACGCGCTGCAGCGTGGCTGGGAACGCCACGTCCTCTGGCCCGACCTCCGGCTCGTTGGCGGCGAGGTCGACCGTCGGCCGCGACAGGACCGGGTCGACGTTCGGCACGTCGCTTGACTGCAGCGCCGTGATCAGCGCTCCGTGGACGACCGCGCCGTCGGTCGGCGTGACGTCGAGATCCGTGCGCGGCTGGATCGGGCGGAAGTGCGTCGCGATCAGGTCGCGGCCGTCGGCGGTCCAGTAGCGGCCGCGGTCGGTCGTGACCTGGCTGAATTCGGGCTGCACGTCGAACTGCTCACGAAGCACCGTCGTCGCTCCGCTCGGGTCGGCCGGCGGAAGCGCTGGCGCGCCGAGCTCGCCGCTCGCCGAGACGCGGTACATCGGCAGCCCGTAGAACGTCATCTCCTGCAGCGCCTTGCCGTCGTAGACACCCGGGACGCCGAGCGTCGCGAAGTACCGCTGCTTGGCGAACATCAGCGCCTGGCCCGCCGTCGACGCGCGCCGGCGAGCTGCTCGGCGAAGATGGCGAGCAGGCGCTCGGAGTAGGCGACGCTGCCGGTGTCGCCGTAGCCGTAGCCGGTGTTGCCGGCGAACACACTGCCGCCCTTCGTCAGCTGCGCCGCCCAGTCGCCCAGGCCCGGATCGCCGGCGACGCCGTAGGCGTCGATCGACGACAGGCCGGCGTGGCAACCGATCGTGAACAGCAGGCTGCCCGGCGCCGGCGACGCGTCGGCGGCCTGCAGCAGATCGGCGCCGGGCGCCGCCGGGAGCGCGCGGTAGTGGTCGTAGTGGGCGTTGACCGAGGTGATCCCGCCGCCCGCGCGGTTGATGAAGTTCAGCGCGTCGTTCGCCGTCCACGTCTCGTCGATCCGCGTCCCGACGTTCGCGGCGCCCAGCATCGACTGCATGGCGGCGCCGATCGCGCCGGCGCCGTCGGTGATGAAGTCATAGCCCGTGACGCGGGCGCTGTCGACCGGCAGCACGCCGCCGGCGGTGACGTAGCGGTCGATCTGCGCGCCGATCTCGGCCGGCGTCTCGATGAGGCGCCCGAGCCCGACATCGGGCAGCGCCAGGGTGCCGGTCAGCGAGGCCTGGGGATCGAAGTCGCCGTAGGGATCGTCGCTCAGGAGCAGGCCGCGGCGCAGCGCGCGCGACAGCGGCGTGTCGTTCCGCCGGCGGTGATCGCGTCGGCCTGCTCACGCTCGTTGGCGATGCCGACGAGATCGGGGACGCGGCCTGCGGCAGCAGGTCGTCGCCGCCCGACGAGCACGACGTGGCGCAGCGCCGGCAGCTGCGGGCGCAGCCGGTCGACGACCTGGCCGATCGCGCTGACGACGTCGTTCGCCGCGCCCGGAGCGCACGGACCGGCATCCCATGCCTGCAGCGCGAGCGGACGGCGCGCCGTGCGTCGGGTCCGCCTCGACGGGGATGACGGCGCCGCTCACGCCGTCGGCCGTCGCCAGCGTCGCCAGCTTGCCGGCGAGCGTGCGCCGAGCCGGGGTAGGCGGCCTCGGTGCGCTGCCGGACCGGAGGATGAGCGTGTACGTCGTCGTCGGGATGTTCGTCGGGAACGTGTCGACGAGCGCCAGACCGAGGCCGGTGCGTGGCGCCATGCAATCCGGCTCGTGCGCGGGCGGCGTGACCGTCACGCGGATCGCGTACGGCTCGTTGGAGACATCGCCGTCGGCCGATGCCACGGTGGCGAGGTAGTCGCTGCCGGCGTGCCGCGCTGGACGAGGAACGACACGCTCTGTTTGTTCGGTGCGGTGGAGACGCGCGCAGCGGCAGCGCGGCGAGCGACGCGGCGCTCATCGGCATCCGCTGCGCATCGGCGACGCGTCTCCTCGTGCGTTGAGGTAGACGGACTGGTAGGGCAGCGGCGCGTGGCGCTCACGCGCAGACAGGGCGCGCGGCGGCTCGGCGGAACGGGGATCCCCGCTTCGGGCCTGCACGAAGAGGTCTCGTCGCGGCAGGTTCGACAGCGAGACGGTGACGACCGAGCCGCGGCGGCGCATCGATGCGGTAGAGTCCACGTCGCTGGCGGCGGGATGTAGCCCGTGTAGAGCGTGTCGGGCGCAAGCACGACGGTCGTGCTCGCGTTCCTGTCGGGCGGCGTTCGCACGGCGACCGCGATCGCGGCTGGTGTCAGGCCCGACCTCGGGGATCACCGTGTGGTGATCGCGTGCGGGCCGAGGCTGGTCGGGGGACTCGCCGTCGAAGGACACGCGCCGAAGATCGGGGTGGCCAGGCCTGAAGCCGACGCACAGCTGCGACAGCGGCACGCGGCTCCGCCCGTGCGCATCGCGTGAACGTCAGGGTGTCGCCGGCGACGACGGGATCGAGGAGGGGGCGCTGCGTTCGCACCTGAATCGTCCCGAGCCAGGCACGTAGCCGATGCTCGGCGCGTGATAGACGAGCGTGAGCGCGTCGATCCCGGGCGACCCGCCGTCTGGTCGCACCTGGCAATGAACGATCCGTCGAGCGCGAGGCGGTGCCGTTGGATGTGGAGCGATGGAGGAGCGCGTCGAGCGCAGCAGCCTCTCGGGCGACAGCTCGGACGGCCGGGGCGATCCTGGGCAGCAGCTGCTGCAGCGTGTAGAGCTGCGTGGAGCGCCGGCCGGCGCGCGCGCCGACGCGAGCAGGTCGCCGAGCGTGACGTCGGCGAAGGACGGTCGGATCGGCGCCTGCTTGGCGGCGAGCGTGACGTGGCAGTCGGCCGAGCAGCCGATCGCGTCGTTGACCTGCTCCTGGCGGATGTTGCCAAGCGGCGTCGCCGCGAGATCGATCGGCGTGCAGCGGGATCTCGCCGAGCGGGGCGCGCAGCTCGCCGCTGCCCATGACCTCGTCGGTGAGCGCGATCGGCACGCCGTGCCAGTAGCTGCGCAGATCCGCCCCCAGAAGCTCGAGATCGAGCGTGTGCTCGCGGTCCACATCGACGACGCGCGCGCCACAGCGGGGGCCGGCCGAGCCGCTGGGGATAGTGACACCAGGTGACGCCCGACGGCGGGCGGGGGGAGCGCGTCGAGCGGCCGGCCGAGCAGCAGCAGCGACGCGACGCTCGTGCGGCGCAGGATGCCGCGCGTGGGGTCGAGGTCGCCGAGGCGCACGTTCGTGCGCCGCATCGGACCGAGCTCGAGCACGACGCCGAGCTGATCGTCGAGCGGCGAACTCGCGCAGGGGTCGATTCAGCGCGGCCGTCCAGCCGCCCGAGCCGCGCAGCGGGGTCTCGGTCAGCGGCGAGCCGCGCAACGGCGAGCCGCGCAACGGCGAGCCGCGCAACGGCGAGCGCGCAACGGCGATCCGCGCAGGGGAGATCCGCGCAGCGGCGACCGCGCAGCGGCGATCCGCGCAGCGGCGTCGCGGCGATCGTGCTGCCGACCTCGCCCTGCGCGTCGCTGTCGGGGTCCGGACGTGCCGCCTCGTCGAGCGCGACCGAGCGGCCGCCGCGTCGATCTCACGCGGCACGGCCTGTGCGAGCACGCGGCGCACCTGGTGCTCGTCGGTGAACTCGACCGCGTTCAGCCCGGTGCACTCACCGGCGACGATGATGGAGTCCCCGCCGGTCTGCGACGAGAGGTGGATCGCGCGCGGTTCCTGAGTGCAGGCGAGCGTGTCGCCTCGGCGAAGACGGTCTCGCTCAGCACGTCACCGGTCGGCCCGAGATGCACGAGCACTGCGCCGAGGGCGCTGACGACGATGTCGGCCAGCGCGTAGGACGAGCCGTCGGGGTAGATCGCGACCTCGTCGAAGCGCGCGGTCTGATAGGTGCCCGGCGGGTCGTAGACCAGCGTGGCCGCCGGTGCCGAAGCTCTGGCGCTGGTTGCCCGACGGGCTGAGGCGCACGAGGAACGCAGGGCCGGTCGGACCCTGCCCGCCGGCGACCGTGATGTCGACGGTCGCGCCGACGAGGAGATCGACTCCGGTCTGCGGCGCGGGCGGGATGCCGAACGTGGGGGTATCGGGATCGCGGGTGGCATCGAGGGTCGCAAGACCCGTTGTTCGGAACGTCGCGTGCGGGTGGCCGAAGTCGTCGAGCGCGAGGACGTGCAGCTGGTTCGGAACGCTGTCGGCGCCGGTGAAGTCGCCGATGCCGGTGAGGACGGCACCCCTGTTGCCGCGCAGCTCCATCGCCGCAGCGAGCCGCCGCCGGACGTGAACGGACCGTGCAGGATGCCGTCGCTGGCGCACGTGGGATCGAGCGTCGCCGTCCTGGGCACGACCGGGTGGTATGTCCTGGGGTCGACCGGCGCAACGCCACGCGCGGCTCGTCACCGCGCCGCTGTCCTGTACCACCTGCGCCGCGACGAGCAGCGTGCGGTTGCCCGTGAAGCGGGCCGCGACCGGCACCGGCGGCGCGTTGCCGCCGAACGGGATGTCGATCGTCTGGTCCGCGAACGCGCCCTCCGGCTCGCCGGGGCGCGTCGCGTCGACGATCCGGACGTGCATCACGCCCGCGGTCTGGTCCGCCCAGGCCGCTGCGGCGAGCTGACGCCGGCCGCTCGCCCAGGCCGGCGAGTTGGTGAACCATGTGTGGAACACGGGCACGCTCGGACCGGCCGCGGCCGGCGCCAGCTCGAGCCGACCGCCGGGGAACACGTTCGACGGTTCGCCGAGGCCGTCCAGCGCCGCCAGCGCCGCGCCGGTAGCGTCCACGCCGCCGTAGTAGGTGATGCCCCCGACCCCGCGCGTCATCTCCGGCGAGTAGCGCCCCGGTCCGATGCCGGTGCTCGCGTTCCCGCCGCTCCCGAAGCCCGTGTTGAGCGTGTTGATCGACGTGGCACCGGCGGGCACGGCGAGCGTCAGCGCGAGCAGCAGAGCGCCACAGAGCGCACCGCCGTGGCGACGGCGGCGTCTCGAACCACCACCGTGACGCACAGAATTCGACAGAAGAACCCCGTTCCCTGGCTTCGGTCCTTGCCGTCGCCTGGGCGCCATAGTGCCTAGCGCTGACGCTCCGCGATAGATGAATTGCACATATAGTTCGCGCAGCTGGCGTGTCCGCAGTCCGCGGCCGGTGCCGGGGCCCGTGGTCAGAGCCCGACGAGGCACGCCGCGCCGAGCAGCGCGACGGCATGAAACGCCTGGTCGACGAAGATGGCGACGAGGCGATCGTCGGCGGGATCGACGCGCTTGACGGCGATCATGTACGCGCTGATGACCCGGCCGTCGTCCTGGAGCGTATGCGGGACGATCACCGCGACGGCGATGAGCGCCGCGAGCCAGCCGTGCTCGACGGCGATCCAGGCGAAGGCGGGTGCGAACGCCAGCGCGTACGTCGTAATGTGGTTTCGCAGGGCACGCCGGGCGAGCGGATCCGGCCCCAGCCCGCGGGGCTTGTGGAGCGCCTGCCAGTCGGTCTGCAGGACGAAGTCACCGACGAGGTGACAGACCGCGAACACTGCCAGCACCTCGACCCAGTCCACGGCTACATCATGCCTGCTCCACAAGCGTCGGCGCGGGCACTAGGCTCGCGCCACCGTGAGATCCCCCGTGACCACCTACCTGGAGGAGCTGCGCGAGCTCTTCGCCCACGACGACGCGGGCGAGGTCGCGTCCTACATCCCCGAACTCGGTCTGGCCGATCCGGACTGGTTCGGCATCTGCCTCGCGACGACCGACGGCTGCGTCTACGAGGTGGGCGACATGCGTCGTCCCTAGTGTCGTGACACTAGTCGACCGTGACGGGCATCGCGGGATCGTCGACGTGCGCCAGCGCGTCGGCGATCTCGCCGGCGAGGACGCGGTGCAGGGACAGCGGCGGCAGCTCGTCGCGCGGGAAGAAGCGCACGTCGGTGACCTCGTGGCCGCCGGTCAGCGCGACGCCGGGCGACAGCGCGGCCACGGGCTCGCAGGCGAAGAAGAGCTTGTAGTAGGCAAACGGGTAGGGCGGGGCGCCGCGCCGTGTGGGGTCATAGACGCCGAGCAGCCGCGTCGCCCGGATCGTCAGGCCCGCCTCCTCGCTGATCTCACGCTCGATCGCCTGCACCGGCGACTCGCCCGGATCGGCCCACCCGCCCGGCAGCGCCCACAGCCCGTCGCTGCGCTCGCGCACGAAGAGGAGCTGCGACCCCCAGGAGACAATCCCGCGCACGTCGACCTTCGGCGTGGCATCGCCCGACTGGCGCGCGAACAGGTCGAGCACCTGATCGACCGGCGCGCCCGATCGCCGGCTCATCATCTCCGCGGCGACGCGCTGGACCGCCAGGAAGCGGTCGGTGTCGTGCTCGTTGCACGCCCGCGCGAGCCCGTTCTGCGCGATCGCCTGCAGCCGGACGGCCCACTCGTTGCACTCCGACACGTCGCTCCTCCGCCCGCCGGTCCGCCTACCTTCGGCGATGATACGCGGCGTCGTGCTGACCGACTATCACGTCCATCTGCGTCCCGACGAGCCCGGCACGGAGGCGGCGAAGTACTTCACGACCGCCAACGTCGAGCGCTATCGTGCCGCCGCCGCGCAGCGCGGCATCGGCGAGCTCGGGTGCTCGGAGCACATCTACCGCTTCAAGCAGGCCCTGGCCGTCTGGCAGCACGAGTTCTGGCGCGAGAGCGCGACCGACGATCTCGACGAGTACGCCGGCTTCGTACGCGAGCAGACCGACCTCAAGCTCGGGACCGAGGCCGATTTCGTGGCCGGCGGCGAGGAGCGGATGGCGACGCTGCTGGACGGCTATGACTGGGACTACGTGGTCGGCTCGGTGCACCACGTCGGCGAGCACGCGGTCGACTACGACGTCTACGAGGTCTGGGACTACCGCTCGCAGCCGCCCGAGGAGCTGTGGCGCCGGTACTTCACGAAGCTCGGCGACGCTGCCCGCAGCGGGCTGTACGACATCCTCGCCCACCCCGACCTGATCAAGTTCTGGGGCCGCGAGCGCCCGGCGCCGGACGGCGACCTGCGGCGCTTCTACGACCTGGCGATGGACGGCATCGCGGAGTCCCAGATCGCGATCGAGCTGTCGACGGCCGGGCTGCGCAAGCCCGTCGGCGAGCTGTACCCGGCGCCCGCGTTCCTGGCGATGTGCCTCGACGCGGGGTGCCCCGTCGCGCTGTCCAGCGACGCCCACGTCCCGGCCGACATCGGGCGCGACTACGACGCCGCGCTGGCGATGCTCGACGGCCTGGGCGTGCGCGAGGTGGCCGTGTTCGAGCGGCGCGTCAGGCGTCTGGAGCCGCTCGGCTGAGCGTCAGCGCGAGCGCACGATCCGGCCGAACGCGTTGAAGCGGTACTGGCCGTTGCGATAGCCCGCGATGTCCTGGTCCTCGACCCGGACGTCGACGAGCCCGGCCTCGCGCAGCGCGGAGGCCATCCACGCGCGCTCGTAGTACAGATGGTCCAGGCCGCGGTAGCGCTCCTCGTAGCGCGCGGGTCCGCCCACCGTCTCGACGCGCTCGGCGATCGCGGCGTCGCGCGTCGCGGCGTCGGGGACGTCGAGCACGGCGACCGCGCCCCGGCTGCTGCGCGCCATCGCCGCGAGCACCCGGCGGGCGTAGTCGAGGTCATCGAAGTACAGAAAGACGCCGCACGACACGACGGCGTCGGCCTGCGCCTGCGGGCTCAGCGCCGCCGCGTCGCACACCTCGAAGGCACCGTGCGGCAGCGCCGTGCGGGCGATGTCGATCAGCGCGGGGGAGCGGTCGATGCCGGCGACCTCGACGCCCCGGGCGGCCAGCGGATGCAGGAACGCGCCGGCCCCGCAGCCGACCTCCAGCACCGAGCTGCCGGCCGTCAGCCCGAGGCGGTCGGCGACACCCTCGGCGAACGCGATCCAGGCCGCCTCGCCGCAATCGCCGAAGCCGGTGTCCAGCCCGTCGGCGGCGAGCAGCTGGGCGAGCGTCGAGCCGCGGGTCGGGTCCAGCCGCCGCCGCGCCCAGACCGCGTCCCAGCCGCGGACGGTCACAGCGCGGCAGGACTCGCCGGCACCGTGTGCGTCAGGACGTCGGTCAACGCGGCGATCAGCCGCCGGTTGTCGGGTCGCGTCCGGACCCCGATGCGCAGGCGCGGGTGCAGCTCGGCGAAGCGGTCGGAGACGTCCTTGACCTCGATGCGGTGGTCGGTGAGCAGGCGGGTCCGCGTGGCGGCCGCCGCCGCGCACGGCCCGTCGAGGTCGACGAGCAGGAAGTTGCCCCCGCTCGGGTGCACGCGCGCCACGCCGGCGACCGCCGCGAGCGCCCGCGCGAGGTGCGCGCGATCGCCGATCGTCTGGGCGATCGACCGGTCCAGCTCGGAGCGGTACTTCAGCAGCAGCTCGAGGATGTGCTCGGCGAGCGAGTTGAGGCTCCAGATCGGCAGCCGTCCTCGCAGCTCGGCGACCAGCTCGAGGTCGCAGCCGTAGAGGTGCCCGATCCGCGCGCCGGGAACGCCGAGCAGCTTGCTGAGGCTCGTCAGCACGACGACGTTGTCGCGCGGACGGCGCTCGAGCTGCGGGATGAGCGACGGCTCGCCGCTGAAGGCGACGAACGACTCGTCGACGAGCAGCCGCGTCCGCGGATGGCGGTCGGCGAGCGCCAGCAGCGCCTCGCTGCTAAGCGTCGTGCCGGTCGGGTTGTTGGGGTTGACGACGACGAGCACATCGACCTCGGCGGCCAGCTCGTCGAGCTGCTCCGCGTCGACGCCCGGGCCGTCCTCGTACGTGCGGGCCGCCGGGAAGACGCGCCGGTACTCGCCGAAGCTCGGCTCGGGGATCGCGATGCGCAGGTCCGCCCAGCGATCGCCGAGCAGCGGGTACGCCTGCGAGGCGCCGTTGAGCGCGACGATCCGCGCAGGATCGCAGCCGACGAACCAGGCGAGCTTCTCGTCGACGACCGACTGGCGCGACCCGTAGCCCGACAGCAGTGCGGGCAGCGCATGGCGCAGCGCGGCGACCATCGTGGCGGGCGGGAAGTGGCAGTTGCGCATATAGGCGAAGTCGAGCACGCCGTAGCTCCAGTGACCGCCGAGCGTGCGGTCCAGCAGCTCGTCGCGCCGCTCCGGCTCGAAGCTGAAGCGCGCCGGTCCGAGATCGTTCGGATCGTCGACCTCGGCCCAGCTGCCCGGCGTGACGACCTCGGCGGCGATCCGCTGGCCGGGCATGCCGACAACGCGTCCGAGGACGAGCTCGTAGAAGGCGTCGCCGCCGCCCTCGTGGATGTGCCGGCGCAGCTTGGGCAGCAGCGTCTGCGTACACAGCTCACCGTCGACGCGGTAGACGTTCAGCGTCTTGAACGTGTTCTCGTAGCTGAAACCCGAACCCTGTGACTGGCGCGGGATAAAGCGCGTGACGACGCCGTTGTCGTGCGTCACCACCGTTCCGTCCATGCCGACGGCGTAGTGATCGACGAGCGCGACGTTGCCCGTCCGCTCGGTGCACACGCACCGCAGCAGCTCCGCGTCGAGCAGCAGATCGCACTCGACCAGGACGACGTCGCAGCCCGGCTCGATGTCCTCCAGGGCGCACGCGAGCGAGACGACGTTGTTGGCCGTGTCGAAGCGCTCGTTGTGGACGAAGCGCACGCCGGCGCCGGCGTCGCATGCGCGCACCGCCGCGCGGATGTCGGCGGCGCGGTGGCCCGTGACGAGCGTGATCGCCCGCACGCCGGCGGCGCGCAGTCCGTGCAGCGTGCGCTCGAGGATCGTCGTGTCGCCGATCGGCAGCAGCGCCTTGTGCACCGTGGCCGAGAGCGGATGCATCCGGCGACCGCAGCCCGCGGTCAGCACGACGGCGTGCACCGGAGGGACGGCGACGGTCACGCGGCGGACAGGGTCTGCTTGCGGCGCCGCTATCTCGCGGATCGCGCTCGTCCGCACTTCGGGATCTCCGCCATCGGCTCTCCTCAGGTCAGCGGCAACCTACCGGCGCCGCCGGCGAGAAGCAACGCGTCCACCGGCCCGCAGACGGCCACCGTGCGCGCGTCGGTGGGTCGCGCGGGCGCCCGAGATCCGGCACGCCCAAGACCGATGCAGGTAGGCTCGCGACCCGCCGTGGCCAAGGACAACGCGAGCGCCGAAGCGACCGGGTCGCGCGGGCCGACCCGTCGGAGCGGCGGCCACTCCGGGCTGAGCATCACCCTGGCCAACCCACAGCAGCGGTGGTCGCTGACCGGGCTGGCCGGCGCGGCCGCCGGAACGTGGTTGATCACCACGGCGTTGTCGATCTACGTCGTCGCCGAGGCGGGAAGCGACGGCGTGGCGTTGCTGTCGCTGCGCTTCCTCGCGCCGGCCCTGGCCGGACCGTTCGCCGCGGTTCCGGCGATGCGCTGGGCGCCTCGCACCGCGCTCCTGCTCGTCGGCAGCGGCCGCACGGTCGTGCTCGGCGTCGCGGCCCTGGCGCTCGTCGCGGGCGCGCCACTGTGGGTCATGCTCGCGCTCGGAGGCCTCGACGCCGCAATCGCGGCGGCTGCGCGACCAGCGGCCGCCGCCACGGCAGTCGCGGTTGCGCGGTCGCCGGCCGAGCTCGCCGGCGCAGCGACGGTGGCGTCGAACGTCAAGACCCTCGCTGCCGTGATCGGCGCGGCGCTGGGTGGGTTTCTCACCGCCGCGCTGCCGGTGGCGACGGTGTTCGGCGTGGGCACCGCGCTGCTCGCGTTGTCGACGCTCGCGGCGCTGGCGCTGCGGACGCCGGGCCTCGGCCCGCCCTCCGCCAAGGGCCGCAAGGCGCGGTGGCGCCGCGGCGGGTGCGCGGACGCGGACGCGGACCGGCCCGAACTCGACCTGCGCGTCCTGATCGCGGGAGCGGCGACGCGCTCGATGGTCCGCGCCGCCTGGGTCGCGCTCGCCGTCCTCGCCGCGACCGGTTACCTCGGGATGGGGGCGTCGGGCGTCGGCCTGTTGAGCGCCGCGGCCGGAGTCGGCGCGATCTGCTCCGTGGCGTTCGATGGGGCGCTGATCGCGAGCGACCGCCTGGCGCAGCACCTCCGGCTCGCGCTGATCGTCTTCGGCGGGTCGCTGCTGGCCGTCGCGGCGTTCGCCAGTCCCGTGGTCGCGGTCGCCGCCATCGCGGTCTGGGGGCTGTCGGCCGCCCTCGTCGACATGAGCGCGTCGGCCACCCTGCCGCGCGTCGCCGAAGGGCCGCAGCTCATCCGGACGATCGCGCTCACCGAGGCGGTGAAGGAGACGGCCGAGGGCCTCGCCGTCGCCGCCGTCCCGATCACGATCGCGCTGTTCGGCGTGCGCGGCGGCATCGCGGCGTGGGCGGCGATACCGCTCGTCCTGGCCGTTCTCGGCGGACGGCATCTGCGCAGCATCGACGAGGCGGCGCAGCATCGCACGCACATGCTCGAGCGGGTCCGCGCAATCGCGATGTTCGCGCCGCTGCGGGTCGTCGAGCTGTCGCGGGTCGCGGGCCTGCTGCGCGAGCGCGCGGTCGGCGCCGGCGAGGTCGTCATCCGCGAAGGCGAGCCGGCCGACGGCAGCTACTTCATCGTCGACGCCGGCGAGTTCGAGATCAGCCTGGGCGGCCACGTCGTGCGCACCATCGGCGCCGGCACCGGCTTCGGTGAGATCGCACTGCTGCACGACGTGCCGCGGACGGCGACCGTGACCGCGATCACCGACGCGCGTCTGCTCGAGCTCGCCCGCGAGGACTTCCTGCACGCAGTGACCGACGCGCGGTCGAGTGCCTGGCGGATCGGTCACCGGCACACGGCCGCGCGTGGCCCGGTGGACCTCGCGACCGCGGTGGCCTCGTCGCCGCTGCTGGGCGGGCTGCGCCGTGACGCGAGCGAGCGGCTCGCCCTCGCCGCGCAGGTGCGTGAGGTGCCCGACGGGGCCGTGCTCTGCGCGATCGGTGACGAAGCGCTGGCGCTGATCGTCGTCCTCTCGGGCGCGGTGCTCGTGCAGCCGCCGGGCGGCGCCGACCCGGTTCGCGTGGCGCCCGGCGAGACGCTCGGGGAGATCTCGCTCATGCACGACGTCCCGCGCACCGCGGATGCGCGCGCGGACGGCGCGACGCGGATCGCCGAGATCCCGCGTGACGCGATCGCCGCCGAGCTCGCCGATGCCGGCCAGCACGTCCGCCGGGGCGCGCTCAGCGCCTGACGGTCGCTCAGGCGAAGCGGCGCAGGCCGGCCCAGGCGGCGGCGCCGAAGACGAGGATCAGCCCGCCGAGGTGGGCCAGCGCGACGGCCATGTCCGTGCCGCTGTTGTTGATCGCCCCGTCGATCGCGTCCAGCGCGGGCTTGAACGGGAAGGCCGCCGAGATGACGCGGATGATGTCGTAGAGCAGCGGCGACACGCCGCCGCTGGGCACGAGCGCGAGGAACGCGAGCGGCAGGGCGAGCATGAGCGCCAGCAGCGACGCGGCGCGAACCTCGCGGGCGAGGCTGCCGATCGCCACGCCGAGCGTCGCGAACGCCAGCGAGCTCGCCGCCAGGGCGAGGATCCACAGCGGTAGTCGCCCGTAGTCCAGCGGGACGAACGCGCTGATGCCCAGCAACATCACGAACGTCACGCCGAAGGCGCACGCGGCCGCCAGCAGGATCTTGCCCGCGAGCAGCAGCCAGCCGGGGACGAGGCCGCGCGCGAGGCGCGAGAACGTGTTCTCCTCGCGCTCGAGCGCGAGCAGGCCGGAGGCGAGCAGGACGCAGACGAACATGAGCGACACCGCGACGGCGAGCGCGACGGCGAACGTATCCAGCGGGGTGCGGCGCCCGCTGAGGATCGTCTCCGAGACCTCAACGGGCCGCTCGACGGTGCTCAGGACGTCCTTGAAGCGGTCGATGTTCGCCACGCCGAGCGCGGCGAAGTTCTGGACCGGCTTGATCTTGTCGCGAAGCTCCTTGTCGTCGCCGGCCAGACGGGTCGCCGACATGAGCAGGTTGTTGGCCTTCTTGAGGCCGATGAGGTCGAAGTGCAGGCCGCCGATGTCGATCTCGCCGCCGTTGGCGATCGTGTCGATGTAGCCGCCCGCGACCTGCGTGATCTGGCGCGCGAGCGCGGCGTCGGCCTCGGCCAGCTTGGAGTTGACCGTCGAGCGCACGAAGGACTGCTTGAGCGCGTCGCCGTTGTAGATGACCTCGATGGTCGCCTGCTCCAGCCCGCCCTGCGACAGCTGCGTCACGAAGTTGGGCGGGATGATCAGGCCGGCGAGCGCCCGGCCCGTGCGGACCTGCTCGAGCGCCTGCTCGCGGTTCTCGACGTCGATGCGCTCGACGGAGCCGAAGAGCTTGTTGGTGTACGTCTTGATGTCGATCGTCTGATCGCCGAGCCTGATCTCCTGCTGGCTCGGCGGGATCTTGCTCAGGAAGGCGAGGCTCGGCTTGTCGGGGCCGCTGGACAGCGCGAAGCCGATGAGCAGCGCGATCGCCACGGGATAGACGATGAGCAGCCCGACGAGCAGCTTCGAGCGCCGCAGGATCTGCAGGTCCTTGAGGAGCATCCAGCGCACGCCTAGTGGTCCCCCCCGTGAGTACGCGCCGTGTCCAGGTGGTCGCTGGCGCCGGCTGGCCAGGACGCAGGGAGGAAGGTGTGCCACCGGCACATTGACGACCGAGGACGCCGCCAGCCGGTGATCAGCGGCCGCCTGGCGCGGTGCGTACTTGCGGGGGTGACCACTCAGTGGCCTCTCGCGCGCAGGAATGCGACGAAGGCCTGCTCGAGGTCGTCGTCGGGGGCGGCCTCGCCGGCGACCCGCAGCTCGTCGGCGGTCCCGCTGAAGAGCATCTCGCCGTCGGCGAGGATGAGGATGCGATGCGCGTGGCGCTCGGCCTCGGCGATGTCGTGCGTGCAGAAGATGACCGCGGTGCCGCGCTCGGTGAGCTCGGTGATGAAGCCCCACAGCCGGTCGCGCTGGCGCGGGTCCAGCGCGCCCGAAGGCTCGTCGAGCAGCAGCACGGGCGGGTCGGCCAGCAGGCCGACGGCGATGTTCACGCGCTGGCGGTTGCCGCCCGACAGGCTGCCGAGCTCGTCGTCGGCGCGGTCCTCCAGGCCCGTCTGCATGAGCATCCGCTCGACGGTCGCGTCCACGTCGGCGACCTTCTCCAGCTTGGCGAACAGGCGCAGGTTCTGGGCGACGGTGAGCTTCGTGTAGATCGCCGTCTGCTGCGGCACCCAGCCGATCCGCGCCGTCGTCCCCGGCGCCTGCGCCACGCTGCCGGTCTCCGACGCGCGGATGCCGGCGAGCATCGTCAGCAGCGTCGTCTTGCCCGCCCCGTTGGGGCCGATGATCGCCAGCAGCTCGCCGCGCGCGACGTCGAAGCTCACGTCGCGCACGGCGTGGCGGTCGCCGAAGTGCTTGTTGACGTTCTGAACGGTGAGGGCGGGCGCCGCGGGCGCGACGGCGTCCGTGCCGGCCACTAGTGCTCCAACTCGCAACAGGCCACCCGGAGCACTAACGGACCGCCTCGGCCAGCGCGTCGAGCGACAGCTGCAGCGCCTGGTAGGAGCCGCGGTTGGTCGGGACGTTGACCTTCTGCGGGGAGCCGACGTCGGTGACGTCGAGGTTCGCGGAGACCTTGATCTCCGTGAACTTCAGGCGCTTGCGGTCCTTCGCCGATGGCCGCAGCAGCATCCTGAGCCTCGCCCGCCGCAGGACCTTGTCGTCGGCGCCCGTGTACACGTCGCCGGTGGCGGTCTTCACCGAGCGGCTCAGCGCGGCGCGGTCCTGCGCATCGACCGCGCGCGGCAGGCCCGTGATCTCCGTGATCCGCAACGACGTCAGCCGCTTGGCGAGCGCGGCGAGGTCGAGGAACGCGTTCTCGGTGTTGATCTCCGCGGTCCCGTGGATCGTGTCGATCCCGGCGACGCGCTCGTTGCCGACGATGCGCGGGTTCTTCGCCCAGCGGTCGGGGTTGATGTGAAAGACGCTCATGATCGCGTCGAGCGCGTTGCCGTCGTTGCTCAGCGGCGCGCGCAGCGGGCCGGCGATCGACGCCGGGATCTCGTAGGCCGTCGAGCCCAGGCCGATGTAGGCCTTGTCGTCCTTGAGGTACATGTCGCCGCCGAGGATCCCGCCGCGCAGGGCGAGCGAGACGTCGAGCATCGCCTCCGGCTGGCCGCCCGCGTTGGTGAACGGCCCGACGACGCTGACCTGGACCGGCTCGCGGTAGCGCGGATGGCCCTTGACGTCGATGTCGACGACGGCGCTGATGTTGCCGGACTTCGCCTTGGCGTTCGGGCCGAAGGTCTGGCGGATGAGCTTCTTGACCTCGGCCGAGTTGGCCTTGCCGCCGCTGTCGCCGGCGGCCTTGTCGCCCGACGACGAGTCGTCGCCCCCGCAGCCGACGAGGACGGCGACGAGCAGCGCGGACACGACACCGATGAAAGTCTTGGGTGGCACTGCTCCTCCTCAGGATCGAACGCGGACGGCGAGGGCGAGTTTACGGAGCGCGTGCGCCCGCCTGCGCTGTGCCCGGTGGCACTAGGCTGCGCGCCGTGACCGACCGGGCGGTGGCGTTTCCGCGCAGGGCGCTGGCGGGGAGCGCCGCGGGCAAGGCGCTCGAGGCGCTGACGCTCGCCGCGCTCGTGCTGCTCGTGCCGCGCGCGCTGGGCCCGGCGGACTACGGCGGATTCGCCGTCGCGCTCGCGGTGGCGACCGGGATCGCGACGGCGACCGGGATCGGCGGGCCGGCGCTGTTCGCACGCGTGCTCGCGCCGCTCGACGGACGTGCCCGGCGCGATGTCGCGCGGGTCCTCGCGCTGCGCGTGGCCCGCGCGCGCGGGCTGATGCTCGCCTTCCTGGCGACCGCCGCCGTCGCCGTGGCGCTGATCGCCCCGGGTCATGTCAGCGCGCTGCGGGTCGGCCTCGTCGCAGCCGCGGCGCTGCTCGGCACGGCAGCGACGCTGCTCGCCCAGCTCGCGCTGGGGCTCGAGCGGACCGCCGGCTGGAGCCTGCGCTATCCGCTGGAGAACGCCGTCATCGTCGTGGCCGCTCTGGCGCTGTATCCGAGCGCGGGGCTCGACGGGGCGGTCGCGGCGATCGCGATCGGCGCCGCGGCCGCGCTGGGGCTCGGCGTCGCGAGCACGCGGCCGGCCCTGCTCGGCGCCCGTCCCGGCGCGGCGCTGCCCGCCGGCACCCTGCGCTTCGCTCGCCTGCAGGCGAGCGCCGGCGCGCTCACCCAGGTCGTCCACCGTGGCGCCGCCCCCGCCTGCGCGCTGGCCGGCGCCGGCGCGGTCGCGACGGGCCACGCGGCGATCGCCGCCGGCGCGGCCCTGGCGATCACGTACGCGGTGGCGCAGACGCTGCTCGCCGCCCTGCCGGGAGCCGTGCGCGCGCACGCGCGCGTGACCCCCGGTGCGGAGGCACCGCTGCGGCGCACGGCCGCGCTGTGCGCCGCCGTCGTCGTCCCGGTCTGCGCCGGGCTGGCGCTCGCCGCCGAGCCGCTGCTCGGGGCGGCGCTCGGGGAGGGCTTCCGCGGCGCCGCCGGCGCGCTGCGGATCGCGCTCGCCGCTGCCGCGCTCGCGCCGCTGTGGGCACTCGCCGGCCAGCTCGCGGCGCTGCGCGGGCGCGCCGAGGCGACGCTCGCGGGCGCGGCGGCCGGCGCCGTCACGTTCGCGCTGGCGGCGCTTGTGCTCATCGCCCCGCACGGCGCGGCCGGCGCGGCCGGCGCGATGCTCGCGGGCGTCGCGGCCGCGACCGCGGCGACGTTCCTGGTCCTGCGGGTGCGCGCGTGATCTCCGTCGTCGTTCCCACCTGCGACCGGCCCGCCGCGCTCGCGCGCTGCCTGGCGGCGCTCGCGCGCCAGCGCGCGCCGGGCGCGTCGCCGGACCTGGAGATCGTCGTCGTCGACGACGGCAGCGGCGGCGGCGTGAGCGCGCCGGGCGCGCACGTCGTCCGCGCGGAGGGCCGCGGACCGGCGGCCGCGCGCAACCTCGGCGCGCGCGCGGCGCGCGGCGACGTCGTCTGCTTCACCGACGACGACTGCGTGCCGGCGCCCGACTGGGCACAGCGCCTGGCGGCGGCCTGCGCGGGCGGCGGCGCGGCGGCGGGCACGACGCTCGCCGACCCCGCCGCCGGCGCGGCGGCCGGCGCCGCGCAGCTGCTGACGAACACGCTCATGCTGTCCACGCGCGAGCGCGCCGCGGGCGGCGCGACCCTGCGCTTCGCGCCGACCTGCAACCTCGCCTGCCACGCGGAGACCCTGCGAGGGCTGCCCTTCGACGAGTCCTTCGCGCTCGCCGCCGGCGAGGACCGCGACTGGTGCGCGCGGCTCGTCGCCGCCGGCGTGGCGCTGCGTCACGTCCCCGACGCCGCCGTCGTGCACCGGCCGCAGCTCGGCCTGCGCGCGCTCGTGCGCCAGCAGACGCGCTACGGCCGCGGCGCGGTCGGCTTCCGCGACGCCGGCGGCACGCTTGCGGGCGCGGACTTCTACCGCCGCCTGGTGCGCGCGTCGATCTCGGCCGGGCCCGGCACCGCCGCCTGCGTGGCGCTGGCGCAGGCCGCGGTCGCGGCGGGCGCGGTGCTAGCCGCCGCCGAGCAGCGGCTCGCCCGCTAGCCCGTCGCGGTCGACGCCGCAGACGGCCGCCACCGTGCTCGCGACGTCGGCCAGGCGCGGCGCGCGGCTCGGCGTGCGCGGGCCGTGCCCGCCGGGCGCCACGACCGCCCAGGCGTCGCCGGGCGTGTGGTTGCCCGAGCGCCCGCTGCCCGTCCCGCGGCGCAAGACGTCGCCGTAGCGCGGCGAGTGCACGCCGGCGAGCGTCGTGGCGGGGCGCTCGCTCCACTGCACGACGAGGTCGGGGAGCTGATCGGCACGGGCCCCGGCGTGGTGCTCGCTGACGCGGTCGACGGCGGCCACGGCCGGTGCGCCGTCGGGGTCGCAGAACGTCGCCAGTCCCGCGGCGATGACGCCCAGCAGCGCGTCGGCCTCCTCCGGCACGACGATCCCGTCGCGCTCACGGCCGCGCAGGTTCAGGCGGATGTAGCCCTGGTTGTCGGCGGGGTGGCAGAACGCGGCGGTCTGCGACCAGTCCATCCCGCGCAGCTCCAGGCGCGCGGTCAGCTCGAGCGCGACGCGGTCGGGCAGCGCGCGAGCGATCGCGCCGCGGGCCCCGGTCGGGATCGCCGCGCGCAGGCGCCAGATCGCGCCCGCGCCCCCGTCACCGTCGTCGGCCGGCCGCGGGCCGCCGCTCAGCACCGCCTCGAGCATCTGCGGCAGCAGGTCGGCGCGCGAGCTGTTGACGTCCATCCCCACGGCCGAGGCGACGATGACGTCGCAGTCCTCGGGCAGCGCGGCGAGCACGCGGCCGAAGGCCGCGTCGACCTGCTGCGTAGACGTCCTCCAGCGCGCTGCGCAACAGCGCGCGCTCGCGGCCCTCGGGCGCCTGGGCCAGCTGCGAGAGATCCCAGAACTGGTGTCCGGCGAGGTGCGCGGCGCTGAACGTCAGCCAGGCGAGGTCGTAGGGCTCTCGGCGCAGCAGCTCGACGGCCGCCGCGGCCACGCGACCCGGCGCCGCGACGAGCTTCGTGCGCAGCGCGAGCAGCTCGCGCGCCGTCGGGCGGCCGAAGATCTCGGTGGCGTGCGGTGCCTCGCCGTGCACGCCCTCCAGCTGGACGCCGGCCGCCGCGGGCCGCGACCAGCGCGGCAGCACGACGCGGTCGCGAAAGCCCCAGCCGCACACGTAGGTGCCCAGCCAGTCGCGCGGCGGGCGGCTCTCGTAGGGGTCGATCGCCAGCGTCCGCAGGCCCGCCCGCGCGAGCCGCTCCCAGATCGCGGGCGGGGCCGGGAAGGCGGTCATGTAGCGCGCGCGCTGGGCGGCGGCGTCCCACTGAAACGGATAGAAGAGCCCGTGGTCGGCGAGCTCGATCCCGCTGTAGAGCGTGTGGAACGCGCCGGCGGCGAAGTGGTCGGCCGGCGTCTGCAGCGCCATCCGCTCGCCGCGCTCGATGAGTCCGGCCAGCACCGGCAGCCGTCCGGCCGCGAGCATCCGATCGACGACGGCGACGCTCGCCGCGTCGAACTGCAGGACGCAGATCATGGGTGTTCCGGCCGCCGGTGCACGTTGGACGGATCTAGGCGACCGTCACGCCCTCGACGGCGACCGCCTCGCCGCCGACGGCGTCCGAGCGGCGCGCGGCGTCGAGCACGCGCATGACGGCGGCGCCCTCGGCGGCGCTCGCCAGCGGCCCCGGGTCGGCGCCGCGCAGCGCCCGCGCGTAGGCCTCCAGCTGCAGCCGCAGCGACCGCACGAGCGGATGGGCCTTCGTCAGCCGGGCCACCGCCCCCTTGGCGCGGCCGGCGCTGACCGCGCGGCCGGCGAGGCGGCCGCCCGCGCTGCGGATCTCGACGAGCTCGTGGTGCGGGCGATCGGTCGCACATTCGATCTGCACCTCCGCACGCGTGGTCGCGAGCACGAGGCCCGCCCGCTCGCGCGTGGCGTTCGCGCGCACGGCCAGCGGCAGCGAGCCGGTGAGAAACAGCGCGAGATCGATGAGGTGCGGGCCGAGGTCGAGCAGCGCGTCGTCGCCGCGGGCGACCGGGCGCCAGGAGTTGCGGCGGTAGTGCAGCACCATCCGGATCGACAGGTCGCCGCCCGGCGGCACGGAGCGCATGAGCTGCAGTCCCTGGTCGAACCGGCGGTTGAACGCGATCCACGGCGCCGGCGTCAGGCCGGCGATCCGCAGCGCGCCCGCGGCGTCCGGCGCGGGCGGCTTCTCGACGAGCGCGGTGAGGCCCGCCTCGGCGGCGAGCGCCGCGACCTCCTCGTGCTGCTCGGCCGGCGTGCAGACGATGAGCCCGTCCAGCGGCGTGGCCGCGAGCAGCTCGCTGAAGCGCGCGTGCCCGGGGACGCCGAGCTTGCCCGCCACGACGCCGCGGCGCGTGCGGTCGGGGTCGACGACGGCGACGATCTCGACGCCCGGCGCACCCTGCGCGGCGGCGACGTAGCCGAGCTCGGCGAGGCGGCCGCAGCCGACGAGGCCAAGGCGCAGCGGAGGGCTCATGACCGCGCCCGCCGCGCCCAGAGCACGACGCCGGCCGGCACCGACGCCGCTGCCGTCAGGTGGTGGACGAAGTGCAGCGGCACGCCGCCGAGCGCCAGGCGCGGGCCGCCGAGGCGCGCGAGCAGCGCGTAGAAGCCGGCGTTGGGCACGACCATCGCGACGAGCGCGGCCAGCGCCAGCCGGCCGCGGCCGCTGAGCGCGGCGGCGGTGCCGGCGAGCGCGGCGAGCGCGGCGACCCGCTGACCCCAGCCGAGGTTCAGCGCGCCGCCGCCCGCGCCGCCGCGCTCGAGGCGCAGGGCCACCCATGGCGCGCCACGCGCCGCGAGGTCCGTGCGCAGCATCGAGATCAGCGTCCAGCGCTTGAGATGGGTGCCGCGCACGGCCGGGTCCAGGACGATCCGCCGTCCCGCCGCGTGCAGGCGCATGCCGAGCTCGATGTCCTCGATGCAGGGGCGCGGGTAGCGCTGCGCGTCGAAGCCGCCGACGGCCAGGAACGCCTCGCGGCGCACGGCGCCCAGGCCGGCCCAGAACGTCGTCGCCGGACCGCCCGCGCGCGCGTGGACGTGGTGGTGCAGGAGGTTGCGAAAGCGCGAGACGAGCGTGCCCGCGGCGGGACGGTCGTCGTAGGCGCCGAACACGGCATCGACGCGCGGCTCGCGCTCGAGCGCCTCGCGCAGGCGGCGCAGCGCATCGGGGTGTACCTCCACGTCGGCGTCGACGAACACGACGACGTCCCCGCTCGTGCGCGCGACGCCGGCGTTGCGCGCGGCGGCCGGGCCGCTGCCGCGCGGACCGGCCACGACCTCGACGCCGTGGGGTTCGCTCGAGCGGGCGAGCGCCGCCAGGCAGCGGTCGAGGGTCGCGGGGAAATCGGTGGCGGGGATGACGACGGTCAGCAAGTTAGGAGAACCTAAGTTAGAGTGCCCTAAGTGGGAGGCGCAAGCAGCGAACCCTTCGCCGTGCTCGGAGGCGGTCCGGCGGGGCTGACGGCAGGCTACGTGCTGGCCCGGAGCGCACGCCCGGTCGTCGTCTTCGAGGCCGACGGCCAGGTCGGCGGGCTGGCCCGGACGGTGGTCCGCGACGGCTACCGCTTCGACCTCGGCGGCCATCGCTTCTTCACGAAGTCGGCCGAGGTGCAGGAGCTGTGGGAGCAGGTGCTCGGCGACGAGCTGCTCGTGCGCGACCGGCTCTCGCGGATCTTCTGGCGCGGGCGCTTCATCGACTATCCGCTGCGCCTGGCCGACGTCGTGCGCAAGGTCGGGCCCGTCGAGCTGGCGCGCTGCTCGGCCTCCTACGCGCGGGCGGTCGCGCGGCGCGGGCGGCGGCGGGGACCGGCTCCGGAGACCTTCGAGGAATGGGTCTGCGATCGCTTCGGGCGGCGCCTGTTCGAGCTGTTCTTCAAGAGCTACACGGAGAAGGTGTGGGGCGTGCCGACCACCGAGATCCGGGCCGAATGGGCGGCGCAGCGGATCCGGACGCTGTCGTTCTCGCGCGTCGTGCGCGCGGCGGTGCTCAACGACGGCGGCGACGTGCGCAGCCTCATCGAGCAGTTTCACTACCCGCGGCTGGGGCCTGGGCAGATGTGGGAGGCGATGGCGGCGGAGATCGTCGGCGCCGGCGGCCAGATGCGCCTCGGCGCGCGGGTCACCGCGCTCGAGCTCGACGGCGGTCGGGTCGCGGCGATCCACGCGGGCGGCGAGCGCGTCGAGGTCGCGCAGGTCATCTCCTCCCTGGCGCTGCGCGACGTCGTCGCGCTGGCCGACCCGCCCGCGCCCGCGAACGTGCGCGCGGCCGCCGCCGGGCTGCGCTACCGCGACTTCGTCACCGTCGCGCTCGTCGTCCGCGGCGAGGACCTCTTCCCCGACAACTGGGTCTACGTGCACGACCCCGAGGTGCGCGTCGGGCGGATCCAGAACTTCCGCGCCTGGAGCGAGGCGATGGTGCCCGACGCCGCGCGGACCTGTGTCGGGATGGAGTACTTCTGCTTCGAAGGCGACTCCGTGTGGACGGCCAGCGACGACGACCTCGTCGCGCAGGCCACGCGCGAGCTCGCCGCGATCGGCCTGGCGGATGCCGCGCGCGTCGAGGGCGGCCACGTCGTGCGCGTGCCGAAGGCCTATCCGATCTACGACGCCGACTACGAGGCGCGCGTCGCGACGATCCGCAGCTGGCTGGAGTCGATCGCCAACCTCCAGCAGATCGGCCGCAACGGGCTGCACCGCTACAACAACTCCGACCACTCGATGCTCACCGCCCTGCGCGCGGTCGAGAATGCCAGCGCCGGCGCGTCGCACGACCTCTGGGCGGTCAACGGCGACGGCGAGTATCACGAGGAGGCGCGACCGCTCGTACAGCCCTACCGCGACGCGCCCGAGACGCCCGCGCTGCGCGCCGGCGACGAGCTCACGGCGACGGGGCAGGCGACGGCGCGAACGCTCCACTCCCCCTGATGGCCGAGCGGCGCGCCCGCGGCGAGCATGTCGTGACGCAGGCCGGGCGAGGCCTGCAGCCCGATGACGAAGGCGCCCGAGCGCCGCGACGGCGCGCCGAAGCTCACGACCTCCGACAGCGGCACGCCGAGCTGCCAGGCCAGCGCGGTGCGCACGAGCACGTCGCTCGTCGCCAGGCGCCCGCAGCGCAGCAGCGCCGTGCGGCCACCGGCCTCGCGCACGACCGCGCGCAGGCGGTCGTGCGAGGCGCTGATGCGTGCCGCGGTGGTCCAGGACTGCGGCAGGTCGCCAACCCGCCCGTGCAGCCCGTAGACGGTCACGGCGAAGGACCCCGCGAGCGCGATGGCGAGGGCGACCGGCGCCGTCGCGGCGGGCACGCGCAGCGGCGCAGGGCGCGCGAGCAGCGCCGCCAGCCCGACGCCGCCGAGCACGCCGACGATCGCCGCGGCCGGGGCTCCGAAGCGCGCCAGGCCGGGGAAGTCGAGCAGCGTCATCGCGGCGACGAGCACGGTCCAGGCCAGCGCGCCGGCCGCCAGCACGCGCGGCGCGCCCCGCTCGCGCGCGCCGACGAGCGCCAGCGGCCAGGCGAGCGCGAGCGGCATCCCGAGCGCCCACCAGAGCGCCTCGCCCGGGTGGCTCGTCCCGCGCCGGGCGCGATCGGTGCCCCCGCCGCCGGTGCCGAGCAGGTCGGGCGCCAGCCACAACACGGGCACGGCGAGCGCCAAAGCAACGGCGAGCGCTCGCGCGCGCGGCTGCGCGCGCCATGTCCACGCCGCGTAGAGCGCCAGCAGGAGGAAGGCCTCGGGGCGCACGAGCGCGGCCAGCGCACCGAGCACCAGCGCCGCCGGGACGCGGCCGGCCAGCCCGGCGCGCACCGCGCCGAGGACGAGCGCGACGAGCAGTGGCTCGGACATGCCGCCGGCGGCCTGCCGCGCCCACATCGTCACGTCGTCGTAGAGCAGCGCGAGCACTGCGACGGCGAACGCCGCGGCGACGACCCGCAGCCGGCGCGGGTGGCGCGCGGTCAGGCGGACGGCCAGCGCGGCGGCGAGCACGAACGACAGCAGCCACGCCGTCCGCACGAGCACGAGCCACAGCTGCGGCGCGGCGTCGCCGGCCAGCGCGAGCGGCGCGGCAACGAGGACCGGCAGGGGCTTCCACGACGGTCCGCTCGTCGTGTCGAGGCTCAGCTCGGTCAGCTCGCGCCCCCAGACGAGCCACGACCACGCGTCGTAGACGGGCTCGTCGGCGATCAGCAGCGACGCGGCGGCCGGCCCAATGCAGGCACAAAGCGCGAGGAGGGGGCGGGAGATCGTCATCGTGAGATTAGTTAGGCTGCCCGAATACCGGCTGCGCCGCAGCCCGAGCGACTCAGGAGGACAGCGCACCGCATGAGAGTCTCGCCCCGCCTCGCATCGTTCAGCGCGCTAGCCGTGCTTGTCGTCTCGCTCGCCGCCTGCGGCTCCTCCGGCGACGACAAGACGCTCACGCTGTACTCCGGTCGCATCGAGCCGATCCTCGGGACCGCGCTGAAGCAGTACGAGGCGGCCTCGGGGGGCTTCACGGTCAAGGCGCGCTACGGCGACAGCCCGTCGCTCGCCGCGACGCTCGTCGAGGAGGGCGAGAACTCGCCCGCCGACCTCTTCTTCGCGCAGGACGCCGGCTCGCTGGACGCCGTCGAGAAGCAGGGCCTGCTGCTCAAGCTGCCGGGCGACATCCTCGCGAAGGTCGAGAAGCGCTTTCAGTCCGCGACCGGCGCGTGGGTCGGCGTCACGGGCCGCTCGCGGGTGATCGCCTACGGCGAGCAGGTCGAGGCCTCCGAGCTGCCCGACTCGCCGCTGGAGCTGACCACGGCGAAGTGGAAGGGGAAGGTCGGCTGGGCCCCCACGAACGCCTCGATGCAGGGCTACATCACTGCGCTGCGGCTCGTCGAGGGCGAGGACGTGGCCAAGAAGTGGCTCGAGGGCATGGTCGCCAACGACGTGCAGGTCTACGACTCGAACATCCCGATCCGCGACGCGATCGCCAAGGGCGAGATCGAACTCGGGCTCATCAACCACTACTACGTGGCCGAAGCCCAGGCCGAGGATCCGGACTATCCGGTCAAGGTGCACTTCCCGCCGGACGACCTCGGCTCGCTCGTCAACGTCGCGGGCGTGGGCGTGCTCGCTGCGTCCGACAAGAAGACCGAGGCGCTGAGGTTCGTGCGTCAGATGCTCTCGACGCAGACACAGACCTACTTCGCCGACAGCTCCAAGGAGTACCCGCTCATCGCCGGCGTGCAAGCGCCCGAGGAGCTCGTCGACCTGAGCAAGATCCCGTCGCCGAAGGTCGACCTCGCCAAGCTCGGCGACCTGCAGGGGACGCTGAAGCTCATGCGGGAGACCGGAGCGCTGTAGGGGTGGTCGGCTAGTGGACGCCGCTGCGCCCGTCCGCGCGCTGGGTCGCCGGCTGCCGTCGGCGGCGCGGGTGTTCGGGATGCGGCGCCCGCCGCTCGTCCTGCTCGGACTCGGCCTGGTCATCGGGGTGGCGGCGGCGCTGCCGGCGCTGTACCTCGTCGTCGCGGTCCTCGACGACCTGCCGGCCGCGCTCGACGCGATCACCACGAGCCGCACGGTCGGCCTCATCACCCGCAGCCTCGGCCTCGCCGCGGCGGTCACCGTGGCCGCCATCGCCATCGCCGTCCCGCTGGCCTGGCTGACCGTGCGCTCGGACCTGCCCGGCCGGCGCACGTGGGCCACGCTCGCCACGCTGCCGCTCGTCATCCCGAGCTACATCGGCGCCTACCTCTTCGTCTCCGCCCTGGGGCCGCGCGGGGCGCTCGCCGACCTGCTCGGCGTGCGGCTGCCGTCGATCTACGGCTTCGCCGGCGCGTTTCTCGTCCTGACCCTGTTCACGTATCCGCTCGTCCTCATCCCGCTGCGCAGCGCGCTGCGGCGCATGGACCCTGCGCTCGAGGAGGCGGCGCGCGTCATGGGGCGCGGCCAGCGCGAGGTGTTTCGCACGGTCGTGCTGCCGCAGCTCGCGCCGGCGATCGGCGCCGGCGGCGTGCTCGTCGCGCTCTACACGCTGAGCGACTTCGGCGCCGTCTCGATCATGCGCTTCAACTCGTTCACGCGCGACATCTACATCGCCTACCAGTCGGGCTTCGGGCGCACGGAGGCGGCGGCGCTCGGCATGGTGCTCGTGATCGTGATGCTCGTGCTCTTCGCCGTCTACGCGCGGGTGCGCAACGCGCGCGCGATGCATCGCTCGACGCCCGGCACGCCGCGCCCGCTCGAGCCGGTGCGACTGGGGCGCTGGCGCTGGCCGGCGCTCGCGTTCTGCGCGACGATCGTCGGCGTGGCGCTCGTGCTGCCGGTCGGCGTGCTCGGCTACTGGGCGACGAAGCAGATCTCCAGCGGTCTGGAACTCGGCGCCCTGATGGCGAACGCCGGCAACTCGCTGCTCGCCGCCGCGTTCGCCGCGCTGGCCGCCGGCCTCGCCGCGATCGTCGTCGCGCTGCTGTCCGTGCGCTACCCGAGCTACGTCACGCGGATCGTCGAACGCGTCGGCTACGCCGGTTACGCGCTGCCGGGCATCGTCGTCGCGCTCGCGCTCGTGTTCTTCACGACGCGCGTGGCCTTGCCGCTCTACCAGACGCTGGCGGTGCTCGTCTTCGCGCTGGCGATCCACTATCTGCCGCTCGCGGTCAGCCCGATCAGCTCCTCGCTGCTGCAGGTGCCGCCGCGGTTGGAGGAGGCCGCGCGCGGCCTCGGGCGCAGCCCGATGGCGGTCTTTCGGACGATCACGACGCCGCTGGTGACCAGCGGCGTGCTCGGCGGAGCGGCGCTCGTCTTCCTGCACGCGCTCAAGGAGCTGCCCGCCACGCTGCTGCTCGCGCCGATCGGCTTCGACACGCTGGCCACCGACGTCTGGCGCCAGACCTCGTTCGGCTTCTTCGAGGCCAGCGCGATCCCGGCGCTGCTCTTGCTGCTCATCGCCGCGCCACCGCTGTACCTTCTGAACGCGAAGGGAAGCGTGGGCTCATAGCGATCGCGACGGCAAACGGCAACGGCAACGGCAGTGGCAACGGCTTCACACCGCCGTGCGTCGGCCTGCGTCTCACCGGACTGCGCAAGTCCTTCGGCTCCGTCCGGGCGGTCGACGGCGCCGACCTCGAGCTGCGCGCCGGCGGGACGTGCTCGGTGCTGGGGCCGTCGGGCTGCGGCAAGACGACGACGCTGCGGCTCATCGCGGGGCTCGAGCGGCCCGACGCGGGCGAGATCGTCGTCGGCGGCCGAGTCGTCTCCAGCGCCGACCGCTTCGTGCCCGCCGAGCAGCGCCGCATCGGCATGGTCTTCCAGGACTACGCGCTGTTTCCGCACATGGACGTGGCCGGCAACGTCGGCTACGGGCTGGGCCGCAAGCCCGACGGCGGGCGCGTCCGCGAGGCGCTCGAGCTCGTCGGCCTGGCCGGCTCGCAGGCGCGCCCGGTGCACGAGCTCTCCGGCGGCCAGCAGCAGCGCGTCGCGCTGGCGCGGGCCCTGGCGCCCACGCCGGACCTCGTCCTGCTCGACGAGCCGTTCTCCAACCTCGACGCATCCTTGCGCGACCGCCTGCGCCAGGAGGTCTCGCAGATCCTGCGCACCGCGGGCGTGACGGCGCTGTTCGTCACGCACGACCAGGAGGAGGCGATGAGCATCGCCGAGACGGTCGCGGTGATGCGCGACGGCCGCGTCGAGCAGGCCGGCACGCCGGAGGAGGTCTACCTGCGGCCCGCGTCGCGCTGGATGGCGGAGTTCCTCGGCGACGTCGAGGTGCTGCCCGGCGACGCGCACGACGGGCGCGCGAGCTGCGAGCTCGGCAGCCTGCCCGCGGGCGAGGTCAGCGGCGCCTGCGACGTGCTCGTGCGCCCCGAGTCGGTGGCGATCGGGGTGAGCGGGCCGTCGAGCGCGGCGCACGCCGAGGTCGTGTCGCGGCGCTTCTTCGGCCACGACCAGCTCGTCGGGCTGCGGCTCGCATCGGGGCAGGTCATCTGCTCGCGACGGCTGGGCTTTCCCGCGTGGCACCCGGGCGACCACGTGCAGGCGTGGATCGAGGGGCCCGTCGAGATCCTGCCGCGCGAGGCCGGCTGAACGCCGCGGCCGGCTACTTGTCGTCGAAGTCGAAGTCGCGCGGGGGGCGCTGCTCGAACCAGAGCCGGTCGTGCTCGGGCGTCTCCTCGAGGAAGTCGGGTGTCTCCTCGAGCACGTCCTCCACCTCGGGCTCGTCGTCGGCGGGGACGATGTCGGACTCGTGGTGGGCCGGCGGGGGCTGGTACCCGTGTGAGGGCGACGCCGGCGCGGGCGGCGGCTCGTACGGAGCGGCGGGCTCGTAGCTCGCCGGCAGCGGCGGCGGCTCGTAGTCCGCGGGCGACTCGTCCGACGGCGCGGGCGGCGACCCGTGCTTGGACTTGCGCCCGACGCGGAAGCGCGACAGCAGCGACGGGTGCTCGGCCTCAGGCTCCGGGTCGGGCAGATCGGGCTCGGGCACGTCCGCGAAGGGATCGTCCTCGGGCTTGTCGCTGGCGCGCCGCGCCTCGAACCACGGCCGGTCGGACGCGGGCGCGGGCGGTGGAGACGAGGACTCGTAGGTGCGCCAGGCCGGCTCGGAGCTGGGTGGCGGCGGGGCGGGCGGCTCGAGCGCATCGGCCGGCGGGGCGGGCATGCTCGCCGTCGGCTCGGGATCGGCCGGCGGCCGCTCGTACGCGGGCGCGGCGGGCGGCTCGTACCCGGTCACCGGCGGTGGCTCGTCGGGGGCCGGCACGGCGCCGAGGACGGCGGTCTGCTCGCTCTCCCAGGGCGGAGTCGACGCGGGCGGCGGGGCCTCGCCGGCGGTGTCGGCGGGCGGCACGAACGTCTCCTCGATGTCCGGGGCCCCGTCGGGCCCGCGACGCACGGGGCCGAGCGCCTCGCTCTCCTCCCGGGAGATATCGCCGGCGTCAGCGCCGCGCCGTCGCTTGAGCTCGAGATGCTCACGGATGGCGTCGTCCAGCAGTCCCATCCCGGCGAACCTTACCTCGCCCGGACGGACTTGTTCTTACCGCTTCGCTTGGCTTCGTAGAGCGCGCTGTCCGCGGCCTGCACGAGCGCCCGCGCGTCGACCCCTCCGGCGCGCGTGGATGCGACGCCGCAGCTCGCCGTGATCGTCAGCGTGCCGACCCCGTCCAGGCGCGGGATGCGCAGCTGCGCGATCAGCTCGCGGATGCGCTCGGCGCGGTTCAACGCGCCCTCGAGATCGGTGCCGGGCAGCACGGCCGCGAGCTCCTCACCGCCGTAGCGCGCGGGGTGGTCGACCTCGCGCGAGCTCTCGCGCAGCACGCGCGCGACCTCGCGCAGGACCACGTCGCCCTGCGGGTGGCCGTACGTGTCGTTGACGCGCTTGAAGTCGTCGAGATCGATGAGGACGAGGCCGACCTCGGAGCCGAAGCGCCGGGAGCGCTCGAGCTCGGCGTTGAGCGCGTCGTCGAAGGCGCGGCGGTTGGAGAGGCCGGTCAGCTCGTCGGTCACCGAGCGGCGCGCGGTCGTCTCGTGCAGCTCGACGTTCTCCATCGACCGCGCGACCTGGCCGGCGAGGTAGGAGAACAGCTCGCGGTCGCCCGGCGTGAACGGACGCCCGCTGCGCGCCACCGAGACGACGCCGACGACCTCGTGCAGCGCCTCGGCGCCGCGCAGGGGATGGGCGATCGCGGTGGTCTCGCCGACCGTCGCCTCGCGCGGGCTACCGCTGCTGAGGGCGTCGGCCTCGACCGACTGCAGGGCGCTCTCGACGGCGTGCAGGTTGCCCACGCGGGAGCGCTCGTCCAGCGCGCCGGTGCCGTTGACGCGCACGCACGCGCGACCGGCGTCGGCGCCCACGCCGTCGACGGCCGTGCGCACGACGAGCTCCAGCAGCGCGTCGCGGTCGAGGTTGGAGGCGACGGCCTCGCCGAGGCGGCGCATCGAGGACTGCACGCGGCCGCGCTCCTGGGTGAGCTCGGCCAGCCGCCGCTCGAGCTGGCGCGACATCTTGTTGAACTCCTCGCCGAGCGCCGCGAACTCGTCGCGGCCGGCGGTCGGGACCTGCGCGGAGAAGTCGCCGGCGCCGAGCTTGCGGGCGGCGGTGAGAAAGCGGGCGATCTCGCGCTGCAGGGTGCGCGAGACGAGCATCGCGCAGGCCACCGCGAGCAGGAGGAAGCCGAGCAGGATGACCGCCGCGAACGTGCGGTTGTCGGTCGTCGTGCTCGCGTCGGCGCTCAGCGAGCCGAGCGTGAAGACACGGATCTTCTGGTTGCCGAACGCTCTGTCCGCTCGGAAGCTGCGGACGCGGTAGTCGGTGCCGGCGAGCGTCAGGGTCGCATCGTTGGCCCGCACCAGCGCGGGGACGTCGACCTGCGGCATCGTGCTGCCCAGCACCTTGGAGCCGTTGAGCACGACGACCTTGAGGCCCGGGCGCTCGCCGTCAATGGTGGTCAGCGTCGCGACGCGGTCTGCGAACGTCGGCGCGTCGGTGATCGCCAGGGCGAGGTCGCCCAGCTTGCGCCCGCGCTCGGATTGGATCGGGCTGATGGCGGGGGCGATCGCCCTCTTGTCACCGGCCCGCACGACCGCGGTGTCGCCGCGAAGGAACACGATCCGCTCGATGCGGCGGCTGGCGATCGGCAGCTCGCGCTGTCCGGCGATGATTCGTTCGGCGGCCTCCTGTGCCCGTGCTCGTCCGCGCCCGCCCTCCTGCAGCGCACTCCTGAAGTCTTTGATCGCGGTCGTGGTCTCCGCCGCCCCGGCCACCTCCGCGAGCACCGCGCCGGCAAGCCGGCTCTGCTCGCCGAAGAGCGTGCGTGCGGTGCTGTGCTGCTGGGCGATCGCGGCGGCGGTCTGGCCCCGCTCGCTCTCCCCGATCAGCCGGAACAACAGAAACGCAACGGCGAGCATCGGAACGATGACGATGAGGACGAAGAACAGCGCCAGGCGGTTGCGAAAGCTCACGTGTGGTGAGCGTATCGGCGCGTCGCGCCTGTTCCCGCACCCCTGAATGCATGGGAATGCCGGTAGACTGGCGTGCCTCGGGGCTATAGCTCAGTTGGGAGAGCGCCTGGATCGCACCCAGGAGGCCGGGGGTTCGAGTCCCCCTAGCTCCATCGATCGAGATCGATCGATCGATCGAGAACCAAGCGGCGACCATCTCCGGCACCGCCGGCGGCACGTAGGTCGCGCGTTCGATCGGCACCGGCCCGCGCCCAGCCAGAACGGGGTGCACGTCGCCCTGCTCGTGCACGACGCGGGGCGGTAGCAGAGCTACCGTTCGACGGGGCTCGCGTCGTCGACCAGGACGCCGTGAAGCCGGACGAGGAGTCGCTTGAGCTCGTTGAAGTCCTCCGACCCCAGGCGCGCCTCCCAGTCGCGCTCGACCTCGCCGATCGCGCCGCGTAGCGTCGCAATCGTCGCCAGCCCGCGCTCGGTGGCGTAGACCCGTCGCGAGCGGACGTCGTCGGGGTCGATCGCGCGCACCACGTACCCCAGATCCTCGAGCTGGCCGAGCAGGTAGTTCATGGCCTGCTTGGAGATGCCCGCCTGGGCGGCGAGCTCGACGGGGCGCTCGCCGCGCGGTCCCGGCCACTTGAGGACCTGGGTGTGCGCGGGCGTGATGTCGTCGAAGCCGTGGTCGTGCAGCGCCTGCACCAGGGTGCGGCGGAGGTGCTCGACCGGCATGCGCAGCAGCGCCCCGATGAGGGGCGGGGGGACGTCCGGTTCGATCTGCGGATCGGACACTCGAGTAAAGATACTTGACGCTGACAACGGAATGTGGGAGGGTGAGTAAAGCAATCGTACTCAAGGTCGAGGGGGAAGCAGCATGAGCAAGACATACGACGCGGCGGGCATGAAGATCAGGTTCCTCATCGAGGGCAGCGAGACCGGCGATGCGATCTCGATCTTCCGCTGTGACTTCGCCGCCGGGGCGCGCATCCCGCTGGCCCACAGCCACGACGGCTTCGACGAGACCGTCGTCGTCCTCGACGGCACGATCACGATGGTCGTCGACGGCCGGCCGCACGCGCTCAGCACCGGCGAGAGCATCCACATCCCGCGCGGCGTGGTCCACGGGTTCTCCGTCAAGGAAAGCGCTTCGGTCCTCGCGATCTCCACGCCCGGGATCTTTCACGCGCAGTACTTCCAGGAGATGGAGGACGCCATGAACGCGATGGGCGACGGCCCGCCCGACCGCCGCGTGTTCGCGCAGATCATGTTGCGCCACGGGCTCACGCCGGTCATTCCCGCCGCCGCCTGAAGGCCACGGCCGGCACGCACGAGCGGCCCGCCGGTGGGCGGGCCGCTCGGGCACTGCATGAGGCGAGATCGCGTCAGTTGGCGAGCGTCTCGCAGCCCGCGTACACGGTGTCGACGAGGCCGCCGTACCAGTTGCGGTCGATCTGGGCCCAGTCGCTGCCCGTGCCGCACTCCACGTAGTCGCGCGTGGAGTCCTTGGCGTAGATGAAGTCGTTGTCCGCGCCGCCGTCGATGCGGTCCGCGCCGGGTCCGCCGTTGAGCGAGTCGACGCCGCCGCCGGCACCGATGATGTCGTTGCCGAAGCCGCCGGAGATCGTGTCGCCGAACTGGCGGCCGTAGAGCTGGTCGTCGCCGTCCTCGCCGTTGATGAACGCGCGGTTGTCGACCGAGCCCATGACGTCGAGGTAGTCGTTGCCCGGGCCGCCGGAGAGGGTGAAGGCGTAGCCGCCGCTGTAGAGGTCGCCGACGACGTAGTCGTGCATGTCGCCCGCGTTGACGCGGATGAAGCTCACGCCGAGCAGATTGCAGCGCGCGTGCCCCGGTGAGAACGTGACGCACGTCGTGCCGGCCTGCGGCTGGACGCCGCCGCTGTTGTTCTCGAGGATCTCGAGGTACGAGTTGGTGAGCGTGACCTTCATGTTGTTCGTCTCGCCGGGCTGGCCGGTGACGTGGAGGGTGCCGCCGGACTGGGTGACGGTCGCGGCGGAGGCGGCGGCTGGAGCGATCGCGGCAGCGGCGGCGGCGACGGCGACGGCGACGGCGGCGAGAGCGGACTTCCTGAGCGTGGTGCGGAACATGGTGATCCTCCGGTCCTGAGGCGCCGGCGTGGCGCGCTGTGGTTGACAAGCGCAAGGCTCGAGGACCGCGGCGCCCGCGAACACCGGACCAAGGGTCAGACCCGCCCGACCCTCTTTCAGGGACCGTTTCAGGGGACTCCCCTGATGTCGGCGCGGCGCCGGGACGCGAGCCTGCGCGTATGGCGCTCTTCCTCCTCCACCACCATCACGCCGCGCCTGACTGCAGCGCGGCGTTCGCCGCGTGGCAGGGCTTCGACAGCCCGCTGCGCAGACATCACGCGGCCTCGACCTGTCTGGCCGGCGGTCACGAGCTGTGGTGGCGCGTCGAGGCGCCGGATCGGCCGGCGGCGCTCGCGCTGCTGCCGCCGTACGTCGCGCAGCGCACGCGGGCGATCGCCGTCCGCGAGGTCGAGATCCCATGACGAGCCACGAGACGCGCAGACCGTCCCGCCTGCGGCGCCGTGAACAAGACGCCGACCCCGATTGAGTCCACCGAGAGGATCCCATGCCCAGCACCGCCCCCATCCGCACCCTGATCGTCGGCGCTCCGCTGGCGTTCGCGGCACTGCTCATGTTCCACCCCAACGGCGACGGCGACTTCTTCGCCGGCGTCTCGGCCGACACAACGGCGTGGCTCGCCGTCCATATCGCCAGCGCCGTGCTGTTCTTCGTCATGGCCTACGTCGTCTGGCTGCTGTTGCGCGGCGTGCACAGCCGCGCGGCGACGACGGCACGGGTCTCGCTCCCGGTCTTCGCCGTGCTCTACGGCGTCTGGGAGTCGCAGATCGGCATCGCCACCGGTTTCATCGCCCGCGAGGCCAACACCGTCGACGGCGCTGCCCTGCAGGGTCTCGCCGGCGCGGTCGACCGGATCGTCGCGCATCCGGTCGTCGGCGATGGCGGCGTCTTCAACAGCATCGGCGCGCTGGCGTGGGTCGTAGCCGTGTCGGCGACGATCGTCGCGCTGCATGCGATCGGCGTGCGCCGCGCGGCGCTCATCCTGCTCGGCGTCGGCGCCATGATGGTCATGCACGTGCCGCCATTCGGACCGACGGCGCTCGTCTGTCTCAGCGCCGCGGGGCTGCTGGTCGAACGACACCGCGCGGCGGCGACGCGCGGCGGCCGTCAGGGTCGCGCGGAGGTGCCGCTCGCCGGCGGCGCCCGGTGGGGGCGCGCCACGAGCATGTAGAGCAGGCCGGCGGCGGCGATCACCGTGAGGACGATCGGCGCCGCCCAGACCTGGTAGGCGGGCGCGCCGGGCGGCGCAAGCGACGCGCGAGGCCAGGCGATGTTCACGGTCTCGAACGACAGCCACGCCACCGCCAGCGCGTTGATCGCCGTCGCGCCGCGGCGGCCCAAACGGGTCCGGGCGAGCGGGACCCATGTCCCGCGGACGCGCGCGATCAGCGCCGCGACGGCGATGAGCAGAAACGCGACGTAGATGGCGGCGGTGCCGAACGCGATCAGGCTGCCGACCGCCGCCGAGTGCAGGCCGAACAGCAGGCCGCCGCAGGCGACCAGCGCCGTCGCGACCGTCGCGCCAACCGGCGCGCCACGGCGGTCGACCGTGCGCAGAGCGCGCGACGCGGGCAGCGCGCCGTCCCGCGCGACCGAGAACATGATCCGCGCGGTCAGCGCCTGTGCCGCCATCCCGCAGGCGATGAAGGCGACGAGCACGATCGCGGCGAACGGCTTGTCCGACCAGCTCCCGAACGCGCCGGCCACCGCGCTGCCGACGGGGTCGGCGTCGCGGCCGGCTGCGAGCGCGGCCGGGTCGGGATGGGCGAGCGTGACCGCGACCGCGTTGAGCATCACGATCGCGCCCACGCCGAGCAGCGTGATCCAGATCGCGCGCGGGATGTGGCGCGACGCGTCCCGGCACTCCTCTGCCGCCCCGACCACGACGTCGAAGCCGATGAACACCCAGCCGCCGACGGCGAGCGCCGCGAGCAGGCCGGCGCCGACCGACCCGCCGGACAGCGCCTCCGCGCCGAGCGTCTCGGTCAGCAGGGAGAAGCCGTGCTCGCGAAAGACGAGCAGCAGCGCAAGGCCGATGCCGATCGACGCGACGAGCTCTGCGACGATGCCGGCCTTGACCATCCGGCCGAGCGTCGCCACCCCGAGCGCGCCGGCGGCCGCGCAGACCGCCACGAGCACCATGCCGGTCAGCACGATCACGTTCGCGGTCGGCTCGACGCCGAGCAGGGCCAGCGCCCACGGCGCGCCGAGGTAGGCGATCGTCGTGTTGGCCACCGCGTAGGCGCAGATCGCCACCCAGCCGGTGAACCAGCCGTAGCCGGCGCCCATCAGCCGGCGCGTCCACTGATACGCCCCGCCGGTCACGGGGAACTCGGCCGCCAGCTCGGCGTAGACGGCGAGCAGCAGGCACTGGCCCGCGAGGGCGACCGGCAGCACCCAGACCCAGGCCGGCCCCGCGACGCTCGCGCCGACGAGCACGACCGCGTAGAGCCCGACGACCGGTGAGATGCCCGCGAATCCGAGTGAGACGATGTCGACCGCGCGCAGGCTGCGCGTGAGCTCCTGCTCGTAGCCGAGCTCGTTGAGCCGGGCCTCGTCGGCGTCGACGACCGGCGCGATGACCGCGGTCACGGTGGCGCCGCGTGCTCGCGGCGGTCGCGTTCGACGGCCTGCGCGACGGCGACCCGCGAGGACACCTCCAGCTTGAGGAAGACGTTGCGCAGGTGCGACTCGATCGTCTTCTCGCTGAGAAAGAGGGTCGCGCCGATCTGCTTGTTCGTCAGGCGGTCGCACACGAGCGCTGCGATCTGCGCCTCGCGATCCGTCAACGTCGCCAGACCGCCGCTCGTCGTCGCACCCGCGCCGCGCCCGCGCGGCTCGCGGCGGGCGCCGAGCTTGCGAAGCTCGCTGCGCACCTCGTCGCGCGCACGCACCGAGCTGAAGGCGTCGAGCGCCCGCTCGGCCTCGCGCAGGGTGGCGACCGCCTCCGCGCGGTCGCCTGCCAGCGCCTGCGCGCGGCCCAGCAGCATCTGCCCGAAGGCCGCCTCGAGCGGAGCGCCGGCGGCGGCGCAGTGCGCGATCGAGGCGGTCGCCGCGCCGGCCGCCCCGGGGCCATCGCCGCGCGCGAGCGCGACCGCGGCGCGGCAGCGCTCGGCGAGTGCGCTGGGCAGATGCAGATCCAGTGCGGCGGCGTCGGCGAGCGCGCGCGTGGCGTAACGGTCGGCCGCCGCGACCTCGCCGAGCGCGAGCTCCGCCAGCGTCAGGCTCTCCCAGTTGAAGCACGTCTCGATCGGCACCCAGCGCTCGGGGTGCTCGCCGAAGACCTCGAGCATGAGCGCCCGCCCGCCCGCGGCGTCGCCGGACTCCAGCCGGCAGACCGCGAGCGCCGAGCCCGGGCCGCCGCCGACGGACGGCATCGCACCGCCGGTCAGGCTGCCCAGGCGCGCGCTCTCCTCGCAGGCCGTGGTCGCCGCAGCGAGGTCGCCGGCGAAGTAGTGCGCCCACCCGAGCTCGAACAGCGCCCAGTACAGGTAGTGCGGGTTGGCGGACAGGCGGGCGACCTCGACCGCGCTCCGCGTTGCCTCGATCGCCTCAGCGAGGCGGCCCTGCATCTCGTACGGATAGCCCTTCGTGAGCAGCAGCGGCACGAGCAGCCGCCCCTGGCCGCTGGCCCGCGCCACGGCGATGCCACGGTCGGCGTGGGCGATCGCGTCGTCGTAGCACTCGAGGTACGTCTCGGCCCAAGCCAGGTGGTACAGGACGTCCAGGCGTGATGCGAGCTCGGCGTCGGAGAAGCGGTCGATCAGCGCCACGGCCTCGTCGCGGTGCGCGCGCGCGGCGGCGACCTCGCCGGCGGCGGCCTCGCCGAGCGCGAGCACGGCGGCCGCGGTGGCGAGCAGGACGCCCTCCCCGAGCCGCCGCGCCGTGTCCAGTGCGCCGCGCCCGTTGGCCAGCGTCTGCGCGAGGTTCGCGCCGTACAGCCCGTCGACGGCGAGCTCGACCTGCAGCGTCGCGGCGGCGGCGCTGCCGCGGTCGGGCAGATCCTCCCACGCCCAGGTCAGTCGGCGGTGTGCGTCCTCGTGGCGGCCGAGCCAGTGCTCGACGGCGGCGCACAGCGCGGTCAGCTCGACGCGGCGGCTCGTCGCGGTCGGCGCCAGCAGCTCGCTGGCCTCCAGCAGCGTCGCGCGGCAGCGCTCGAGCTCGCCGAGCGATCGCTGGGCCGCGGCGAGCGCGACGCGCACGTCGACGTGGCGGCCGCGGTCGCTGCTGGGCAGCAGCCGCAGCGCGGATCCGAACCAGCGCACCGCGGCGGCGGGCGCCCGCGCCGCCGCGTCCCGGCCGGCCTCCAACAGCAGCGCGATCGCATCCTCGTCGCCCTGCGTGGCGGCCTGCTCGACGTGGTGGGCGCGCTCGGCCGCTGAGGCGCCCGACGCCTGCAGTGCGGCGGCGGCGCGCGCGTGCGCGGCGAGGCGCCAGCCGCCCGGCGTCGCCTCGTAGACCGCGCGGCGCACGAGCGGGTGACGGAAGGCGAAGCGCCGCGGGACGTGCGTGGGGCGCACGAGGTCGACCGCGAGCAGGCTGTCGAGCGCGACGAGGCCCGCCTCGATGTCGAGGCCCGCGATCGCCGCGGCGAGGTCGGGCTCGAACGGCTCTCCGGCGACCGCCGCGGCGTCGAGCAGCGCGCGCGCCGTCGCGGGCACGGCGGCGAGCTCGTCGCCCAGCGCGGCGGCGACCGCCTCGGGCAGCTCGCCGGCGCCGGGCTCGTGCAACTGGGCGGGCAGCCCGCCGCCATCGACGGCGCGGGCGAGCTGCTCGAGGTAGAACGGGTTGCCGGCGCTGTGGCGAAGGATCGTGGCGACGGCGCCCGCGTCGACCCCCGCCAGCATCTGGGTGGCCTGCTGTTCGTCGAGCGGCGCGAGGCGCAGGTGCGTCAGCGGCTGCGCCTCCCGCGGCGACTGCGCAGCGGCGAGCGCGTGGATCAGCCGGCCGGGTGCCTGGGCGGGCCGGAAGGCGAGGGCGACGAGAACGTCGGCGCTCGTCCCGCGCCGCAGCAGCGAGGCGATGAGCTCCAGCGACGCGCCGTCGCTCCAGTGCAGGTCGTCGAGCACGAGCACGAGCGCCTGGTCCTCGGAGAGCACGCCGAGCAGCGTCGTCACCGCGCGATGGATGCGGTAGCGCTCGTCGGCAAGCGGCTCGTCGTCGCGGCCGCCGGCGCCGGTGGCGGGCCGCAGCCGCGGCAGGACGACGCCCAGCTCACGCGCGAGGTCCTCGTTCCATGCGCCGTGACGCCCGAGGTCCTGCGAGGCGACGTAGGCGTCGAGCGCGTCGATCCACACGCTGAACGGCACGTCGCGCTCGAACTCCGCGGCCGAGCCGCTGAGGACGAGGTGGCCGCGGTCGTCGGCGCGGGCGCGCAGCTCGGCCAGCAGCCGCGTCTTGCCGATGCCTGGATCGCCCTCGATCGCCAGCCAGCCGGGCACGCCCCGGCCGAGCCCGTCGAGCGCCGCCTCGATCGCCGCGAGCTCCGGCTCGCGACCGACGATGGGCGCCACGCTCGAGGCCGGGGTCACGCCGCCGACCCTACGCCTCGGCGCGGTGCCCGGAAGGGCAGATCCGGGGCACCGGCAACGCCGGTGCCCCCGACCGGGAACCCTGTTTCACGAACCGCACGCCGCCGTCTCGACGAGCGACTCGAGCTGCTTCTGGGCCTTGGGGTTGGCGATGCCGTCCTCGATCGTCACCGAGTTGGCGAGGAAGACGACCTGCCGGCCGCCGGTCATCACGATCGCGCTGTGCTCAGCGCTTGACGGCCGTGTTGGCCAGACCGATCTGGATGTAGCCGCCGTCGTTGGCGGCCTCGGCGAAGCACGCGACATGGCGGCCGCGGGCCGCCTTGCCGACCTTGTAGGTCCGCCCATGGGCGACGACCTTCGGCGCGCCGAAATGGCCGCGGCCGGCGCCGACGATCGCCCAGGAGCGGGAGATCTCGACCCCGGGCTGCGCCGTATAGCCGCTGACCTTGCAGGTCAGCGTCCGCCCGACGCGGCGTGTGCCGGCGATGCGCACGGTGGCGCCGGTCTTCGTCGGCGCCCACGTCGGCGACGGATCGGTGATGAACTCGCGGTAGCGCGCGACGTCGGCGAACACCGACGGCAGGTGGTCGGCACCGCAGCGATTGCCGCCCCAGCTCACGACGCCGAGCTGCACTGGCGCCGTCGCCGGGCCGGTCCAGAGCGGGCCGCCGCTGTCGCCGTTGCAGCCCGAGTACAGCGGCGCCATGCCGTCGGCGTCGATCGAGCAGCGCATCCGCGCGTCGAAGCGCTCGCCATCGGCGGGCTTGTAGCCCTTGAACGCCTTCGCGCAAGCGGCGTCGTCGATCGTGCGCAGCGGCGCGGTACGCAGGCCGCCGCCGAACATCGCCGCCTCGGAGTGACCGGTCCCCGGCGCGAAGCGCAGGCCGGTCCCGAGGATCAGCGCCTGCGCCGGATCGGGCCCGCCGCCGAGCTTCACGAGCGGGACGCCCGTGACGGGTGCGTCGAGCTCGACGATCGCGACGTCGTCGAGGAAATTCGTGCCGTTGCGAGCGCGCCAGTTGGGGTGCATCGCGATGTGCGTGGGCGTGCGGCCTTCGGTGCCGACGCCGACGTAGCGCAGCATCGCCGGCGACAGGTTCCTGACGCAGTGCGCGGCAGTCAGCACACGGTCGGGCGCGACGAGCGTCCCGCCGCAGCCGCCCAGCGAGGCGAACCACGGCACCGCCGACGGCGCCACCGCGACGCCCTCGACGACCGCGCTCGCCGGGGCAGCGGCCAGGCAACCCACGGTGCCGGCCAGCAGGGCGGCGGAGGCGAGAACGCGTTTGATCTGTGACATGGATGTCTCCTTGGCTGCGATGTGAAGGACGTGATCGGCGCAGTGGCTCGGCACTCCTGCAGCCTCCCGCGGCGGCGCCGTGACGACATCGGGGCCGCCCCCTGATCGCGCACCCTGAGCTGCGGTGCGCCTGGGGATCGGCGTCAGGGAATCACGACCTCGCTGACCGGCGTGGCGACCGTGCGCGCCGCCACGTAGTAGGGCAGCTGGGCGAGCGCGTCCTGCGCGCTGGCGGCCTCGACCGCCCACCAGATCGAGTGGACCGGGCGCGGGTCGGACTCGCAGGAGGCGAGCGCCGGGCGGTGGCGCAGGGGACTGTCGTGGCCCTTGAAGGCCGCGAAGACGACGCCGCACTCGTGCGGGTCGTGGCGGTGATGGAGCAGGTAGCGCAGCATGGCTCCACCTTGCCGCCGCGCGTCCGGCCCGACATCGGGGCCCGACCCTGATCTTGCACCCGCAAGCCGCAACCATGACGAAGCGGCCGCGTACAGACGCGGCCGCCTCGGTGGCTTGGGTGTTGGTGGTGAGCGAGCTGCTAGGCCGCGGCGGGCGCCGGAGCCGCCGGCCCGCCGTGGGCGTCCTGGTCCCCGCGCGGCAGCCAGTCCAGCCACGTGGGCAGGTACCAGTTGGCGTCGCCGAGCAGCTTCATCGACGCCGGCAGGAGCACACCGCGAACGATCGTCGCGTCGATCAGGACGGCGACCGCCAGGCCGACACCCATCTCCTTGAGGTCGACGAGCGGCAGCATCGTGAAGACGGCGAACACGCCGACCATCACGAACGCGGCGCTGGTGACCGTGCCGGCTGTGGCCTTGATGCCGTGTGCGATCGCGCGGTCGGTCGACAGGCCACGGTCGTGCGCCTCGCGGATGCGGCTGAGGATGAACACGTGGTAGTCCATGGACAGGCCGAACAGGATCACGAACATGAACATCGGCAGCCAGTTCGCGATGCCGCCGTTTGAGGTGAACCCGAGCAGGCTCTCGCCCCAGCCCCACTGGAAGATCGCCACGAGCACGCCGTAGGCGGCTCCGACCGACAGCAGGTTCAGGACGATCGCCTTCAGCGCGATCACGACGGAACGGAACGTCACGAGCAGCAGCCCGAACGCGAACAGCAGCACGAAGCCGAAGACCAGCGGGATCGACTTCGTCTGCGCCTCGTTGAAGTCCTGCGAGGCGGCGGTGCCGCCGGTGACGGCGACCTGCAGGCCGTCGACCCGGCCGACGGTCTGCGGGATCAGCGTGTCGCGCAGCACCGCGAGCGCGGCGTTGGACGCGTCGTCGGTGCCGTTGCCCGCGAGCGGGACCTCGACCCGTGCGACGTTGCCGGCGCGGTTGATCTCCACGTCGATCGGCGCATGGATCTGCCCGTTCGGCGTGGCGAGACCCTTGGCCTTCAGCTCGGCGATCGCCGCCTGGGCGGCTGCCGAGTCGACGTCGCCCTTGATCGCGACGACGGCCGGATCCGGGGTGCCGGGGAACGCCTTGATGAACTTCTTGAACGGGTCGACGGCGGAGCTCGTGATGCCCTCCATGCCGGTCTGCGAGGTGTGCAGGCCGAGCGTGGGGGCGGCCAGGGTGAGCAGCAGCGCGGACGCCGCGATCGCCGAGATGAGCGGGCGGCGCAGGACGCCGTCCACGACGACGCCCCAGACGCCACCGTCACCGGCGGTGGCGCCGGCCCGAGGTGAATGGGATGCGACCCTTCTCGACCCGGTCGCCCAGCTTGGACAGCACGGCGGGCAGGACGGTCAGCGAGCCCAGCATCGCGACGGCGACGACGATCATCGTGCCGACCGAGAAGGACATGAACGTCTGGTCGCCGGAGAGGAACATCCCGGCCATCGCGATGAGGACGGTCATGCCCGAGACGAGCACGGCGTGTCCGGACGTCGCGGCCGCGGCCTGCAGCGCCGCGCCTTCGGTGCGCCCCGCAGCCCGCTCCTCGCGTTCGCGCCTCATGTAGAACAGCGAGTAGTCCACTCCGACCGCCAGACCGACGAGCAGGACGACCTCCATGATGTTCTCGCTGGCCGGGATCGCCTGGCTGGCGACCCCGACGAGACCGAACGTGGCGACGATCGCCGACAGCGCGATCGCCAGCGGGACGAGCGAGGCGACGAGCGATCCGAGGACGAGCATCAGGACGAAGATCGTCAGCGGGATCGAGATCATGCCGGCCTTGCCGAGGCCGCCGGCGATCTCCGCGTCAAGCGCCTTGTCGGTCGACGCGCCGACCGAGTCCAGGGTGAGGCGCAGCGTGCCGGGCGTCGACCTTCTCGACGGCAGCGACGAGCTTGTCGATGTAGAGGGCGACCTCCTCGTTCGTGCCCTTGGGGACGTACTGGATCATCACCGAGTGGCGGTCCTTGGAGACCAGGCCCTGGCTGCCGGCGCCCAGCGGCGACTTCATCTGCGTCACCTCGGGATAGGCGGCGAGGGTCTTCTGCGCGTCCCTCACGGCGGCGCGGAACGACGCGTCCTTGACGGTGAGCGTCGTGGACTGCAGCAGCACCATCTCGTTGACCTCACGAACGGTCTCGCCCTTGTCGTCGACGGCGAACCCGGCGTCGTGGATGATCTTGTCGGCGGTGCGCGACTCGCCCACGTTGGCGTCGTTCTGGTCGATCTGCTTGGTCCCGGTCATGGTGCCGAGCGCGAACGCGATCGATCACGAAGGCCAGCCAGCCGAAGACGGCGGTCTTGCGATGAGCGGCGCTCCAGCGGCCCATGCGGGCGGCGAGGTTCTGCGAGTGCTTCAGGGGTGACATGCGTGCTCCTTCTCCGGGGCTGGGCGATGTCAGACCAGCCTTCCGGCCCGTCACACCCCTGACATCGGGGGCGCCCCCTGATCACGCCCCCTGAACTCGTGTCCCCGAGGACCCGTGCCCGCACCGGGCGCGGTGAACGCCGGCTCCCCGTCAGCTCGCCGCGCGAACCTCCACGCGGCCGTCGTGCAGGCGCGCCTCGTACACCGGCTGGGGGTACGCGGAGGGGCCTCGCTCCACGGAGCCGTCGTCGAGGCGGAAGCGGCTGCCGTGCCAGGGGCAGGCGATGCAGTCGCCTTCCAGCTCGCCCTCGTGCAACGGCCCGCCGCGGTGCGCGCAGCGGTCGGCCATGGCGTAGACGCGGCCCTCCCGCTTGACGATCATGAGCGCCAGCTCGCCGGCCATGGCCGCCGTCGGCCGGTCGTCGCCGAGCATGCTCGCGTCGAGCACGGCGGTCCAGTCCGAGGGCTCGGCGTCGAAGGCCGTCTGGTTGACGCCGACGCCGCGGGCGAGCACGAGGTCGCCGCCGAGCCAGCCGCCGGCGCCCATCGCGCCCGCGCCGGCGAGGCCGAAGAGCACGCCGGTCGTGTGCGCGCCGCGCCGCCGCGCGGCGAGCGACAGGCCGTAGAGCAGCGCGGCGGTGCCGTTGGCCGCCGCGTGCACGATGCCCAGCCGGCGCACCGTGGGGTTGCCGGGCTCGGTGTCGGCCCAGTCAGACCAGCCGGTCCATGCGGTCGGCGCGGCGGCGGCGAGCCCGATGCCGACGAGCTTCTGCGCGGCCGGGCGGCTGGCCTCGCCGCCGACGAGGTCGAGGATCGTCGCGCTCGTCCAGGCGCCGATCGGCAGGTCGGTCATGAGCGGGTGCAGCGCATGGCCGAGCTGGACGCCGCTGAGCAGGTCCTTGATCCCGCCGCCGGCGGGCATCACGTCGCGGATCTTCTTGGCGATGGTGGCCGCCGGCTCGTCGAGTGCCGCGATCGCGGCGATGCGCTCGCTGAGCGCGTGGGCGCGGGGTCGCTCAGCCATGGTGGTACCTCTCAGGCTCGGGGATCGTGCTGGTGGCGGGCGTCTACCCCGCCTGCCCGCCTGCCAACTGCCAATCCGGATCCTGCGGCGCCAGCTGCCGGCGCAGGCGCGGTCACTCCAGCGCGTACGCGATCGTCCGCACGACCGGCGCCGCCAGCGGCTCGGCCTGGCGCACGATCTCGGCGACCGCGAGCCCCGCGAGCACGTCCATGAGGTAGTGCTCGCCGAGGTAGATGACCGCAAACGCGGCGCCCGCGACGTAGAGCCAGCCCACTGCGCCGTGGGCGACGCCGATCTCCGACAGCGCCATCGCCGTCATCGCCGCCGAGGAGATGTGGTCGGAGGGCATCGAGCCCCACGGGTTGCCGGGCACCTCCTCGTCCTCGCTGGGCGGCGGCCGGTCGAGGACCCGGCACACGACGCGGCGCACGACGCGCTGCACGTCGCCGTCCATCCGGCCCGCGACCTCCGACGCCCACCACGGCGGCGCGGTCGGCACGAACCAGTAGAACGGCGTCGTGAGGTGATAGGAGGCGGCAAGCCGGCCGGCAGCGCGCGGGACGTACTGCGGATGACGCAGCAGCGCGTAGCCGAGCAGCACGTGCGGGAGAAACCACGAGCCGTAGATGACGCACACGGCGCCGTCGAGCAGCGACACTTCGCCCTTCGTGCGCAGCGCGCGCTGCAGGCGCAGGCTGGGCGGCACGCCACCGCACAGCGCGCTGTCGAAGCGGATCGGATAGTCGACGTTCAGGCGCCGGCGATGCGTGTGCTCGTCGTCGGCGGGCAGCTCCCAGCTCGTCTTGAACAGCCACATGTAGGCCATCCCGGCCGCCGCGTAGCGCGCGCGGCTGCGCGGCGGGAGCGCGGCGGCGACGGCCAGCGGGGCGCCGCTGGCGATCGTGACCGCCAGCCACGGCGGCAGGTCGGCCTTCTTGCGAAACGTCGTCAGTGCGATCGCGACGGGCGCGTAGACCATCGCCGTGTAGTGCACCTGGCGCTGCAGCCGGCGCTGGCGGGTGACGCGGCGGCGGCGATGCGCGGCGCTCTGGATCCACTGGACGGGCAGCGGCCGCCGGTCGGGCCCCCAGCGGCGGTAGGCCGCCGGGCGGCGCGAGCGGGAGCGGGCGGGCCATGCGGCGTTCACGCTCGCCACCTTGCCCCGCCGCCGCGCGGCGCCAAACATACGTTTAGCCTGCACCGCGAATGGGTACAGGGCACCTGGTTGGGGACGAGCCACGAGTGAGGGGTCACGGAGCATGGCGACTGGCGCAAAGCCCGCTGCACGTAGGAGCACGGCCAACAGCGGCGCCGGCGCGCGGGACGGCGACCCGCCCGAGGATCCCGCCCTCGAGGAGCTGCTGCGCGTCCTCACGGCCGCCCGTGACGGCGACTTCTCCGTCCGCCTGCGCGCGCGCCGGCGCGACGTCATCGGCGAGATCCAGCAGCGCTGCAACGAGCTGATCGCGCTCAACGCGCGTCAGGCCAAGGAGCTCGCCCGGGTCAGCCGGATCATCGGCCGCGAGGGCCGGATGACCGAGCGCGTCTCGCTGGGAACCGTCGACGGGACGTGGAATCAGACCGTCGAGTCGGTCAACGGGATGATCGACGACCTCGTCCGCCCCACGACCGAGATCTCGCGCGTCATCGCCGCCGTCGCCAAGGGCGACCTCTCCCAGAAGATGGCGCTGACGATCGAGGGCCAGCACGTCAAGGGCGAGTTCTCCGCGATCGGCAACACCGTCAACGAGATGGTCGACCAGCTCGGCTCGTTCGCCGACGAGGTCACGCGCGTCGCGCGCGAGGTCGGCACGGACGGAAAGCTCGGCGGCCAGGCCCAGGTCAAGGGTGTCAGCGGGACGTGGCGCGACCTCACCGAGAACGTCAACTCGATGGCCTCCAACCTCACCGACCAGGTGCGCCAGATCGCCGCCGTCACGACGGCCGTCGCCAACGGCGACCTCTCGCAGAAGATCACCGTCGACGCGCGCGGCGAGATCCTCGAGCTCAAGAGCACGATCAACACGATGGTCGACCAGCTGTCCTCCTTCGCCGCCGAGGTCACGCGCGTCGCGCGCGAGGTCGGCACCGACGGCCAGCTCGGCGGCCAGGCCGAGGTCAAGGGCGTCAGCGGCACGTGGCGCGACCTCACCGAGAACGTGAACTTCATGGCTTCCAACCTCACCGACCAGGTGCGCCAGATCGCCCAGGTGACGACGGCGGTCGCCAACGGCGACCTCACCAAGAAGGTCACCGTCGAGGCCAAGGGCGAGGTCGCGACGCTCGCCGAGACGATCAACTCGATGACCGACACGCTGCGCGTCTTCGCCGAGCAGGTGACCGGCGTCGCGCGCGAGGTCGGCACCGACGGCCAGCTCGGGGGCCAGGCGGAGGTCGAGGGTGTCGCCGGAACCTGGAAGGACCTCACCGACTCGGTGAACGTCATGGCCTCCAACCTGACCGACCAGGTGCGCCAGATCGCGGTTGTGACGACCGCCGTCGCCAACGGCGACCTCGACCAGAAGGTCACCGTCGAGGCCAAGGGCGAGGTCGCGACGCTCGCAGAGACGATCAACTCGATGACCGACCGGCTGCGCGTCTTCGCCGAGCAGGTGACCGGCGTCGCGCGCGAGGTGGGCACGGAGGGCGTGCTCGGCGGCCAGGCCGAGGTCGAGGGCGTCAGCGGCACGTGGCGCGACCTCACCGACAGCGTCAACCTCATGGCCAACAACCTCACCGGCCAGGTGCGCAACATCGCGCAGGTCACGACGGCGGTCGCGATGGGCGACCTCAGCCAGAAGATCACCGTCGAGGCGCGCGGCGAGATCGACGAGCTCAAGGGCACGATCAACACGATGGTCGACCAGCTGTCGGCGTTCGCCGCCGAGGTGACGCGCGTCGCGCGCGAGGTCGGCACGGAGGGACGGCTCGGCGGTCAGGCCAAGGTCGAGGGCGTCAGCGGGACGTGGCGCGACCTCACGGAGTCGGTGAACTTCCTCGCGCGCAACCTCACCGACCAGGTGCGCAACATCGCGCAGGTGACGACCGCGGTGGCGACCGGCGACCTGTCGCAGAAGATCGCCGTCGACGCCCAGGGCGAGATCGCCGAGCTGAAGGACACGATCAACACGATGGTCGACCAACTCTCGGCGTTCGCCGCCGAGGTGACGCGCGTCGCGCGCGAGGTCGGCACCGAGGGCAAGCTCGGCGGCCAGGCGACGGTCGAGGGCGTCAGCGGGACGTGGCGCGGCCTGACCGAGAACGTCAACCAGCTCGCCGGCAACCTCACCGACCAGGTGCGCAACATCGCGCAGGTCACGACGGCGGTCGCCAACGGCGACCTGTCCAAGAAGATCACCGTCGAGGCGCGGGGCGAGGTCGCGGAGGTCAAGGCCACGATCAACACGATGGTCGACCAGCTGCGCTCGTTCGCCGCCGAGGTCACGCGCGTCGCGCGCGAGGTCGGCACCGAGGGCAAGCTCGGCGGCCAGGCGCGGGTCGAGGGCGTCAGTGGGACGTGGCGCGGGCTGACCGACAACGTCAACCTCATGGCGGGCAACCTGACCGAGCAGGTGCGCGCGATCGCCAGCGTCACGACGGCCGTCGCCAACGGCGACCTCTCCAAGAAGATCGACATCGAGGCCAAGGGCGAGATCCTCAAGCTGTCGGACACGATCAACACGATGGTCGACCAGCTCTCGTCGTTCGCCGACGAGGTGACGCGCGTGGCGCGCGAGGTCGGCACCGAGGGCATGCTCGGCGGCCAGGCCGAGGTCCGGGGCGTGTCGGGCACGTGGAAGGACCTCACGGAGAACGTGAACTACATGGCCTCCAACCTGACCGATCAGGTGCGCAACATCGCGCAGGTCGCAACGGCGGTGGCCCGCGGCGACCTGTCGCAGAAGATCGTCGTGCCCGCGCGCGGCGAGATCGCGCAGCTCAAGGGGACGCTCAACACGATGGTCAACCAGCTTGGGTCCTTCGCCGACGAGGTCACACGCGTCGCGCGCGAGGTCGGCACGCAGGGCGTGCTGGGCGGTCAGGCCAAGGTGGAGGGCCTCAGCGGCACGTGGCGCGACCTCACCCAGAACGTCAACCAGCTCGCCGGCAACCTCACGACCCAGGTGCGAGCGATCGCCGAGGTCTCCACCGCCGTGACGCAGGGCGACCTCACGCGCCAGATCTCCGTCGATGCGATGGGCGAGGTCGCGGAGCTGTCGGACACGATCAACCAGATGATCGCCAACCTGCGCGAGACGACGCAGAAGAACGCCGAGCAGGACTGGCTGAACACGAACCTCGCGCGGATCTCCGGCCTCATGCAGGGCCAGCGCGACCTCGCGACGGTCTCGCGGCTGATCATGTCGGAGATCTCGCCGCTCGTCTCGGCGCAGCACGGCGCGTTCTTTCTCACCCATGGCGACAACGGCGACGAGGCCGAGCTGCGGCTCATCGCCAGCTACGGCTACCAGAAGCGCAAGTCGGTCTCCAACCGCTTCAAGATCGGCGAGGCGCTCGTCGGGCAGGCGGCGCTGGAGGGCAAGAGCATCCTCGTCTCCGAGGCGCCGCCGGACTACATCAAGGTGACCTCCGGCCTCGGCGAGGCGACGCCGGTGAACATCGTCGTCATGCCGATCCTCTTCGAGGACCAGGTGCTGGCGGTCGTCGAGCTCGCATCACTGCACCCGTTCTCCGACGTCTACCAGGCGTTCCTCGAGCAGCTCGGCGAGACGCTCGGCGTCGTGCTGAACGCGATCATCGCCAACCGCCGCACGGAGGAGCTGCTCGAGCAGTCCCAGTCGCTGGCCGAGGAGCTGCAGGCGCAGTCCGAGGAGCTGCAGAGCCAGCAGGAGGAGCTGCGACGCTCCAACGCCGAGCTCGAGCAGCAGACGTCGTCGCTGCGCGCCTCCGAGGAGCTGCTGCAGACCCAGCAGGAGGAGCTGCAGCAGACCAACGAGGAGCTGCAGGAGAAGGCCGAGCTGCTCAGCCGCCAGAACCGCGACATCGAGATCCAGAACGCGGAGATCGAGCGTGCCCGCGTCGACCTCGAGGAGAAGGCCGCGCAACTCGCGCTGAGCTCGAAGTACAAGTCGGAGTTCCTGGCCAACATGAGCCACGAGCTGCGCACCCCGCTCAACAGCCTCCTGATCCTCTCCAAGCTGCTGGCCGAGAACCCCGAGCAGAACCTCAGCGACAAGCAGATCGAGTTCGCCTCGACGATCCACACCGCCGGCGCGGACCTGCTGTCGCTCATCTCCGACATCCTCGACCTGACGAAGGTCGAGGCCGGCAAGATGGAGATCAGCCCCGGCTCGATCGCCCTGCCGGGCATCCGCGAGTACGTCGAGCGCGCGTTCGCGTCGGTCGCCGAGCAGAAGGGCCTGGCCTTCGAGGTCCGCACCGCCGAGGACGCCCCGGCCGCGATCTTCACCGACGAGCAGCGCCTGCAGCAGGTGCTGCGCAACCTGCTCTCCAACGCGTTCAAGTTCACCGAGGCCGGCGGTGTCGAGCTCGAGCTGTCGGGAGTCCCGGAGGACTCGCCCTACGAGCTGCGCGTCGCCGTGCGCGACACCGGGATCGGGATCGCCGAGGACAAGCTACGGCTCATCTTCGAGTCCTTCCAGCAGGCCGACGGCACGACGAGCCGGCGCTTCGGCGGGACCGGCCTGGGCCTGTCGATCAGCCGCGAGATCACGCGCGCGCTGGGCGGCGAGATCCGCGTGCAGAGCACGCCCGGCGAGGGCAGCTGCTTCGAGCTGCTGCTGCCGGGCTACCGGGCGCCCGTCGTGCCCGCCGTGCCCGGCGGCGAGCTTGCGCCCGCCGAGCTCCTGCTCGATCCCGGCCCTCCCGCCCTTGCCGGCGCCGGCGCGCCCGCCGAGGCCGACGACGATCCGGCGGCCGACGACGACCGCAGCCGGATCGCGCCCGGCGACCGTGTCGCGCTCATCGTCGAGGACGATCCCGACGCCTCGCTGCGCGCGCTCGTCCAGGCCCGCGAGCACGGCTTCCGCGCCGTCGTCTCGCCGCGCGGCAACGCCGGCGTCACGCTCGCGCACGAGCTCGGCCCGGACGTCATCCTGCTCTCGGTCCCGGTCGCCGGCGGCGCCGGGATCCTCGAACAGCTCAAGCACCACCCGCGCACGCGGCACATCCCCGTCTACGCGATGGGCAACCCCGAGCACCGCCTCGCCGCCCTGCGCGCCGGCGCCGCCGGCTTCCTCGCGCGGCCCGTGGAGTCCGACGAGCTGGCGCGGACGTTCCTCACCGCGACGACGTTCCTCGAGCGCCCGGTGCGGCGCCTGCTCGTCGTCGAGGACGACGAGGCGCAGCGGCGCAGCGTGACCGAGCTTGTCGGCGCCGGCGACGACGTCGAGGCGACCGCCGTGGGCTCCAGCGAGGAGGCGCTGGAGGCGATGGCCACCGAGCGCTTCGACTGCATCGTGCTCGACCTCAAGCTGCCGCGCACGACGGGCTTCGCGCTGCTGGACCACATCAAGGATGACCCGCGCCACCGCGAGGTGCCGGTCATCATCCACACCGGCAAGGAGCTGACCCGCCGTGAGGAGACGCGGCTGCGCCGCTACGCGGACTCGATCATCGTCAAGGACGCGGCGTCACCCGAGCGCCTGCTCGACGAGACGGCGCTGTTCCTGCACCGCCCCGAGACGGCGCTGCCGGCCGACAGCCGCCGCGTGCTCGAGCAGCTGCACTCCGGCGACGACGTCCTCGCCGGCAAGCGCGTGCTGATCGTCGACGACGACGTGCGCAACGTCTTCGCGCTGACGAGCGCGCTCGAGGCGCGCGCGATGGAGGTCCGCTTCGCCGAGAACGGCCGCGACGCGATCGGCTCGCTCGACGCCGACCCGGAGGTCGACCTCGTGCTGATGGACGTCATGATGCCCGAGCTCGACGGACACGAGACGACGCGCGCGCTGCGGGCCGACCCGCGCTTCGCCGGGCTGCCGATCATCTCGCTGACGGCGAAGGCGATGAAGGGCGACCGTGAGAAGTCGATCGCCGCCGGGGCCTCGGATTACATCACCAAGCCCGTCGACATCGACCAGCTCATCTCGCTCATGCGGGTATGGCTCTACGGGTGACCGGCGACGCCCACGAGGCGCGCGAGCGCCTGGAGATCGAGCTGCTGCTCGAAGGCATCCAGCGCGCCTACGGCTATGACTTCCGCGGCTACGCGCTGGCCTCGCTGCGCCGGCGCCTGTGGCACCGCGTCTACGGCGAGGGTCTGGAGACGATCTCCGGGCTGCAGGAGCGCATCCTGCACGAGCCGTCCTGCATGGACCGCCTGCTGCGCGACCTCTCGATCAACGTCACCGAGATGTTCCGCGACCCGTCCTTTCATCGCGCGCTGCGCATGCACGTCTTCCCGGTGCTGCGCACCCATCCGTTCATCCGGATCTGGAACGCGGGCTGCTCGACGGGCGAGGAGATCTACTCCGTGGCGATCGCGCTGCACGAGGAGGGGCTGCTGAAGCGCGCGCGGATCTACGCGACCGACATCGACGAGGCGGCGCTGCAGCGCGCGCGCTCGGGCGCGTTTGCGCTGGAGCGCATGCAGCTGTACACCGAGAACTACCAGCGGGCGGGGGGCACGGAGTCGTTCTCCTCGTACTACAAGGCCGACGGCGACCTGGCCCGGTTTGACCCCAGGCTCGCGGCCGGTACGGTCTTCGCACAGCACAACCTCGTGACGGACGGATCGTTCAACGAGTTTCAGCTCATCGTGTGCCGCAACGTGCTCATCTACTTCGGAGCCGAGCTGCAGGAGAAGGTGCTCGGTCTGTTCGGCGCGAGCCTGACGCGCTTCGGCGTCCTCGCGCTGGGCCGCAAGGAGTCGCTGCGCCACTCGCGCCACGCCGAGCAGTACGAGCCGCTCGTCGAGGCCGAGAAGATCTTCCGGCGGGTCGCATGACGCGGGTCGACCTCGTCGCGGTCGGAGCATCGTGGGGCGGACTGCGCGCGATCGAGACCGTGCTCGGCTGCCTGCCGCCGGACTACGGTGCGGCGGTCGTGATCGCCCAGCACCGCCAGGACGACGGGCGCGACGGCGCGCTGGAGCATCTGCTCGACGCGCACTGCGCGCTGGACGTCTGCGAGGCCGAGGACAAGCAGGAGCTCGCGCCCGGCGCGGTCGTCGTGGCGCCGGCCGGGTATCACCTGCTCGTGGAACGGGGGTCCGTGTCGCTGTCGGTCGACGAGCCCCTGCACTTCAGCCGGCCGTCGATCGACGTCCTGCTCGGCTCGGCGGCCGACGCCTACGGCGATCGCACGGCCGGCGTCGTGCTGACGGGCGCCAACGCCGACGGCGCCGTCGGGCTGGCGAGGATCGCCGCCCGCGGCGGTGTCACGATCGTCCAGGACCCCGCGACGGCCGAGCGCCGCGAGATGCCCGACGCGGCGCTGTGGTCAACGCCCGAGGCGCGCGTGCTCGAGCTCGCGCAGATCGGGCCCGCCATCGTGGAGCTCGCCACGACATCCGAGCGTTCGCTGCCATGAACGAGGCGCGCGGAGACACCGCGATCCTGCTCGTCGACGACCACGAGGAGAACCTGTTCGCGCTCGAGGCGATCCTCGAGCCGACCGGCTACCGCCTCGTGCGCGCACGCTCGGGCGACGAGGCGCTCAAGGCGCTGCTGCGCGAGGAGTTCGCCGCGATCCTGCTCGACGTCCAGATGCCGGGCATCGACGGCTTCGAGACCGCGCAGCTCATCCGCGCCCGCGAGCGCACCCGCAGCGTGCCGATCATCTTCGTCACCGCGATCAGCACGACCGCCGAGCATGTCTTCCGCGGCTACGGATCGGGCGCCGTCGACTACCTCTTCAAGCCCGTCGATCCCCACATCCTGCGCTCGAAGGTGGAGGTCTTCGGCGAGCTCTACGAGCGCGGCCGCGCCCTCGCCGAGCGCGAGGAGCAGCTGCGCGCGACGTTCGAGAACGCGCCGATCGGGATCGCCCGCGCCGACCCCGACGGCCGCATCCGCCACGTCAACCGCGCGTTCGAGGAGACGCTCGGGCGCGGCGCCGCCGAGCTCGTCGGCCGAACGCTCGACGAGCTGGGGCCGCGCGCCGATGCCGGCATCGACGATTCCCAGCGCGAGCAGCTCGTCGCGGGCACGATCCGCCAGTACGAGTTCGAGCGCCGGCTGACCGGCCCGCGCGGGACGACGATCCCCGTCCTCGTCAGCACGTCGCTCGTGCGGACGACGAACGGCCGCCGGCCGGATCTCATCCTGCAGCTGCAGGACCTGCGCGAGCGCCGGCGCGCGCAGCGCGACCGTGAGCAGCTCATCCGCGCGCAGTCCGCGCGCGCTCAGGCGGAGGCTGCCGCCGAGCGCCTGCGGATCATGCAGTCGATCGCCGCCGCCGTGCTGGGCGCGGTGGGTCTGGAGGAGCTCCTGCGTGAGCTGCTGGACCGCATCCTCGACGCCCTCGACGTCGACCGCGCCGCCGCGGTGCTGACCGACGAGGCACGGCCGATCGCCGCGCGCGCCGCGGGCGGCGTCGACACGATCGTCGAGCGCGAGGCGAGGGAGGCGGTCGTCGACGGCGTCGTGGAGCGCGTCGCGCGCGAGCGTGCCGCCGTCGCGATCGCCGACGTTCCCGCCGCCGGCATCGACGCGCGCTCGCTCGGCGGGGCGATCACCTCCCTGCTGGCCGTGCCGCTGTTCGACGACGGGCGGGTGATCGGCTCGCTGCAGGTCGGCACGCTCACGCGGCGCGACTTCGATGCGGAGACGATCGCCCTGATGCGCCTGGCCGCCGACCGCGCCGGGCTGGCGATCGGGCGCACCCGGCTGTACGAGCGCGAGCGGCGCATCGCCCAGGAGCTGCAGCGCTCGCTGCTGCCCAAGCGCCTGCCCGACGTCGCCGGCGTCGGCCTCGGCGCGCGCTACGTCCCCGGCGAGAACGGGACCGCGGTCGGCGGCGACTGGTACGACGCGATCGCGCTGCCCAGCGGCCGCGTCGCGATCGCGATCGGCGACGTCGTCGGGCGCGGGATCGAGGCCGCCGCGACGATGGGCCAGATGCGCAGCGCGCTGCGGGCGATCCTCATGCAGGCCGACGACACGGGCAGGATGGCCGATCGCCTGAACCGCTTCACGCTCGCGCTGGGCTCCGACGAGGCGATCATGACCACCGTCGTCCTGGCGATCCTCGAGCCCGGCACGGGCACGCTGCGCTTCACCAACGCCGGCCATCCGCCGCCGCTGCTCGTCCGCCCCGGCGGCGACGCCGACTACCTCGACGAGCCGCCCTCGCCGCCGATGGGCGTGCTGGCGACCCCGCGCTACCGGCAGCACACGCGGCGACTGGAGCCGGGCGCGACGCTGGTGATGTACACCGACGGGCTGGTCGAGGACCCGACCGAGGTGCTCGACGTCGGCCTCGAGCGGCTGCGCGACGCGGCGCGCGGCACGGGCACCGACGTGGAGGCGACCTGCGAGCTGCTGCTCGACAGCCTCAAGTCCGACGCGGCGCGCGCCGACGACGTCACGCTGCTCGTGGTGCGCCTGCAGGAGACGCTCGGCGAGAGGGTCGTGCTCGAGGTGTCAAACGAGTCGGGCGGGCTGTTCACGATGCGCCAGACGCTGCGGCGCTGGCTCGGCGAGCACGGCGCCGACGAGGACGAGACCGAGGACGTGGTCATGGCCTGCAACGAGGCGTGCGAGAACGCCATCGAGCACGGCTACGAGCTCGGCGACGACCTCTTCGGCGTCGAATTCAGCGACGACGCCGGTGAGATCGCGATCACGGTGCGCGACCAGGGCACGTGGCGCGAACCGGCCGAGACGCCACACCGCGGGCGCGGGCTGCCGCTCATGCGCAAGCTCATGGACGTCGTCGAGGTCACGTCCCGGCCGGCCGGCACGACCGTGCAGATGCGCCGCCGGCTGGCGGCGGCGCCGGCGCCCGCGACCGCGGGCTCTCAGGCGAGCTCGGGCTCGGGCTCGAGCTCGGGCTGAGCGGGCTGCTCGGCGGCCTCGCGCAGCTGGGCGATGGTCTGGCGCAGGATCCGCGAGACCTGCATCTGGCTGATGCCGATCGCGGCGCCGATCTCCGCCTGCGTCATGTCCTCCTCGAAGCGCATGCGCAGCATCTCTCGCGCGCGCGGGGAGACCTTGGTCATGAGGCGATCGAGCTGCGCGCGCTGCTCGGCGCGCTCGATGTCGGGGTCCTCGGCCCCGAGGGTGTCCTGCAGCGACATCGCGTCGCCCGGCTCGCCCTGCGGCGCGTGCAGCGACAGCGCGCCGCGCGCGCTGCGCGCCTGCATCGCCTCGAGGATCGCCTCGTCGCTGACCCCGACGGCCTCGGCCAGCTCGCTCGTGGTCGGCGAGCGGTCAAGCTGCTGCGTGAGGCGGGCCAGCGCGCCCTCGACGCGCAGCGTGACCTCCTGGATGCCGCGCGGTGGGCGCACCATCCACGTCTGGTCGCGGAAGTGGCGCTTGAGCTCGCCGGCGATCGTCGGGACCGCGAACGAGCTGAACGCGTAGCCGCGCGCCGGGTCGTAGCGATCGATCGCCTTGACGAGCGCGACCGATGCGACCTGGACGAGATCCTCCAGCGGCTCGGAGCCGCGCTCGTAGCGGCGCGCCAGCGACCGGGCCAGCGGCAGGAAGCGCTCGATCAGCAGCGCGCGGGCATGGCGATCGCCACGGCCGACCCAGGCGCGGAACAGGCGCAGGTCCTCACGGGCGCGACGCTCGGCCGAGATCTCGCCGGGCGGTGCCTCTTTCTCCCCGTCACCGCAGGCGACGGTCGAGTCCAGTGCTGCCACGTCTCACCTCAAGTCACTCGTGCCTCTGATGACCTGCGGTACCTGCCGGCTCGCGACAGGCGACAGCGGTCGTCCCTGCGCACCGCCGTACCCATGGCGCGGCGCCGGAAAACCAGGGCGGCCGCGCGCACCCTCGCCCGGTTGCCCCGTGGGCTATCGTGACGTGACCTGCGCCTTCTGTTGACTCGCGCTGCAGGGCGAGGCACTTCTGGGGGGATCTGGCACCGCGTCTGGGCTCGTCGCGTCTCCATGCCCGTCGACTCGGTCCGATTTCTCCGAGGAGACGAGAAAGGCCCGTCCGTTCGTGACGAGTCCAGAAGCGCCCGTCAGTCGGGGTGAAGCAGCCCAGGCGATCAGCAACGCCCTCGTGCGCCTGCTGCGCGACTACACGGGCCGCGGTCCCACGCAGGCCTACACCACGATCACCGAGACGCACGTGATCGTCGTGCTGCGCGACGCGCTGCTCAAGGCCGAGCGCAGCCTCGTCAAGGACGGCCACGGCGACGCCGTCATCGACATGCGCCGGCGCTTCCAGCGCACGATGAAGGACGACCTCGTGGCAGCCGTCGAGGCGAACACCGGCCGTGAGGTGCTGGCCTTCCTCAGCGACCACCACATCGACCCCGACATCGCTGTCGAGATCTTCATCCTCAAGCCGCGCGCCGGTGCCGACGGCGACGGCGCCGACCCGCTCGGCGCAGCGGCCGGCTGAGATCGCGGCGGCCGATCATGGCCACGGAGGCTGATCCGCTCAGGCATCAGCCCGGACCGTTCCGCGTCGACGTGCATCCCGAGCGCGACACCGTCCGCGTGGTGCCGATCGGGGAGCTGGACCTCGCCACGACGCCCGTGCTCGAGCGCCAGCTGCACGACCTGCGCGACTCCGGCTTCGAACACGTCGTCCTCGACATGCACGAGCTGACCTTCATCGACTCCAGCGGGATCCGCGCGGTGCTCTCGGAGCGTCGCTTCGCCGACGCGAGCGACCGCCGGTTCTCGCTGGTCGGCGTTCCGCCCGTCGTCCACCGCGCGCTCGAGGTCTGCGGCCTGCTCGCCCACCTCGACATCGACTCCGACTGACCGTTGCGCGTAGCCCCGTCGCTGCTCGGGTAGGGTTTCTGCCGAGGACGAAGCTCGCCATCAGGACGGGGCGACGTCATCAGGCAGCGACTGCAGGGAAGACGGGCACCCGTGACTGAGAACGGGCGTCCGGCGGCCGGCACAAGAACGTCATCTCGATGCGGGGGGCCTTCATGCCGAGCCGAACGTTGGACCCACTGGCACGCGCCTCCGACGAGGCCGCGCTCTTCGCCCGCTATCACGCCACGCGTGACCCGGCGGCCCGGGAGCAGCTCATCGAGCGCTTCCTCCCGCTCGCGCGCAGCATCGCGCTGCGGTTCTCCACCCGCCGCGACACGCTCGAGGACCTCCTCCAGGTGGCGACGATCGGCCTCATCAACGCCGTCGACCGCTTCGACCCTGCCCGCGGCGTGGCCTTCTCGACATACGCCGTGCCCACGATCTCGGGCGAGATCAAGCGCTACTTCCGCGACCGGACCTGGTCGGTGCGGCCCCCGCGGGCGCTCCAGGAGCTCGCGCTGCGCGTCGACACGGCCATCGCCGACCTGACCGAGGACGGGCGCGCGCCGACCGTCAGCGAGATCGCCGACAAGCTCGCCGAGCCCGCAGAGCTCGTCCTCGAGGCGCTGCACGCCCATCACGCCCGCTACGCCGTGTCGATGCAGGCCCAGCTCGGCAGCGAGGACGACGGCGTGGCGCGCCTGGAGGATCGCCTCGGCATCGACGACGGCGCCTACGTCGTCGCCGAGGAGCGCGTCGTGCTCGAGCGCCTGATGCGCATGGTCACCGAGCGCGACCGGCGCGTGCTGCGCATGCACTTCGAGCTGGACATGACCCAGCGCGAGATCGGCGAGGTGCTCGGCGTCAGCCAGATGCAGGTCTCGCGCATCATCCGCCACGCGCTGCGGCGCATGCGGCTGGGCTCGCAGCGCTCCGAGGAACTGCTGCTCCGGGCCTGATCCCGGCAGATCCTGCATGGCCCGACGCCGGGTGGGTACATGCTGGCCATGGCCCAACGTGAGCAGGAACTCCACCGTGCCCCCGGCGACCTGCCGGTCGGCGAGCTGCTCAAGCGCGCCAGCGAGCAGACGTCGCGTCTCGTGCGCGAGGAGCTGCGCCTGGCGCAGCTGGAGATGCAGCAGAAGGCCAAGCACGCCGGCATCGGCGTCGGTCTCTTCGGCGCCGCCGGCGTCGTCGCGCTCTTCGGCGCCGGGGTCCTCATCGCCTTCGTCGTGCTGCTGCTGGCGACCGCGATGGACGCCTGGCTGGCGGCGCTGATCGTGGCCGTCGTGCTGCTGGCGGTCGCCGGCGCCATGGCGCTGGCCGGCAAGAAGCAGGTCGACGAGGCGACGCCGCCCAAGCCCGAGCGCGCGATCGACAGCGTCCACGACGACATCGACGAGATCAAGGCCAGGAGCGGCCGATGAGCACCGACCCCGAGGAGACGATCGCGGCGGCGCGCGCGCAGGTCGAGCAGACCCGCGAGGAGCTCGGCGAGACGGTCGAGGCGCTCGCCTACAAGGCCGATGTCAAGAGCCGGGCGCACGACAAGGCCGACGAGGTCAAGGCGCGCGCCGAGGACACGATCGAGCAGGTCCGTGCCAAGGTCGCCCCGGCCGCCGACCAGGTCAAGGCCAAGGCGGGGCCGACGGCCGAGCAGGTCAGGGCCAAGGCCGGACCGACCGCCCTGCAGGTGCGCGCCCGCGTCCAGGAGCTGCCGCCGCCGGTGCTGGCCGGCGCGGCGGCACTCGTGCTCGTGGCGGTCGTCGTGCTGCGCCGCCGGCGTCGCCGGTAGCGCAGGCTCAGCGGCGCGCGGCCGCGGGCTCGGACCCGACGGCCTTGATCCGGCCGGCCTGCGTCTCGGCGACCTGCGCGCCGGACTGCGTCGCGTTGGCCTTCGCGCACAGCAGCGTGAAGGCCGACTGCAGGATGTCGTTGATCGCCGCCGTGGCGAGGATGCCCGCCACGATGCGCCCCTCGCGCGGCCGCGCCACGCGCAGGCCCATGAGGCCGAGCGAGCTCCACGTGCCCAGGCAGCGCGGGCAGGTGACGAGCTCGCCGAGGACGTAGCGCAGCCCGTGCCCGCGGGGGCGGCGCCGGCCGTCGCCGTCGGGCTCGACGAGCGGCTCGCGCGCCCACACGCCGACCTTCTCCTTGGCGAGCGCCTTCGTCAGCGTGAACGTCGCCAGCCCGAACACCGGCAGCTCGGCGTTGGGGGGGCCGGCCTTGCCGTCGCGCGCCGTCGCCGCCAGCAGCGCGCTCACGGCGCCGAGCCAGACGACGTTGACCGCCGCGTAGTCGCTCGCCTCGACCGGCTTCTCGGAAAGTTCGTCCATTGAGCGCCGGGGCTACCCCTCGCGCCGCGCTCGCTCACATGTCATGCCTCCAGCGGCGGCGAGCTACGCCGAACGCTGCAGCGGCACAGCCAGGCGAGCGGTCGTGACGGCGATCGCCTCGGGGTTCGAGTCGACGAGCACGAAGCGCCGGCCGAGCTCGCGGCAGACGGCGCCGAGCGTGCCCGAGCCGGCGAACGGGTCCAGGCACCAGCCGCCCGGCCGCGAGGAGGCGGCGACCATCCGGCGCACGATGCCGGCGGGCTTCTGCGTCGGGTAGCCGGTCTTCTCGCGCGAGTTCGTGGGGACGATCGTGTGCCACCAGCAGTCGCTCGGGCGCTTGCCGCGCGCCGCCTTCTCGGGACCCACGAGGCCCGGCGCCATGTACGGCTCGCGGTCGACCTCGTCGTCGTCGAAGTGGTAGCGCGCGCGGTCCTTGACGTACACGAGGATCGTGTCGTGCTTGGCCGGCCAGCGGCGCTTGGGCCGGCCGCCGTAGTCGTAGATCCAGATCAGCTCGTTGAGGAAAGATTCCGGGCCGAAGATCTCGTCGAGCGCGAGCTTGCAGCGATGCGACTCGCGGTAGTCGAGGTGCAGGTACAGCGTGCCGTGCGGCGCGAGCAGCTCGCGAACGCGCTCCAGCCGCGGCGCGAGGAAGCCGGCGTAGTCGGCGAACGCGTCGGCGTAGCCCAACTCGCCGCGGCGCTGCTCGTTGCCGGTGTTGAACGGCGGGTCGAGGTAGGCCATGTCGAACGCGCCGGCGGGCAGCGTCGCCATCGCGGCGAGGTTGTCGCCGGCGATGAGCAGATCGTCGTCGAGGGCGGCCGGGGCGCCGGCCTGCAGGGTGCGCATCGTCGGCGCAGCGTACGGCGGCCAACGGTCGGCCCGGGCAACCGCAGCCGGAATCGTGCGCCGCGCGGCCAGCCCGCACGCGGCCGCGATTTGCGAGCCTGTGGGCGGATGGCGTCCATCGCTCGCCGCGTGTTCGTGCTGCTCGTCGTCGTCGTCCTGACGGTCGTCGCCGTCGTCGTGCTCTTCCCCGGCGAGACCTCCAACCCCGGTCTCGTGCCCGGGACCGGCATCGACAACGACCCGCTCGCCTATACGGAGGGGCGTGAGGACGAGTTCGCGGCCGCCGCCGCCCGCGGCCACGCGCACGTCATCTACGCCAAGTCGCCCGGCGGCGCGCGCGCCAGCGCCGAGCGCGTCGCGCGGTTCCGGCCGCTGGTCGAGGCCGCCGCGCAGACGGCCGACATCGAGCCCGACACCCTGGAGGCGCTCGTGCTGCTGGAGAGCGCCGGGCGCGCGGACGCCGCCGCCGACCCGCAGCTCGAGGGCGCGGTCGGGCTCACCCAGATCCTCGCCGAGACGGGCCGCAACCTGCTGGAGATGCAGGTCGATCCGGCGGGCGCGCGGCGGATCGGGCGCTCGCTGCGGCGCGCCCTGCGCAAGGGAGACACCGCGCTCGTCGCTCGGCTGCGCGCGCGCCGGCGCACGATCGACGAGCGCTTCGACCCGCCCAAGGCGCTCGCCGCGACGGCCCGCTACCTCGTCATCGCGCGCGAGGAGCTCGGCCGCGCCGACCTCGCCGTGCAGAGCTACCACATGGGCATCGGCAACCTGCAGAACGCGCTGCGCGACTACGGCGACGACGACATCTCCTACGCGCGGCTGTACTTCGACTCCACGCCGACCGATCACGCGAAGGCCTACCGCCGGCTGGCGGCGCTCGGCGACGACTCGGCGACCTATCTGTGGCGGATCATGGCGGCGCGGGAGATCATGCGGCTGTACCGCTCCGATCCCGACCGCCTCGACCGCGTCTCGGAGCTGCAGAACGCCAAGAACTCCGCGGAGGAGGTGCTCCATCCCGCCGCGGAGACCGAGCAGTTCACGACGCCCGACGATCTGCGCGCGGCCTACGACGACCGGCGGATCGTCGCCCTGCCGCGGGCGGCGCTGCTCGAACGCGGGATCGCGATCGACCGCGGGATGGGCGAGCTGGCCGCACGGCTGAAGCGCTCGCGCACGACGTACCGCGGCCTGCGCGAGCCGGCGCTCTCGCTGCTGGCCTACATCGGCTCGGGGGTGAAGTCGATCTCGGGCGCAACGTCACCGCTCGTGCTGACGAGCACCGTGCGCGACCGGGCCTACCAGCGCCAGCTGCTGCGCCGCAACCGCGAGGCGACGCCGAACTACTCGCTGCACACGACCGGCTGGTCGTTCGACATCCAGCGCACGTACGCGTCGCGCGCGCAGGCGCTGGCGTTCGAGTTCATGCTCGAGCGCCTGCAGTCGCACGATCTCATCGCGTGGGTGCGCGAGCCGGCCGCCATCCACGTGACGGTGTCGCGCGAAGCGGACCGGCTGGCGACGCTGATCGACCCGTGAGGCTCTCAGCTGAGCAGCTCGCGCACGTGCTCGGCGACGTTCGCCGGCGTGATGCCGAGCTCCTCGAGGATCTTCTCGCCCGGTGCCGAGGCGCCGAAGCGGTCGATCGAGACGATCGCGTCGGCGTAGCGCTCCCAGCCCATCCGCACGCCGGCCTCGACGGAGACCGTCGGCAGGTCGATCGGCAGCACGGACGTCTTGTAGTCCTCGTCCTGCTGCTCGAAGAGCTCCCACGACGGCATCGAGACGACGCGCACCGCGACGTCGAGCTCCTCGGCCGCGGCGAGCGCGACCCAGACCTCGCTGCCGGTGGCGATGATGATCGCCTCCGGATCGTCGGCATCGAGCAGCACGTAGGCGCCCTTGCCGACGCCGTCGGCCGCGCCGTACTTCTCGCGATCGAGCACCGGCAGGTCCTGGCGCGAGAGCACGAGCGCGGCCGGTCCCTCGAGGTCCTCGATGATCACGCGCCAGGCCTCGGCGGTCTCGTGGGCGTCGGCGGGGCGCAGCACGACGAGCCCCGGGATCGCGCGCAGCGCGGCGAGGTGCTCGACGGGCTGATGGGTCGGGCCGTCCTCGCCGAGCGCGACGGAGTCATGGGTGAAGACCCACGCGCACGGCAGGCCGGTCAGCGCCGACAGGCGGATCGCGCCGCGCATGTAGTCGGCGAACTGCATGAACGTCGAGCCGTAGGGCCGCACGATGCCGCCGTGCGCGGCCATGCCGTTGACCGCGCCGCCCATGCCGTGCTCGCGCACGCCGAAGAACACGTTGCGGCCGGCCTTCTCGGCCGTGAAGCGCTCGGACTCGGGAAACTCGGTCTTCGTGGACTCCGACAGGTCGGCGGCGCCGCCGACCATCGTGGGCGTGAACTCCTCGAAGGCGCCCATGACCTTGGCGCCCGCGCTGCGGGTGGCGACCTTTGGCTTGTCGGACCAGTCCATCGCGCTCAGCGCGTCGGCCAGGCCGGGCAGCGCCTTGCCCTGCCAGGCGAGGTCCCACTCCTCGGCCAGCTCGGGGTTCTTCGAACGCCAGGCGTCGAAGCGCTCCTTCCACTCGGCGTGGTAGGCGGCGCCGTCGTCCTTCATCGAGGCGGCGGCGTAGGCCTCGTCGGGGACGTGGAACTGCTTGTCGGGATCCCAGCCCATGACCTCCTTGGTCAGGCGGACCTCGTCCTCGCCGAGCGCGGCGCCGTGCGCCGTGCTCGAGCCCGACTTGTTGGGCGACGGGTAGCCGATCACCGACTTGACGCGGATGAGCGACGGCTTGTCCTCGACCTTCTGCGCGTTCTTGATCGCGGCCTCGAGCGCGACCATGTCGTTGGCGTCGTGGACGGCCGAGACGTGCCAGCCGTAGGCCTCGAAGCGCTTCTCGACGTCCTCGCGGTCGAAGCTCAGCGACGTCGGGCCATCGAGCGAGATGTCGTTGTCGTCGTAGAGGTAGACGAGCCGGCCGAGGCCGAGCTGGCCGGCCAGCGACGCGGCCTCGGCGGCGATGCCCTCCATGAGGTCGCCGTCGGAGACGATCGCGTAGACGTGGTGGTTTGCAGACCTCCTCGCCGTAGTGCTCGCGCAGGTACTTCTCGGCGATCGCCATGCCGACGCCGTTGGCGAAGCCGGCGCCCAGCGGACCGGTGGTGACCTCCACGCCCGGCGTGACGTGCACCCGATCGCGCTCGGGATGGCCCGGCGTCAGCGAGCCCCACTGGCGAAACTGCTTGATCTCGTCCATCGGGAGGTCGTAGCCCGTGAGGTGCAGGATCCCGTACAGCAGCATCGAGCCGTGCCCCGCGCTGAGCAGGAAGCGGTCACGGTCCGGCCACGTCGGATCCGCCGGGTCGTGGCGCATGATGTGCCGGTACAGGACGACTGCCGCCGGCGCCATGGCCATCGGAAGACCCGGATGACCGGAGTTCGCCTTCTGGATCGCGTCCATCGCCAGGGCGCGGATGGAGTCGACGCAGAGCTGATCAGAATCGGAAGTCATATGGGGAAGTATCGAGATCGGCGCGCGAACACGTCGTCTGGACGGTGTCCCTGTGGACTTCCCGTCTGCACCTGCACACATGTGTCAGGTTGCGGGGCGTGACCGAGGAGCTGAGCTGGGAGGCCGTCCTGGCCTGGCGTGTGGCGCGCCAGGGCCTCGCCGAGCGCGTCGCCGCGGACGACTGGATGGACGTGGTCCGGACGATCTGCGGCCTGCACGCCCAGGTGCAGTCGTCCGCCGAGCTGACGCTCTGGGCGCGCGTCGACGGTCTTGGCGCCGGTGCCGTGGCCGACGCGTTGTGGACCCGCCGCACGCTCGTGCGCACGTGGGCGATGCGCGGGACCCTCCACCTGCTGCCCGCCGACGAGCTGGCGATGTGGGTCGGCGCGCAGGGCGTCGACAGGCCACGCTACGAGCTGGCGAGCTGGACCAGGGCCTACGGCATGAGCAGCGCCGAGGCGGTCGCCGTGCTCGACGCGATCCGCGACGCGCTCGACGGCGAGCCGCTCATGCGCGACGAGCTGGCCGACGCGGTGGCAGCGCGGCTCGCCAGCAAGCGCCTCGGCGAGGCCGTGCGCGGCAGCTTCGGGACGATGCCCAAGCTCGCCGCGTTTCGCGGCGACGTCGTGTTCGCCAAGCCGGCGGGCCAGAAGGTGCGCTTCACGCGCCCGGACCGCTGGCTGGCTGACGACTGGCAGCCGGCGCCGGCGAGCGCGGCGATGGCGGACGTCATCCGCCGTCACCTCGCCGCGTACGGCCCGGCGTCGCGCGAGACCTTCGCGCGCTGGTTCGGGATGTCGTCGCCGGCGCGGGCGGGCAAGCTCATCGCGGCCCTCGGCGACGAGCTGACGACGGTCAGCGTCGAGGGGTGGGAGGGCTGGATGCTGGCCGCGGACATCGACGCGGCGAAGGCCGCGCGCCCGAGCGGCGTCGTGTCGCTGCTGCCGGCCTTCGACCAGTACGTCGTGGCGGCGCCGCGCGAGGAGACCCCGGTCCTGGCGGCACGGCACAAGGACCGCGTCTACCGCCCGCAGGGCTGGCTGTCGCCGGTGCTGCTCACCGACGGGCGCATCGCCGGCGTCTGGCGCCACGAGCGCAAGGGAGGCGTTCTCGGCGTGACGATCGAGCCGTTCGGCGCGGTCGGCACGGACGTGCGTGGCGGCGCCGAGCGCGAGGCGCAGCGCCTGGCGGAGTACTTCGGCGACGAGCTGGAGCTGGCCTGGGAGTAGCCCACGGACGCCGACCCCGGCTTGACGCCGCCACCGGACAGACCCACACCCTCATCGATGCCGTTGACCACGGGATCGCCACGAACCGGCGGCGCGAAGCGCACCACGCGGCCGCGCCGAAGGGAGGCGGGTGTGTCGAATCGTGCACGCCCAGCGATACGGAATCGACACACCGCCGGCTACTCGCTCGGTTCCTCGTCACCCGCCGAGCGCGCGGCCCGCGCCTCGTAGCCCTGCCGCGCTTGCGGATCGGCGCCGCCCAGCACCCGGTCGAGCGCAAGCAACCGCGCGAAACCGTCGCGCACGACCGTCGGCGCGGCGGCGCCGAGCTTCTGCAGCGGCCCGATCCGGCGCGGGACGAAGACCTCGAAGCGCGGTGAGCGCAGCGCGCCGACGATCGCGTCGGCCACGAGCGGCGGGTCGATGTGCGGCACGAAGCGCGCCTGCGGCGTGCCCGCCGACAGCTCGGTGTTGACGACGCCGGGCATGACGCAGCTGACCTCGATCGGCGTCCCGCGCAGCTCGGCGCGCACGGCCTCGGACACGCCGACGACGAAGTGCTTCGTGCCCGAGTACGTGGCTCCGCCGGCGAAGCCGACCTTGCCCGCCGTCGAGGCGATGTTCACGACGTGACCGTGGCCACGCGCGCGCATGCGCGGCAGCGCCTCCTTCATCCCGTGCAGGATGCCGTGGACGTTGATGTCGACGAGGCGGCGCGCGGTCGCGTCGGACTCGGCGTCGAACGGGCCCAGGGGCATGATCCCCGCGTTGTTGACGAGCACGTCGAGCGGGCCGAGGCGCCGCTCGACCGCGTCGAGGAAGGCGCGCACCGAGTCGCGCTCGACCACGTTGACGGGCAGCGCGATCGTGCCGTTGCCGAGATCGGCCGCCGTCTGCTCGGCCGCCGCGAGGTCGAGGTCGCCGATCGCGACGCGCATCCCGGCGCGCACGCAGGCCGATGCGGTGGCGCGGCCGATGCCGCGGGCGGCGCCGGTGATCGCGACGACCTGGCCTTCGAGTGAGCGAGGAGAGCGGGCCATCAGGGGGTTTATCGTTGCGCCATCGCCGGCTTTCACCATGACGGGCAGCGCATCGCGTACACGGAGTATGGCTCCGGTTCCCGCACGGTCGTGCTCGTCCACGGTCTGCTGCTCTCCCAGCGCATGCACGAGCCGCTCGCGCGCGCGCTCGCATTGCGCGGCAACCGCGTGCTCACGATCGACCTGCTCGGCCACGGCCGCTCGGACCGCCCGGCGCAGCCCGCCTGCTACTCGACGTCGCTGTTCGCCGGGCAGGTCGTCGCGCTGCTCGACCACCTCGCCGTCGACGAGGCGGTCGTCCTCGGCACGTCGCTGGGGGCCAACACGGCGCTGGAGGTCTGCCACCTCGCGCCGGCGCGGGTGCGCGGGATGGTCATCGAGATGCCCGTGCTCGACCAGGCGCTGATCGCCTGCCTCGTGGCGTTCGGCCCGCTGATGATCGCGCTCGCCGTCGCGCAGCCGCTGGCCAGGCTCGGCTCGCTCGCCGCGCGGGCGATCCCCAGCCGCGGCCTGCCGTTCTACGCCGACATCGCGCTGGACACCGTGCGCCAGGACCCGGGGCCCAGCGGCGCCGTCCTGCGAGGCCTGTTCTTCGGCCGCACGGCGCCGCCGCCCGAGGAGCGCCGCGCGATGCTCGCGCCGACGCTCGTCATCGGCCACCGGCGCGATCCGATCCATCCGCTGACCGACGCCGGCATGCTCGCCGACGAGCTGCCCAACGGCCGGCTGCTGGAGGCCAACTCCTTCGTCGAGCTGCGCCTCACGCCCGATCGGCTGACCGACGAGATCGCCGCCTTCCTCGACGCGTGCTGGAGGCCGGCGCGCCGCACGGGCCGCCGCCGGGCCGCCGCGACGCGCTCCTGAGACGCTCGCGCGCGAGTGCGGCTAGGCTCTGCGGCCGATGTCGAGCCGCCAGGAGGAGAAGGAGCAGCGCAAGCAGGAGCGCCTGGCCCGTGAGGCCGCCGCCGCCGCGGCCGCCAAGCGCAAGCGCCTGCTGCAGCTGATCGGCGGCGTCGTGGTCGCGTGCGCGATCGTCGCCGGTGTCGCCTTCGCGGTGACGAGCGGCGGCAGCGGCGGCGGGGGCGGGGACATCGACAACGCCGCCCTGACGGCGTCCGCGAAGGCGGCCGGCTGCGTCTACCGCGCCTTCCCCGACGAGGGCCGCGAGCACTCCGCCGACGAGCTGACGGCCGCCGACTACAACACCAACCCACCGACGTCGGGCACGCACAACCCCAGCCCGGCGGGCGACGGCCTCTACGTCCCCGGCAACGAGCCGGAGATCGCCAACTGGGTCCACACCCTCGAGCACGGCCGGATCCTCACCCAGTACAAGCCCGGCACGGACGAGGCCGTCGTCGCGCAGCTGACGACGTTCTTCAACGAGGACGTCGCCGACAGCGGCGGCGCCTACCACAGCGTCCTCATGCAGAACAACTCGGGGATGACCGCGCAGGTCGCGGTGGTCGCATGGCGGCACTCCATGACCTGCTCGGAGTTCACGCCCAGGACGCTCGCCGCCTTCCGCGACTTCCGCGAGGCGCTCGTCGACAAGGCGCCCGAACAGGTCCCGTAGGCCGTCGGGCATCCGGGAGCGACGCGAGGACGCCAACGCGAGCGCGCCGGCGCGCGCAAGACGCCGTGCGGACCGCACCGCGGCGTACGCGCGGGTGTTCACCCACCGATGCGCCGTCTTGCCGCCGTCCTGCTCGCCGCGGGCCTGATCGTCTGGCTCGCCGCCCCCACGCTGTCCTCGCACCCGTTCGTCCCGCGCGCCGTGGAGTTCGAGCAGGCGCTCGACGCGACCGCCTGGTCGCGCGACGACGACGACGGCGGCGGCTGGCGCTCGCCGGTCGTGCGCGCGCCCAAGCGCTTTGACCTCGTCGGGCTGCACTGGCGCGCCGGCGCGCCGGCCCACGCTCACGCCCACGACGCCGACGCGCGCATCCGCGTGCGCGGCGCCGACGGGCGCTGGCGGCCCTGGACGCGCATGGCCGCCGACCACGCCGGCGGGTCCGGCGCCGAGCCGGTCTGGGCCGGCGGTGCCGACGCCTACCAGCTGCGGATGGACACGCGCCCGCGCGGCCTGCGCGCCCGCTTCGTCAACGCCACCGGCAGCGCGACCGCCGCCGCGCGGCTGAAGACGGCGCTGCGCCGGGGCGCGCAGCGCGTCCTCGTCGCGCTCGCCGGCGACGCCGCCCACGCGCAGACGCCGGCGCCCGGCAGCCGCGGGGCGCCGCCGATCGTCCCCCGCGCCGCCTGGGGCGCCGACCAGTGCCCGCCGCGCGCGGCGCCGGCCTACGGCGAGGTGCAGCTCGGCGTCGTGCACCACACCGTCAACGCCAACGACTACGCGCCGCAGGACAGCGCGGCGATCGTGCTGTCGATCTGCCGCTATCACCGCAACGAGAACGGCTGGCGCGACATCGGCTACAACTTCCTCGTCGACCGCTACGGGCAGATCTTCGAGGGCCGCGAGGGCGGCGTCGACCAGCCCGTGATCGGCGCGCAGGCGCAGGGCTTCAACGGCGTCTCGACCGGGGTGGCGAACCTCGGCACGTTCTCGCAGTCGACCCAGACCGCGGCCGGCGTGGCGGCGACCGCCGAGCTGCTGGCCTGGAAGCTCTCGCTGCACGGGGTGCCGGTCAGCGGCGGCGTGGAGGTCACGTCGGCGGGCGGACCGACCAACCGCCACCCCGACGGCAGCCTCGTGCGCTTCGAGCGCATCGCCGGCCACCGCGACGCCGACCGCACGACGTGCCCGGGCGACGCGCTGTTCGCGCAGCTGCCGGCGATCCGCGCGCAGGCCGCCGAGCTCGCGCCGCAGTACGCGTTCCTGCCGCCGCCCGGCGTGGTGTCGCTGGCGGCGGCCGACCGCACGCTGGACTTCCCGCAACCGGCGCAGCTCTCCGGCCGCGCGACGGGAGCCGGCGGCGCGCCGCTCGTCAGCGCCCCGATCTCCGTCCAGATCACCGGCGCGGGCGGCTTCGTCACCGTCGCCCGCACGGCCACCGGCGCCGATGGCGCGTGGACGACGCAGCTGCAGACGCAGTACTCGCGCTCGCTGCGGGCGGTCGCGCGGCTGCCCGACGGGGCCTTGGTCGGCTCGCCGGCGCTGAAGCTGCAGGTCGCACCGCGGCTGACGCTGCGCGCGCCCAAGCGGGTGACGGAGCGGCGCAGCTTCACGGTGCGCGGGAGCATGCGCCCGCGCCGGGCGCGGGCGACGCTCGTCATCCAACGCAGAGGCTCGGACGGGCGGATGCGGACCGTCGCCAACGTGCCGGTCAAGCTCCGGGCCGGGAGCTTTGCGACGGCGGTGCGCCTGCGCCGGCCCGCGCTGCACCGCATGCACGTCCTGTTCGCCGGCGACGGGCGCAACCGCCCCGCGCGCTCGGCCGACGTCTACGCGCGCGCCGTCCGGGCGCGCTGACGCACGACCGCAACGCGCGGTTCACGCAGCGGACACAGTTCGCACACAGCGCGGAAATCGGAGGCTGAAAGCGTGCTGCGTTCCGCTTTGCCGTTTTCGAGGAGGTTGCATGAGCACGACGATGCAGACGCCGGCCGACGCGCCGCCCGCGCCGGGGTCAGCCCGCAAGGGGCGCTGGATCGACGACTGGGATCCGGACGACGAGACCTTCTGGCAGAGCAGCGGCAAGAAGATCGCCAAGAAGAACCTCGTCCTCTCGATCTTCGCGGAGAACCTCGGCTTCTCGATCTGGGTGCTGTGGACGATCGTCGTCATCAACCTCGCGAACGCCGGCTTCACGCTCTCGCTCTCCGAGCAGTTTCTGCTCATCGCCCTGCCCAACCTCGTCGGCTCGACGCTGCGCATCCCGTACACGTTCGCGGTGCCGAGGTTCGGCGGCCGCCTGTGGACCGCGATCAGCGCGTCGCTCCTGCTCATCCCGACGTCGCTGCTGGCGTTCCTCGTCCCCAGCGGCTGGCTGCTGGAGCAGTCGCACGCGACGCAGATCTGGGTCCTGGCGCTCTGCGCCGCCTCGGCGGGCCTCGGCGGCGGCAACTTCTCCTCCTCGATGGCGAACATCTCGTTCTTCTATCCCGATCGCCACAAGGGCGCCGCGCTCGGGCTCAACGCCGCGGGCGGCAACCTCGGCGTGGCGATCACGCAGCTGCTCGTGCCGCTCGTGATCATCGTCGGCGTCCCGGTGGCGACGCACAAGCTGCCGGTGCACGACGTCAACCTCGCCTACGCGGGCCTCGTGTGGATGCCGTTCATCGTCCTGGCGGCGTTCCTCGCCTGGCGCCACATGGACAGCATCACCGACGCCAAGACCGACCCGAGCTCCTACACGAGGTCGCTCAAGCAGAGCCAGACCTGGGTCATGTCGCTGCTGTACATCGGCACGTTCGGCTCGTTCATCGGATACGCGTTCGCGCTGCCGCTCGTCATCAAGAACACGTTCCCCGAGTTCCTCGCGGCGCACCCGTTCATCGCCACATACCTCGCCGGACTGGGCTTCGTCGGCGCGCTGATCGGCTCGCTGGCGCGCCCGCTCGGCGGCTGGTTGTCCGACCGGCTGGGCGGCGCCCGGGTGACGCTGGCCGTGTTCCTCGGCGAGGCGGTCTTCACGCTCGTCGCGATCTACGGCGTCCAGCAGCACAGCTTCCCGATCTTCTTCGCATCGTTCATGGCGATCTTCCTGCTCGCCGGCATGGGCAACGGCTCGACGTACCGGATGATCCCCTCGATCTTCGCGACGCTGGGGCGCAAGGAGGCGGCCGAGAAGGGGCTTGACCTCAAGAAGACGATCCTCGACTACAAGCACCAGGCGGCGGCCGTGATCGGCATCGCCGGCGCGATCGGCGCCTTCGGCGGCTTCCTCATCCAGGTCGCCTTCCGGCAGGCGTCGCTCGGCGTCTCGGCCGCGGTGAAGGCCGCCGAGACGCCGGCCGAGAAGCTCGCGATCGCACAGGCGCAGGCCGACTGGTCGATCCCGGCGCTGTGGGTCTTCCTGTTCGCGTACGTCGTGTTCGCCGGGATGACGTGGTTCTTCTATCTGCGTAGGAGCTTTGCGACCAGTCGCGTTCCGAGCTTCGCGGAGGCGTCGGTCTAGGGGCGCAGGGCCTCCGCCTCAGGGGCCGCGGCCGCCGGGACCGGCGGCCGCTGTGATTCTGCGTAGGCTTGCGGCCGCGATGCGGCGCAGGCCATCCACCGACGATCGCGAGCACGAGGACAGCCCGGCGCCGGTCGTCCGCCTCTGCGCACAGGTCGCAGACTCGTCGGCGTTCAACATCTTCATCTTCGTCGTGATCATGGCCAACGCCGTCGTGATCGGCCTGGAGACCTACGACGGCATCGTCCGCGACGCCGGCGGCCTGCTGAACGCGCTCAACGACCTGTTCCTGGGGATCTTCGTCGTCGAGCTCTGCATCCGGCTGATCGGGTTCGGGTCGCGGCCACAGGACTTCTTCAAGAGCGGCTGGAACGTCTTCGACTTCCTCGTCATCGCAGCGTCGTTCACGCCGGGCCTGCGCGAGAACGCGACGCTGCTGCGCCTCGCGCGGCTGGCCCGGGTGATGCGCATCGTGCGCCTGCTGCCCGACCTGCGCGTGCTGACGATCGCGATCGGCCGCTCGATCCCGGGCGTCATGAGCCTCGGGATCCTCGCGGTGCTCGTCGTGTTCATCTACGGGATGGTCGGCTGGACGATCTTCGACGATCACGCGCCGAAGCAGTACGGGACGATCAGCGAGGCGATGCTGACGCTGTTCGTCGCGCTGACGCTCGAGAACCTGCCCGACCAGATTCGGCTGGGCCGTGAGCTGTCGGACTGGACGCTGGTGTACTTCATCTCCTACGCGATGGTCGCCGCGTTCTTGATCTTCAACATCCTCATCGGCGTCGTGATCAACTCGCTCGAGGAGGCGCGCGCGATCGAGCACGCCCGCGAGCGGATGGACCGCTACGAGCACGGCGAGGTCGCGCCGTCCGCCGAGGAGCGCATCGCGGCCGTCCGCGAGGCGCTCGACGAGCTCGAGGCCGACCTCAAGCAGCGCCCGCCGCCGCCGGCCTGAGCGCGTAGTCTCGCCGGGCATGCCGGGGGCTCCCGACATCTGCGACGCCGAGCGGGCGATCCTCGACCTGCTCGCCCGGCGTGACCGCGGCAAGACGATCTGCCCATCCGACGCGGCCCGGGCGCTCGGCGGCGACCACGGGTTTCGCCCGCTCATGGCGCTCGTCCGCGAGGCGGCCGGCGGGCTCGTCGCGGCCGGGCGGATCGAGGTCACGCAGCGCGGCGCGCCGGTCGACCCGGCCACGGCGCGCGGCGCGATCCGGCTGCGGCTGGTGCGCGCCGACGCCAATATTCAACAAAAGGGTTGACCTTTCCGGCGGATCGCCTTATCCTCAACCATATGGTTGAGGAACAGGAGCGGCTGGACGCGGCGTTTCATGCGCTCGCCCATCCCGCCCGGCGCGACATGCTCAGCCGGCTCACCGCCGGCGAGCTGACCGTGGGGGAGCTGGCGGCGCCGATCGACATGTCGCTGGCGGCGGCGTCCAAGCACGTGCAGACGCTCGAGCGGGCCGGCCTCGTCCGGCGCACCGTCCAGGGCCGCCGCCACGTGTGTCGCCTCAACCCCACCCCGCTGGCCTCGGCCGCTGAATGGCTGAGCTTCTACGAGCGCTTCTGGACCAAGCGCCTGGACGACCTCCAGGCGCTCGTCGAGCGCGATCCCCGAGTCGAGGAGCCACGATGACCGCGAAGACCACGACCGACCCCGGCACCGCCGTCCGCCTGCAGCGCACGATCGCCGCGCCTCCCGCGCGCGTCTACCGCGCGTGGCTGGACCCGGAGCTCCTGCAGCGCTGGCTCGCCGCCGGCGATCGCTCGGTGACGCGCGCGGAGGTCGACGAGCGGCCCGGCGGGCGGTTTCGCACCTGGCAGGCCGACGCCACCGGCGCGGACGCCGGCGGCTTTGCGTGCGAGCTGGTGGAGCTCGTGCCCAACGAGCGGATCGTGATGAACTGGGGCTTCGTCGGCCCGCAGCGCCGCGACGGACCCAGCTTCGACTCGCGCCTGACGGTCACGCTGCGACCGGTGCCCGACGGCACCGAGCTCGAGCTCGTGCACGAGCGCCTGGAGGCGCTGCGCGCGGCGATGCCCGAGGTCGCCGGGAACGTGTCCGCGGGCTGGGAGATGGCGCTCGACAAGCTCGCCGGCGCGCTCGCGTGAGCGCGGCGGGTCGCCGTCGCGCGGCTCGTGGTCTCAGCCTTGATCCACCGAGGATCGGTGGATTCAGGCTCAGTAGTAGTGGCGCCGGCCGCCGACGTTGCGTCCGACAGCGCCGCAGACGGCGAGCACCATCCCGACGAACAGCGCGATGATCCCGACGCCCCAGAGGGCGGCGAGCTCAGGGTTCATGACGGCGATGAGCAGCAGGATGATGCCGAAGACGATCATGCGGGGTCTCCCGACCTGAGGGTGGTGCGCAGCGGCGTGTCCAAGACGGGCCGCGAAGCATCGCGCGGACTTGGATGTGGTGCGCACGGTTGCTATCGGCATTCCGGCGAGGACCTTGAGCTTCCGCCGACGCTGCCACGCGACTCTCACGAAGCCCGCCGGCGCCGGATGCCGTGCGCTCAGGCGATCGCTGCGGCGGCCCCGCCCATGATGCGCCCGACGTTCTCGGGCGCGAAGAACTCGGGCGCGGGCAGCGTGCCGGCCATGACGCTGACGAAGTCGTCCATCGCGGCCGGCTGGGTCGAGACCGCGCCGAGCAGCTGCTGCATCTCGGGCGGCGGCGGCTCGATCCGCGCGAACTCGCAGGTGAACCCGTAGACCGGCAGTGCGTCGCGATCGCGGGCGCCCTGGTAGTCGGCCATCGCCTCCTCGAACCCACGGCGGCCCGCGTAGACGTCGTCGAGGCCGTCGGCCAGCGCCTGAGCGTCGCGGAACGCGTCGCTGATGCCGAACGCCGTGATCGGATCCTTGTGGTAGCCGGCGTCGCCGACCAGGGCCCATCCCGGTCCGTAGGGCTTGCGAAAGAAGTTCGGCAGGTCGCCGGTGCCCACGAAGCGCGACTCGCGCGTCGCGCGGTGCATCCGCTCGGCGAACTGCGGCGCCAGTTCGAAGGACTGCATGTAGTTGCGCTCGATGTCCTTGCGGTTGGCCTTGAACTCACGCTGCGGCCAGCCGACAACGACGCAGGTCAGGCCGTCGTGCGTGGGAATCGTGCCCCAGCCGCGGTGATCCTCGGCCCGCACGTGGATGGCGAACGTGTCGGCCGGCAGCCCGCTCCAGTACGCGTAGTAGCCCGACTGCAACGGCGCAACCTCGTGATAGCGCTCGGCCCCGGCGGCCTTGGCGACGAGCGAGTGCTTGCCGTCGGCGCCGATCACGACGCGTGCGTGCTCGGTGACGCTCGCGCCGCCCTTCGCGTGGCCGCGGATGCCGATGACCCGGCCGTCGTCGTCGAAGCGCACCTCCTCGACCGTGAAGCCGGTTCGCACCTCGGCGCCGGCCGCCGCGGCGGCCTCGACGAGCAGCGCATCGAGCACGATCCGGCGCGGGCCGTACGCGGTCGCGTTGCCGTCCACCGGCCGCGGCGATCCCTCGATCGTGATCGGGCCGAAGTCGAAGGAGTAGCGCAGGACCGGCGGGCAGTTCGTCGCCTCGAGCTCGTCGAGCACGCCCCAGCGCGCGAGCGCGGCCACCCCCGGCGGGTGGATGAAGTGCGTCGACATCGTGTCGCTGGGAAACGTCGCCTTGTCGACGAGCAGCACGCGGTAGCCGCTGCGGGCCAGGAGCATCGCTGTGGGCGAGCCTCCGCAGCGGGCACCGACGATGATCGCGTCGTACACCGTGGTCATGTTGGAGCTCCCGTCCTCGTGGTCCCACCTTCCGGACTGGAGCGGTGTCTCCGGCGATCGTCGGGCGTTACGTCACCGCGCGGTCCAGCCGCCCGTCTCGCCCTTGTAGAGCCCCTCGCCGCGCACGACGAGCTGCGCGCTGCGCCACAGGATCTTCAGGTCGAGGCGCCAGGAGCGGTGCTCGATGTACCAGAGGTCGAGCTCGATGCGCTCGCTCCAGGGCAGCGACGCGCGGCCGTTGACCTGCGCCCAGCCGGTGATGCCGGGGCGCACCGCGAGGCGGCCGCGCTCGCGCTCGGTGTACTGCGCGACCTGCGCGGGCAGCGTCGGGCGCGGACCGACGATCGCCATCTCCCCGCGCAGCACGTTGACGAGGTTGGGCAGCTCGTCGAGCGACGTGCGCCGCAGGATCCGGCCGACGCGCGTGATGCGCGCGTCGCCGGTGTTGACGGCCATCCCGGCCCCGATGTGCTCGGCGCCGGCGACCATCGTGCGCAGCTTGAGCACCTCGAACTCGCGCCCGTGCAGGCCGACGCGGCGCTGGCGGTAGAACGCGCCGCCGCGCGTCTCGAGCTTCACGGCGAGCATCGCGAGCAGCAGCACCGGCGCCGCGGCGAGCAGCCCGGCCCCGGCGACGACGACGTCGAACGCGCGCCGGACCATCAGCGCGTTCCGTCTGCCGGCTCCCAGCCGGCGGGCGTGCCGTGGCGCAGCCAGTCCCACAGGCCGGCCGCGACCGAGGCGGTCGTCAGGACGTAGTAGCGGATGACGAGCAGCGGGCGCAGCGGCCAGACGCGCCCGAGCATCGCGGCCACGATCAGGGCGAGCTGCAGCGCGAGGGCGAGCGCGTAGAACCAGTGCGTGGCGCCGAGCACGAAGCTCGCGACGAGCGCGCCGACATGCAGGAACGGGGCGGCGTAGCGCAGCACGCGGTGCGAGCCCATCATCAGCGCGTACAGCGGCGGGTAGCCGCGCGGCGAGAGCAGGCCGCCGCGCAGGACGATCGGCCAGGCGTGGCTCATCATGCGCCGCTTGCGGGCGAACTCGCCCTCGATCGAGGGGACCATCTTCTCGGTGGCGCAGGCGCTCGCCACGTAGACGGCGCGGCGGCCGCGCTTGACCATGTTGAACGGAAACGAGAGGTCGTGGCCCATGATCGGGTCGACTTCGATGTAGGCCTCGCGGCGCGTCGCGTAGATCGCCCCGTTGCCCGCGGTGACCGAGCACAGCCGCGACTCGAGCGTGCGCAGCGCCATCTCGTAGCGCCAGTACAGGCCCTCCTGATTGGTCCCGCCGTCGTTGACGAAGGCGACCTGACCGCAGGCGTAGCCGACGCGCGGGTCGCCGAACGCGCCGACGAGCTCGCGCAACGCGTCGGGCTGCCATGTGCTGTTGGCATCCGAGAAGGCGACGACGCCGGCGCTCGAGCGGGCGACCGCCGCGTCCTGGGCGCGGATCTTGCCGCCGCGCTCGAGGTCGAGCACGACGTCGGCGCCGGCGCGGCGCGCCTCGAGCACGGTGCCGTCGGTCGACCCGTCGCTGGCGACGACGACCTCCAGGCGCTCGCGCGGGTAGTCGAGCGCCAGCGCGTTGGCGACCTTCGCGCCGATCACCGCGCCCTCGTCGTAGGCGGCGACGATCAGGCTCACCGTCGGCAGCTCGTCCTCGGGCGGCGGTGCGGGCGGGCGCGCGCCCCGCACGCGGGCCAGCACCGCGAGCAGCAGCGGGTAGCCGACCTGCGTGTAGGCCAGCAGCGCGACGCACAGCCAGAACACGACCTCCCAGGCGATCATCGGGCCATTGTGTCGCGGTTCAGCGCAGCGTCTCGTAGAGCGCGAGGTGCGCGGCGGCGATCGCGTCCCACGAGTAGCGGCCCGCCGCCGCCGCGCGGGCGCCGGCGGCGAGCTGCGCGCGGGCGCCGCCGTCGGCGAGCAGGCGGCGCAGCTCGGCCGCGAGCGCGTCCGCGTCGCCCGGCGCCACGAGCGCCGCGGCGCCGTCGGCCGCGACCTCGGGAAAGCCGCCGACGGCGCTCAGCACGAGCGGTGCGCCGAACGCCAGCGCCGTGAACAGCACGCCGGACTGGTCGATCTCGCGGTAGGGCAGCACGACGAGGTCGGCGCGACGGAAGAGGGCGGCGACCTCGTCGTCGGCGACGAAGCGGGAGATCCAGCGCACGCTCGGCGGGGCCGCCGCGCGCAGCGGCGCGACGTCCATCCGCGGCATGCCGACGACCCACAACTCGGCGCCCAGGTCGCCGGCCGCGCGCCATGCGTCGAGCAGGACGTCGAGCCCCTTGTAGGGCCGCAGGAGGCCGAAGAACAGGACGACCGGCCCGCCGACCGCCGCCAGGTCGGCCGGCAGCGCGCGCTCGCCGGGCACGTCGCGCAGGTGCGTGAACGCGCCGTGCGCGATCACATGGACCTTACGCTGGTCGATCCCGAGGACGTCGACGAGCCGCGCGCGGCCGTGCTCGGAGTGCACGACGACGGCGTCGACGCGCTCGTAGAGCCGGCGCTGGGCGGCGAGCTGGCCGCGGCGCGGCTCGCGCGGCAGGACGTCGTGGGCGGTGAGCGCGACGGGCCGGGCGCGCGGCAGGAGGCCGACGTCGATCGGCTGGACCGTGAGCCACTGGAAGTGCACGACGTCGGCCGCCGCGGCGGCGCGGCGGTAGGCGAGCATGTCGGGCACGTGCTGGGCGAGCTTCGCCGCGAAGCGCGCGCGCGAGCCCGCCGCGCCGACCGCCGGCAGGCGGCGGTAGAAGCGCTCGACGCGCTCGTAGCCGGCGGCGGCGGGCACCGGGCCGTAGCCGAAGCGGCTGGTCTGCAGCCGCACGTCGGCGCCGGCGCGGGCCAGCGCGGTGCACAGCGCGTGGTCGTAGGGCGGCGTGAAGGCCGAGGGATCGACGACGTCCACGCGCACCCGACGAGCCTAGACGGCGCTCCAGCCCACGGGTGTGTCGAATACCTCGCGCCCGGCGCGAGGCATTCGACGCACCCCGCCACCCCTGCCCTCGCCGCGCGGTCAATAACGTCAGCGCGCAATGGCCGTCGAGCTGTCCTACTGCGTCGTCAACACCGAGGCGCGCGAGCTGCTGCTGCGCTGCCTGGACGCGATCGCGGCCGAGCAGGCGACGCTCGACTTCGCCACCGAGGTGCTCGTGCTCGACAACGCCTCGGGCGACGGCTCGGCGAGCGCGGCGCGGCGCCATCCGGCGAGCGACGAGGTCATCGCGCTCGGCCTGCGCCGCGGCAAGGGCGAGAACGACTCCGCGCTGTTGCAGCGCGCCCGCGGCCGGCTGTGCCTGCTGCTCAACGAGGACTCCGAGCTGCTGCCGGGCGCCACGCTGGCGCTGCGCGCGGCGCTCGACGCCGACCCGCGCGCCGGCGCCGCGGGCGCGCGCCTGCTGCGTCCCGACGGCGCCCAGCAGCCGTCGGCCTGGCGCTTTCCGACGCCGCTCACCGCGCTCGTCGGCGCGCTGTTCCTGCATCGCCGCTACACCGTGCAGAGCCGCGGCAAGCAGACGCGCCCGGTCGACTGGGCGCAGTCGGCGGCGCTGCTCGTGCGCCGCGAGGCGGCCGAGCAGATCGGCTGGTTCGATCCGGCCTTCTTCGTCTACTCCGACGAGGTCGACTTCTGCAAGCGCCTGCGCGACGCCGGCTGGCGCACGCTGTACGTCCCCGGCGCGGCCGCCTGCCACCACGAGCAGCTCTCGACGGGCGCGGTGCCCGAGCGCCGCATCGTCGAGCTGTCGCGCAACCGCGATCTGTACATGCGCAAGCACCACGCGGCGCCGGCGGCGTGGGCGGTGCGCTACCTGACGGCCTTCACGTACGCGGCGCGCTCGCTCGCCGCGCTCGTGCTGCCCGGCCACGATCCGCGGCGGTACTGGCGCCACGTGACGGCGACGCTGCGCCCCGCGCAGGGAGAAGGTCTGCGCGAGGCGGCGTCCGAGCACAACCGCGGCAAGCGGCTGTGAGGCGCTAGCCGCAGCCGGGCGCTTCGGGCGTGAACGTGTGGGTCACGATGCCGATGCCGGGAACGACGAGGTACATCGTGCTCTCGTCGACCGCGATCGAGGTGGCGAGGAAGCCTTCGGCGTCCGGGGCGCTGACAAGCCGCTCGCGCTGCAGGCAATCGCCCTCCTGACGGAAGATCGTCGCCTCGTTGGGATCGCCCACGTGGCTCATGTTCGTGAGCGTCCAGTGCACGTTGGCGCGCCCGAGCGCGATGCCGCGCACGTGGCCGTCGCTGTCGCCCTCGGACGCCACGACGAAGGCCGAGCGCATGTCCTTCGCGGCGGTCGTCTGCGAGAACGAGTACTCGTAGACGTCGGCGGCGACCGCCGCGACGCGGGTCGAGCGCAGGTCGGTGGCGGAGATGTCCCTGATGCCGAACTTCACGGCGTCCTGCGGGCGCGGCAGGCGGACCGGCGCCCTGCCGTCGGTCTTCACGTACAGCCCGGTGCGCTTGCGGTTCGCCGCCGAGCCCGTGCAGAACAGTCCGTAGGCGATCCGGTTGCGCCACTGCGAAGGCCCGGCGTCCACCGTGCAGCCGGGGAGGGTGAGCTTGGAGAACGTCGTGCGGCGTCCGGCGAGGTTGTCGGAGATCGGCTTGCAGGCCTGGCCGCTGTCGCAGCGCAGGTACGTGAGGACGAGCGTGTTCGAGCGGCTGCGGCCGAGGTCGATCGCGCGGTAGTTGCGCGACGCGGGCGCGCCCTTGACCGGGGAGATCGTGCCGTCGGAGGTGCGCTGCATCAGCGTCTGGTTGCCGAACGTGCCGCTCACCCAGACGACGGTGCCGTCGAGCGCGGTGATCTGCTGGGCGGCGGGGTCGGGGGCGACGAGCGTGCCGGCGGCCGAGGCCGTGGCGGGGACGGCCAGCAGCGCGGCCGCCACGAGGGAGGTCAGGAGTACGCGGGGCATGGACGCATCCTCGGCGATCCCGGTGCGCGCCATCAGCCCACCCAGGGCTCGACCCTCCACACCTGCGCGACGCGTCGCGTCCTAGCCTCAGGGCCGTGACCTGCGACGACAGCGGCGCCCGATGAGCCTTGCCAGCGCTCTGCTCGCGCGCAGCGCCAGGCTTCCGCCGGCGCAGACCGAGGACGTCGTCTGCGAGAAGGACCTGCGCGTGACGATGGACGACGGCGCCGTGCTCGTGGCCGATCGCTGGGTCGCGCGGGCGACGCGCGACACCCCGCAGCCGACCGTGCTCGTGCGCTCGCCGTATGGGCGCCGCCACCTCGTCGGGCTCTTGCTCGGGCGGACGCTCGCCGAACGCGGGCTGCAGGTGCTCGTGCAGAGCGTGCGCGGCACCTTCGACTCCGACGGTCGGTTCGACGCCTTCGACGAGCGCGACGACGGCTTGGCGACGCTGCGCTGGATCCGCGCGCAGCCGTGGCATTGCGAGCGGATCGCGCTGGTCGGCCCGAGCTACCTCGGACTCGCGATGTGGGCGGCAGCGCCAGGCGCCGGCGACGACATCGCGGCGCTCGCGATCCAGGTCGGGTCCTCCTGCGCGCACCACGCGACGTACCCGGGCGGCAGCCCGGCGCTGGAGACGGCGGGCGCCTGGCTGGCCGTGATCGAGGGTCAGGAGAGCCGCGTTCCGCCGCTCGGGATCGCCCGCCGCGTGGCGCGGCTGCCGGCGCTGTTCATGCGCCTCCCGCTCGGCGCCTTCGACGTCAACGCCACGGGCGCCGAGGTGGGCTGGTTTCGCAGCGCCCTGGCGAGCCCGCGCCGCGACGATCCCTGGTGGGTCGCCCGCGACCATGCGCCGGGCGTGGCACAGGTCGCCGCGCCGGTGCAGCTCGTCGGCGGCTGGTACGACATCTTCCTGCCCTCGATGTTGGAGGACCACGCGGCACGCCAGGCCGCCGGCCTGGAGACCCAGCTCATCATCGGGCCCTGGGCGCACACCTCGCCGGGCCTCATCGCGAACGCCATGCGCGAGGCGCTGGCCTGGCTGCGCGCACACCTGCTCGACGACCGCCGGCTCCTGCGTCCGGACGCCATCCGGGTGCGCGTCACCGGCGAGCAGCTCGGCGACGGCTGGCGGTCGCTCGAGCGCTGGCCGCCGGGCACCGCCGAGCGGCGGCTGTGGGCCGCCGGCGACGGCCGGCTGCTGGCGGCCGAGCCGGCCGCGTACGGCGGCGATGGCTACCGCTACGACCCGGCGCATCCGACCCCCGCGTTCGGCGGGCCGCACCTGCTCGCACGGCTGCCGATCGTCGACAACCGCCCGCTCGAGCTGCGCGACGACGTGCTGACGTACACCAGCGAGCCACTGGCAACGGCCGTCGAGGCGATCGGCGTCGCCCGTGTCGAGCTGCACGTGCGTGCGAGCGAGCCGCACTTCGACCTCTTCGCGCGGGTGTGCGACGTCGGCCCGCTCGGCGCATCGCGCAACGTCTGCGATGCGCTGACGCGAGTCTCGCCCGCGCACCTCGAGCCGGCCGCCGACGGATCGCGCCGCGTCGCCTTCGAGCTGTGGCCGATGGGCCACCGCTTCGCCGCCGGCAACCGGATCCGCCTGCAGGTCTCCTCCGGCGCGCACCCCCGCTACGCGCGTAACCCGGGCACCGGCGAGGACCCCGTCACGGCCACCGCGATGCGCGCAGTCGACATCGAGCTGCTGCACGGCGCGCAGCACCCGTCGCACCTCGTGCTCCCCGCGGCTTGACCGGCCGCACACCGTGCAGGATCGCGGCGGATGCTGATACGCTCGACCGCGCGCGAGTATGAGGGGGCGAAATGGTAGAGATGCATGGTTCTGACCGCCTACAGCGCGAGGGCATGCCCGCCCCGCGCCCGGTGCCGCGCTGGTGGGACGAGGCCTGGTCGATCGACCCGGTGCCCGATTGCGTCAAGCGGCCAAAACCGCGCATTCAGCGCGGGATCGACCTTGCCGACGTCGAGACCGTTCTCATCGGCGACGGCATCCCGCCCGGTGACGAGGGCTGGGAGCGCTGCGAGCTGCTCAAGCAACTGCACCACCTGGCCGACCACTACCGGGCGGTGCAGCACATGCAGATGCCCGCGCCCACAGAGCGCCCTTCTGCATAGCTGCTGCGACGCGCTGCGCCCGTGACGGGGCTCGACCCGACAGGGCGGGCGCGGCGCGCTGCCGGCTACCCCGAGCTGCACCTGCTGCTGGAGCTGCTCGAATCGGTGATGACCGCCAAGGGGGCGGCCAAGTGGCTCGACCTGCGGCGCGAGGCACTCGGCGGCGAGCGGGCGCTCGACCTGCTCAAGCGCGGCGAGGCCGCCCGCGTGATCGAGCTCGCGCGCGAACTCGGCGCGCACATCGAGGCGGGCGCCGCCGCACCCCGGCCGGACCGTTGAACCTCCGGCAGCTGCACGTCTTCGCGAGCGTCGTGAAGCACATGAGCGTGTCGCTCGCCGCCGAGGAGCTGTTCATCACCCAGCCGGCGGTCAGCCAGCAGATCCGGGGGCTCGAGGAGCTGTTGGGTCTCAAGCTCTTCGAGCGCACGCCCAACGGGCTTCTGCTGACCGAAGCCGGAGAGGCGATCCACCCGCACGTGCAGGCCATCCTCGCTTCGCAGGCCCGGATCGACAACGTCGTCGCCGAGCAGCGGGGGGCGACGCACGGGCACCTGGCCGTCGGCGCCAATACGACCGGCGGGATGTACGTCGTCTCGCCGATGCTGCGGGCCTTCCGCGACGCCCATCCCGAGGCGGAGATCGTCCTGCAGGTGCACTCCACCGACCGCATCTGCGAACGGTTGCTGCAGAACCTGCTGGACGTCGCCGTGGTCACCGGCCCCGTCGAGGTCGGCTCCGTCGTGGTCGCCGACCTGTGCGAGGACGAGCTGTACCTGATCGTGTCCCCGTCGCACCCGTTCGCAGCGCGCGCCACGGTGTCCCGGCAGGACGTCGCCGCCGAGCCCTTCGTGGTGCCCGAGCCCGGCTCGCGGACGCGGCGTCTGATCCAGCGCGCGATCGAGAGCCATGGCCTGAAGCTGCAGATCGCGATGCAGCTGCCGGGCACCGAGGAGGTCAAGAAGGCGGTGGAAGCCAACCTCGGCGTGGCCATGGTGTCCAAGCACGCCGTCACGCGCGAGCTGGAGCTCGGCGCGCTGCACCGGGTCACGGTCCACGACCTGGAGATCCACCGGCCGATCCAGTCGCTGCACCGCAGAGGCCGGCGCCTGTCGCCGATCGCGCGGCACTTCCTCGCCTTCGCCGCCAAGTACGCGCGCGAGGATCCCGTCCTCGGCGCGCCCCCGGACCGCGCCGACGCATAAGCAGGCGACCACCGTGGACGGTCGATTAGTGATTTGAACCCCGGCCGCTCCGGCCATAAGGTTCCCCTCGGCTTATCCCTCTGGACGAGAGACGGGGTCGACCATCGGTGCGAACGCGCTTTCCCCCCACGGGGGACGGCTCATAGATTCCGTGATCCCGGCCGACCGGGGAGCGGGGCACATTCGCGGCCTCAAGGCGATCCCCGTGCGGGACTCGATCGCCACGGAGTGCATCGGGATCGCCTACGGGTTCTTCTCGCCGCTGGAAGGCTTCATGGGCCGTGCGGACGTCGACTCGGTCACGACGGAGATGCGCCTGGCCGACGGCCTGGTCTGGAGCATCCCGATCGTGCTCGACCTCTCCGATGCCGAGATCTCAGAGCTCGGCGTGTGCGTCGGCGAGACGTTCCTGCTCACCCACCGGGGCCGGCCGCTGGCCACGATCGACGTCGAGGAGATCTTCGCCTACGACCTCGAGACGCTGGCCCGCTGCGTCTACGGCACGACCGACGACGCCCATCCCGGGGTCCGCCGCACGCTGGCCTACCGCGACAGGTTCGTCGCCGGGCGCATCGAGCTCGTCGGCCCGCCGCAGGTCGCGCCCCCGTTCGACCGCTTCTGGCTGACGCCGGCGCAGCTGCGCGAGCGCTTCGCCGAGAAGGGCTGGAAGCGGGTGGTCGCGCTGCAGACGCGCAACGTGCCCCACGTGGGCCACGAGTGGCTCATGAAGGGTGCGTTCTTCGCGGCCCGGGCCGACGGCATTCTCGCCAACCCCGTCATCGGCGAGAAGAAGGAGGGCGACGCGATCGACGAGGCGATCGCGCTCACCCACGCCCGCCTGCGCGAGGCGGGGTACTTCACCCAAGCCGTCCACGAGACGTCGGTCCTGCTGTGGGACATGCGCTACGCCGGCCCGCGCGAGGCCGTGTTCCACGCGCTCGTGCGCAAGAACCTCGGCTGCACCCACCACGTCTTCGGCCGCGACCACGCCGGCGTCGGCGACTTCTACGACCCGTTCGCCGCGCACCGCATCTTCGACGAGCTCCCCGATCTGGGGATCGAGCCGGTGCTGACGGAGGCGTGGTCGGTCTGCGAGCTCTGCGGCCCGGCCTACGCATCGTTCTGCGCCCACGAGGACCGCCGGCAGGAGCTCAGCGGAACGCGCCTGCGCAAGCTGATCGCCGACCGCGAGCGGCCGGACCCGAGCGTGTTCCGCTCGGAGGTCTTCGACGCGATGCTGGAGGCCGGCGAGCGCTACGGCTCGGGCTCGCCGTTCGTCGACGCGCAGTACCTCGAGCACCGCAACCCCGTCTTTGAGATGTCGGCGCCGCAGTCGGCGTCCCTGGCCACCTGACCCGCGAGGAGGAGAACCCCCCGATGCCGACCTTCGTTCACCCCGACAAATGCGACGGCTGCCGCGCGCTGGACCGGCCGGCCTGTCACTACATCTGCCCGAACGACCTCATGATCCTCGACCCCGTGCAGGGACAGGCCTACAACCAGGAGCCCGACCTGTGCTGGGAGTGCTACGCGTGCGTCAAGACGTGCCCGCAGGGGGCGATCGAGATGCGCGGCTACGCCGACGTGATGGCGATGGGCTCGCGGGTCACCCCGATGCGCGGGACCGACGCGATCATGTGGGCGATCCAGTTCCGCGACGGCGACGTCAAGCGCTTCAAGTTCCCGATCCGCACGACCCCATGGGGCACGATCGAGCCCCACGCCGACATGCGCGATCCGGACGACGCGGACTTCGGCTCGCAGTCGTTGTGCGGCGAGGACATCTGGCTCGGCGTCGACACCCTGCCCACCATCGGCACCGCAGCCTAGGCGGGAGGATCGCATGGAGCTTCCAGAGGTCGAGATCGTCGAGACCGACGTCGTCGTGTGCGGCGGCGGCATGTCCGGCTGCGGCGCGGCGTTCGAGGCCGCCTACTGGGCGAAGGCCAAGGGCCTGAAGGTGACGCTCGTCGAGAAGGCGGCGATCGAGCGCTCGGGCGGGGTCGCGATGGGGCTGTCGGCGATCAACTGCTACATGGGCATGAAGCACGGCGAGAACCAGCCGGAGGACTTCGTGCGCTACGTGCGCCAGGACCTCATGGGCATCTCACGCGAGGACCTCACCTACGACATCGGGCGCCATGTCGACTCCACCGTGCACATGTTCGAGAAGTGGGGGCTGCCGTTCTTCATGGAGGACGGCAAGTACAAGCGCAACGGCAAGTGGCAGGTCATGATCCACGGCGAGTCCTACAAGCCGATCGTGGCCGAGGCGGCCAAGCTGGCCGTGGGTGAGGAGAACGTCTACGAGCGGGTGTTCATCTCCCACATCCTCAAGGACCGCAACGACGACAACCGCGTCGCCGGCGCGGTCGGCTTCAGCGTGCGCGACAACAAGATCTACGTCTTCAAGGCCAAGGCCGTCATCTCGGTGGCCGGCGGGGCCACCAACGTCTACCGCCCGCACGCCACCGGCGAGGGCCTCGGGCGCATCTGGTACGCGCCCTGGAACACCGGCTCGGCCTACAAGCTGCTGCTGGAGGCCGGGGCGAAGATGACCTCGATGGAGCACCGGCTGGTCGTCACGCGCTTCAAGGACGGCTACGGCCCGGTGGGCATGTGGTTCTTGCTGTTCAAGGCCGTGGCCGAGAACGTCCACGGCGACATCATCGAGCAGACCCGCGCCGCGGAGCTCGAGGAATGGGCGCCCTACGGCACCGCCAAGCCGGTGCCCACGCCGCTGCGCAACCACCTCATGCTCAACGACATCCACGAGGGCAACGGGCCGCACTATCTGCGCACCGACAAGGCGATGCAGAAGATGTTCGTCGACGCGCAGAACGACCCCAAGAAGGTCCGCGAGATCGAGTCCGACGCATGGGAGGACTTCCTGGACATGACGATGTCCCAGGCGCACATCTGGGCGTCGGAGAACATCGACCCGGCCAAGCAGCCCTCCGAGATCGTGCTCACCGAGCCCTACCTCATGGGCTCGCACGCGTCGGGCACGGGCGCGTGGGTCAGTGGGCCGGAGGACGTCGCGCCCGAGGGCTACCACTGGGGCTACAACCGCATGACGACGGTCAACGGCCTGTTCGCGGCCGGCGACGCCGTCGGCGCGTCGGCGCACAAGTTCTCCTCCGGGTCGTTCACCGAAGGGCGGCTGGCGGGCAAGGCGGCGGTGCAGTACGTGCTCGACAACGACGCTCCGCAGGTCGACGACGACCGTATCGAGCAGATCCGCGAGGAGCTCTACCAGCCGTTCGCCACGCTCGAGAAGCACCAGGGAACCTCGACCAGGGTCGAGATCAACCCCCACTACCTGCTGCCCAAGCAGGCGCTGCTGCGCCTGCAGAAGATCATGGACGAGTACGCGGCCGGCTGGGGGGCGAACTACCGCACGAACCGCCAGATGCTCGAACGCGGCCTGGAGCTGCTGCACAGCTTCCAGCAGGACTGCGAGAACCTGGCGGCGCGTGACCTGCACGACCTGCTGCGCTGCTGGGAGGTCAAGGACCGCGCGCTCGTGGCCGAGGCCAACATCCTGCACATGCTGTTTCGCGAGGAGACCCGCTGGCCGGGCTACTACTACCGGATGGACTTCCCGAAGCTCGACGACGAGAACTGGAAGGCCTTCGTGGTCTCGAAGTTCACCCGCAACGGCAACGGCGACGGCAACTGGGCCAGCGGCTCGTGGGAGCTCGAGAAGATCCCCCACGCGACCAACATCGACTAGCCGATGGGCGACGCGACGGGCAACGGGGTCGAGCCCGAGATCCGCGAGGGCGGCGTACTCGTGATCGGCGGCGGGATCGCCGGCCTGACGGCGGCGATCGAAGCCGCCGAGGCCGGGCACGACGTCTACATCGTCGAGCAGGATCCGTCGCTCGGCGGGCGGGTGGCGCGCTTTTTCAAGTACTTCCCCAAGCTCTGCCCGCCGCAATGCGGCCTGGAGATCAACTTCCGGCGCATCAAGTCCGGCCATCGCCTGTTCACGGTGCTGACGCTCGCGGAGGTCGAGGCCGTCGCAGGCTCGGCGGGCGACTACGAGGTACGCGTCCGGCTGAACCCGCGCTACGTGCTGGAGGACCGCTGCATCGCCTGCAACGCCTGTGCCGAGGCCTGCCCGGTCGAGCGCCCCAACGCGTTCAACTACGGGATGGACACGACGAAGGCAGCCTACCTCCAGCACGGCATGGCGTTCCCGATGAAGTACGTCATCGACGGCGACGCGTGCGTGGGCGAGGAGGCCTGCGGCGCGTGCGTGACGGCCTGCCCGACCGATGCGATCGACCTGACGATGGCGCCGCGCACGATCACCCTGCGCGTCGGCTCGATCGTCGTGGCGACCGGCTGGCAGCCCTACGACGCCCGTAAGCTCGGGCTGCTCGGCTTCAACGAGTCGGCCGACGTGATCTCCAACGTGATGATGGAGCGGCTGGCCGCACCCGACGGGCCGACCCGCGGAAAGATCACGCGCCCGTCGGACGGGCGCGAGGCCAAGCGAGTGGCGTTCGTGCAATGCGCCGGCTCGCGCGACCGCAACCACCTGGCGTACTGCTCGGCGATCTGCTGCCTGGGCTCGCTCAAGCAGGCGTCCTACGTGCGCGACCAGTACCCCGACTCCGAGGTGTACATCTTCTACATCGACATCCGCGCCCCGGGCATCACCGAGGACTTCTACCACCGCATCTGGGGCGACGAGCACGTCACGTTCATCAAGGGCAAGGTCGCCAAGGTCGAGGAGGACGCGGAGTCCGGCGCGGTGATCGTGGAGGCCGATGACATGCTCGCCGGCCGCAAGATCCGCATGAGCGTCGACCTGCTCGTGCTCGCGACCGGCATGCAGCCCTCGACGGCCGGCAAGCCGATCCCCGGGCTGGACCTCGAGTACGACGAGTACGGCTTCGCGGTCGAGAACCGCGACGCCGGCATCCAGGTGGCCGGTGTCGCCAAGCGCCCGCAGGACGTCGTCTCCAGCACGCGCGACGCGACCGGCGCGGCGCTCAAGGCCCATCAGATCACCACGAGGAGGTGAGCACCACGCACGACAACGCCGGCGATCCGAACGCGGAGCCCGTCCCCGCCGTACTCGACATCGCGACCCCCGACGCGATCCAGACGCTGGACCCCGATGAGCTCGTGGTCAACCGGCGTGCCGCCGCGTACGTCTGCACGGGCTGTGGCATCGGCGAATGCCTCGACGCCGAGGCGCTGGCGCAGGTGGGTCGCGACCGCGACGTGCCCACGCAGGTGAGCGGTCCGCTATGCGTACCCGAAGGGGTGCGCTGGCTGCGCGAGGACATCGCCTCGGAGGGCGCGGGCCGCGTCGCGATCGCCGCCTGCTCCGGACGCGTGAACTGGGACGTGTTCTCACCCGAGTCGCTGGGCGTCGACATGGTCGAGCGCGTCAACGTGCGCGAGCTGGTCGCCTGGAGCAAGCCGCCCGGCGAGGAGGAGACCCAGCGGCTCGCGGGCGACTACCTGCGCATGGGCCTCGCGCGCAGCGAGCGCACGGCGCGTCCGCCGGCCAAGCCGGCGGCGGTCGTCACCGCGGTGCTCGTCGTCGGCGGCGGCACCGCCGGCATCACCGCCGCGCTGGAGGCGGCCGACGCCGGCCACGACGTGGTCGTCGTGGAGCGCCGCGACCGGCTCGGCGGCTGGATGGCGGACTTCCACAAGTCGTTTCCCACAAGCGCGCCCTACGACGAACTGCGCCCGATCGATGTCGCCGACCGCGCGCGGCGCTTGGCGGAGCATCCGCGCGCCACCGTCCACCTCGGCGCCGAAGTGCAGAGCATCGGGGGCATGCCCGGGGCGTACGAGGTCACCGCGCTCGCCGGCGGCGAGACGGTCTCGCTGAGCTGCGGAGCGATCGTGCTCGCCACCGGCTGGCTGCCGCTCGCCGACGAGGCGGCGCTCGGCCGCTTCGGCTACGGCGTCAGCCCCGACGTGGTCACCAACGTCACGTTTGAGGGGATGGCCCGCGACGCCAAGCTCGTCCGTCCCTCCGACGGGCGGCCGGTCAGGCGCGTGGCGTTCATCCAGCGCCCGGGCATGACCGAGGCGGAGAAGACCTTCTCGCACGGCGCCGACGTGGTCGACCTGGTGGCGCTCAAGCAGGCGCTGTACGTGCGCGAGCTCGTCCCCGACGGGCGGGCCTACATCCTCTACGAGAACCTCGTCGCCCCGGGGCTCTACGAGGCCTTCTACCGGCGCGTCCAGCAGGAGCCCGGCGTGTTCCTCACCAAAGGCGACGTGAGCGCGGTCGCCGTGGCCGAGGACCGCCTCGTCGTGGAGGTCGCGAACACGCTGATCGGCGAGCCGGTCAGCCTGGCCGTCGACCTCGTCGTGCTCGCGACCGGCATGGTGCCGGCCACGGCCGCCGAGGACGGCGACACGGCGCTTCAGTTGCTCTACAAGCAGGGCCCCGGGCTGCCGACGGCCAAGTTCGGGCTGGCCAGCTCGAACTTCATCTGCTTTCCGTACGAGACCCAGCGCACGGGGATCTACGCGACCGGATGCGTGCGCGAGCCGCTCACCGCGGCCGCCTGCGTCGAGGACGCGGCCGGCGCCGCGCTGAAGGCGATCCAGAGCATCGAGGTCGTACGCCAGGGCAAGGCGGTCCATCCCCGCAGCGGCGACCTCTCGCTGCCGCATACGCGGACCGCCGGATGCACGAAGTGCGGGCGCTGCACGATCGAGTGCCCGTTCAGCGCGATCGAGCTCGACGAGCGCAACTATCCCGTACTGAACCCGACGCGCTGCCGACGCTGTGGCATCTGCATGGGCGCCTGTCCCGTGCGCGTGATCTCCTTCGAGGACTACGGCGTGGAGCAGCTCACGGCGATGATCCGGGCGATCGAGTTTCCCGAGGACGAGTCGATCCCGCGCATCCTGGCGCTCGCGTGCGAGAACGACGCCTACCCGGCATTCGACATCGCCGGCATCAACCGCAAGCAGATCGACGCGGCCGTGCGGGTCATACCGCTGCGCTGCCTGGGCTCGCTGAACATGGCGGTCGTGGCCGACTCGCTGTCGGGCGGCATCGACGGGATCATGCTCATGGGCTGTCGTACCGGCGAGAACTACCAGTGCCACTTCATCCGCGGCAGCGAGCTGGCCCAGAAGCGCATGCAGAACGTCCAGGAGACGCTGGGGCGCCTCATGCTCGAGCCCGAGCGGCTCACCTCCGTCGAGGTGGAGCTCACCGCCTACGAGGAGCTGCCCGGGATCGTCGACGCGTTCGTCGAACAGGTCCGAGCGGTCGGCCCCAACCCGTACAGGGGGTTCTGATGACCGTCGAGGGATCGGATCCGCTCGTCGTCGAGCAGCTGCTCGGGCTCGGCGGCGACCACCTGCGCAACTGCTACCAGTGCGGCACCTGCTCGGTGGTCTGTCCGCGGACGCCGCTGGACAACGCGTTCCCCCGCAAGGAGATGGTCTGGGCGCAGTGGGGCCTCGAGGACAAGCTCGTCGCCGATGCCGACGCGTGGCTCTGCTACCAGTGCAACGAGTGCATCGTCGCCTGCCCGGTGGATGCACGCCCCGGTGACCTGATGGCCGCCGTGCGCAACTACCAGATCTCCAGCTACGCGGTGCCGCAGTTCATGGCGAAGGTCAGCCACGGCCCGCGGTACCTGGCGCTGGCGTTCGCGCTGCCGATCGTGTTCGTCGCGATCCTGCTGGCCCTGGCGATCGGCCTGGGCGACGGCGAGTGGTCGCCGGGCGGCGACGTGCTCTACGAGAAGATGATCCCGCACATCTACATCGACGTGGTCACGCTCACGCTCCTGGCGTTCGTGTCCGCGCTGGCGGGCGTGAGCGGCCGGCGCTTCTGGCGGGCGATCACCGCGTCGGACGATCCGCAGATGCAGCAAGCGCGCGTTCTGGCCGAGCCTGCGCGCAGCGATCGTCGACGTACTCACCCACCGCGACTTCAAGGACTGCAAGCGCAACCGCCGCCGCGCCTACGCACACATGGCGATCTTCTACGGCTTCCTGATGCTCGTGGCGGCGACGATCGGCGCGTTTCTCTACACGGTCGTCTTCAAGGCGCTGGGCATCGAGTGGCAGGACAACGAGCTCTCGCTGCCGCTGTGGGATCCGGTGAAGATCATCGGCAACCTCGGCTTCGTGCTGCTGATGGGCGGCGGCATCTGGGCGACGGTCCATCACCGGCGCAACCGCGAGGAGGCCGGTGACTCCGGGTACTTCGACTGGTTCTTCGTCGCGACGATCTACCTGACCGCGCTGACCGGCTTCGGGCTCATGGCGCTGCGACTGGCCGAGGTGCCCGACGTCGCCTATCCGTTCTACGCCGTGCACCTCGTCTTCGTGTACGCGCTGTTCGCGTACTTCCCCTACTCGAAGTTCTCCCACGTGCTCTACCGGACACTCGCCAACACGCACGCCAAGCAGATCGGCCGCCGGCCGGGCGAGTACACGGGCGAGGCCGTCGAGATGCCGGTCGCCGGCAACGACAGGCCGGTCGGCGGCAACGGCAGGCCCACCGAGCCCCAGCGCCCCACGCCCTGACGCCGCCGGCCGGTCGGTCTGAGTGCTCGCGCTCCTCTACGACGTCCACGGCAACCTGCCTGCGCTCGAGGCGGTCCTCGCCGATGCCGAGGCGGCCGGTGCGCGGCGCTTTTTCCTGGGCGGTGACTACGCGCTGTTCGGCGCCTGGCCGCGGGAGACGCTGCAGCGCCTGGGTGAGCTCGACGCGACCTGGATCCGCGGCAACGCCGAGCGCTGGACCGCCGAGCCGGCCGCGGCGCCGGCGCGCGAGCCCCTGCACAGCGCGCTGGAGGTCTGCCGCGAGCTGCTGGGCGAGGAGGTGGTGGGCAGGCTCGCGCGGCTTCCGACGGTGGTCGTCCGCGACGGCGTGCACTACTGCCATGCCTCGCCTCACTCCGACACGGACGGCTTCGACCCTGAGCCCGGCCCGCGCGACGGCGCGTTGCTCGACGGCGTGCACGAGCGGCGCGTGGTCTTCGGCCACACGCACCTGCAGTTTCGACGCGTCGCGGTGGGCGGGGTCGAGCTCGTGAACCCCGGCAGCGTCGGCCTGCCGTTCGACGGCGACCCGCGCGCCGGCTACGCGCTGGTGCGCGACGGCGCGGTGGCGCTGCGGCGCGTACCGTACGACCATCACGCGAGCGCGGCGGCCGTGCGCGAGCGGTTCGGCCCGTGGGCGGAGACCGTCGCGCGCCGGATCGAGCGGTCACGGCTCGTGCTCGCCGACTACTAGTGCTCCGTCACTACAGGAGCTGCTTCAGCCCGTCGACCGCGGCGGCGCCGAGAAACACGCTCAGCAGGATCCCGGCGAGACCGACGACGAACGCCACGACCGCCAGCGAGGATGTCCTCCAGCAGGACGGCCAGCGACTGGCGGGAAGCTGGGAGTTCGCCGAGCTCAACGGCCCGGGACACTAACGTTCCGCAGCGATGGCCACCCCGCTCGCCGCCCCAGCTCAACGCGATCGTGCCGCCGCCGAGCGCCGCCCGGCGATCCTCGCCGTCGACGACGAGCCCGCCGTCCTCGCCGCGGTCGCGCGCGACCTGCGTCGCGGCTTCGGCGAGCGCTTCCGCATCCTGCGCGCGAGCTCGGGCCCCGAGGCGCTGGACCTGCTGCGCCAGCTGCTCGCGCGCGGCGACCAGGTGGCGATGCTCATCGCCGACCAGCGCATGCCGTCGATGGCGGGAACGGAGTACCTCGTGCAAGCGCGCAAGCTCGCGCCGGACGCCAAGCGCGTCCTGCTGACCGCCTACGCCGACACCGAGGCGGCGATCGCGGCGATCAACGAGGTCGCGCTGGACTACTACCTGCTCAAACCGTGGGATCCGCCGGAGGAGCAGCTCTTCCCGGTCGTCGAGGACCTGCTGACGACGTGGGAGTCGGGCGCGGCGCTCGCGGCCGGCGGCGTGCGGATCGTCGGCCACCGCTTCTCGAAGGACACCCATGACCTGCGCGACTTCCTCGCCCGCAACCGCGTGCCGGCGCGCTGGCTGGACGTCGAGCGCGACGGCGAGGCGCGCGAGCTGCTGAAGATCGCCGGCGTCGACGCCGACGGGCTGCCGGTCGCGCTGCTGGAGGACGGCACGATCCTCGAGCGCCCGACGGTGCTCGAGCTCGCCGAGCGGCTCGGCGTCGCCGGCCAGCCCGCGCAGGACCACTACGACCTCGTCGTCGTGGGCGGCGGTCCCGCCGGACTGGGCGCCGCCGTCTACGGCGCGTCGGAGGGACTGCGCACGGTGATGGTCGAGCGCGAGGCGCCGGGCGGCCAGGCCGGCCAGTCGAGCCTGATCGAGAACTACCTCGGCTTCCCGGCGGGCCTGAGCGGCTCGGACCTCGCGCGCCGCGCGACCGACCAGGCGCGCCGCCTCGGCGCGGAGCTGTTGACCGTGCAGGACGTCGTCGGGCTGCGCGCGGAAGGGGCGGGCCGGTTCGTCGAGCTGTCCGGGGGCGGCGTGTTGAGCGCGAACTGCGTGCTGATCGCGTCCGGCGTCTCCTACCGCCAGATGAGCGCACCGGGGTTCGCCGAGCTGACCGGCGCCGGGATCTACTACGGCGCCGCGATGACCGAGGCGCGCTCGTGCGCGCAGCAGCACGTCGTCGTCATCGGCGGCGCGAACTCGGCCGGCCAGGGCGCCGTGCACTTCAGCGGCTACGCCCGCCAGGTGACGATGCTCGTGCGCGGAGCCTCGCTCGAGACGTCGATGTCGCACTACCTCGTCGAGCAGCTCGCGGCGCTGCCCAACGTCGAGGTGCGTACGGGCAGCTCGGCGGTCGCCGCGCACGGCGAGGACGGACGCCTGCGGGGGCTGCGCATCGCCGGCCCGGAGGGCGACGAGTACGACGAGGCCGTCGACGCCTGCTTCGTCTTCATCGGCGCCTCGCCGCGCACGGACTGGCTGGCCGGCGTCGTCGCCCGTGACGAGCACGGCTTCATCCTCTCCGGTCCGGACGTGCGGGCCGACGGGTGGCCGCTGCAGCGCGATCCGTTCCTGCTGGAGACGAACGTGCCCGGCGTCTTCGTCGCCGGCGACGTGCGCGCACGCTCGATCAAGCGCGTTGCCAGCGCCGTCGGCGAGGGCGCGATGGCGGTCTCGCTCATCCACCAGTACCTCGTCGAGGGATGACCCCGCCGGCGCCCGCGCCTGCCGCACCCGTCAGCATCGCCGAGCTGCGGTCGGTCGACCTGTTCGACGGCATCGACGACACCCTGCTCGCGGAGTGGGTCGCCGTCGCGCAGCTGCGTGAGGTGCAGCCCGGCGAGCTGATCGTCGAGGAGCAGGACCACGTGCCGGGTCTCATGCTGCTGCTCGAGGGCACGGCGACGACGTTCATGGCGGGCCGCGGCCGCGGCGCGGAGTCCGTCGGGCGCCAGGTCGCGCCGACGTGGATCGGCGCGATCTCCGTGCTCACCGAGGACCCGCTGCCGGTGCGGATCGTCGCCGAGACGCCGTGCCGCATGGCGATCGTGGCGCCGGCCGAGTTCCTGCGACTCGTCTTCGAGCAGCGGGCCATCCATCAGACGGTGATCCGGCGGATCGCGCCGGTCATGCAGCGCCTCGGCGGCATCGAGCAGAGCCGCGAGCGGCTGGCGTCGCTGGGCACGATGGCCGCCGGCCTGGCGCACGAGCTCAACAACCCCTCCGCCGCCGCCCGGCGCGCGGCGTCGCAGCTGCGCGAGGAGGTCGCCGTCGTGCAGTCGACGCTCGTGAAGTTCGTCAAGTCCGGCGTCGAGCGCGTCGACGCCGAGCATCTCGTCGACCTCCAGCAGGAGGCGGTGGCGCGCGCGGGCACGGCGACCGCGCTGCAGACGCTCGACGCCGCCGACGCCGAGGACGCGCTGCTCGACGTGCTCGAGGAGCTCGGCATCCCGGAGCCGTGGCGGCTCGCCGAGCCGCTGGCGGCCGCCGGCGTCGACCGCGACTGGCTGGACCGCGTCGCCCATCACGCCGGTCCCGCGACGGCGGCCGCGCTGCACTGGGTCGCGGCGACGCTGACGATCGGCCGGGTGTCGACCGAGCTCTGCGAGTCGACCGACCGCATCTCGGCGCTCGTCAGCGCGGTGAAGAGCTACGCGTACATGGACCGCGGCGGGCTCGTCGAGGTCGACCTGCACGAGGGCCTGGAGACGACGCTGACGGTGCTCAACCACAAGCTCAAGCACACGGCGATCTGCGTGAAGCGCGACTACGACCGCACGCTGCCGAAGCTGACCGTGCACGGCTCGGAGCTCAACCAGGTCTGGACGAACCTGCTCGACAACGCGATCGGCGCGCTCGGGCCGGAAGGCACGATCACGATCCGCACGCGCCGCGACGGCGACGCCGCGGTCGTCGAGGTCGCCGACGACGGACCCGGCATCCCGCAGGACGTCGTCGAGCGGATCTTCGACCCGTTCTTCACGACGAAGGACGTCGGCCTCGGGACCGGCCTGGGCCTGTCGAGCGCGCGGCAGATCATCGTCGAGCGCCACGACGGGGCGCTGACCGTCGAGTCCGAGCCCGGCCGCACGACGTTCAGCGTGCGGCTGGCGCTGCCGCATCCCTGACCACATCCCCGATCCCCGGAGGCGCCATGGCCCGCTGCACCCACCTCGACTCGGTCACGCTGACCGAGCTGCCCGACGCGTCCGACGGCTGCGTCGACTGCCTCCCGACCGGCGGCGTGTGGTGTCATCTGCGCATCTGCCTGAGCTGCGGCCACGTCGGCTGCTGCGACGACTCACCCCACCGCCACGCCACCGCGCACGCGTCGGACACCGGCCATCCGCTGATCCGCTCGATCCAGCCAGGCGAGGACTGGTCGTGGTGCTTCGTCGACGAGATCGCGATGCGCATCCCCGAGGTCGTCGGCGAGCCGGACATCCCGCCGTCGCCGATGGGCTGCCCATGAGCGACTTCGTCTCGCGCGGGTTCGGCGGCCGGCGACGCGTCGACGCCGGCCTCGCCGCCCGCGTGCCGCCCGGGCAGTACGTCGAGCCCGGCTTCCCGGTGCTCACCGCCGGCCCCACCCCGCGCGTCGACACCGCCGCCTGGGCGCTGACGATCGACGGCATGGTGGCCGAGCCGCGGACCTGGACCGCGGCCGAGTTCGCCGCGCTGCAGTTCGAGGACGTGCCGTGCGACATCCACTGCGTGACGAAGTGGAGCAAGCTCGGGACGAGCTTTCGCGGCGTGTCGCTGGACGGACTGCTCGACGCGGTCGAGCCGCTCGGCGCCTACGCGATGGTCCACTCCTACGGCGGCTACACGACGAACCTCGCCGTCGAGGACCTGACCGACGGCCAGGCGTGGGTCGTGATCGAGCACGAGGGCGAGCCGCTCGATCCCGAGCACGGCGGGCCCGCGCGCCTGCTCGTGCCGCACCTGTACTTCTGGAAGAGCGCGAAGTGGGTGTCGGGGCTGCGGATCATGGACCACGACGAGCCCGGCTTCTGGGAGGCCAACGGCTACCACACGCGCGGCGATCCCTGGAAGGAGCAGCGCTATTGGAACGATTGACGCCGGTCCTCCAGCACGCTCCCGGCCGCTGGCAGATCGCGACCGTGCTCGCGATCCGCGAGGAGACGCCGAGCGTGAAGTCCTTTCGACTCGGCCTGCCGATGTGGATGGCGCACCTGCCCGGCCAGCACTACGACGTGCGCCTGACGGCACCCGACGGCTACCGGGCCCAGCGCTCGTACTCCGTGGCCTCGTCGCCGCTGGACGAGGGTGAGATCGAGCTGACGATCGACTGCCTCGCCGACGGCGAGGTGTCGCCGTACTTCCACGACGTCGTCGAGGTGGGCGACCGGGTCGAGGTGCGCGGCCCGTTCGCGTCGTACTTCGTGTGGCGCGGCAGCGAGCCGGGGCCGGTGCTGCTCGTCGGCGGCGGTTCGGGCGTCGTGCCGCTGATGGCGATGCTGCGCCACCGCCGGCGCGCGCTGCCCGACGCGCCGATGCGCCTCGTGTACTCGGTGCGCGAAGCCGACGACGTCATCTACGCCGACGAGCTGGCCGGCGATCCGGACGTCACGCTCACGTACACCCGCGGGGCACCGGACGGCTGGAGCGGCCACACCGGCCGCATCGACGCGGAGCTCGTCGCCGCCGCGGCCACGGGCGCGATGACGGCCTACGTCTGCGGCTCCAACGGCTTCGTCGAGAGCGCGACGGCGCTGCTGCTCGACGCCGGGCTGGCGCCGGAGTGGATCCGCACGGAGCGCTTCGGCCCGTCGGGGTGAGCCGCATGCCGATCTCGCACAAGCGGCTGGTCCTGCTGGCGGCGATCATGGGGTCGTTCGTGGCGGGGCTGGACGCGACGGTCGTCAGCGTGGCCCTGCCGGCGATCGAGCAGGAGCTCGGTGGCGGCCTCGCCGGTCAGCAGTGGGTGCTCAACGGCTACCTGCTGGCGCTCGGTGCGCTCATCCTCATCGGCGGCTCGCTCGGCGACGTGCTCGGCGAGCGGCGGGTCTTCTCGATCGGCGTGGCCGGCTTCGGTGTCGCGTCGCTGCTCTGCGCGCTGGCCCCGAGCATCGAGGTGCTCGTCGCCGCCCGCGTCCTGCAGGGGATCTTCGGCGCGCTGCTCGCGCCGAGCGCGCTGGCGGTGATCATCACGGCGTTCCCGCCCGACGAGCGCGGCGCCGCGATCGGCTCGTGGACCGCGTGGGCGGGGATCGCGACCGTCATCGGCCCGTTCGCCGGCGGCTGGCTGATCGACGCCGCGTCGTGGCGCTGGATCTTCGCGATCAACGTGCCGTTCGTGCTCGCCACGCTCGCGATCGTGGCGGTCGCCATCCCGCCGCCCGTGGCCGGCGGGGTGCGGCGGCGGATCGACTGGACGGGCGCCGCGCTGTGCGCCGTCGGGCTCGCCGGCCCGGTCTACGGGCTGATCCGCCAGCCGGACGCCGGCTGGGCGTCGGCGCCGGTGCTGGGCCCGATCCTCGGCGGGATCGCGGTGCTGGCCGTGTTCCTCTGGCACGAGCGCCGCAGCGCGGACCCGATGCTGCCGCTCGGGCTCTTCGCGCGGCGCAACTTCGCGGTCGGCAACCTGCAGACGCTGGCGATGTACGGCGGCCTGTCGATCACGTTCTTCTTCCTCGTGCTGTTCCTGCAGCAGGTGGCGGGCTACGACGCGCTGCAGGCCGGCCTGGCGACGCTCCCGACGACGGTCGTGATGTTCGTGCTCTCCAAGCGCTTCGGCGCGCTGTCGGACCGGATCGGCCCGCGCCTGCTGATGGGCGCCGGGCCGCTCGTCGCGGCCGCCGGCCTGGCGTGGTTTCTCCGCATGCCCGCCACCGTCGACTACGCGGTCGACGTCCTGCCGGGCCTGCTCGTCTTCTCGCTCGGGCTGGCGATGACGGTCGCGCCGCTGACGATGACCGTGCTCGCCGACGCCGACGAGCACAACGCAGGGATCGCGTCGGGGATCAACAACGCGGTCGCTCGAGTTGCCGGGCTGCTGGCGGTCGCGGCGCTCGGGGCCGTGGTGGCGGCGACGTTCACGGGCTCGCTCGACGGGGCGCTGCGCGACCGCTCGCTGTCGCCGGCGGCTCAGCGCTCGGTCGCCGAGGCGCACGATCGGGCATTGGCCCGGGCGGACACCGCGGGGCTGGCGTCCGGAGAGGCCCGGGCCGTGGCGAGCGCCGTCGAGGACGCGTCGGTGGAGGCGTTTCGCACCGGCATCGGGATCGCGACCGGGCTCGTCGCGCTCGGCGGGCTGCTCGGCCTCGCCGGGATCGTCAACCCGCGCCGGACCGTGTCGGCGGCCGGCTGCGCCGGCGGCCAGCTCGTTGGCGCGCCCGAGGAGGTCGCCCTGCCGCGCGCGGGCGACGCCGGCGTCAGTCGCGCGCGACGCCCGGCGGCTCGGGCTGGGGGTTGAGCGCCACCGCGTCGACGACCGACCCCACGATCGCCTGCGCGCGCAGCCAGGCGCGCAGCCTCGGCAGCTCGTCGATCGGCGGCCGGCGCGGTGACGGGCGCCTGCGTGGCGATGCGCAGGCTACGGCTGACCTGGGAGCGCACGGGCGTCCGGCTGCGGCGGGCCGGGGCCGAGCCGCCGTAGGCCGCGCGCGTCGCAGCGTCCCGCTTCTGCGTCACATCCTGTTGAGTGTGCGGCAGCGCGAAGTTGTGACACGTGAACGAGACGTTCACATCACGGATCGAACACCCAGGTGTCCTTGCCGCCGCCGTTCTGCGAGGAGTTGACGACCAGCGCGCCGGCGTCGAGCGCGACGCGGGTCAGTCCTCCCGGGATGAGCGACACCGCATCGCCGGCGCCGCAGAACGCGAACGGACGCAGGTCGACGTGGCGCGGCTGCAGCTCGCCGTCGATCACCGTCGGGTGACACGAGAGGGCGACGAGCGGCTGCGCGATGTAGTCCTCGGGGTGCTCGCGCAGCTTGCCGGCGAGGCGCTCGAGGTCGGCCGCCTCGGCGTGCGCGCCGATCACGACGCCGTCGCCGCCCTCCCCGTAGCGCGGCTTGACGACGAGCTCGCGCAGCCGGCGAAGCGCGTCCTCGCGGTCGCGCTCGGTGGCCAGGCTCAGCGTCGGGACCGAGTGCACCTTCGGCTCCTCCTCGAGGTAGAAGCGCACGAAGTCCTCGACGTGGCAGTGCGCGAGCTTGTCGTCGCCCAAGCCGTTGCCGAACGCGTTGACGAGCCCGATGCGGCCATCCAGCCACGGCTCGAGCAGCAGCGCGGCGACGTCGGTGAGCGCGCCGTCGTCGCCACGGACGCGGTCGTCGTCCGTCCGCCGGTAGACCACGTCGACGCGGTGCGCGGCGCCGCCGGGCAGGCGCACGTGCACGTCGCCATCGGCGAGCGCGAGGTCGGCGAGCGTGACGAGGTGGCCGCCGAGCAGCTCGGAGGCACGGGCGTGCTCGTAGTGCGCGGAGCTGCCGGGGCCCTCGCCGAGCACGACGACCAGCGGCGCGTCGCAGCCCGGCGGCGCCGCCGCGCAGATCGTCTCGCGCAGCAGCCGCGTGGTGATCGCCTCCAGCGGGCGCGGACGCGGGAGCCCCGGCGGCAGCGCGGTGGCGAGCGCCTCGCGCGCGGCGAGCGCATAGGTGAAGCCCGAGGGCGTGCGCAGGTTGTCCTCGAGCACGAGGAAGTTGCCCTCCGGGTCGCGCACGACGTCGAAGCCGATGATCGCCGCCGGCGCGGCGGACGCCGGCACGCGCCCCAGCAGGTCGGGCTCGTAGCCCTCGGCGTCCTCGATCCCGGCCAGCTCGACGACCCCCGCCTCGACGATCCGCCGCTCGCCGTAGGCATCGCGCAGAAAGCAGTTCAGCGCCCGCGCGCGCTGGGCGAGGCCGCCGGCCAGCGCCTCCCATTCCTCGGCCGTGACGAGTCGCGGGATCGGGTCGACGACGAACGGATCGGCGCCGAAGCTCACGCCGCGCGCGTCGAGCGATTCCTGCACGCTGCGGCGCAGCGCCTCGAGGTCGGTGCCGGCGAGCGCCTCCAGCAGTGGGGCGTAGCCCGCCCGCGGCGCGCCGGTGGCGTCGCGATCCTCGTCGAAGCCCGCGGTCGCGGGCGTGTCCCGATCGGAGGCGGACATCGCTGCCACCTGCCCGGTTCGGGCAGCGGCAAATCCCGGCGACGCTACTTGCCGGTCGTGCGGTGCATCGCCGCGCGGGTGTGGCCTGAGCGGCCCTGCCCCGCGCCTGCGCCCCCGCGGGCGCCACCGCGCGCCGGCGGTGGGGTGCGGCGGATGAGCAGGCGCAACGCGCGGTCGTCGGCGCCCTCGGCGTTGCGCTCGCTCAGCGTCCGCGGGTGGACCGTGCGAAAGACCGGACCGCGGCCGCGGTCCACGACGGCCACCACGACCTTCGTCGCGCTCGGCGTGTCGAAGACGATGCCGTCGAGCTTCGGACCGTCGCCGGCCACCGTCACGAGCTCACCCACGCGTGCCGATTGCATGCCTCCCAGCGTACTTCGCGCGAGAGTGTCGCGCCCCACGCCCAGCAGGCCCGCCAGCAGGTCGAGGGCACGGTCAAGGAGAACGTCGCCGAGCGGCGTGCAGGACGCGGTCGGCAGCACCGCCGTCGCCGTCCGCGAGCAGGCCCAGCAGCGGGCGGCACATGACGGCAACGGCGCCTCCGCCGCCTCCCCGGGGGAGGATTCGAACCCACCGCGCGTCATCCTGCGGGGGGCGCGCGCCCCCGGGGCCGAGATGACAGCTCCCGCTCGCTGATTCACCATCGCAGTGAATCCAACGAGCAGAGGAGCGATGTCATGGTGTATCTCAACGTCGAGTCGATGAACGCGCACCACGCCGACCTGCGGCGCGCGGCCGAACGCGATCGCCGTCGCCGCGCGCCGCGCGCCGCCGATCATGCGGCGCGCCACGAACGGCCCCGACGCGCCAGACGCGCGATGCGGTCGACCGCCGCAGCGGCGGTGGCGCGCGTCGCACGCTAGACGCCAAGGCACCCCCGGCCCGCGGCCCGCTCACGTTCCTCGTGAGCGGGCCGCGCGGCGTTCGGAGGACCGATCAGCCGTGCGCGAAGGCCGGCTCGCCGGCGGGCTCGCCGGCACCGGTCGGCACGCGGGCGACGTCGACGCTGCGCCGGGTGAGCAGCGCGCCGCAGATCACACCGCCGACGGCGAAGATCCCCGCCGCCCACCAGAACGCGGTGGTGTAGCCCTGCACGGCGGCCTGCGCCGCCAACGCGGCGTCCGGCCGGGTCGCCGCCTCGGCGAGCCGGTCGGCCACCGCCGACGCGGCGAGCGTGCTGAGCAGGGCGGTGCCGATCGAGCCGCCGATCTGCTGCATCGTGTTGACCATCGCCGACGCGACGCCGGCGTCGCTGGCCTGCACCCCGAAGGTCGCCGTGGCCATCGCCGAGGCGAAGACCATGCCCATGCCGGCGCCGATGACGAGGATGCCGGGCAGCACGTGCGTGACGTACGCGGTGTCGACGCCGATGCCCGTGAGGCTGACGAGGCCGGCGGCGGCCAGCAGCATCCCGCCGCCGATCAGGGGCCGGGGACCGAACTTCGGCAGCAGCTTCGTCGACGCGCTCGTCGCCGCGACGACGATCGAGACCGTCATCGGCAGGAACGCGAGGCCGCACTCGATCGGCGAGAAGCCGAGGTTCTGCTGCAGGTAGTAGGTGAGAAACAGGAAGACGCCGAACATCCCGGCACCCGCCAGGACCATGGCGAGAAACGACCCGCCGCGATCGCGGTCGAGGACGACGCGCAGCGGCAGCAGCGGGTTGGCGCTGCGTGTCTGGATGACGACGAACGCCGCCAGGAGCACGACGCTCGCCACGAGCATCGCGATCGTCGTCGCATCGGCCCAGCCGCTGGTCTCGGAGTTCGCCAGCCCGTAGACGATCGCGAACAGGCCGGCCGTCGCGGTCAGCGCGCCCGGGATGTCGATCCGCGACCGCAGCTCGGGGATCTCGTTGCGCAGCAGCGCCGTCGCCGCCAGCGCCGCCGGGACGGCGAACGCGAGGTTGACGTACAGGCACCAGCGCCAGTCGAGATACTGCGTCAGGACGCCGCCCATGATCAGGCCGATCGCGGCGCCGCCGACGGCGACCGCGCCGAAGATGCCGAAGGCCTGGCCGCGTTCCTTGGGGTCGGTGAAGGTCGTGGTCAGGATCGACAGCGCGGCGGGCGCCAGCAGCGCGCCGAACACGCCCTGCAGGGCGCGCGCCGCGACGAGGACCTCGAAGCTCTGGGCCATGCCGCCGAGCGCGCTCGCGCCGGCGAAGCCGCCCAGGCCGATGACGAACGCGCGCTTGCGCCCGAAGAGATCACCGATGCGGCCGCCGAGCAGCAGCAGGCTGCCGAAGGCCAGCGCGTACGCGGTGATGACCCACTGGCGCTGGTCGTTGGAGAACTGCAGCGCCTCCTGCGCGGAGGGCAGCGCGATGTTCACGACCGTCGCGTCGAGGACGACCATGAGCTGCGCGATCGCGATGACGAACAGGATCAGCCAGCGCCGTTCGTGATGTGGGTTGGTGTGTTGCTCGTGCATTGCGTGAACCTCGTCCTGTTGGCTAAACGGAGTGCTACGCTCCATGTGGAGGATCGATCTCAACTTCGTGGGCGCACCGTACCACAGAAGTGGAGTCCGTGTCTCCACTTTCGACCGGAAACTTTCTGTGGCCGTATCACCCGCCAACTCAGAGCGCCCCCTCCGCCGCGACGCGGAGCGCAATCGCCAGCGCATCCTCGCGGCGGCCCGAGCGGCGTTCGCGGACGACGGCCTGTCGGTGACGCTCGACGAGATCGCGCGCCGCGCGGGCGTCGGCGTCGGGACGATCTACCGCCGCTTCCCCGACAAGGAGCAGCTCATCGACGCGCTGTTCGAGACGCGCATGAACGAGTTCGCGGCCGAGGCCGAGGCGGCCCTGCAGGCCGAGGACCCGTGGGCCGGGCTCGTGCTCTTCCTCGAGCGCGCCACCGAGCAGCACGCCTGCGACCGCGGCTTCAAGGAGGTCGCGCTGTCGGGCACGCACGGCCTCGAGCGGGTGGCGCGCGCGCGGCAGCTCATGTTCCCGCTCGTCACGCAGCTCGTCGCCCGCGCCCAGGCGGAGGGCAGCCTGCGCGCCGACGTCGACCCGACCGACATGCCGCTGCTGCAGCTCATGCTCGGCTCGCTGAGCGAGTGCACGCGCGAGGTCGATCCCGATGCCTGGCGGCGCTACCTGGGGATCATCACCGACGGGCTGCGCACGCGGCGTGACGCGCCCACGCCGCTGGGGACGCCCGCCCTCACGCCCGAGCAGACGCAGGCCACGATGCGCTCGTGGCGTCCCTGCGGGCGCTAGCCGCTCGGTTTCACATCCGCGCGCCCGGTGACGATTTCGGGCCGGGGACCGACCGGCGCGGAAGCTACGTTCCCGGGCGTGCTGGCCCTCGCCAAGCGCGAACCGTCCGCGCTCCTGCTCGCCGCCCAACTGGTGGCGGTGCTGGCGTATCCGTTCATGATCGACAACGACGTCGGGCGCTCGCTGTTCAGCGTCTTCGGCATCGCGATCCTCGGCCTCGTCGTGCTCGCCGTCCGGTCCACCCCGGGCCTGAACGGGGTCACGATCCTGCTCGGCATCCCGGCCTGCGTGCTGCTCCTCGTGCAGGCCGTCACGCAGAGCGACGATCTGCTGCCGTACTCCTCGGCGTTCGAGGCGCTGCTGTACTTCTACGCCGCCGGGGCGATGATCGCCTACATGCTCGAGGACCAGCGCGTCACGCGCGACGAGCTGTTCGCGATCGGCGCGACCTTCACGCTCGTCGCCTGGGCGTTCGCCTACGCGTACGTCGTCTGCCAGGCGATCGCGCCGGGCAGCTTCACGGCGGCGATCGACGCCAGCGCCGACCGCGACTGGATGGAGCTGCTGTTTCTGAGCTTCACGACGCTGTCGAGCACCGGCCTGAGCGACATCGTCCCCGTCAGACCGTTCGCCCGCGGCCTGGTGATGTTCGAGATGATCGCCGGCGTCGCATACCTGACGGTCGTCGTCTCGCGCCTCGTGGCGCTGACGGTCATGCGCCCGCGCTGACACCGGCGGCCGGCCGGCGCGCCGCCTGGCATGCCGCCACCGCCAGCTCGTCGCAGCGCTCGTTGAGCGCGACGCCGGCGTGGCCCTTGACCTTGTGCCACGTGATCGTGTGGCGCTCGACGAGCGCCAGCAGCTGCACCCACAGCTCGCGGTTCTTGACCGGCTGCTTGGCGGCGGTCAGCCAGCCGCGCTTGACCCAGCCGACGTGCCAGGCCTTGACGATCGCGTCCATGACGTAGGAGCTGTCGATGTGGACCGTCAGCTGCGTCGGCCGCGCAAGTGCCTGCAGGCCGCTGATGACCGCCTGCATCTCCATGCGGTTGTTCGTCGTCGCGGGGTCGCCGCCGGACAGCTCCACCTGCTTGGTGATCGCGCCGTCGGGGCCGCGGGCGACGAGGATCGCGGCCCAACCGCCCGGCCCCGGGTTGCCGGAGCAGGCGCCGTCGGTCCACAGCTCGATCGTCCCGGGCACGGTGCAGAACGGTAGGCGCGAGCGCGGACGGCGCGCCGCACGACCGCGCCGGGGCGCGCGCGTCTCTGCCATCCTGCCCGGCGATGCGGCTCCCGGCTCGATTCCCGCCCGCTGTCGGACGGACCGCTGGCCGGTTCGTCCGCGCGCTGGCGGCTGCCGTTCCGCGGCGCCCGCGCCGCCGATCGCGGGTGGACGCCCCGGCCCGTCGGCGACGCCTGCGGCGCGCGCGTCCGGCGGGCGCCGGAGCGCGCCGGGCCGGCCGGCCGCTGGTGGCCCTCGCGATCGTGCTCGTCGCGTCGCTGGGGATGGGCGCGGACTCGCCGCGGGCCGAGCTGACCGCCAACCGCGTCTCCGCTCTGCTGTCGCTGGAGCCGGTGGCGGCGATCAGCCCCGTCGCGTTGCTCGCGGACTCCGTCGCGGAAGCCGAGGCTCGCACGCGCGCCGAGAACCGCCCCGGGTCCGAGTACTACCGCGAGATCACGCGCAAGCGGGTCGCGCCCGGCACCGCGGCCGAGTTCATGCCGCTGTACCGCGAGGCGCAGCGGGTGTTCGGCGTCAACTGGCGCCTGATCGCCTCCGTCCACCGCCAGGAGACCGCGTTCTCCCAGGCCGACACGACCTACCACGGCCTCAACGACTTCGGCTGCTGCGCGGGCCCGATGCAGTTCAACGTCACCAACGGCCCGGTCAGCACGTGGGAGCGCTACCGCCAGGCGTTCCGTTCAGGCAAGCGGCCCGCGCGTTACCCGCACCGCACCGACCACCACCCCTCGATCTACGACGACTTCGACGCGATCATGGCCGCCGGGTCGCTGCTGCGCGACTCCGGCGCCGGGCTCGGGCTCGACGGCTCCGCGTGGACGGCGGCCTACGCCTACTACGGCCACGACCTCTACGGCGTCACGTACGCCAGCCAGGTCGCCGCGCGCGCGGCCGGCTGGGAGCGCAACGGCTTCTGCGCCAACTGCGAGCCCGATGCCGGCCTCGTCGACGAGTTCGACGCGGCCTACGGCGCCGCGATCCGCAAGGTGCTGCTGGCGGCCGAGAAGAAGGGCAAGAAGAAGAAGAGCAAGAAGGGCGCCAAGGAGCGCGCCATGGCGCGCGAGGCCGAGCAGGCCCGCGTCCTGGCCGAGCGCGATGCCCGCCGCGACGACGCCCGCCGCCGTGCGGCCGGGCGCGAGGCGCCGGCGCCGGCGCCGGCGCCGGGGCCGGCGACGCCGGCGCCCGACGGCGCCCCGGACGATCCCGCGGCGCCGGACGATCCGTCGACCCCGACGCCGACGACGCCCGCCGCGCCATCTCCCGCGCCGCCGGCTCCCGCCTGCTCGGGGGTCCGCAAGCTGCTGGGCTGCTAGTGCTCCGTCTCATGACCGTCCACCCGGAGCCCCGGGCGCCGACGAAGCACGGGGCGCGCGACCGGCGTGCGCTGGGGCTGGTGCGCTGCCGCCGTGGGTCGGCGCGGCCGCCGGCGAACTGGCGCATTGAGGGTGTGGGTCCGGTCGGGTCCCGGCCGTCGTGCCGGGACCGGCCCCACGGTCGGGGCGCGCCGGGCGCGGATATCGCACCGGGCGCGCCCCGATGCCGCGCCTGGTATGCCGCGGAGGTGCTGGTCGAATATCCGCGTCGCGCGGGCCGCGAGCAATTCGACACACCCCCCGCCATGGACCGCCGGTCCCGGCGCGATGGCCGTCGGCCAAGCGAACTCACACCCTCATCGATGCGGGTCGACGCCGCGATCGCGCGCACACCACGATGCGAGAGCGCAGATCCCCGCTCGCGTTCAGCGCAGGCGCCGCCCGCGCAGGCCCCGCAGCGCGGCGAGCTCCTCGGGCCGCGCGAAGCGCGTGAGCGCGAACAGCGCCGGCAGCGCGGTGAGCGCGAGCGCGCGCGTGGCGAAGCCGGCGACGCCCGACTCGGGCAGCAGCAGCTCGCCGGCGACCGCCACCCCGGCGAGCAGCGCCACGGCGTGCGCGAGGCGCCGCCAGTCGAACGGGACAGCGAACAGGCCGCGCGTGAGCAGGTGCAGCACGACGAGCATCACCGCGTAGGCGGCGACGAGCGCGATGCCGGCACCGGCGATCCCGAGCGGCTCGACGAGCGCGACGAGCACGACGACGTTCACGACGACGCCCGCGAACGCGGCCGGGAACGTCCGCGTGGTCACGCCGGCGCGGCCGCCGATCGTCACGAGCACGAGGAACAGGCCGTACATCGCCCAGCCCAGCGCGACCCAGGGCAGCGCCTCGTGGGCCGCGAAGTAGTCCGGCGCGGCCAGCAGGCGCACGACCCAGCGACCGAGCAGCGTCAGGCCGGCGACGACGAAGCCGGTGACGACGACGTACCACGTGGCGACCGCGGCGTAGAAGCGCCCCGCCTCGTCGTCGTCGCGGATCGAGTAGGCCAGCGGCGGCCACGCGAGCTGAAAGCCCCGCACCGCGAGGATCACGGCAGTCGCGAGCTTCACCGACAGCGCGAACAGGCCGGCGGCCGCCGCGCTCTGCGTGCGCAGGATGTAGGCGCGGTCGACGACGTTGAGCGCGAAGACCGTGGCGTCGGCCGGCACCGTGGGGACGCCGAAGGCCAGCAGCGGCCCGAGACCCATCTCCGGCCGCAGTCCGATCCGACCGCGCAGCAGCCACCACAGACCGAGCAGCACGACGGCCGAGGCGACGTAGTTGCCGGCGAGATAGCCGCGCGCGCCGCCGTCGAGCGCGACCACGAGCGTCACCGTCAGCGCGACGGTCAGCAGCACGTTGCACAGCGAGGCGACCACGTACGCGCGCCGGCGCTCCTCGACGCGCAGCAGCGCGTAGGCGATCTCGAGGTTCGTGAACGACCACAGCCCGAGCACCGCGATCCGCATGAGGCCCGCGTCCTCGAAGCCGAGCAGCAGCTCGCTGAGCGGCCCGGCGAGCGCGGCGGCGAGCAGCGCCACGACCGTCGTCACGAGCAGCACCGTCGCCGTCGTCGTGCGCGCCAGGCGCTCGCGCTCGGCCGCGGGCGTTTGGAAGTAGAAGCGCACGAACGCCTCGCCGAGGCCGAAGCGCAGCAGGATCGACGCCAGGATGATGAACGTCAGCAGCGTCTCGGCCACGCCGAAGTCGGCGCGGGTCAGCGCTCGCGTGTACAGCGGCAGCGTGACGAGCGCGAGGACCGCCGACAGCACGCTCGACGCCTGGTAGGCCGCGCCCCCCGCCAGCAGCCGCTGAAAGAGGCTGCGCACTACTGGCCGGTCCCATGACTACGGGCGGTGGGCGTGGTTGCGGGACCGGCCACCCCACTGACGCTACTGTCAGCGGGTGCCGGAACCGCCTCGCGCCCTCCTGCTGCTGCCGCGTCCGCTCGAGGGGTTCATCCTCGCCGACCAGGCCCGCGACCTCCTGCGCGCCGACGGCGTCGTGGCCGCCGATCCGCCGCGCATCCCCTACGGCGCGGTCGCCCGGCTGCCCGGCCCGATGCGCGACCGGATCGCCCGGCGCACGGCGCGGCGCCTGCTGCGCGCGCTGAAGGGCGACCTGCGCGCGGTGGCGATCTTCCACCCCGTCCAGTGGCCGCTGGCGCGCGCCCTGCTCGCCGAGAAGCCCGAGGCCGAGCTCTGGTACGGGCGCTGGGACCGCTACGAGATGGCCTACGACGCGTCGCCCACGATGCGCGTGCGCCTCGCCATGCTGCACGAGCAGGCGGCCGAGCGCTCGGCGCTGACGTTCGTCGTGTCGGGCAAGCTCGCCGAGCTCGAGCGCGAGGCCGGCCGCGAGGCGCAGCTCGTCGGCCTTGCCGCGGACTCGTTCCCCGCCCCCGACCCCGGCAGCGCCGTCATCGCGGTCTCGCTCGGCCACCTCGGCTGGCGCACCGACTGGGCGCTGCTGCACGCGGTCGCCGGTCAGATGCCCGAGCTCGTGCTGCTGCTCGTCGGCGCGTGGCACGAGGACGAGTGCAAGGACGATGCCGACTTCGCGTGGTGTCGCACGGCGCCGAACCTCGTCTGGCTCGGCCGCCGCAGCGACGAGGAGGCGGCGCGGCTGATCCTCTGCGCCGACGTCGGCATCCTGCCCTTCCGCGTCGAGCCCTTCAACGACGCCGCGCTGCCCTACCGGATCCTCAAGTACGCGCGGCTGGGACGGCGCACGGTCTCCCCCGAGCTGGCGGGCGTGCACACGTGGGACCGGGCGGTGACCACGGCGGCCGACGCGGACGCGTTCGTCGCAGCGCTGCGCGCGCAGGCCGGGGCGCGGATGGCGCCCGATGCGCAGCTGCGCGCGTGGGCGCTCGAGCAGACCGCCGAACGCGTCAACGCCCCGCTGTGGGAGCGGTTGCGCGCGCTCGGTCTGGCCTAGCCGGTCAGCCGCCCGCCGGCGCGATCTGCAGCGGCCCGCGGCGGCGGTGCACCGACAGGTAGCGCGTGCCGTCCGCGCCGGCCCGGATCGCGCGCCGGGCGCCGTGCTCGATCAGCAGGGCGGCGGGCGCGAGCAGCTCGTGCGGCACGTCGTCGATCGTCACGGTGACCGCGCCTGCGACAACGACGAGCAGGACGTCGAGCTCGGCGTTGACGTGCTCGGCGATCTCGTGGCCGGCCTTCCACGCCAGCAGCGTGGCGTTGAGGTCCTCGCCGGCCATCCCCCACAGCGGGCCGCTGCCCGTGCCGGCGCCGAGGTCGACCGGCCGGCCCGTGCCGTGCGTCGCGCCGCTCGTCATGTCACCGCGTCCACGAGCGGCGGCGGATCGTCGGGCAGCGTCTCGAACGTCCAGCACGTCGCCGTCCCGGGGAAGTCCTCCTCGTTGCAGCCGAACGCCCACGTCGGCTGCACGCGGATCGTCGCGTTGATGCGCGGGTCCTGAAAGTCGATCTCGTAGTCGGTCTCGTACTTGGCGTTGAGCAGCTGCAGGAAGCGGGCGATGACGGCGGGCGCGGTCTGCACCTCGGCCACGCCCTCCACGACGACCGGGTTGACCGGGTCCTCCGTCGTCACCGCGACGCGCCCCTCGAAGTAGATGTTGCGCGCCTTGCGCGACCAGACGCCGGTGCTGAACCACAGCGACCACTCATCCCACAGCCCCCAGATCGGCATGGCGTGCGGGCGCCCGTCGGGGCGGACGGTCGCGCACCAGTAATGCTGCGACGCGGCCAGCTGCTGCTCGGCCCACGCCCACGGCAGCAGGCCCGAGCCCTCGTCGTGCGGGAGCACGCCGTAGCCGGGCATGAAGGGCCGGCTGGCGACGGGCCGCAGCGGCATCCGCCGAGGCTAGTTGGTCTCGCGCCCACGCGGGGCCCACTGTGGGTCTCGCGTCCACGCGGGATCCACCGCCCGCCGCGGTGCGCGGCCGCTAGCGCTGCGCGAGCTTCGTGCTGCGCGGCTTCTTGAACGTCGCCACGCAGGTGATCTCGCGATCGCCCTCGGCCCAGCTCGCCGGCGTGGGATAGACGAACTTGAAGCCCAGCTGCCGGTCGCGGAACGCCCGCGACGTGGCCTGGCGGCGCAGGCGCGCGCGGCAGCCGCGCTGACCCTTGCCGTTGATGAAGGCCTCGGTCGGCACCTTCGCCTCCGGCCCGCCCTCGAGCACGATGAGCGTGTAGACCTCGCCGTCGTGCGGCTCGTCGCACTTGACGGCGTCAAACCGCGTCACGTCGCCGGTCCGCGAGTTCGCGTCGCTGATGCAGTCGCCGACCTTCAGGTCGGCGGCCGAGACCGTGCCCTCGCTCGACTCCCGCGAGGTCTCCTCCTTGGCGGGCTCGTCGCCGGAGTCCGCGCTGTCGCCGCCCCCGCCACCCCCGCCGAAGCCGCCGGCGAGCGCGACGATGATGAGCACGACGACGGTCAGGAACGCCAGGAGGACCAGCAGCGGCCGGATGAGCAGCGACATCGACCGCGGACCCTAGCGCGGTCGCGCCCGGCACACGTCATACACCGCAAACGGGCCGGTCCGCAGCGCCGGCGCTCCGGCCGGCGGCCGGTTCGTCGTGCGCGACACGCCGTCGGCGCGGCCGAAGCGCCGTTCGAACTTCTCGTCGCCGGCGATGTAGGCGGCCACCGCGCCCGGCGAGCGCACGGACCCGTCGGATCCGGCGCGCGTGCGCACCTCCCGCGCGGTGGCGTCCAGCTGCCAGCGCGCGTCGGGCACGAGCCGGTATGTCGGAAACGTGAGTGCCCCGCAGCGCAGCCCGGCGCGGACCTCCGGTCGCGCCACCAGCGCGCTCACCTCGTCGTGCGTGCGCTCGATGAAGCGCAGCTCCGAGCGCAGCGCCGCGAAGCTGCCGGCCTTCACGACGAGGAAGGCGACGCCGACGGCGAGCGCGCCGAGCGCCGCCCGCCGCCAGCGCGTGCGCTCCACGCCCGGCGCGAGGGTCGCGAAGCCCATCACCGCGTAGCCCGCCAGCACGCAGAGCGTGACGGCCGGGACCGTCAGGTAGCGCGGGATCAGCGACAGGTCCGCGACACCGATCGCCAGGAAGGTCAGCACGCCCGCGCCGAGCAGGCCGAGCGGGATCGCCAGCGGTCGAACGCCGAAGCGCCGCAGCGCGAGAACCAGGCCCACGACGCCGGCCAGCGCGACCGGCGGCCGGGCGAGGTCGGCGAGGAACGTCACGAAGGCCGACGGGACGTTGGCCAGGCCGCGCTCGCGGTCAAGCGACTCCGACAGGGCCTGCGTGTTTGTCAGGCTGAAGAGCGGGTCGCCGGTGACGGCGAGGTCGACGAGGCACCACAGCACCGGCGCGGCGGCGGCGAGCCCGAGCAGGATCGCGCGCGTGCGCAGCGCGGTTCCCGGAATCCGCCACAGCCAGTACAGCCCGGCGAGGACCCACGCCTCCGGGCGCAGGAGGCCGGCCGCCACGAGCAGCAGCATCGCCAGCGCGCCGCGGCGCGGATGGCGCGCCTCCAGCGCCGCCGCCCAGACGACGAGCGCGAGGAACGGCACGTCGACGAACGCACGCACGGCGTAGAGCAGGAACGCGAAGCTCGACGCGACGAAGACCGCCCCGAGGTACGCCGCCGCCGTGCCGAAGAGCGTGCGCCCGAGGTCGAAGGCGGCCGCGACGAGCGCGACGAGGCTGAGGACGGTGACGAGCACGAGCAACCGGTCGGCGGGCTCGCCGGCGAGCGACAGCAGCGTCGCCAGGCCGAGGTAGAGCGGATGCGGCGTCGGCGCGAACGGGTCCTCGAAGCCGGGCGTGATCCCGTGCAGCAGGTCCCGGCCCCAGACGAGGTGGTGGTAGGCGTCGTAGTCGGGGTACGTCGGCGCGAGCGCCCACGCCGCGACGGCGACGAGCGCGAGGGCGGCGAGCGCCGCGCGCTCCCTCACGGCTCCGGCGCCGCCGCCGGCAGCGCCGCGCCCAGCGCCAGCAGCGCCCACGCCAGCGGATCCTCGAGGAAGGCGGCGTACAGCAGCGTGTGGACGACGAGCGCCACGAACGCGGCCGCCACCGCGGCGCGCGCGAGCGAGCGCCGCGCGCCGCGCAGCAGCGTCGCGATCGCGGCGCCGACGAGCGCGAGGTAGAGCACGAGCGCGCCGACCCCCTGCTCGGCGGCCACGGTGATCGGGATCGTGTGCGAGGCCGCCGAGGCGCGCTCGTCGGAGGCGCCCTGGCGCGTGCGGTACTCCTGCTGAAACGACGCCGACCCCCAGCCGGCGACCGGCCGCTCGGCGGCCAGCTCGACGCCGCCCCTCACGAGCGACCAGCGCCCGCTGGACACGTTGTCCGCCGAGCCCTCGATGCCGACCGCGCTCGGCACGGCCAGCACGACGACCAGCGCCACCACCGCGACCCCGCCGAGCAGCGCCGCCGCCCGGCCCGTGCCCCAGCGCAGCGCGCCGAGCACCGTCAGGCCGACGAGCAGCGCCGTGAACGACGACTGCGAGAGCGTCAGCACGAGACCTGCCCACAGCAGCACGAGCGCCGCCGCGCAGCCGGCCACGAGCGCCTGGCGACGACACCACAGCAACACGGCGACGAGGCCCAGCATGACCGTGACGAGGAAGCGGCCGTAGATGTTCGGGTCGAAGAACAGCGAGTTGACGCGGAAGTAGGACTCGAACTGGTTGGAGCTGATGACTTTCGGGTTGAGCAGCAGCTCGCGCTTGGCGTACTCGACGAAGCCGATGCCGACGAACGCTGCGGCGAGGACGAGCAGGACGACGAGGCAGCGGCCGGCGAGCTGTGCCGTCCAGCGGATCCGCACGAGCAGCGCGTAGAGCAGCGCGAACGGGACGTAGAAGAAGATCGTCTGGATCAGCGCGCCGTCGAAGTCGCTGGAGTACGTCGCCTGCACGGCGTACAGGACGATCGCCGCGGCGAGCAGCCACTCCAGCGGCGTGCGCGCGTGGGGAACCTCGCGCTCGTCGCCGCGCTCCATGTCCTCCAGCCCGCGCGGCGCGCGCAGCCGCGGAACGGCGTAGGCGATCACGCCCGCGGCGATCACGACGTAGAGCGGGACGAGCAGGTTCGCGGTGTCGCCGCCGGACTCGATCGGCACGCGAAACGGCAGCGCGGCGGCGGCCGCGAGCGCCAGCAGCTCGGGCCGGCGGTGGATGAGCAACGCGCCGACGGCGAGCACGACGAGGCCGCCGAGGCCGGCCGCGAGCGCCAGGCCGGGCCGCTCGCGCAGCGGCTCGAACTGCGGCGTCGACCAGATGTTCGCGACGAGCAGCACCGGCGTCAGCGCGAGCGCGCCCAGCATCGCCGCCGCGCGCGCCCGCGGCGAGCCGACGAGCAGGACGGCCGCCCCGAGCAGGGCCGCCACGACGACGCCGGCGGTCTGCGCGGCGTCGCCCAGCGTGGTCACGGTGGCGATCATCGGGTCCTCAACACCGTCCAGGCGCGGTCCAGCAACTCGGCGAGCTCGGCGTTGACGCGCAGGCTCGCCGAGAACTCGGGCAGGCCCGGGCGGATGACGATCCCCTTGCCGACGCGCGCGGCGACGATGACCTGCCGGTCGGTGTCCTGCGTGGCCGCGGCGGCGAGGACGGCGCTCGCGCCGCCGCGGACGTCGATCGTCGGCTCGTAGGCGTCGAGGCCGGCGAACAGCCCGGTGGTGCCGGAGAACAGGTCGATCCGGTCGGCCGAGTTGACGAGCGTGGCGGGCTCACGGACGACGGAGCCCAGGCGCGCTCCGAACAGGTCGCGCTGGGTCGGCAGCGTCGGCGAGATCGCGCGGCCGCGCGGCGTGAAGGTGACGCTGCTGCGCAGCGAGCGAGTGCCGACCGACAGCAGGCGCCCGCCGTCGCGCACGAAGTTGCGCAGACGGCGCGCCGCGCGCGTGTCGAGCCAGCGCGTGTCGCCGGCGAGGATCACGCCGCGGTGCTCGCCGAGCTTGGGTCCCTCGCCGCGGGCGAGCGCGACGTCGGTGGTGAGGTCGTAGCGGCGGCCCTTGCGGTCCAGCTGGGCGAGCAGCAGCGCCTCGGCGCGGCGGATCTGGGGCGGGATGCCGTCCTTGACGAAGGGGCGCGCGAGCTGCACCGCGAGGCCCGCCGAGAGCGTGTCGGGGCGACCGTCGCCGTCCGCGTCGGCCGGGTTGAGGCCCTGCCACGTCGTCCAGGGCAGCACGACGAGGACGTCGCGCGTCTGCCGGCCGGTGACGACGACGGGCGCCGCGGTCTGGCGCGTGCCCGCGCGCACCTCGAAGAGGTACAGGCCCGACTTGCCGCCCGGGGCGTCGAAGCGCACGATGCGCGAGCGCGTGCCGCTGCCGCGATTGCGGATCCCGGGGTCGCCGATCCGGCGCAGTTGCCAGGCGAAGCGCCCGCCGACGGACTCCACGGCCACCGCTGCGCGTCTCGCGCGCCTTGACCGGGCTCGTCGGCGACTGCGCCCGCAGGTAGCGCACGGTGATGCCGCCGCGGCCGGGCAGCCGGCGGCCGTACTCGAAGCGCGGCGGGATCGGCGCCGACGAGCCGACGTTGCCCGCCTCGTCGCGGCCGCGGACGACGACGGCGTACGTGCCCGCCGCGACGCGCCGGCCGCCCACGGTGCCGTCCCACGTCCAGCTCGTCGCATCGTCGGCGAGCTTGATCGGCTCCTCGAACACGGGACGGGCGGGACGCACGTCGGTGCGGAAGACGAGGATCTCCTTGCGGCTGCGCAGCCGGGTGGGGGCCTGGAAGTTGACCTCGGCCGGCTTGCCGTCGGGGCGCGGCAGCAGCTCCGGGCCCACGACCTTGCGCTCCGGGCCGATCGACGTGACGACGATCCGCGGCGGCCTGATGTCCTTCTCGATGTTGCGCGGGATGAGCACCGCGCGGCCCTGCCGGCGCAGATTCAGGCGCACGCGGTAGATGCCGTCGGCAACGGCGCGGCCTCCGGCGTCGGTGCCGTCCCACACCAGCCGCATCCGCTGCCCGGCGCGCAGCCGCCGCTCCTCGAGCACGCGGATCGTGTCGCCGGCCCGGTTGACGATCGTCGCCGTGACGTCATCGGTGCGCTTGAGGAAGAAGCTCATGTGCATCCGGTCCTTGCGGCCGTCGCGGTTGGGCGAGAAGACCTCCGTCGCGCGCACGTCCTGCACGTTGGGCGGCGTCGTCTTGAGCTCCTGGGCGGCGAAGAAGGCGGCGACGGTCGCGGCGACGAGCAGCGCGAACGCGATCCGCGCCGTCGCCGTCACGAGGCCGAGCTCGGCGCCGGCCTGCCCACCGTCAGGCGGATCAGCGCACAGTTGGCGACCGAAATCCGCCCCCCGCCCGCCCGGTCGATCCCCGCGACCGCGCGGATCGTCCCGCCGTGGGTGACGACGAGCGCCGGCAGCGGGCCCGCGGCGACGTCGGCGAGCGCGGCCGCGATCCGCTGGGCCTGCTCGGCGACCGACTCGCCGCCGGGGAAGCGGAACTCCGGGTCGGCGGCGCGCCAGCGCGCGTAGCCCTCCTGCTCGCCGGCCACGATGTCGGCGATCAGGCGCCCCGACCAGTCACCTGCGTCTGCCTCCACGAGGCGCTCGTCGAGGATCGGCTCGAGGCCGACCGCCGCGCCGACGATCTGCGCGGTCTCGAGCGCGCGCAGCAGCGGGCTGGAGTACAGGGCCCGCAAGCCCTCGCCGCGCAGCGACTCGGCAAGCGCGACGGACTGCTCGCGGCCGCGTGCGTTCAGCGGCGTGTCGAGCTGACCCTGGAAGCGAGCGGACGCGTTGTCGTCGGTCTCCCCGTGACGCACGAGCAGGACCTCATGGCAGCCCGCCATCGGTCGTCAGTTGAGGGGACTGGTGGACGAAGCCGCAGGTTCTGCGGGTCCGGGCAGCACTTCCGGCCGCATCCACTAGCCGCTCTGATCCAGGCCGACCGTCACGATGACGTCGGCATCGGCGGCCACCGCCGCATTGGCGTCGGCCGGCTGCACCGACGTCGAGGCGACGCCGACGAGCTTGGCCACCGCGCGCGCCGCGGGCTCGTTGCCCGCGGTGAACGAGACGATCGTCGCGGGGATCTGCTGGTCGGCGTTGTTGCCGACGCTCTCGATCGTGAAGCGCGCCTTCTCGATCTTGTCTCCGACGTTGCGCGCGAGGCCGCTCTGCGTCGTGCCGTTGAGGACGGCGACCTTCGTCGCGCGGCGCTCGGCGGCGGTCAGCCCCGACGAGGAGGTCGAGCCCGACCCGCCCTGCGAGCCCGAGCCGTTCGGCGTCGCGCTCGTGCCCTCCGATTCCTGCGCCGGCGTGTTGCCGAAGTCGTTGGGCGGCTGGGTGTCGTCGCCGCCGGTCAGGACGAGCATGAGGACGACCGCGACCACCGCGGCGGCGAGCCCGCCGCCGGCGTACAGCGCGATACGGCCCCTCGAGAGCCCGCCCTCGTCGTCGTCGGCGAAGGCCAGCGGCTCGGGGCGCGCGGCGGCCGACTCGCGCGTCTCCTGGCCGGTCGAGCCGTTGGCGTAGGCCGACAGCGAGGCGCTGCGCTGCGCCGCGGCGGCGCGGGTGGCGGCGGCGCTGGCGGGCGCGGGCTGGCCGGGCGAGGAGGTACCGGTCTGCGGGCCACCGACGCCGGGGCTCGGCGTCGGTGCCGGCATCGGCGCGGGCGGGGCGGCCGGCGCCTGCGTGGAGGTCGGCGCCGCGGGCGCGCCGGGCAGCGGCGGGGCACTCGGCGTGCCCGCTGCGCCGGGGGCCTGCGCTACGGCGCCCGCGCCCGCGCCCGCGGCCGCGGCCGCGGCACCGGCGGCGGCGGCCGCCGCGCCGGGGGCGACCGGCGCGGCGGGAGCGCCGGGAACGGCGGGATTGGCCACGGCGCCCGCGGCCGGCAGGAGCCCGGCGGCCGGTGTCGCGGCGGGCCGCGCGAGCGAGCCCGCGGGCGCCACGGTGCCGGGCGGCGGCGTCGCGCCCACGCTGGCGTAGAGCGCGGCCGTCGCCTGCTGCTGCTGGGCGGCCGGGGTGGTGGGCTGGATCGGCTGGGCGACCACGCGGCGCTGGGGATCGGCCTGCACGCGCTGGGCGAGCTCCGCGGCGCGCTCGGGCTCGCGCCCGGCCCACTCGCGCAGGCGCCGGACCTCACGCGCCTGCGAGAAGTACAGCAGCGCCATGACGGCCAGGCCGAGCATGCACGCCAGCCCGGCGTAGGAGCCGATCTGCTCGACGAGGGCGCTGCCCGTGACAGCGACGATCAGCGCGCTCACGGGTGCGCGCCGTCGCTCGTGGGTCGAGGTTGGGCAGAGGTCACAACGGCAGCTTCAGGGATGGACGGCGAAATCCTAGTCGCACCGGCCTCCGGAATCGCAGACAGCTCCGACACCTTCGCAGCCAGCCCGGCCGCGTCGCCCTCCAGGACGAGCAGTCCGATCTGGTCGAACATCTCGTCGACGACCTGCGGGGCACGCGGCACGCGCTCGGCGCGCAGGATCTTCTCGGCGGGCGTCGGCTGCGGTCGCTCGTAGGGGTTGAACAGCTCCTCGTGCAGCTTCTCGCCGGGACGCCGGCCGACGATCTCGACCGCGATGTCGTGGTCGGGCTCCAGGCCGGAGAGCTCGATCATCGTCCGCGCGAGGTCGAGGATCCGTACGGGCTCGCCCATCTCCAGCACGTAGATCTCGCCGCCGGCGCCGCCCTTGCCCAGCCCGCCGGAGCGGATGATGAGCTGCACGGCCTCGGGGATCGTCATGAAGTAGCGCGTCATCCGCTCGTCGGTGACGGTGACGGGCCCGCCCAGGGCGATCTGGCGGCGGAAGATCGGCACGACCGAGCCCGACGAGCCGAGCACGTTGCCAAAACGCACGGCGCAGTAGCGCGTGGTCGGAAAGCGCGCCTGCTCGGCCTCGAGCGCGAACTCGGCGAGCGCCTTGGAGGCGCCCATCACGGTGGAGGGGTCGACGGCCTTGTCGGTCGAGACGAGGACGAACGTCCTGACCTTCGTCTGGCCGGAGATGCGCGCCATGAGGCGGGTGGCGATCGCGTTGTTGCGCACGGCCTCGACGGGGTTGGACTCCATCAGGCCGACGTGCTTGTAGGCCGCGGCGTGGAAGACGACGGTCGGGCGATAGAGGTCGAAGACCTCCCGCATCCGCTCCTCCTCCTTGCAGTCGGCGAGCACGACGTCGAGCGTCGAGGGGTGCACGTGGCGGTCATGCTCGAGCTCGCGCTGGATCTGAAAGAGGTTGTCCTCGGCGTGGTCGAGCAGGATCAACCGCCGCGGCACGACGCGCGCGATCTGGCGGGAGAGCTCCTTGCCGATCGACCCGCCCGCGCCGGTGACGAGGACGATCTCCGAGCTCAGGTAGGCGCCGACGCGATCGAGCTCCATGAGCACCGGCTCGCGGCCGAGGATGTCCTCGATCTGCACGTCGCGCACCTGGCGCACGGCGGTCGCGCCGCTCTGCAGCAGCTCGAAGACCGTCGGCAGCGTCCGCACGGGGATGCCGCGCTCGCGACAGCAGCGCACGACGTTCGCGCGCAGCGTGCCCGGCGCCGACGGGATCGCGATCGTGACTTCGTCGGGCTCGACCTCGTCGAGGATCCGGCTCAGCTCCTTCGTCGATCCGAGCACGCGCACGCCGTCGATCCGCAGGCGCCGCTTGAGCGGGTCGTCGTCGACGAAGCCGACGGGCTTGAGGCGCAGCTCGGGGTTGCGCAGGATCTCGCGCAGGACGAGCCGGCCGCCGTCGCCGGCGCCGACGATCAGCAGGCCGCGGGCGTCCTTGCTCGCCCGAAAGCCGCGCAGCGGGCGCTCGTAGACCGTGCGCGCGAGGAAGCGGGCGCCGCCGACGAAGGTCAGCATGAGCAGCCCGTGCAGCGCGAGCACGCCCGAGGGCAGCGTGACGGTCGTCTCGCCGATGCCGGTGACGCGGGTGACCGGCTTGACGATGACGATGTACAGCAGCAGCGCGAGCGCGGCGACGATGACGGCCTGGACGATCGCGCTGTAGTCGCGCTGGGTGACGTAGCGCCACCACTTCCCGTACATGCCGAAGGCGGCGAAGATCGCGACCGAGCCGACGACGACGGGGATGAACGTCTTGTCGAAGAGGTCGTCGTAGTGCGGCGGCGCCCCGGAGGGGCCGTCGAAGCGCAGCCGGTAGGCCAGCCAGTACGCGAGCGCGACCAATGCCCCGTCGACCGCGACCTGGGGGAGCGAATGGCGGTGCAGGGGGATCGTCGCCGAACGGATCCGTCGGCGCATCGCCTGCGATTGTACGGGGCGCGGCGGCACACGCGCCAACCGAGGGTGTTCGTCAGGCGCGGGCGGCGGGGCGCATGAGCAGTCCGGCCAGCAGCGCCGGGTCGCGCCGCACGCGCTCGGCGGCGCGCGCCTGCGGCGGGCGCTTGGCGAGCACGACGTCCTCGGCGCGCTCGAGCGTGCGCAGGCGTCCCTCCGCGATGAGCCGCTCGTCGACGGCGCCGAGCCGGCCCTGGAACGTGGTCCACACCGGGGTTCCGAGCGCGACCGCCTCGCGGTTCATCGTGCCGCCGGCGGAGACGACGAGGTCGGCGTAGGCGATGAGCGACTGCGCGTCGATTGCCTGCTCTGGCACGACGAAGCCGCTGCCGCGCAGCTCCGCGCGCTGCTGCGGCGTGCGCGGCAGGACGACGGTCTGCGTGCCGCGCAGGCGTTCGAGCATCGCGCCGAGCACGTCGTTCTCGAAGCGGTGATACAGCGACACCGCGGGCGGGGTGCGGACGACGGCGATCGGCGCGGCCGGGTCGAGCCCGAGCTCGGCCAGGACGGCGGGATCGGGCTCGAAGTCGGCGAGGTAGTACTCCTCCTTGAGGCCCTCGTACGCCGCGATCTTGCGGGCGGTGGCGCCGTAGCGGGCCAACCGCTGCGGGGGGATCGCGTCGGGCACGACGACGGTCTGCGCGAGGCGGCAGTTGACCGTGTGCTGCACGGTCGCCCACTCGTAGTCGAACATCGTCGCGCAGGGGATCCGCAGCAGCCGCGCGGCGACCGTCACGTCGTTGGAGCCGTGGCCGAGCGCGAGGTCGAAGCGCCGGCCGCGGGCCCAGCGCGCGAGCGCCGCCGAGCGCGACACGAGCCCCAGGCCCTTCGCGGCGAGCCTGCCGCCGCGGTGGCGGCCGACCTGCGTGTGCTCGATCCCGAAGCGCTCGAGCAGGCCGATCGTCTGCGCGAAGTCGCGTGCGGTGATCTGCACGTCGTGGCCCTGCGCGCGCAGCGCGGCGACGATCGGCCGCAGGACGAGGACATGCGGGCTGTTCGTGAGGTCCACCCAGACGCGCATCCGGGCGCCGAGGCTATCCGCTCCCGGTCGACCGGCCTCCACAGGACCCACACACTTCGCGCGCGCCGGGCCGATAGCCTGCAGGCACGTGTTCGTCGTCGCCTCACTGACGGACCCGATCGTCGAGTTCGCGACCAACGTCGTCGCCGACCTCGGCCTTCCGGGCGTCTTCATCCTCATGCTCCTCGAGAGCGCGTGCATCCCGATCCCCAGCGAGGCGACCATGCTGTTCGCCGGCTTCAACGTCTCCGAGGGCGAGTACAGCCTGATCGCGGTGACGCTCGTCGGCTCGTTCGCGAACCTCGTCGGCTCGTGGGTCGCCTATGGCGTCGGCTACTACGGCCGCGTCGACCTCATCGAGAAGCACGGCCACAAGGTCTTCATCAAGCCCCACCACCTCGTCGTCGCCGACCGCTGGTTCGAGCGCCACGGCGACGCGACGGTCTTCTTCACGCGGATGCTGCCGATCGTCCGCACGTTCATCTCGCTGCCCGCCGGTGTGGCGAAGATGCCGTTCATCCGCTTCTCGGTCCTGACGTTCCTCGGCTGCCTGCCGTGGGTGTTCATGCTGACCTTCATCGGCCAGCAGGTCGGCGAGAACTGGGTGGACTGGAAGGACTCGCTGCACTACTTCGACTACTTCGTGGCCGTGTGCATCGTCGTCGGCGCCGTCTACCTGTTCGTGAAGTGGCGGCGCGGCGGCGGCGGGGATGCCGATGCCGGACCGGCCGAGCCGGGCAGGCCGGGTCCGGCCGAGCCGGCCGCCGATGCCAGCGCCAACTGATGCCGCGCGCCTGCGCACGCGCGACGCGCTCGCGCTGGGCCTGCTGCACGGGCCGGCCGAGCTGCTGCCGATCTCCTCCTCGGGCCACGTGGCGATCGTCCCGTGGCTGTGCGGCTGGCCCTACAGCCGCCTCGACGGCGGGCTGCGCAAGGCCTTCGAGGTCGCGCTGCACGCCGGCACGGCGGCGGCGCTGGTCGTCGGCCTGCGCGACGAGGTCGCCGAGGCGGCGCGCGCACTCGACCGCCGCCGCATCCAGCTCGTCGTCCTGAGCTTCCTCCCGCCGGCGATCGTCGGCTATGTCCTCGAGCGCCCGATCGAGCGGCGCCTCGGCACACCGGGAACGGTCGCCGCCGGACTCGCCGCCGGGGCCCTGGCGATGGCGGCCGCCGACGCCCGCGGCCACGGGACGCGGGAGCGCGAGGACGCGGGCGCGACCGATGCGCTCTGCCTCGGCCTCGCGCAGGCCTGCGCGCTCATGCCGGGCGTCTCGCGCAACGGGGCGACGCTCGCCGCCGCGCGCGCCCGCGGGTTCGCGCGTGAGGACGCCAGCGTCCTCTCGCGCCACTGCGCGCTGCCGATCATCCTCGGCGCGACGCTGCTGAAGGGCACCCGCCTGGCGCGGCACGGGCTGCCCGCCGGGACCGCGCGGGCGTTCGGGGTCGGGATCGTGGCGTCGTTCGCGGCGACGCTGCTGTCGGTGCGGATCATCCGCCAGGTCGAGCGCGACCGCTCGCTGCTGCCCTACGCGGTGTACCGGCTCGGGCTGGCCGGGCTCGTGCTGGCGCGGCTGCGCCGCGGCGCGCACGCCTGAGCGGGCCGCTCAGCCGCCGCGGGGCGGCGCCGGCGGCCGGTTGACCCACTCGGGCATGACCATCGAGCAGGCGAACCCGGCCAGGAGCGTGCGCAGCGGGAGCGACTCGGTGAGGATCTCCGTACGTACGCGGTCGTCGTCGACGCGTTCCGTGCGCGCCACGACCGACCCCGCGGCGTCGATCAGCGTGAGCTCCGGCGTCTGCGCGTAGGGCGCCCTGCCCTCCGCCAGCGGCGCGCCGCGCAGGTGGCGCAGGCTGCGCGGGCTCCAGCGCGAAGTCCGTGCCGGTCCGTACATGCGCACGACGATGTCGGGGGCGCTGGACCTCGCCTCGTTGGCGAGCAAGCCGATCTCGGTCTGCGTCGCGTCCTGGACACGCACCTGGCCACCCCCGAAGGCCAGGCGCAACACCGGCGAGCCGTCCGCGTCCTCCACCGCGAACGTCGGGTCACGTCCCGTCTGCGGGTTGTTCACGAGGATCGAGACCGCGAGAAACAGCGCGCGGGCGGCGGGGGCGCGCGGGGGTGGTTCCTGGCGCACCCGCCCCAGGACCGTCCCGTCAGCCGCCGTCACCGGCGAAGCGGCGACATCGCCGGCCAGCGTGCGCACGACGGCGTTCGCGCGCCGCGGCACGACGAGCACGGGCGCGCGCAGGAGGGGTCCATCAGCCACGGCCCATCCTCGCGCGCATGTCAAGCCGGCTCAACCGAGCGGGGTGTGTCGATTGCGTCGCGCCCCGCGCGAGGTATTCGACACACCCTCGCCGCGCTCGCCCTATCGCCGTTACGCGGCGTGCCGCGCCGAGCCTGGCCCGGCGGTCGACCGCCGTGCGATCAGTCCTCGGGCGCCTCGTCGGCTGCCTCCTCGGCGTCCTCGCCGAGCTCGACGATGTCGCCCTCGGTGAACAGCACCTTCTCCATCGCCGCCTTCCACTTCGGGGTGCGCCGCAGGAGGAACTCGAGGTCCATCGCGAAGTGCTTGAACTCCTCCTGCTGGGCGTTCTGCATGATCGCCCGCGCCTGGTCGTCGGTCTCGACGGCGATGCGCTGGTCATACCAGGAGATCGCCTCGGCCTCCTCCTGCAGCGAGACGATCATCCTGGCGAACGTTCGCGCCTCGGCGCTCAGCTCCTCGGGTGGCTCGTGGTACTGATCGAAGCCCATCGGATCTCCTCTCGGCGCGGTTGCGCTGACATCCCTACCCGGCGGCGGCGCCGAACCACCGGCGCGCGCGCCGCTGCTGGGCGGCAGCCGAACGCACGCGTACGGCACGACGCGGCGCGCGAGATCCTTGTGCCATCCCGGCGTGCCCTACGTGCGCGCCCAACATAAGCAGGGCGATACCAAGCGAGTGTCGCCAGACGGTCCAGGGCGCCGCACGCTGCGCTAGGTTCGAGCCCGATGCCCGAGGACGCCTACGCCGCCGCCGGAGTCTCGATCGCCACCAGCGACGCGGGCGTGCGCGCGCTCGTCGACGTGCTGCGCACGATCGACCCGGGCCGGCCGAGCCGCTCGCTGCTGGGCTCCGGCCACTACGCCAGCGTGCTGCGCGTCTCCGACGACCTCGCGATCGCGCTGTGCACCGACGGCGTCGGCTCCAAGCTCGTCGTCGCCGAGCAGACCGGGCGCCTGAGCACGGTCGGCATCGACTGCATCGCGATGAACGTCAACGACCTCATCTGCGTCGGCGCCGAGCCGATCGCGATGCTCGACTACCTCGCCGTCGAGCAGCCCGACCCGGCGGCGCTCGCGCAGATCGCCGAGGGCCTGAAGGCCGGGGCCGAGGACGCGGGCATCGAGATCCCCGGCGGCGAGCTCGCCGTGCTGCCCGAGCTCATCCGCGGCCACCCGAGCCCGCACGGCTTCGATCTGTGCGGCGCGGCCTTCGGGACGGTCGCCCCCGATGCGCTCGTCACCGGCGACGCGGTCACGCCCGGCGACGCGGTCATCGGGCTGCCGTCCAGCGGCCTGCACTCCAACGGCTACACGCTTGCGCGCCACGCCCTGCTCGAGCAGGGCGGCCTCTCGCTCGACGACGCGCCGCCCGAGCTCGGCGGCCCGTCGATCGCCGACGCGCTGCTGGAGCCGACCGTCATCTACGTGCGCGCGATCCTCGAGCTGCTGGCCGCCGGCGACCGCGGCCGCGTGCACGGACTGGCGCACATCACCGGCGGCGGCCTCGACAACCTCCTGCGCCTCAACGAGAACGTGGGCTTCCGCATCGAGACATCGCTGCCGGTGCCGCCGGTGTTCGGCCTCATCGCCCGCTGCGGCGCCGTCGACGACGCCGAGATGTGGGAGGTCTTCAACATGGGGTGCGGGTTCGTCGTGGTGGTCGCCGAATCCGACGCGCAAGCCGTCGCGGACACGCTCTCGGCACATCATCCGGGTGCGGCGCGGATCGGGGTTGTCACCGATCGTGCTGGGCAGATCGAACGTACGGGGTAGAGCTGACGTGCGTCGCCCCCACGCGACTGCACAATAGGACGATGGCCTCACCGGTCGGCACACTGCTCTCACATCGATACCGCCTCGACGCCCAAGTCGGGATCGGCGGCATGTCGACGGTGTACCGCGCCTTCGACACGGTGCTCGAGCGCCAGGTGGCGATCAAGCTCATGCACCGCGAGATCGCCGGCGACTCCGACCAGCTCGAGCGCTTCCGGCGCGAGGCGCGGGCGGTCGCGCAGCTCAACCACCCGCACATCGTCGGCGTGATCGACGCGGGCGAGGAGGGCGACCCGGACCATCCCACGCCCTACATCGTCTTCGAGTACGTCGAGGGCGAGACGCTCAAGCAGCGCATCCGCCGCAACAACCACCTGTCGATCGGCGAGTCGATCGCCTACGCGATCGAGATCGCCCGCGCGCTCGGCGCCGCCCACGAGCGCCAGATCGTCCACCGCGACGTCAAGCCGCAGAACGTCCTCATCGACGAGGAGGGCGCGGCGAAGGTCACGGACTTCGGCATCGCGCGCACCCTGCACCAAGAGGGCCTGACCGCCGACGGCCGCGTGCTGGGCACGACGGACTACGTCTCGCCCGAGCAGGCGCTCGGGCGTCCCGTGACCGGCCAGACCGACCTCTACTCGCTGGGCATCGTGCTCTTCGAGATGCTCACCGGCGACGTCCCGTTCAAGGGCGAGAACCAGATCGCCGTCGCGATGAAGCACGTCCGCGAGGACCTGCCCGACATCCAGGAGCGCCGGCACGACGTCTCCGCCGCGCTCGCCGCCGTGCTGGACCGCGCGACCGCCAAGGACCTCGAGCACCGCTACCCCGACGCCACGGCGATGATCACCGACCTCGAGGACGTCCTCGCGACCGAGACCGCGCGCACGGGCCACGTCACCGGCGAGGCGACGACCGTCCTGCGCAGCCTGCCGGCGTCGGCCCAGAAGCGCGTGCCGCTGCGGGTGCGCAGCTCGCGCAAAGCGCTGCTGAGCGGGCTGCTCGCGCTCCTGCTCGTCGCCGCCGCCGTCCTCGGCTACCTCAGCACCCGCGCCGAGCGCGGCACGGGCAAGCGCGAGAACGTCGCCCCGCCCACGCGCGGCCTGCAGTCCGTCGCGCTCGGCCAGCGCGCGGCGGCCGACTTCGACCCGATCGGCGGTGACGGCGAGCACCCGCGCGAGACGAGCGCCCTGCTCGACGGCGACACGTCGACGACGTGGTCGACGGAGTCCTACGACAGCGGTCAGCTCGGCAAGGACGGCGTCGGGGTCATCATCGACGCCTCGCCCGGCGGCGGCGTGGCGGCGCAACGGATGCAGATCCGCACGCCCACGGCCGGCTTCGAGGCCTCGATCTGGGTCGCCAAGGGCGCCGGCCCGAAGACCCCGCCGCCCGCCGGCTGGACGCGCGTGAGCTCGCAGAGCGTCGCGATCGGCGCGCGCGAGCAGATCGACCTCGACACGGCAGGCAATCGCTACGGCCGCTACCTCGTCTGGATCACGAAGCTCCCGCCGGGGAAGGACTCCGTCGAGATCTCCGAGATCCTGTTGTACAAGTGATCGCGGTTCGCTGATGCGGCGGCACCGGTGAACCGCGTGCTGCGGCTGCGCCAGGCCGCGGTCGCGGCCGGCGCGGCGGCCTGCCTCGCCGGCACGGCGGGCTGCGGCAGCGACGAGCTGCCGCCCCAGCTCACGCCCGGTCAGCGCGCCGACCTGCACACGCTCGTCGGGCAGGCCCGCACGGCGGCGGGCGGCGGCGATCTCGCGGCCACGCAGACCGCGCTCGAGCAGCTCAAGGCGCGCGTGCGGGCGCTGCGCGACAGCGGCGCGCTCACGGACGCCGGCGCCGCCGAGCTGCTCAAGCACGCGGCGATCGCCGCACTGAAGGCGCAGCGCACGATCGCCGCTCCGGCCGCGGCCACGGGCCCGGCCGCGACCCCGCCGCCGGCACCGACCGTCAGCCCGCCGGCCCCGCCGCCCGCCGCCGAGCAGAAGCCCAAGGGCAAGGGCAAGGGCAAGAACAAGGACAAGCCCGCCAAGCGGGGCGACTAGCGCGATGGCCGACGAGTACACCCCCGGCGCGGTCGTCTTCGACGGCCGCTACCGCCTCGAGCGCATCATCGGCAGCGGTGGGATGGCGATCGTGTGGTGCGCCACCGACCTGCGGCTCGGGCGCCGGGTCGCGATCAAGGTCATCGCCGACACGCTCGCCGCCGACCCCGGCTACGTCGAGCGCTTCGCCCGCGAGGCGCGGACCGCGGCCGGCCTGTCGCACCGCAGCCTCGTGCCGGTCTATGACTACGCGGCGACGGCCACGCGGCCGTTTCTCGTCATGGAGCTCGTCGAGGGCGGCACGCTGGCCGACCGGATCAAACGCGGCGCGCTCGGGCCCGAGGCGGTCGGGGCGCTGGCCGCGGATCTCCTGTCGGCGCTGGAGTGCGTCCACGCCGCGGGCATCCTGCACCGCGACATCAAGCCCGCCAACGTCCTCGTCGGCGACGACGGCCGGGCCCGGCTGACCGACTTCGGCATCGCCCATCCCGAGGACGCCACGCGCCTGACGCAGACCGGGCAGCTCATCGGCACGCTGCGCTACCTCGCGCCCGAGGTGGTCGGCGGCGCGGCGCCGTCGCGCCAGAGCGACCTCTACGCCCTCGGCATGCTGCTGCGCGAGCTCTCGGGCGACGGTGACAGCGCCGACGGCGACCTGCAGGCGCTCGTCGAACGGCTGACCGCGCCCGATCCCGCCGACCGGCCGGCGAGCGCGGCGCAGGCCCTGGCCGCGCTGGACCCGGCGACGCCCACCGCGACGCAGCCGATGCCGCAGCCCGCCGCCACGGCCATGCCGCCGACGCCGCCCCCGGCGGCGGCCGCCGGCCCGGACCCGCCCGCGCCGCCGCGCGGCCGCGCACCACGGCCCTTCGAGCTGCGACTGACCCCGGCGATGGTCATCGCGGGCGCCGTCGGCGTGATGGTGCTCGTCCTCGTGGTGCTGACGCTCAGCGGCGGCGACGCCGATCGCTCCGCCACGAACGCGACGGCCACCACGGGCACCGCCGCCGCCGCGACGACCACCGCCCCGATCACGCTCGACGAGCGCTTCGACCAGCTCGACGAGCTGATCGACGCGGCCGGTCGCCCGGCCCGCTAATGGCACGACACTAGAAGCGGTAGGAGCGCTCGTCGGCGAAGCGTTCGATCGCCAGCGCGCAGAGGCGCTCGACGAGCTCGGCGTAGGCGAGGCCGCTGGCCTCCCAGAGCTTGGCGTAGACGCTCGTCGGCGTGAACCCGGGCATCGTGTTGAGCTCGTTGAGCAGGACGCGCTCACCCTCCACGAAGAAGTCCGCACGGGCCAGGCCCGAGCAGCCGAAGCGCGCGAAGGCCGCCACCGCGATCGCGCGCAGCTCGTCGCGCGCCGCCGCCGAGATGGCGGCCGGCACGCGCAGCTGCATCGCGCCCGGCTCGTACTTGGCGGCGAAGTCGTACCAGTCGGCGTCGATGACGATCTCGCCGGGCTCGGAGGCCTCGGCGGCGCGGGTGGAGCCGAGCACGGAGCACTCGACCTCCGTGCCGCCGCTCATCGCCTCGACGATGACGCAGGGGTCGTGCGCGAAGGCGCCGTCGAGCGCGGCGGCGAGCTCCTGCGCCGCGACGACCTTGACGATGCCGACCGAGGAGCCCAGCCGCGCCGGCTTGACGAAGACGGGCAGCCCGAGGTCCGCGAGCTCGGCAAGCACCGCGGCGCGCTCCGCCTGCCAGCGCGGAGCGCGGATCCCGGCGTACGCGACCTGCGCGATCCCCGCGCGCGCCATGAGCTCCTTGGCGACGACCTTGTCCAGGCAGACCGCGGAGGCCAGCACGCCCGATCCGACGTAGGGCACGTCGAGCAGCTCGAGCAGCCCCTGCACCGTGCCGTCCTCGCCGAACGGCCCGTGCAGCACCGGGAAGGCGACGTCGGCGTCGAGCAGGCCGCGGCCGGGCGACAGCGCCAGCTCGTTGCCGTCGTGCTGCCAGGTGCCGTCGCGCTCAAGTCGCACCTCGAGGACCGCGTGGCCGCCCGCGCGCAGGCCGGCGGCGACGCTTTCGCCGCTGGCCAGCGACACGTCGTGCTCGGACGAGCGCCCGCCGGACAGGACCGCGACGCGCAGCGGCTGCCCGGCGCCGCCCATTACGGAGCCGGCGTCGTCGTGGTCGTGGCGGGGGTGGTCGTCGTCGGGGTCGGGGTGCCGGGCTCGGGGTCCTGCGCCGGGTCGAAGCGCCCGACGCTGATCGTCACGGTGGTGCCGCGATCGACCTTGCCGCCGTCCGCGGCGGGCGACTGCTCCTGCACGAGCCCGTCCTGAGCGAGCGAGTCGACCTCCACGTCCTCGGCGACGACCTCGAAGCCGCGCCCCGACAGCGTCTTCGTGGCGCTGTTCTGCGAGCGCCCGACGACGTTGGGCACCGCGATCTGCTTGGGCTCGACGGCCACGGTCAGCCGCACGGTCGCGCCGCGCGCGAGCTCGCCGCGGGCGGGATCCTGCTCGATCACCGTCCCCGGGTCGGCCTCGTCGTCCTCCTTCTCGGTGACGGTGACCTTGAAGTCGTCCAGCGCGGAGCGCGCCTCGTCGGTGGTCTTGCCGACGACGTTGGGCACCGGCAGGCGCTCCTGCCCCGACGAAACCTGGATGGTCACGACCTGGCCCGCCTCCTTCAGCGAGCCGCCGGAGGGATCCTGCGAGATGACGCGGTTGATCGCGACGCTGTCGGAGGCCGCCCTCTCCTCGCGCACCTCGAAGCCGGCGTCGGTCAGCGTGCGGCGTGCGGTCAGGCGTCCCTTGCCGACCACGTTGGGCACGTCGACGATCCGCGGTCCCTCCGACACGGTGATCGTGACGCGCGACCCCTCGTCGGCCGTCGTGCCACCGCCCGGGTTCTGGCCGATGACCGTGTTGCGCGGCTTGTCGGAGTTGTCGCGCACCGGCACGACCTCGAAGCCGTCGCTCTCCAGCCGGTTGGTCGCGGTCGAGATCGAGCTGCCGACCACGTTGGGAACGGCGACGCGCTTGCTCGACAGGGTCGAGACGAGCAGGAGGATGAGGCCCAGCAGCACGAGGCCGCCGAGCACGATCCACGGCCAGCGCTTGCGGCTCGCGCGCGGGTCCGGCAACGGCGAGACGACCTCGCGGCGCGGCTCGCGCACCGGGTAGACGCCGGTCGACGGGCCCGGCGGCGGCCCCGCTGACGTCACCGGCGGAGGCGAAGGAGGCGGCGGCGGGGGCGGGGGCGGGGCCATGACCCCGGCGGCGGCGCCGACCGCGGCGGCGGCGGGCAGGGAGGCCGCGGCCGCCTCGGCGGCGGCGATCGCGCGCGCCGACGGAATCCGCGAGGCGGCGGCCTCCAGCGCGGCGATGAACTCGTCGGCGTCCGCGAATCGGTCGCGCGGCTCCTTGGCCAGGGCGCGCAGCACGACGGACTCGATCTCCGGCGGGACCTGTCGGTTGTGCCGGCTCGGCGGCACCGGCGCCTCGCTGACCTGCTTGAGGGCGATCGTGACGGCCGACTCCGCCTCGAACGGCACGCGGCCGGTGAGCAGCTCGTAGAGGATGATCCCGATCGAGTAGAGGTCCGAGCGCGCGCCGACGGCGTGGCCCTGGGCCTGCTCGGGCGAGAGGTACTGCGCGGTGCCGAGGATCGAGCCGGTCTGCGTCATGTCCGACGCGCCCGCCCGGGCGATCCCGAAGTCGGTGACCTTCGCGCGGCCCTCGTCGTCGATGATGACGTTCTGGGGCTTGAAGTCGCGGTGGATGATCCCGCGGCGGTGCGCGAAGCGCGCGGCGCGCAGGATCTGCACGGTGAGGTCGACCGCGCGCTGGGGATCGAGCGGTCCCTCCTCGAGCACGACCTGCTTGAGCGTCTTGCCCGAGACGAACTCCATCGCGATGTAGGACGTGCCCTCCCACTCGCCGCGGTCGTAGACCCCGACGACGTGCTGATGCGCGAGGCCGGCCGCCGAGGACGCCTCGCGCTTGAAGCGCTCGACGAACTCCTCGTCGGCGGCGAAGCGCTCGTGCAGGACCTTCAGCGCCACGTTGCGCCCGAGCTGCGTGTCGGTCGCGCAGTAGACCTCGGCCATCCCGCCCGAGCCGAGGTGGGCGGTGATCTCGTAGCGGTCGTCGATGACCGCACCGTCCTTGAGCTGTCTCATCGCAGGAGGGACTCCATGACCTGCTTGGCGATCGGCGCGGCGACCGTGCCGCCCTGCGCCCCGACGAGGTTCTCGAGCGTGACGGCGATCGCGATCTTCGGGTTCGACCGCGGCGCGAAGCCGACGAACCACGGCTGGTTGAGGCGCTGGGGGATGTTCAGCTCGGCGGTGCCGGTCTTGCCGGCGACCTCGATGCCCGACAGCGCGGCCGCCGTGCCGGTTCCCTCGCGCACGACGTTGGCCATCATCTGCGTCAGCTGGGCGGCGGTCTTCTCGGAGATGACGCGCTCGGCCTCCTCGGGCTCGATGCGCTCCACGGTGCGCCCGTCGGCGTCGACGATCCGGCTCGTCAGGCGCGGCTGCATCCGCATGCCGCCGTTGGCCACCGTCGCCACGACCGTCGCCATCTGCAGCGGCGTCACCCGCAGGCGCTCCTGGCCGATCGCGACGCGGCCGATGTCCACGCGACCGGAGTCGACGGCGATCGGCTTCTGCTGCTTGACGTCGAACACGCCGCTGGGAGTCAGCTGGGCCTCCGGATAATCGAGCGGCGGGTCGTCGCCGAAGCCGAACTTCTCCATGTACTCGGCGTACGTGTCGTCGCCGAGTTGCTCGGCGACCTGCGCCCAGACCGTGTTGACCGAGTTGGTGAGTGCCGTCGTCAAGGTGATCGCCCCGAACTGCGCGTCGGAGAAGTTCTTCAGCGGTACACCCGAGACGGTGATCGGTGACTTGCCGACCACCGTCGATTCGGGGGTGAACTTTCCGCTGTCGAGGGCGGCGGCGGCGGTGACCACCTTCATCGTCGAACCGGGCACGTAGCCGGCCTGGGTCGCGCGGTTGAACAGCGGCGAGGTGTTCTCGCGGTTCAGGCGTGAGAAGACCTTCGAGTCGCGCAGCGAGCTGGGGTCATAGCCCGGCGTGCTGGCCATCACCCGCACCTTGCCGGTCGCGGGCTCGATGGCCACGACCGAGCCGCGGCGCCCGCCGAGGGCGCTGAGCGCGATCTGCTGCGCGGCCGGATCGAGGTTCGTGATGACGTTGTCGCCGACCTTGCGCTTGCCGCTGAGGTCGTCGACGATCGACGTCAGCTCGTCGTCCTCCCCGGCCAGCGCGTCGTTGCGCGAGCGCTCCAGGCCCGCGCGCCCGATCGTCAGCGCGTAGTCGTAGCCGAGCGCGTGCGAGAAGCGCAGCGCGCCGGGCGTGTAGCGGCGCTCGTAGACATCGCCCTTGGATTCGCGTACCGAGCGCGCCAGCAGCGACCCGTCGCGCGCTCGGATGACGCCGCGCTTGACGAGCGCCTGCTCGAGCAGCGGGCGCTGGTTGAGCGCGTTGTCGCGGTAGTCCTCGGCCTTGATGACGCTGTTGTAGCTGGTCATCGCCGCGAGCGCGCCGAAGAGCAGGAGGATCAGCGCGAAGAGCTTGAGGATGGGCGCGTTCATGGGTGATCGATCACGAGACGGCTTCTCTTCGCGCGCGGTCGGAGACGAGCAGCAGCAGCGCCAGGAGGATGAAGTTCGCGACGATCGACGAGCCGCCGTAGGAGATGAACGGCAGCGTCACGCCGGTCAGCGGGATGAGCTTCGTGACGCCGCCGACGATCACGAAGACCTGCAGCGCGAGCACCGCCGTCAGCCCGGTCGCCAGCAGCTTGGAGAACGAGTCCGTCGCGATCATCGCGGTCTTGAAGCCCCGCTCGACGATGAGCAGGTAGACCAGCAGGACGGCGATCGCGCCGAGCAGGCCGAGCTCGTCGGTGATCACCGCGTAGATGAAGTCCGTGTGGGCGGCGGGCAACAGCGGCGGGTTGTCGCCGATCTGGATGAGCGCCTGACCGAAGCCCTGGCCGAAGAAGCCGCCGTCGGCCTGGGTGAAGATCGACTGCGCGATCTGGTAGCTGCCGCCGATCTCCTGCTCGTAGAGGTCGGGGTCGAAGGGGTGCAGCCACGCGTCGACGCGGCTTTCGATCGTCGGCCGGATCGCGTAGAGCACGCGCGCGCCGAGCGCGAACAGCGCCAGGCCGATGAGGACGAACGAGATCCGGTTCGTCGCGACGTAGACGAGCGCCAGGAAGCCGCCGAAGAACATGAGCGACGAGCCGAGGTCCTGGATGACGAACAGCAGGACCATCGCCGTTCCCCAGACGGCGAGCAGCGGGCCGAGGTGCTTGAGCGGCGGAAACGTGATCCCGGCGAAGCGGCGCGCGCCGATGACGAGCACCTGGCGCGTGTCGCGCAGGTAGGACGCCAGGAAGATGACGATCGCGATCTTCGCCAGCTCCGCGGGCTGAAAGGAGATCGGGCCCATGTTGAACGACAGGTACGCGCCGTTGACCGGGTTGCCCAGGCGCGGCAGCAGCAGCAGCAGGATGCCGCCCAGCGCGATGATGTAGCGGTAGCGCTCGAGCACGCGATGGTCGTGGCGCAACGCGATGATCGTCGCCGTGAAGACGATCAGCCCGACGACGAACCACTGCGCCTGCTCGCGCGCGAACTCCTCGTCGAGGCGGTAGAGCATGACCAGGCCGAAGCAGGCGAGCACCGCGACGAGCGGGAACAGGTACGGGTCGGCGTCGGGCAGCGTCATGCGCAGGACGAGGTGCGCGGCGAGGCAGAGCGCCAGGAAGATCAGGCCGTACGTCAGCGAGAGATCGGACAGCAGCTCGTCGCGCTGGATGAAGACGGCCGCGAACCCGGCCGTCACGAGCAGCGACGCCGGGATCAGCGCGAAGAGCTCGCGGTTGCGGGCGTTCATCCGGCTATGACGCGATGCGGCCGCGCTCGAGCTCGCGGACGAGGTCGGACGCGTCGTCGTGGGAGCGCAGCGTGTGGTCGACGAGCTGCTTGCGGCGGGTCGCGGGCAGCGTGTCGATCGGCACACCCGAGACGTAGTTGACCGTGAACAGGTCGACGCCGGCGGGCAGCGTGTACGGCAGCCCGCGGTACAGCGTCACGAAGCCCTCGTCGTTCGTGCCGACGAAGTACACGGCGGCGTTGGCGCTGTAGGCGCCGAAGGACAGCGGGATGAGGATCAGGGCGACGATCGCGAAGGTCTTGACGACGCGGCGGCCCGGGCGGCGCTGGGGCGCCGCGCCGGGGGCCGACGGCGGGGTCGGGCGCAGGCGCCGCGACCGCGCTGCCTCGGGCGGCTCCGGGGGCGTGGCTGCGGGCGTCGCCGCCGGCGTGATCGCGGAGACGGCGACCGTCGGGTCCGCGGCGGCCGGTGCCGCCGGCGCGGGCGGGTCGGCGGGGGGCGAGGGGCCGGACGCGGTCGTCGCCGCGCGCGGCGAGGCGCCGGCCACCGCCTCACGCACCTCGGTGGCGCTCACGCGCTGCGTGACGCCGGCGGAGGTCGGGTGCTCGCCGGCCGCCGCGCCGTCGCCGCCGACCTCCTCGAGGCGGAACAGGACGACCGTGATGTTGTCGCGCCCGCCGGCGTCGTTGGCGGCGCCGATCAGGGCGTGGCCGGCATCGGGCAGCGTGCTGGCCGCGCGCACGATGTCGGCGACCTGCGCCTCGGACACCATCGACGTGAGGCCGTCGCTGCACAGCAGGAAGACGTCGCCGGCCTGGCCGCGCCACGAGCGCGTGTCGACGACCACGTCGGGCTCGGGTCCGAGCGCGCGGGTGATGATCGAGCGCTGCGGATGCTCGTCGGCCTCCTGCGCCGTCAGCTGTCCGCGGCGGCGCATCTCCTCGACGAGCGAGTGATCCTCGGTCAGGCGCGTGAACTCCTCGCCGCGCAGTCGGTAGGCGCGCGAGTCGCCGACGTGGGCGATCGCGACGTCGTTCTCGCCGACGTGCGCGGCGGTGATCGTCGTGCCCATGCCGGCGCGGCCCATCGACTCCTGCGACATCTCGTGGATGCGCTGGTTGGCCTCCCGGATGCGCACGGCGAGCAGCTCCTCGCCGCTGGCCCCGTCGCCGTCGGACAGGCCCCGCTCGAAGGCCTCGATCGCCACCCGCGAGGCGACCTCGCCCGCCTGCGCTCCGCCCATTCCGTCGGCGACCACGAAGACCGGCGAGCGCGCGAAGTACGCGTCCTCGTTCGCGCGCCGGGCGCGGCCGGTGTCGGAGTGCGAGAAGTGGTCGGTGGCGACGCGGAGCATGCGGGACGGTCGGACGCTAGTCCTCGTACGTGAACGTGGAATCGCCGATGCGGACGCGGTCGCCGGGGTGCAGCGGCTGCGGACCGCGCAGGAGCTCGTCGTTGAGGTAGGTGCCGTTCGTCGAGCCGAGGTCCTCGATGACGAGGATCGCCCCCTGGCGGGTCAGGCGCGCGTGCTGCGAGGAGGCGAACGGATCCTCGAGCTGGATCTCGACGTCGCCGCGGCCGAGCACGGCGCCGTCGCCGACGTCATAGGACATCCCTCGGGCCAGACCCGGGACCGAGCTGACGACGAGGCGCGGTGCGACGTCGGCGTTGCCGTCCAGCGCGCCGAGGCTGGCGGCGGAGTGCATCCCGGTCTCGTCCTGCGGCGCGACCGCGGCGCGTACGCCGCCGCCCGTGCCGCCGAAGGCGCCGCGGCGCAGGTCCTTCAGCGCGCTGCGTGACACCCACAGCAAGAAGAGGTAGAGCACCGCGAGGAACGCGAATTTCAGGCCGACGGAGACCGGTTCGAGCATGTGGGGTTGAGCCTAGTGGTCCGCCGCGGGGGCGGGGTCGCGACGGGCGGAAGGGACTATTCGACCTCGAAGCCGATGTCGGCCGTGCCCAGCGCGATCCGGTCGCCCGGGCGCAGCGGCTCGATGCCGGTGATCCGGTGTCCGTTGACGAGCACGCCGTTCGTCGATCCGAGGTCGGCGACCGTCCAGGTGCCCCCGGCCCCGGGCCGGACCTCGGCGTGGCGACGCGAGACATTGGCGTCGGCGAGCACCACGTCGCACTCGCGGCTGCGGCCGATCAGCGCCCCGCCGGGCGGCACGACGTGGCGGCGTCCCTCGGCGAGCAGCAGCGCGCGCATCGGCGCGCGGGTGCCCTGCACCTGCTCGACCTCCTCGCGGATCCGGCCGGCGGTCGAGTAGATCATCGTGTTGCCGTGCGACGCCGGCTCGGGCTCCTGGCTCGGCGAGGACTCCTCGGGTGGGCGCACGAGCCGCGTCTGGATGCCGAACTCGCCCAGCGACAGCCGCTCGTCGGTGCGAAACTCGATCTGCGGGCGCGACAGCAGGGCCAGGCGCTCGCGACGCGCATGCTCGAGCAGGTAGGCGCTCAGCTCGTCGATCAGCGACTGCTCGACGCCCTCCAGCCGCGAGCGGTCCTCCTCGGAGAGGTAGACGATGTACTCGTTGGGCACGTAGGTCCGCGACAGCGACTCGGTCTTGTGCTCGTCCATCTCCCGCGCGAGCTTGCGCGCGACCTCGACCGGGCGCACCTCGGACTTGAAGACGCGACCGAACGTCCCCTCGACGATGTCGGTGAGCTTGGCTTCGAGGTTGCGGAGGACGCTCATCAGATGCGCTCATGCTACGGCCAGGCATCTACCCGCAAAGCCCATATGTGCTCACCCGCCGGCAATCCGGCCGCGGGCCGCGCGCGTGCCGACCGCGATGACCGCGCCGGCGAGCGCGCCGGCGACGAGCCCGCGCGGAGGATCGAGCACGAGGGCCTGCGCCAGCGCCTGCGTGCCGGCGGCCAGCGCCGCCGCCCAGCCCGCCACGCCGACGAGGTCCAGCGCCGCCGAGCGACCGCGCACGAGCAGCGGCAGGAGGACCGCGGCCAGCGCCCACAGCGCCGCGAGGCCCAGCCCGCCGCCGGCGATGAGCGGCCACAGCGCGTGCTGCGAGGCCTCGAACGCCGACCCCTCCCAGGCGGCGCGCCCCAGCACCTCGCGCGGCGCGCCGCTGACGAGCCGCTCGTCGGTCAGCGTCTCCGCCAGGCCGACCCACCAGCCGCCGAGCGCGCCGAGCGCGGCACGTACCTGCCAGCGCGCCGCCTGGCCGGCCAGCGCGGGCCACGCGCCGGCCAGGCCGACCGCCCCCAGCAGCGGTGCCGCCGCGGGCAGCGACCACACCGGCGCGCGGCGCGCGAGCAGCACCGGGACCGGCGCCACGGCGCACGCCGCCAGCAACGCGATCCCGGGCGCCGGGACGGCGAGCCAGGCCAGCAGCGCCGCGGCGGCGAGCAGCCAGCCGATGCGCGGCAGCAGCAGGACCGCGCCGGCCGCGAGCGCGGCGCCCGCGACGGGCTCCAGCGGCGGTGTCGGGCCGAGCCAGGACAGCGCCGCGGTGAGCGCGGCGAACGTCGCCGCCGAGGCGAGCAGGCGCGCCCGCGGGTCCAGGCGCGCGCGTCGGCGAGCGTCCTCGTCGAACGCCGGCTCGCGCGCGGGCGCGCGAGGCGAACTCGTTCGCGCTGCGCCGGGCGGCGCGGCGTCCGCGCGGGGCGCGCACCTCCTCCACGAGGTCGCCGGCCTGCGCGCCGCGCTGCTGCAGCCGCGTCCGCGTGCGCGTCAGGGCCGGGCGGGCGAGCGTGTCGAGCGCGCCGCCGGCGACCGGCCCGGCGACGTCGCCGACCTCGTCGAGCGAGGCGTCCAGCGCGCGGCGCAGCGCGGCGAGCGTCGTGCGCGCCTGCGGCTCGACGGTCACGGCGGCGTCGATCGCGCGGCACAGCTCGACGGGCAGGTCGCGGCGCACGCGGTGCAGGGGCGCCAGGCGCATGCCGACCCGGCGCGCGGTGGCGGCGGGGTTGCCGGCCCGGATCGGGTTGACGCCCGCGAGCGCCTCGTAGAGGACGACGCCGAGCGCGTAGACGTCGACGGCGGCGGTGATCTTCTCCCCGCGCGCCTGCTCGGGCGCCATGTAGGCGAGCGTGCCGATGATGTCGCCGGTGCGCGTGAGGACGTCGTGGTCGGCCATCCGCGCGATCCCGAAGTCGGTGAGCTTCGCGCCCGCGAGGCCCGACTCGCCCTCGGGGCAGATGACGTTGGAGGGCTTGACGTCGCGGTGGATGACGCCACGCTTGTGGGCGTGCGCGAGCGCCGCACAGAGGATCGCCCCGATGCGCAGCACGTCGCGGTCCGACAGCGCCCCGTCGCGCAGCAGCTCGGCGAGCGTCGGCCCCTCGACGAGCTCGGACACGAGGTAGACGGCGTCCTCGTCGCGGCCGGATTCGTAGAGCGCGACGATCCCGGCGTGCGACAGGCGGGCGGCGGCGAGGGCCTCGCGCTCGCCGCGGCCGTCGGGGTCGTGGCCGACCGCGATCCGCTTGACGGCGACGTCGCGCTCGAGGTGCTCGTCGCGGGCGCGATAGACGACGCCCATGCCGCCCGCGCCGAGCGTCGGCCCGAGCCGGTAGCGGTCGAGGACGAGCCGGCCGGTATCGGCGTGCGCGGGCGTGTGGGCGTGAAACACCGGCTCCCCCTTCGCCCGCGCCTCGCCGGGTCCTTGCCTGCGTAGGCAGGAAACCGGCGATTGGCGGGAAAGTTGCAGGGGAAACGCCGCGCAGCCCGCGTGGTCATACTGACGTTCCGCCCGCTTTCCGCAAGGAGCGACCCTGTCCTTCTTCGACGATGACGAGCCCCGCACCCGCGTGCGGCCCCGCAGCCCGGCGCCGGCGGCGATCGGCCCGCCCTCGGATCCGCAGCAGCTCATGGTGCGCCGCGCCGCGGCGGCCGGCATCGGCCTGCTCGTGGTGCTGCTGCTCGTCTTCGGCATCAGGGGCTGCCTCAACGGCCGCCAGGAGCAGGCGCTGAAGGACTACAACCGCGACGTCACGGGGCTCATCCAGGACGCCGAGGCGAACACCGAGGAGTTCTACAACGTGCTCAGCGGGGCGAGCACGTCCGGCGACGCCGCCGCGGCGTCGACCGACGTCCAGTCGGAGATCAACCAGCAGCGCGCCCGCGCGCAGGCGCTGACGAAGCGCGGCGAGGACCTCGACGTCCCCGGCGACATGCGTCCCGCGCACGTCAACCTGCTGCTGTCGCTGTCGCTCGTGCACGAGGCGATCGGCAAGGTCGCCCAGAAGATCCCGGCGGCGCTGTCGACCGACTCGGCGACCGCTGTGCCCGCCGTGCGTGGCATCGCCGGCGAGATGCGCGCATTCGACGCCGCGGACGTCGTCTACAACCGCCGCACGGCGGCGCTCATCAAGCAGGTGCTCGACGACAACGACATCGGCGGGCAGCTCATCCAGAGCTCGAGCTTCCTGCAGAACCTCGGCTGGATGCAGCCGTCCACGGTCGCCAAGCGGATCGACTCGCAGGCCGGCCGCGGCGCCGGCGACGGCGCCTCGACCGAGCCCGCGCCGGGCACGCATGGCCACGGCCTGCTCGCGCTCAGCGTCGGCGACACGACGCTGACGCCGGGCGAGGCCAACAGCCTGACGGCGTCGTCGACCGTGACGTTCAACGTCAAGGTCGCCAACCAGGGCGAGAACGCCGAGCAGGACGTCCGCGTGCGGGTGCGGATCACCGGCGCCGGCGATCCGATTCGCGTCGAGCAGGTCATCGACCAGACGCAGGCGGGGACCGAGACGACGGTCGCGCTCAAGCTCGACGAGCCGCCGCCGGTCGGGCAGGCGATCACGATCCGCGCCGAGGTCCTGCCGGTTCCGGGCGAGAAGAACACCGAGAACAACACGCTGACGTTCCCGGCGATCTTCCGGCGCAGCTGACCCGCGCTACCGTTTGGCCCGCATGGGTGACGAGCTGAGCTCCACGGTGGGCATCGTCGCGCTCGCGGCGGGCGCAGCGGCCGTCGTCGCGCTGTGCCTGACCGTCGTGATGTACCGCCAGTTGCGGCGCCTGCGCGCCGATCAGCGCGTCGTGCTCGGCGAGCAGGGCGTCGATCTCGTCTCCCACGCGGCGGCCCTGGACGCGAGCTTCCGCGCCCTGCACAGCTACGTGACCGAGGTGGCCGAGCGCCTCGACGCGCGCGTCGCCGTCGCCGAGGGCCGGCTCGACGGGGCGATCTCGCACTGCGGCCTGATCCGCTACGACGCCTACAACGAGATGTCCGGACGCCAGTCGACGTCGATCGCGCTGCTCGACAGCTCGCGCAACGGCGTCGTGCTGTCCTCGATCCACCACCGCGACCAGGCGCGCCTGTACGCCAAGCAGGTCTCCGAGGGCAAGGGGGAGCTCAAGCTCTCCCCCGAGGAGGAGGAAGCGCTGCGCATCGCGCTCGCCTCATGACCGAGCAGGGCACGCTCATGCGGCTGGGCTATCTGGGGCCCGCGGGCACCTTCTCCGAGGAGGCCGCGCGCGCCGCACTCGAGGGCGCCGACGCCGAGCTCGTCGGCATCGCGACCGTCCGCGACACGATCCTCGCCGTGCACGACGGCAGCGTCGACCGCGCGATCGTCCCGATCGAGAACTCGCTGGAGGGACCGATCGGCGTCACGCTGGACACCCTGGCCGACGACCACGACGTGGCGGTCGTGGGCGAGCTCGTGCTGGCGGTCTCACAGCAGCTCATCGCGGGATCGCCGCTGGCGCTGGAGTCGATCGAGCGCGTGCTGTCGCACCCGCAGGCGATCTCGCAGTGCGCGCGCTTCCTGCGCGAACGGGTCCCCAACGCCGAGATCGAGCCCGCCTCGTCGACCGCCGAGGCGGCACGGATCGTCGTGGAGCGCGACGAGCCGTGGGCGGCGATCGGCACGCTGCGGGCGGCCGAGCTCTACGGCGCGACGGTGATCGCTCGAGGCGTCGAGGACGAGCCCGGCAACGCGACGCGCTTCGTCTTCCTCGCCCGGCGAGCGGCGGCGCAGGTCCCGCCCGCCGACGGCACGCCGGCGAAGACGTCGCTGGCGTTCTGGGGATCGGGCGACGACAGCCCCGGCTGGCTCGTGCGCTGCCTGTCGGAGTTCGCCTTCCGCGGCGTGAACCTCACGAAGATCGAATCGCGCCCGCTGCGCATGCGCCTGGGCCACTACCGCTTCTTCGTCGACTGCGAGGGCAGCGCGCACGACCCGTCGGTCGCCGACGCCGTGGAGGGCCTGCGCAAGCACTGCGAACAGGTTCGAATCCTCGGTTCGTACCCGGCGGCGGGCCCGCCCGAGTAGGCGTCGACGCTGTCGGCGGGCCGCCTGATTAGACTTTCGCGCCAGTCATGGCGAACCAGGCCCCGCCACCAGGCCCAGGGGGGTTCGCGCCGCATCCGGAGCACCGGCGGCGCGGACGTGAGTCTGGTCGTGTGCTCGTCCTCAACGCCACGTACGAACCGGTCAACGTGTGCACCGTTCGTCGCGCCGCCGTGCTGCTGCTCAAGGAGAAGGCGGAGATCATCGAGCACTCCAGCCTCGAGCTGCGCTCCGAGCACTCGACGCTGCCGCGCCCGGTCGTCATCCGCCTCGTGACGTTCGTCAAGGTCCCGCGCGACACGCACCGGCGCAAGATCACCCGCCGCGCCGTCTTCGCCCGCGACGGCTGGACCTGCCAATACTGCGGCTCGCGCGCGAACCTCACCGTCGACCACGTCATCCCGCGCTCCAAGGGCGGCGGCTCGACGTGGGACAACATCGTCGCCTCCTGCGCGCCGTGCAACCGCCGCAAGGGCGACTCGCTGCCGGCGAAGGCCGGCATGCATCCCCGCCAGCCCCCGCGCGTTCCGCACCCGCAGGTCTTCATCCACGTCGCCAGCCCGACGATCCCGCCGGCCTGGCGGCAGTGGCTGCCCGAAGCCGCCTGAGCGCGCCGGCGCCCGGCGCGAAACGGGAAGCTTCATTCAGCCAGCGCGAGCCAGACGATGCCGAGCGCGATGAGACCGATGGGGGCGATGCGCGAAGCCACTGCGGGGTCGCCGAACAGAAGCATCCCGCCTACGGCGGCCCCGACGGCACCCGTTCCCGTCCACACCGCATAGCCCGTGCCGACCGGAAGGTCGCGCAGGGCGATCGCCAAGAGCAGCATGCTGATGACGAGCGTGACGATGAACAGCGCGGTCGGGCCCAGCCTCGAGAACCCGTGCGACTGCTTCAAGGCGAGCGCCCAGACCGTCTCGAACAGGCCCGCGACGACGAGTACGACCCACGACATAGTGCACCTCCACGACGAGTGGTCAACTGACAGGTGCGCGTCGTCTTTGCTTGCCGGGTACGGCGCGCGTCTCGTCCGGTGGTACTCCACCGATCCTAGCGCCCACCCGATGAGTTTCGGATCGAGAACCGCATGCGCGCCATGCGGGACCGGCAGCCGCAAGTTCTCAACCCGCGGAACCAGCGCGTCGGCGCCAACATCGGCCGCACTGATCCGGACCGGCTCGCGCTCCGCGACTCAACGTCATGCCGGTCAGCCTGCGCTTCCGCTGCCAATTCTGCGACGCCCACCCCGACCCGCTCACGCAGGTCAACCTCGTCAGCGCGATGCGCCAGATGACCTTCGGCGAATACCAGGACGCGCTGCCCGGCCGCTGGCTCATCTTCCACGCACGCGGCCTCTTCGGCCCCACCCGCTACGCCTGCGCCGCCCACCGCGGCGACCTCGTCGCCTACCTGCGCGAGCACTACGGCGCCATCGGCCCCCAGGTCTGGCGCCGCCCGCCCTACCCCTCCAGCCTCGCCCACTCCGACATGGACCACACCTGGACCATCGCCACAACCCGCCGCACAGGCGGCCCCTGAGGGAGCCCGAGCCAGCTTTACCCCATCCAACGTCGATCCGGGTGTGTCGTCCGGGTTCCGGCCACGGAACATCGGTGGGGAGCGCAAGGCCCCCAGCGGCAGAGCACGCGACGTGTGTTCCGGGGCCGGAAGCCCGGAGGACACACCCGGCCGCACGTGCCACCACCGCACGCGACGTGTGTTCCGGGGCCGGAAGCCCCGGACCCCACACCGCCCGGGGCAGAAGCCTCAACACAACGACGAAGGGCGCCGCAAAAGCGGCGCCCTTCGCAACAACCAACTGGACTTAAGACCCGAGCAGGATGTTCTGCTTGCCGGTGGGACCAGTCCGGCGTCCTGCACAGGGGTGGCCCGGTTTGGATTCGCTGGGCGGAGCCAGCCTGTCCGGCCTAGCGGCCGGGCACCTCCAGGGTCCCGCAAGAACTTGAGCTGATTCGGACCACCTCCTTTCTCTGGTGAGAAAAGCGTAGCGGAGACCGACGACGTACGGCGCGCTCTTTGCTCAGCCGGCGCCGTCGCCTTCCTCGTCCGCCCCAGGCGCCCCGGGTTCGAGCCCCGTGTCGCCGCCATCGCCGGCCTCGGGGGCCATCGGCTCGATCCCGATCGTCGCGCCGCCGGTCGTCGGATCGACCTCGATCGCGACGTCGCCGGCCAGGCCCTCGCCCGCCGGCGCCACCGCGGCGCCCTCGACGATCAGCGCCACCGCGGAGACGATGTCGTCCTCCTTCATGTTCATCAGCCGCACGCCCTGCGCGAGGCGTCCGTAGCGGCTGATCCCGCGCACGGCGGTGCGCTGCACCATGCCGCTCTGCGAGATGAACACGAGCTCGTCGTGCTCGCGGACGACGATCGCGCCGGCCAGCGCGCCCTTGGCGTCGGTGAGCTTGATCGTCCCCACGCCCATCGCGCCGCGCTTGGTCTTGCGGTACTCGGCGATCGACGTGCGCTTGCCGTAGCCGTTCTCCGTCACGACGAGCAGCTCCTGGTCGTCGCGCGCGACGTCCATGACGAGCACCTCGTTGTCGGGCTGGTCGACGTTCATCCCGCGCACGCCCGAGGTGTCGCGGCCCATCGCCCGCGCATCGGACTCGTTGAAGCGCACGGCCTGGCCCTTGCGCGAGACCATGAGGATGTCGTCGTCGCCGCTCGTGCGTCGCACGCTGACGAGCTCGTCGTCGTCGCGGATGTTGATGGCGATGATGCCGTCCGCCTTGATCGGGGTGTTGTAGGCCAACAGCTCGGTCTTCTTGACGATCCCGCGCTTGGTCGCGAACACGACGTAGCGGCCCTCGGTGAAGTCTCGTGTCGACAGCACGGACTGGATCCGCTCGCCCTCGCGCAGCGGCAGCACGTTGACCAGCGCCCGGCCCTTCGCCGTGCGCGAGGCCTCCGGCAGCTCGTAGACCTTGGACCGATAGACCTTGCCGCGGTTGGAGAAGAACAGCAGGTAGTCGTGCGACGACGTCACGAAGAGGTGCTCGATGAAGTCGCCGTCCTTCATGTCCATCCCGGTCACGCCGCGCCCACCGCGCTGCTGGGCGCGGTACGTCGTCAGCGGCAGCGACTTGATGTAGCCCGACTTCGTGATCGTGATGACCATCTGCTGCTCGGGGATCAGATCCTCGATGCCGATCTCGTCCTCGGAGTCGGTGATCAGCGTGCGCCGCTCATCGCCGAAGCGGTCGGCGATCTCCTCGAGCTCCTCGCGGATGATCGCGTAGACGCGCGCCTCCGAGCCGAGGATCTCGCGCAGCTCGCCGATGCGCTCGACCTTGTCGTCGTGCTCGGTCTTGATCGCGCCGGCCTCGAGCGCCGTGAGCTGCGACAGGCGCAGGTCGAGGATCGCCGACGCCTGGATCTCCGTCAGCGCGAAGCGGGCGACGAGCTCGTTGCGCGCGTTCTCGCGATCGCGCGAGGCGCGGATGAGCTCGATGATCGCGTCGAGGTTGTCCAGCGCGATGAGCAGGCCCTTGAGCACGTGCACACGGCGCTCGAGCACGCGCAGCTCGTGCTGCGTGCGCCGCACGATGACCTCGCGCTGGTGGTGGATGTAGTAGCGGATCACCTCCTGCAGCGAGAGCGTCCGCGGCACGCCCTCGACGAGGGCGACCATGTTCACGCCGAACGTCGTCTGCAGCGCGGTGTGCTTGTAGAGCTGGTTGAGGACGACCTCGGGGATCTCGTCGCGCTTGAGCGTGATGACGATCCGCATCCCGCCGCGCTCGGAGGAGTGGTCCTCCAGGTCGGCGATCCCGCTGATCTTCTTCTCGCGCACGAGCTCGGCGAGCTTCATGATCAGGCCGCTCTCGCCGCCCTTCTTCACCGCGTAGGGCAGCTCGGTGACGATGAGCGCCTCGCGGCCGCGGCCGATGTCCTCGGTGTGCGCCTTGCCGCGCACGCGCACGCGCCCGCGCCCGGTCTCGTAGGCGTCGAGGATGCCCTGGCGGCCGAGGATGATGCCGCCGGTCGGGAAGTCGGGTCCCGGCATGTGCGCCATGAGCGCGGCGGCGGCGGCGCCGCGATCCATCTTGTCCAGGGCGGGATCGTCGAGGTAGGCGACGACGGCGGAGATGACCTCGCGCAGGTTGTGCGGCGGGATGTTCGTCGCCATGCCGACGGCGATCCCCGACGAGCCGTTGACGAGCAGGTTCGGGAAGCGCGCCGGCAGCACGACGGGCTCCTGCTTGCGGCCGTCGTAGTTGGGGACGAAGTCGACCGTGTCGGCGTCGAGGTCGCGCAGCATCTCCATCGCCATGCGCTCCAGGCGAGCCTCGGTATATCTCATGGCGGCCGGCGGGTCGTCGTCGACCGAGCCGAAGTTGCCCTGGCCATCGATGAGCTCGTAGCGCATCGAGAACTCCTGCGCGAGGCGCACGAGCGCGTCGTAGATCGCGGAGTCGCCGTGCGGGTGGTAGTTGCCCATCACGTCGCCGACGATCGACGCGCACTTGCGGTAGGGGCGCGTCGGGCCGAGGCCGTTCTCCGACATGGAGAACAGCACGCGCCGGTGGACGGGCTTCAGGCCGTCGCGCACGTCGGGCAGCGCGCGCCCGACGATGACCGACATCGCGTAGTCGAGGTACGCGGAGCGCATCTCGTCCTCGAGCGCACGGGGCTCGACGTTGCCGCCGCCGAGGATGTCGACCGACGACATCGCCTACACGTCCAGGTTGGCGACGAGGCGGGCGTTGTCCTCGATGAACTGCCGGCGCGGCTCGACCATGTCACCCATGAGCGTGGAGAAGATGAGGTCCGCCTGGGCTGCGTCCTCGATTCCCACCTGCGCAAGCGTGCGCGTCGCCGGGTCCATCGTGGTGTCGCGCAGCTGCGCGGCGTTCATCTCGCCCAGGCCCTTGAAGCGCTGCAGGGTGATGCCCTTCTGCGCGACGTGCAGTACCGCCTCGCGCAGCGCATGAAACGACGGCGCGTCCTCGGTGGCGTCACCGAGCTTGACGGTGAACGGCGCCTGCCCGGCGAGCTCGCGCAGCTGGCCGTGCACGCGGGTGAAGTTCTTGAGGTCCTGCGCGTCGAACAGGCGCCGCGGCAGCAGCAGCTCGCGCGCGAGGCCGCTCTTGTTCTCGACCGCGCGCACGGTGATGTTGATTTCGTCCTGGCGCACGAGCGACGTCTCGTAGGGCGCGTTCTCGATCTGCGAGCGCTCGATGAGCTCGAGCGCCCCGGCGCCGGTGTTGATCTGCTCGTCGAGCACGCCGGACTCCTCGAGGAAGGTGACCGTGTCCGAGCCGTATTCGGCGCGCAGCGTCGACGACCAGCCCTCGTACTGCTTGAGCAGGCGCGAGAAGCGCTGCCAGCGCGGCTCGGTGAGCCGAAACTGCGTGCCGTGGCGGTCGAAGACGAACGCCTTCTCGAGCTTGTCCGACAGCAGGATCTGCTCGAGCTCGGAGTCCTTCTCGACGTAGCGCTCGCTCGAGCCCTGCTTGAGCTTGTACAGCGGCGGCTTGGCGATGTAGACGTAGCCGGCCTCGATGAGCTCGGGCATCTCGCGGTACAGCAGCGTCAGCGCGAGCGTGCGGATGTGGGCGCCGTCGACATCGGCGTCCGTCATGAGGATGATCTTGTGGTAGCGCGCCTTCTCGATGTCGAACTCGTCGCGGATGCCGGTCCCGATCGCCGTGATGAGCGCCTGGATCTCGAGGTTCTTGAGGACCTTGTCGATGCGGCTCTTCTCGACGTTGAGGATCTTGCCGCGCAGCGGCAGCACGGCCTGCGTGTTGCGGTCGCGGCCCTGCTTGGCCGAGCCGCCGGCGGAGTCGCCCTCGACGATGAAGATCTCGGCGAGCGACGGGTCCTTCACCGAGCAGTCGGCGAGCTTGCCGGGCAGCGTGGAGTTCTCCAGCGCGGACTTGCGCCGCGTGAGGTCGCGGGCCTTGCGCGCGGCGGCCCGCGCCTGGGCGGCGGACACGGCCTTGCGGATGATCGCGTTGCCCTCGGTGGGGTTCTCCTCGAGGAACTCCGTCAGCCGGTCGTAGACGATCGAGCGAACGAAACCCTCCATCCCGGGGTTGCCGAGCTTCGTCTTCGTCTGGCCCTCGAACTGCGGGTCGGTCAGCTTCGCCGAGATGATCGCCGTCAGGCCCTCGCGGACGTCCTCGCCGGTGAGGTTGTCCTCCTTCTCCTTGAGCAGGCCGCGCGAGCGCGCGTAGCGGTTGAGGACGGTCGTCAGCGCGGAGCGAAAGCCCGACAGGTGCGAGCCGCCCTCGTGCGTGTTGATGTTGTTGGCAAAGGAGAACACCGACTCCTGGTAGGTCGTGTTCCACTGCATCGCGACCTCGACGCCGCCCTCGACGCTGTCGCCCTCGAAGAAGACGACCTTGCGGCCGATCGGCTCCTTGTTGGCGTTGAGGTAGCGCACGAAGTCCTCGATGCCGCCGTCGTACTTGAAGGTCGCCGTCGCCTTCTCGCCGCGCTCGTCGTCGATCTGGATGCGCAGGCCGCGGGTCAGGAAGGCCGTCTCGCGCAGGCGCTGCTCGAGCACGGAGAAGTCCAGGTCGGTCGTCTCGAAGATGCCCGCGTCGGGCCGGAACGTGATCTTCGTGCCGGTCTCGCTGCTGGCCTCGCCCTTGGCGAGCGCGGCCTGCGGCGCGCCGCGCTCGTAGGTCTGGCGCCAGACGTGCCCCTCGCGGCCCACCTCGACGTGCAGCAACTCGGACAGCGCGTTGACGACCGACAGGCCGACGCCGTGCAGGCCGCCGGAGACCTTGTAGCCGCCGCCGTCGCCGAACTTGCCGCCGGCGTGCAGGACGGTGAGCACGACCTCGAGCGCCGAGCGGCCCTCCTTCTCCATCGTGCCGACCGGGATGCCGCGGCCGTCGTCGGCGACCGTGACGGAGTTGTCGGGGTGGATCGTGACGTCGACGCGCGTGCAGTGACCGGCCAGCGCCTCGTCGACGGAGTTGTCGACGACCTCGTAGACGAGGTGGTGCAGGCCGCGCACACCGGTCGAGCCGATGTACATGCCGGGCCGCTTGCGCACGGCCTCGAGCCCCTCGAGGACGGTGATGTCCTGTGCGTCGTATGAGCCCGCGCCGGTGAGGGCGTCGAGCTTCTTGTCGTCCTTCGCCACCAGACCTCCGAATACGTGAAGAAGCCCCGGATCCGCGTCATGCGAAGACGCGCCGGGGCCGTTGCAGCAAGTTGCCATAAGGATAGCACAAGGGCGTCACAATCCCCCTCGGCGGAGCGTTACGAAATACCTGCAAAATGCAACAAATCAGCGGCGACCGCGGTGGCTCCGAGGACGTCGGCTCGGCGGGGCGCGCGCGGGCCGCCGCCACAGCGCGCGATCGGGCCGCTCAGCGACGCCGGCCGGCGGTCGCCACGCAGCGCACCGCCCGCACGCGATCGGCCCTGAGCGCGTCGTTGATCGCGTCGACGAGAACCGGTCCCATGAGCTCGATCTCCTGCATCCAGACCGCCGAGGAGCACAGCACGGTGACGGTCCCCTCGTGCTCGGAAACCGGCTGCGCGGCCTGCGCGATCCCCGCCCCCGCCGCCTGCTCCCAGACGCGCTGGACGTCGGCCAGCAGCGTCGCGGGTGCCAGGCGCTGCGTCAGCGCCGCGAGCGCGCCGGCGATCGGACGCGGGGCGCGCCGCCTCACGCCGCGGCCGCCGCGTCCTGCACGACCGCGCCGCCGGCGACGGCCACGCGCATGACGCTGCCCGCCTCGGCGCCCGGCACGTGGGCGAGATCGGTCGTCGTGATGACGCTCTGCCCGCCGTCGCGCAGCAGGTCGGCGAGCATCGCCCGGCGATCGGGGTCGAGCTCGCTCATGACGTCGTCGAGCAGCATGAGCGGAAGCGTCTCGCGCGCGGCGGCGAGCGCCTCGCGCTCGGCCAGCAGCAGCGCCAGCAGCGCGAGGCGCTGCTCACCCTGCGAGCCGTAGGCGCGCAGCTCGCGCCCGTCGCGCAGCAGCGCGACGTCGTCGCGGTGCGGCCCGTGGCCGGTGAAGCCGCGCTCGAGGTCGGAGTCCACCCGCTCGGCGAGCTCGGCCGCGAGCTGCGCCGCATCGGTCGCGCGCGTCCGCGGCCGGTAGCGCAGCTCGCCGCCCGTGCCCAGGCCGAGCGCCGCGGCGAGCGCGGTGAAGCGGGCAGCGAGCAGGTCGACGACCGCCGCGCGGTCGTCGCGCAGCGCGATGCCGTGGCGGGCCAGCTCGGCGTCCCAGGCCGGCAGCGAGCCGCGCGAGGAGCGCCCGGTGCGGATCGCCGCCAGCAGCGCGTTGCGCTGGGCCAGGGCGCGTGAGTAGGCACGCCGGGTCTCGCCGCGCACGGGCCAGCTCGCCGCGATCACCTGGTCGATGTGCGACCGGCGCAGCGCCGGCGGCCCCTTGACGAGCTCGAGGCGGTCGGGCATGAACACGCACACGAGCGGGCGCATCTCGACGTCGACGAGCCGCTCGACGACGGCGCCGTCGGCCTGCAGGCGCTTCGCGTCGCCGGGCGAGAAGCCGACCGCCAGCGCGTGGGCGCGGCCCTCGGGGTCGCGTAGGTCGACCTCCACCCGCGCGGTCGTCGCGTCGAAGCGCACGACCTCGCGCTCGTTGGACGTGCGGCACGAGCGCCCGGTGCAGCCGAAGTACAGCGCCTCGAGGAGGTTGGTCTTGCCGGCGCCGTTGCGCCCGTGGACAACCGTCAGCCCCGGCCCCAGCTCGACCTCGGCGCGCTCGTAGCTGCGAAAGTCACGCAGCCGCAGGCGGGTGACGAGCATGGTGGGTCGGGGCTAGACGTTGAGCCTGATCGGCATGATCAGGTACAGAAACCCGCTGCCGTCGGCGGACTCGATGAGGCCCGGCCGCAGCGGGCTGATGAGCTTGAGCACGAGGTCGCCGCCGTCGGCGCTCTCCAGGCCGTCGCGCAGGAACTCCGGGTTGAAGCCGATCTCGAATGATTCGCCGGCGAACGGAACCGGCAGCATCTCGCGCGCCTCGCCGACGTCGGGCGTCTGCGCGGAGACCGTCAGCTCGCCATCCTGAAACTGCAGGCGCAGCGGGGCGTTCTTCTGCGCCATGAGGCTCACGCGGCGCACGACCTCGGTCAGCTCGCCGGAGGTCAGGGTCAGCTCGTGCTCGAAGGCATCGGGCAGCAGCTGGCGATAGTTCGGGAACTGACCGTCGATGAGACGCGACGACAGCACGTCACCGCCGATCTCGAAGACGATCTGGTTGGAGCGCACCGAGACGGTCAGGGTCTCGTCCTCGGCCGACTGGGCGATCCGCGCGAGCTCCTGCAGGGCACGGGCCGGGACGTTGGCCTCGAAGCCGCCCTCCAGCGGCGCCTCCAGCTTCGTCTCCTTGACGCTCAGGCGATAGGAGTCCGTGGCCACCATGCGCAGCTCGTCGCCGTTGGCGGAGACGAGGATGCCGGTGAGGATCGGCCGCGTCTCGTCGCGCGACGCCGAGCGGGCGACCCGGTTGATCGTCTCGACGAACGCCTTCGCCGGCACCTCCACGATGTTCTCGCCGCCGGGCTCGGGCAGCGGCGGGAAGTCCTCGGCGCGCAGCGTGCGGATGTGGAACGTCGCGGCGCCGGAGACGACCTCGACGTCCTGCTCGGCGGGTCGCAGCTCGAACGTCGCGTCCTTGCCGGGCAGCGAGCGAGCCACGTCGAGCATGAGGCGAGCCGGCAGCACGACCGTGCCCTCGCGCTCGACCTCGGCCTTCAGCGGCACGCGCAATCCGACCTCCATGTCGGTGGCGCGCAGCTCGGCGGCGGTCGACAGCGCGCTGAGCTGGACACCGGAGAGCGCCTGCACGGCGCTGCGCGTCGACGCGACGCGGGAGACGATTGCGAGCTGGGCGAGCAGATCGGCACACGACGTCGAGAACTTCACGAGAAGGACCGCTTATAGGAGATGAGGGTCATAAGGGGTGTGGAGATGTGCAAAGGGACGGAGAACGGCGCAGGATGCGGGCTGCCGCTGGGTGTGGGGCGGTGCAGCGCCTGTGCAGAGTGTGTCACTTGGCGCGGTCATCGCGGGGCTCGGCGAGGCGTCGTTCGAGATCGTGCACAAGCGCCTGTGCAGCCGGGTCGGCGGCCAGGCGCTCGCCGGCCTTGCGGCAGGCGTACATGACCGTCGTGTGGTTGCGCCCCCCGAAGCGCTCGCCGATCGCGGGCAGGGAGGCGCCGGTGTGCCGGCGGGCGAGGTACATCGCGACCTGGCGCGCCCAGGCCAGGCGGCTGGTGCGCGCGCTGGAGAGCAGCTCCTCGCGCGTGACCTCGAAGGCGGCGCAGGTCAGCTCCTGCACGCGTTCGATCGTGGGGGTCTCGCCCCGCCCGCCCTGCGCCGCCGCACGCGGGGCCGGGTACAGGCCGCTGAGGACCTCGTCGGCCAGGGCGGCGTCGATCGGCCGGCGGGTGAGCGAGTGGAAGGCGACGACGCGGATGAGCGCTCCCTCGAGGGTGCGCGCGTTGGCGGTGATGCGGTGCGCGATCGCGTGCAGCGCGCCCTCGTCCGCGAGCTCGATGGCGTCGTGCTGGACGCGCTTGCGCAGGATCGCCAGGCGCGTCGCGAAGTCCGGCGCCGTCAGCTCGGCGACGAGTCCGGCCTGGAAGCGCTCGAGCAGGCGCGCCTCGAGGGCGGCCATGTCGGCGGGCAGGCGGTCGCATGTGAGCACGAGCTGGCTGCCCGTCTCGTAGAGCGCGTTGAACGTGTGAAAGAACTCCTCCTCGGTCTTGACCTTGCGCTGGAGGAACTGCACGTCGTCGATGAGCAGGACGTCGGTCTCGCGAAAGCGCGCCTTGAAGTCCTCGGTGCCCTGCGCCTGGACGGCGGCGATGAACTCGTTCGTGAAGCGCTCGGCGGTGGTCGAGCGCACGCGCAGCCCGCCCCCGTGCGCGCGGATGTAGTTGCCGATCGCGTGCAGCAGGTGCGTCTTGCCCTGGCCGGGAGGGCCGTAGAGGAAGAGCGGGTTGTAGGCCTGGCCGGGCATCTCGGCGACGGCGAGCGACGCGGCGTGGGCGAAGCGGTTGGAGTCGCCGATGACGAACTGGTCGAACGTGAACTTCGGGTGAAACTCGGGACCGCCCTCGTCGTCGCCGCCGACGCCCGCGCCCTCGGCGGGGTCGGTCATGCCGCCGCGGGCCGGCCGCGCCGCGGGCTGGACGTCGATCGGGGCGTCGGGTGCGACGACGTCGACGGTGGTCTGCGGCCCGAGGACCGCTGCCGCGCAGGTCTGCAGGACGCGCGCGAAGCGGTCGGAGACCCACGAGCGGATCTCGTCGGGGGCGGCGATGACCAGGGTGTCGCCCACGAGCGCGCGCGGGCGCAGCGCCGCCAGCCAGATCTCGAACGTCGAGTCGGGCACGGCCTCGCGCAGCTGCGTCTGGATCAGCGCCCAGTCGCGGGCGAGCTGCGGGGTCAGGCCAGGCGTGATCGACTCCTTCGGAGGGGTCCGGCGGGAACGACAAGAGGGCCCAGCGAGCGGCCCGGACGGCGGCGAATATACCAACGCCCCGGGGGCGTTCCGGGGGCCTTGGCGAGGGACCCCGCTCAGCGCGGGAAAAACCGCCCGCGGGCGGGGGATCGCGTGCGGTGCGCTAGCATCGGCCGCCGCCGGCAACGGCGTCTCTTTCTCATGAAGCGCACCTACCAGCCCAAGAAGCGCAAGCGCGCACGCACGCACGGCTTTCGTCAGCGTATGCAGACGAAGTCGGGCCGCCTGGTCCTCAAGCGCCGTCGCGCCAAGGGCCGCAAGAAGCTCACGGTCTGATCGCCGCGGCCCCCGGGGCCGGCATGCCGGACCTTCTAGGCTCCTGACCGTGGACGAGCCGACGTCACGCGTTCCCAGCCGCGCACGAGCGCGCCGCGGCCGCCTGTCGCGCAGCGCGGAGTTCGAGCGCGCGTACCGCCAGGGCCGGTCGCACGGCAACCGTCACCTCGTCGTCTACGCCTTCCCGCGCGGCGCCACCGGCGAGCCGGCGCGGCTGGGCCTGTCGGTCTCGCGCAAGGTCGGCGGCGCCGTCGATCGCAATCTCGTCAAGCGCCTGCTGCGCGAGGCCTTCGACGCCGAGGCCGGAAGTCGTCCCGGCCGGCCATGACGTGGTCGTCGTGGCGCGACCGTCGGCGCTCGAGCTGGCCGAGCGCGAGGGCCTCGAGGGCGTGCGCGCCGCGCTGCGCGAGCTGCTCGAGCGGGCGGGGGCGGCATGAAGGCCGCAGTGCGGGTCATCCAGGCGCCGATCGTCGCCTACCGGCGCTTCATCTCGCCGGCGCTGCCGCGCCGCTGCAAGTACGAACCGACCTGCTCGGCCTATGCGCTCGGAGCGCTGCGGGAGTTCGGCATACTTCGCGGCCTGGTGCTGGCCATGTGGCGGGTGCTGCGCTGCAACCCCTTCAGTCACGGGGGCTACGACCCGGTCGACGCCCAGCGCTTGTTCTCGCCGTCCTCCACCGCTCGCTGACCCATGACCTTCCTCGCCCTCATCGCGCCCATCCAGTTCATCGTGGACGTGCTGGAGCCGATCCTCGTGTTCATCCACGACACGTTCAGCGTGGGCTGGGGAACGTCGATCGTCCTGCTCACCGTGGTGGTGCGCGCGGCGATGGCGCCGCTGACGGTCAAGCAGTTCAAGTCGATGCGGGCGATGGCGAGCGTCGCCCCCGAGCTGAAGAAGCTGCAGGCGAAGTACAAGGACGACAAGCAGCGCCAGCAGCAGGAGATCATGAAGTTCTATGCGGAGAACAAGATCAATCCGTTTGCCTCCTGTCTTCCGCTGCTGGCGCAGTTCCCGTTCTTCATCGGCCTGTACTACCTGCTCCAGGGTCCTCTGCGCCGCCACATCTGCGGCGACGCCGTGGGCGTGGTCGCGGGTGCCGACGGCAAGCTGCCGGCCTGCGGGCAGATCCCGAACCCGACCGGCGCCGAGCAGTTTCTCTTCGTCCCGGACCTGACCGCCGGCGCCACGGGCTGGGTCCTCGGCGCCCTGCTGTTCCTCTACGTCGCGTCGCAGCTGCTCTCGACGCTGCTGACCCCGTCGACGCCGGATCGCAACCAGCAGATGCTCATGTACGGGCTGCCGCTCGTCTTCGCGATCTTCATCCTGTTCTACGACTTCCCGTCCGGCCTGCTCGTCTACTGGATCACGACGAACCTCTGGACGGTCGGCCAGGGCTACCTGCTGCGCAAGAAGCTCGGCCCGATCATGCCGGTCAAACTCGACGACGACGACGTGGCGGGGGGCAAGAAGGGCGCCGCCGCGCCGGCGGCCAAGGAGACGATGTTCTCGAAGATCACGAGCGGCGCGATGGCGAAGTCGGCGCCGGCGCCGGCCGCACCGCCGCCGAAGCCGAGCGGTCCGCCGCCACGCTCGCCGCGCAAGAAGAAGAAGCGATCGGGGCGGCGACGCTGATGACCGACGATCCGGGCGCGGCCGTCCAGGAGCTCCTCGAGCGCGTCGTCGACGCGCTGGGGCTCGACGCCACGGTCGAGATCGCCGACGACGGCGAGACGCTGACCGGGACCGTGCACGGCGAGGACCTCGGGCTGTTCATCGGCCGCCACGGCCAGACGATCGACGCCGTGCAGCATCTCGCCCAACGCGTCTGCGGCGCGCGGGCGCAGCACGGCCGGCGCATCGTCGTCGACGCCGAGGGCTACCGCGAGCGGCGCGAGATGATCCTGCGCCGCCAGGCCGACCATGCCGCCGCCGACGCGCTGCGCCAGGGCCGCCCCGTCGCGCTGGACGCGATGACCGCGAGCGAGCGCCGGATCGTGCACGAATACCTGCGCGAGCACGGCTCGGTGCAGACGTACTCCGAGGGCGACGAGCCCGATCGCCATCTCGTCGTCGCGCCGCTCAACCCGACCTAGTGTCGTGAGTCGGAAGTTCGCACGCATCTGACGGCGCCGGAACGCGTCTGCCGGCACCCGGTATCCACGGCCGTATCACCAGTACGACTGTGGACACCGGTCACCGGCACACGGGCCCCGGCATCCCTCAGCTGCATACGAACTTCCGACTCGCGCCACTAGCCGCCGCCGCATCGCCGGCTGCCCGCCGACGCGGGAACGTTTCACGTTTTTCTCCCCGGTGAAACACTTCTGCCGATGTTGAGCGAGACGGAGCGCGGGCTCGTCGCCGGGATCCTCATGAGCGAGGGCTCGTTCGGCGGCGACGGCAAGCAGCCGCACATCATGCTGCGCAAGCACGTACGCCACGAGACGCTCATGCGCTGGCTCGTGGCGCACTTTCCGCGCTCGAAGCTCTACGGGCCCTACCACCACGCCGACCGCTCGTATTTCCAGTGGGTCGCGCGCGGGCCCGCCCTCGTCGAGGACGTCCTGCCGCTGCTCGACGAGCTCATCGTGCCCGAGCTCGACGCCCACGCCGCCGGGCGGCTGGCCGAGCTGCACGAGCGCTACGGGCCGTACATCGCGCGCGTACGGGCGCGCGGCGAACGATGAGCGTCAGGCGGCGGCTCGAGCAGTTGGCGGCCCACTACGAGCTGGCGCCGCCGCCGGTCGATGCCCTCGAGCGTCTGCTCGAGCTCGTGCGGGAGGATCCCGCCGCGCCGACGACGCTGCGCGATCCCGCCACCGCCGTCGACGTCCACGTCGCCGACGCGCTCGTCGCGCTCGAGCTCGACCGTGTGCGCGCGGCGCGCCGGATCGCGGATCTCGGCGCCGGTGCCGGCTTCCCGGGCCTCGTCCTCGCGGCGGCCCTGCCCGACGCCGCGGTGGCGCTCGTCGAGGCCAACGGTCGCAAGTGCCTGTTCCTGGCGCGCGCCGCCGAGGAGATGGATCTCGCCAACGTCGAGATCGTGGACGCGCGCGCGGAGGCGTGGGCGGAGGGACTGCTCAGCCGCGACCTCGTCACCGCGCGCGCCGTGGCGCCGCTGCCGGTGCTCGTCGAGTACGCCGCGCCACTGCTCGCCGCGGGCGGCGCCTTCGTGGCGTGGAAGGGGCGACGCGACGCCGGCGAGGAGCGCGACGGGGCGGCGGCCGCGGCCGCGACCGGCCTGGAGGTCCTCGAGGTCCGCCCCGTCCAGCCATGGGACGGGGCCGAACATCTGCACCTGCACCTCTACGTGAAGGTTGCTTCGACCCCGAACCGCTACCCCCGCCGGCCGGGAATGGCCAGCAAACGGCCGCTACGAGCCTCCACCTGAGCGCCAAGGACGACGCTTCATCCCCGAACGGTCACGGCTCCGACCGTTTTCGGCGCTACCGTGTCGGGGGATGGGGACCGTCTACGCGATTGCCAACCAGAAGGGCGGGGTCGGCAAGACGACGACCGCGGTGAACGTCGCCGCCTGCATCGCCGAGGCCGGATACGCGACGCTGCTGGTCGACATCGACCCGCAGGCCAACGCCACCCTCGGCCTGGGCATCGCGAAGGACACCGAGCCGAACATCTACGACGTCCTGGCCGGTCGCTGCACGCTCACGGGCGCGCTGGCCGACACGGCGATCGACAACCTCAGGATCGTCCCGGCGCACCCCGACCTCGCGGCCGCCAACACCGAGCTGCCGCGCGAGCCCGGCTCCGAGACCCGCCTGCGCGAGGCGCTGGCGGGGGCAGCGCGACGCGTTCGACCACATCATCCTGGACTGCCCGCCCTCGCTGGGCCCGCTGACGGTCAACGCGCTCGTCGCGGCCGATCGCGTGATCGTCCCGGTGCAGACGGAGTACTTCGCCCTCGAGGGGCTGGCCGGCCTGCTCGACACGCTGGCGCTCATCCAGCGCGAGCTCAACCCGCGGCTGACGATCGCCGGGATGCTGCTGACGATGCACGACGGCCGCACGCGCCTGGCGCGCGACGTCGAGCGCGAGGTTCGTGCGCACTTCCCGGCGCTCGTCTTCGACACGGTCATACCGCGCAACGTGCGCGTCGGCGAGGCGCCCAGCTACGGGCGCCCGGTCACGCATCACGACCCGCACTGCGTCGGCGCCGACGCGTACTTCGAGTTCGCCAAGGAGGTCGTACGGGCCGGAGCGGGAACATGATGAGGTGGCGCTGCTGGCCCGGAGCAGCTTCACCTCGGAGATCGGACGGCTCGGCATGAGCGGGCCCGCGCGCGGCATGGGCCGGGGCCTCGCGGAGATCCTGCGCGTCTCCGGCAGCCCGGTTGCGTCGGGCGACGACCTGCGCAACGTGCCGGTCGAGCTGATCGTCCCCAACCCGCGCCAGCCGCGCCGGTCCTTCGACCAGGACGCACTGCTCGCGCTGTCGAGCTCCCTGCGCGAGCGCGGCGTGCTGCAGCCGGTGCTCATCCGTCCCGTCGCCGGCGGCACGTACGAGCTCGTCGCCGGCGAGCGGCGCTGGCGGGCCGCCCAGCTCGCGGGACTGGAGACGATCCCCGCGCTCGTGCGCGCCCGTGACGACGCCGAGTCGCTCGAGACGGCGCTCATCGAGAACATGGCGCGCGAGGACCTCAACCCGGTCGAGGAGGCGCGCGCCTGCGCCGCGCTCGTCGAGGAGCTCGGCCTCACGCGCGAGTCCGTCGGGCTGCGCGTCGGGCGCAGCCGCGTCGCCGTCACGAACCTCCTGCGGCTGCTCGACCTGCCCGACGAGGTGCTCGACCTGCTCGAGCGCGGCGAGCTGTCGGAGGGCCACGGCCGCGCGCTGCTGCTGGCCTCCGACCACGCCGACCGGCGCCGCCTCGCCCGCACCGCCGTCGCGGAGGGGTGGTCGGTCCGCACGCTCGAGGCCCGTGCTCGCGCGGCCAACGCCGCGCCGGCCGATCCGCCGGCCGGCGCCGCGCGCGGGGGGCGCACGCTGCACCCCGACCAGCTCGCCGCCGCCGAGCAGATCGCCGACGCGCTGGGCGGCGCGTTCGGGATCGAGGTCGTCGTCAAGCCGCGCGGCGACGGCTACCGCGTCGAGCTCGCCTTCGACGACCCCGACGAGGCGCTCGCCCTCGCCCGCCGCCTGCGCCCGCGCGCGGCGGCCTGAGCGACGGGCCCCTCCGGCCCGCTAAACTCGTCCGCCGTTCGGGCGATTAGCTCAGTCGGTTAGAGCGCTTCTCTGATAAGGAAGAGGTCCCAGGTTCGAATCCAGGATCGCCCACTCCGCAAGCCCCGCTCAGGCGGGGTTTTCTGCGGTCTAGGGCGCTCGCGCAAGGCTCGTCCGGGACTGCGGTGGAAGCGAAACGGAAGCGGCTGGCGCTTCACGAGGCGTTTGATCGGTTCCGGCACGGCAGGCCAAGGACGAAAACGCGGGTCTTGCGGGCAACTCGCGTGACCGACCGCGAACGACCGCGAAGGCCGAATCCGCCTGAATTTCGGGCGTGCTGCGGCGTATACTCGCGCCGTGTCGGGGAGATGGCGTTACGCGATAGCAGCAGCGGCCGTGGCAGCCGTTGGCGTAATCGCGGTGATCCTGCTGGGCTCCGAGTCAGATCCGGAGCCGAAACCTGCCCGGGTGGTGAACTGGCCGGCGCCCCAAGATGCCCTCGTGCGCACCGCTCTCGCGGGGTTGAAGCCGGAGCGCAAGGAGTTTCTGAACAACCACGTCCATGCGCACCTGGACGTCTTCGTAGATGGCGAGCCGGTCACGGTGCCGTCCGCGATCGGCATCAACGTCCGCGACCCTGAGGTGAAGACCACGCAGGAACCCGACGGGTCGACGACCTACGGAGGCATCGAGCTGTGTCGTCGCCCGTGCATCTCACCGCTGCACACACATGACAGCTCCGGCGTCATTCACACCGAGGCCAAGAGCGCGGAACCGAACACGCTTGGCGAGTTCTTCACCGAATGGGGCGTGCGCCTGACCGAATCCTGCGTCGGGCCCTTCTGCGGCGACGAGGAACTCGCGTTCCATGTGGACGGCAGGCCCTATACGCAAGATCCGCGCGCCATCCAGCTGACCGACCAGAAGCAGATCGCGATCGTGATCGGCCGCCCCCCCGAGGAGATCCCGAGCACGGCAGATTTCTCGGGCGCCTGACCCCGGCGCCGCGCGTTGCTGGCTACGCTGACGCCACCATGTCCGTCGACACGCCCGAGGAGCTGCGCGGCCTGCGCGCGGCCGGTCAGGTCGTCGCGCAGGCGATCCGCGCGATGCGGCGCGCAGTGCGGCCCGGGATCACCACCGGCGAGCTGGATCTCATCGCCGCCAGGGAGTTCGACCGTGCCGGCGCGCGCTCGGGCCCGCAGCTCGACTACGGCTTTCCCGGCACGACATGCATCAGCGTCAACGACGAGGCCGTACACGGGATCCCCGGCCGCCGCAGGCTGCGCCGCGGCGACCTCGTCAAGCTCGACGTCACGGCCGAGCTCGACGGCTTCTACGCCGACGCGTGCCGCACGGTCGCCGTCGGCGACGCCCGCCCGCAGGCACGCAGGCTCGTCCGCGCCTCCGAGCAGGCGCTCGACGCCGCGCTGAAGGTCGTCCGCACCGGCGTCGCGCTCAACGAGATCGGCGCGACCGTCCAGCGCCTCGTCCAGGCCCGCGGCTTCTCGGTCTGCGACGGGCTGATGGGCCACGGCATCGGCCGGCGCATCCACGAGGCGCCCGACGTGCCCAACGTCTTCGACCCCGCGCTGTCGCAGCCGCTGAGCGACGGGCTCGTCATCACGATCGAGCCGCTCGTCGCCGCGGGCGGTCCCGAGGTGCGCATGAGCCGCGACGGCTGGACGGTCAGCACCGTCGACGGCTCGCTCGCCGCGCACACCGAGCACACGATCGTCGTCCGCGACGGCGCTCCGCTCGTCCTGACTGCCTGAGCGACGGTCAGGCGCCGACCGCGAGGCCCTCGCGGGCCAGCAGCAGCTCGCCCAGCTCGCGCGCCTTGCGCGCGGCGTCGCGGTCGCCCTCGTGGCGAGCGACGATCGAGCCCTTCATGAGGATGTGCCACTGCGCCGCGAAGCGCTCCGGGTCGGCGATACCCGCCGCCGCCGCCCGCCCGGCGACGAACGCGCGGATGTTCGCCAGGTGCGTGACGCAGGCCCCGCGGACCGGGTCCTCGAGATCGTCGAACTCCAGCAGCGACGTGATGAAGGCACAGCCCTCGAAGTCGTCGCGCTCAAACCACTCCGTGAAGATCTCGAAGATCGTCAGCAGCTGCTGCGCGGGCGCCTCGGTGCGGCGCAGCACCTCCGCCTGCACCCAGCCCTCGGTCCAGCGCTGCTCGCGCAGCGCGAGATAGGCGACCGCGAGGTCGCCCTTGGAGGCGAAGTTGCGATACAGCGTCATCTTCGCGACGTCGGCCTCGGCGGTGATCGTGTCGACCCCGATCGCGCGAACGCCGGAACGGCTGAAGAGCCCGTAGGCGGCGTCGAGGATCCGGTCGCGGCCACTGGTGCCCCGCGGGGCGGCCAGTGCATCGGTGGCAGCCATGGGTCCGACTGTAGGGTCTGCGCGCCAAGAACGGAAGGGGGAGCAGTCATCGCTGCCACTTCGCGCGCGCGCGCCGGCGCGCGTTTCGTCCAGGATCAGAGCACCTCCCAGCCCACAGCTATGCTCCTCCCATGCAGGAGATGGTCATCTACGGCGTCAGCTTCGACATGGTCGGCAAGCAGCCGATCGTGCTCCTGAAGACCGTCGACAGCAACAAGTTCCTCCCGATCTGGATCGGCCACCCCGAGGCCGCGGCGATCCTCATGAAGCTCCAGGGAGCCACGACGCCGCGCCCGATGACGCACGATCTGCTCTGCGACATGCTCGGCGAGCTCGACGTCCGCTGCACCCAGGTCGCGGTGACCGAACTGCGCGACAACACGTTCTTCGCCTCGATCACGCTCGCCGTCGACGGCAAGGAGATGGAGATCGACTCGCGGCCCAGCGACGCGCTCGCGCTCGCCGTGCGCTCGGGCGCGCCGATCTTCGCCGCCGAGGAGGTCATCGCCGAGTCGGCGATCGAGTTCGAGCACGACGTCGAGGACACCGAGGAGGTCGTCGAGAAGTTCAAGGACTTCCTCGACCAGGTCTCACCGGAGGACTTCGCCGGCGAGGAGTGACCGCCCGGCGCCGCGCCGCCGCCGGCCCGGCCTAGAGGTGAGCGAGGTCCACGATGCGCCCGATGAGCGCGTCGAACCCGATGCCCGCCTCGTCGGCCGCCATCGGCAGCAGCGACGTCTCGGTCATCCCGGGGATCGCGTTGGCCTCCAGCACGGTCAGCTCGGCGTTGTCCTCGCAGTACATGAGGTCCACGCGGGCAAAGCCGCGGCAGCCCAGCACGTCCCAGACCTGCACCGCGAGGTCCTGCGCGCGCTCGGTGATCTCCTCGGGCAGCTCGGCCGGGCAGACGAAGTCCGTGCGGCCGATCTCGTAGCGCGACTCGAAGTCATAGAAGTTCTCCTCGCGCGGCACCGCCTCGACGACCGGCAGCACCTCGCGATCCAGCAGCGAGACGGCGAGATCGCGGCCCGGGATGTGGCGCTCGAGCAGGACCTTGTCGCCGTAGGAGAACGCGGCCACGAGCGCGCCCGGCACGTCCTTGGGGGTGGCGGCGAACTTGATCCCCAGCGCCGAGCCCTGGCCCGCCGGCTTGACGACGATCGGAAACCCGAGGCGCTCCTCGATCGCCGGCAGCGCATCGGCGGCGCCGAGCTCCTTGAACGCGGTCTCGTTGAACGCGAAGAAGTCCGGTGTCGGGATCTCCGCGTCGAGCATGTGGTGCTTGGCGATGACCTTGTCTGCGCAGCGGATGCAGGCCGACACGCCGCTGCCGGTGTAGGGGATCCCGAGCGCTTCGAGCAGCTCCTGCACGGTGCCGTCCTCGCCGTCGCGGCCGTGCAGGGCGACGAACGCCACCTCGGGCGCAACCTCGCGCAGGCGCGCGACGAGGTCATGGCCGACGTCGACGCCGATCACGTCATGGCCGAGGCGCTCGAGCGCGTCCTGCACGCGCGCGCCGGACTTCAGCGACACCTGGCGCTCCAGCGAGCGGCCGCCCTTGAGGACGGCGACGCGGGTCATCCCTCGCGAAACCCGCGCCCGCCCTCGCGGCGGGCCTCGGGCGCAGGCAGGTGCAGCACGTCGGCCAGCGCCGCGGAGGGCTCGGCCGGCACGGGCTCGGCGGTCGGCTCGATCGCCCGCAGCGAGCCGGTCAGCGTGCCGTAGAGCTCGACCTGCTCGCGCACGACCTCGCCGATGCGCCGCACGCCCTCGCGGATGTCGGCCTCACCGACGCCGGAGAAGTTCAGCCGCATCGAGCTGGCGCCGCGGCCGTCGAGGAACGCCGAGCGGCCGGGCACGAAGGCCACGTGCTCGTCGAGCGCGCGCGCGAGCAGGTCGGTCGTGTCGATGTAGTCGGGCAGCGTGACCCAGATGAACAGGCCGCCCTGCGGGTGCGTCCAGCTGCACTCGGGGCCCAGGCACTCCGCCAGGGAGTCGAGCATCACGTCGCGGCGTCGGCGGTAGATCTCCTTGAGCGAGTGCACGTAGTCCTGCCAGCGACCGCTCTCGAAGTAGGCGGCGACGAAGAGCTGGGTCAGCGACGACGAGCACAGGTCCGACGCCTGCTTGCCGACGTTCATCTTCTCGAGCACCGGCCGCGGTCCGACGCTCCAGCCCAGGCGCACGCCCGGCGAGAGGATCTTCGAGAACGTGCCCAGGTAGATGACGAAGTCGCCGCCGTCCAGGGAGAAGAGCGTCGGCAGCGGCTCGCCCTCGTAGCGCAGCAGGCCGTAGGGGTTGTCCTCGAGGACGAGCAGCTCGCGCTCGCGGACGACCTCGACGAGGCGGTGGCGGCGCGGCAGCGACATCGTCGTGCCGCCCGGGTTCTGGAAGGTCGGCACGGTGTAGATGAACTTCGGCCGGCGTCCCTCGGCGGCGAGGCGGTCGAGCGTCGCCTCGAGCTCGTCGATGCGCATCCCGTCCTCGTCGAGGCTGATCTGGATGACCTCGGCCTGGTAGGAACAGAACGTCGGCACCGCGCCCGGGTAGGTCGGCGCCTCGGCGATGATCACGTCGCCGGGGTCGATGAGCGTCTTGCAGACGAGGTCGATGACCTGCTGGCCGCCGGTCGTGACGAGCACGTCGTCGGCGTCGATGAACGTGCCCTCCTCGGCCATGACCTCGGCGATGCAGCGCTTGAGCACGGTCAGGCCCTCGGTCGGGCCGTACTGCAGCGAGCGGGCGGTCGAGTCGACCGCGACCGAGCTCATGATCGCGGCGAACGACGCGGCGGGAAACGACGACGTGTCGGGCAGGCCGCCGGCCAGCGAGATGATGTCGCTGCGCTCGGTGAGCGCCATGAGATCGCGCATCGCCGAGGACTTCATGACCTTCGTGCGTGCGGCGAACAGGCCGGCGTAGCGCTCGAGATCGCGTGACGTCTGGCGAGCAGCCGGGGTAGACGTCATCGATCGAGGTTCGCCAGGGGTCCGCGCGTCCCTGTCGTCTATCGTCATGCGCCCTCCACGGTACCGGACGCGTTGCAGCTGCTGATCGACATTCTCCAGGGCGCCGGCCTGTCCGGCGCCGCCGGCATCCGGCCCTTCCTGCCGGCGCTCGTCGCGGGCGCGCTGGCGACCGCGGACGTCGGGATCGACTACGAGGACACGCCGTTTGCGTTCCTCGAGCAGCCCGGCTGGCTGCTCGGCGTCGTGCTCGTGCTGATCGCCGTCGTCATCGCGCAGCGCCGCCGGTTCGCCGAGGCGCCGGTCGAGTCGGCGCTGCAGGGCGTCGGCATCGGTCTCGGCGCGCTGCTGTTCGCGGCGACGCTCGCCGACAACACCGACGTCTGGTGGCCGGGCCTGCTGGCGGGCGGGCTGTGCGCCGCGCTGGCGATGGCCGCGACGCGCTCGCTCATGGCGCGCGTCCGCGCACGCCTGGACGAGGAGGCGCGCGGCGCGCTGCCGATCTACCTCGAGGGCACCGCGGTCCTGCTCGCCGGCCTGTCGGTCGTCGTGGCCCCGATCTCGGTCCTCGCGCTCGGCTTCTTGGCCTTCATGCTGCGCGGCGGCAAGCGCCGCGAGGGCGAGAAGTACGCCGGGCTGCGCATCCTGCGGTGAGCTCGGCCAAACCCCCGAAGCTGATCCTGACCGTCATCGACGGCATGAAGCCGACGATGGTCGAGCGCGCGATGAAGTCCGGCAGCGCGCCCGCGCTGACGGCGATCGCCGAGCGCGGCCGGTACGTGGACGACTGCGTCGCGGCGTTTCCCTCGGTGACACCGGTCTGCGCGGGGGCGATCGCCACCGGCCGGCTGCAGGACGAGCACGAGATCCCCTCGATGAACTGGTACTCGCGCGCCGAGCAGCGCTACGTCGAGTACGGCTCCTCGTTCGCCGCCTCGCGCAAGTTCGGCCTCAACAACCAGCTCGTCGACACGATCTTCAACATGAACGCCACGCACCTGTCGCCCGACGTGCCGACGATCTTCGAGACGCTCGACGACACGGGCGCCGTGCGCACGGCCTGCACGAGCTACCTCATCTACCGCGGCCGCCACGAGCACGAGATCTCGCGCGACTTCGCGCTCACGCGGGCCGCCTCGCAGCTGTTCAACAAGCGCACGACGCTCGGGCCGCGAGAGCTCTTCTACGCCGACATCTTCGCCAGCCAGAGGACGACCTGCTGGTCGCGGATGGGGATCCCCGGGATGCGCGACCAGCACGCCGGCTGCGTCGGCTCCTATCTCGTCGAGCACGACCTGTTCGACTTCCTGCTGCTGTCGCTGCCCGACAACGACGCCCACTCGCACAAGAACGGTCCGCACGCGCAGATCCAGTCGATCGCCACCGCCGACGCCGAGCTGTGGCGCGTGATGGAGGCCGGCGGCGGCGCCGACGCCTTCCTCGACGAGCACGCGATGATCGTCATGGCCGACCACTCGCACTCGCACATCGAGCGCGTGATCGACCTGACCGGTCCGTTCTCGGACTGGCGCGTGCTGCCGCCGTCGGGGGCGGGCGCGCGCCACGCGGAGATCGCGCTGTGCCCGGCCCAGCGCTCGGCGATGATCTACGTGCTGATGGACTCGCCCGAGAGCGCGCTGGCGCGGGTCGTCACCACGGCGCGCGCGATCGAGGGCGTCGACCTCGTCATGTGGTGGGACGGCGAGCGGGTGCGGATCGGCGGCGAGCGCGGCGAGCTGACCTTCGCGCCGGGCGACGACGTCGCCGACGTGCGCGGCCGGCGCTGGTCGGTGGATGGCGAGCTCGACACGCTGCTGGCCCACCTCGAGGACGGCGTCCTGTACTGCGAGCACTACCCCGACGCGCTGGCGCGCGTGTGGGCCGCGATGCGCTGCCCGACATCCGGCGACGTCCTGCTGTCGGCCGAGCCCGCCTACGAGTTTCCGGACTGGGGCAACCGCGCCCACGTGCGCGGCGGCAGCCACGGCTCGCTGCACCGCGTCGACTCGCTCGGCGCGCTGCTGTTCTGCGGTGTCGACGTGCCCGCCGCGCGCGCCGACGGCAACTGGTCGATCGCCGACATCGCGCCGATGGTCGTCGGCCACTTCGGCGCCGCGTAACCTTTCGGCATGCCCGCCGACGAGGCAGTGGCCGACCCCACGATCGACCCGCCCCGCCTGCGCGGCCAGGCGCGCGCCCGCGCCGCGCTGCGCAAGCCGGCCAACTGGGCGCAGCTCGTGCGCTTCGCCACGGTCGGGGCGAGCGGCTACGTCATCAACCTCGCGGTGTTCGCCGCGGCCGTGCACGGCGCGGACTTCGACAAGGGGATCGCCGCGACGGCCGCGTTCATCGTCGCGCTGAGCAACAACTTCATCTGGAACCGCCTGTGGACGTTCCGTGCCGGCGAGGGCCACGCCGGCTTCCAGGCGGCGCGCTTCTGCGTGGTCTCGCTCGCCGCGTTCGCCTTCAACCTCGCGGTCCTCTACGCGCTCGTCGACGGCCTCGGCGTGGCGGCGGTGCCCGCACAGGCGCTGGCGATCGCGTCCGCCACCCCGCTGAACTTCATCGGCAACAAGCTCTGGAGCTTCCGGGCATGGCTGATTCCACGACCGGAACCGTCTCTGCACGCGCTCGCGGCGCAGGATCCCACGTCCGAACCGTGCCGCTGGCACTGTGACCTTCGCCCGCGGCGCCCTGCATCCGCGATACGCGCCTCTGACCGGCCGGGCCCGCGGATCGCGCGGCGCGGTCGGTGCCGCGCTGCTGATCTGCCTCGCGCTGCTCGGCGCCGGTGCCGGCGCCGGCCCCGCTTCCGCGCAGTCGCGCGCCGGCTCGGGGTCGGGTGGGCTGACGACCGGCCTGCCGGGGACGCCGGTCAGCCCCAACGCGCTCGTGCGCCCGCCGCGCCTCGACGTGGCGCCGGTCGGGCGCCGGCGGATCCCCTCGCGCGTGGGCGCCGCCGCCGACGCGGTGCAGAAGGTCCGCCGCGAGCGCCGCGAGTGGCCGGGCTCGACACGCGAGATCTTCCTCAAGGGCACCGACCGCTGGCAGGTCTCCTACTACGCGCGGACGCCGCCCGGCGCGCCGCGCAAGGAGATCGCGCAGGTGCTCATCGACGACCGCAGCGGCCGCGTCGTCGAGGCCTGGACCGACTACCAGGTGGCGTGGTCGATGGCGCGCGGCTACCCGGGGGCGTTCGGGCGCATCGTCAACTCGCCGTGGGTGTGGATCCCGCTCGCGCTGGCGTTCGTCGCGCCGTTCCTGCGCCGGCCGTGGGGGATGCTCCACCTCGACCTGCTCGTGCTGAGCGCCTTCTCGGCGTCGACGGCGTTCTTCAACGCCGCGCGGATCGACGTCGCGGTCCCGCTGCTGTATCCGCTGCTCGCCTACCTGTTCGGGCGGATGCTGTGGATCGGGCTGCGCCGGGGCGAGAGCGCCGCCGCACCGCGGCCGCTGCGCCTGCTCGTGCCGGTCGCCTGGCTGGCGATCGCCGTGATCTTCCTGATCGGCTTTCGCGTCGCGCTGAACGTGACGAGCTCCAACGTCATCGACGTCGGCTACGCGGGGGTGATCGGCGCCGACAAGATCGTCGACGCCCGTCCGCTGTACGGCGCCTTCCCGAGCGACAACGCGATGGGCGACACGTACGGCCCCGTGGTCTACCTCGCCTATGTGCCGTTCGAGCAGGCGTCCTCGTGGAGCGGGCGCTGGGACGACCTGCCGGCCGCGCACGCGGCGGCGATCGCCTTCGACCTGCTCGCCTGCCTGCTGCTCTTCCTCATCGGCCGCCGGGTCCGCGGTCCCGATCTCGGCGTGCTGCTCGCCTACGCGTGGGCCTCGTACCCGTTCACGCTCTACGCGCTCATGTCCAACTCCAACGACACGCTCGTCGCGGCGCTCGTGCTGGCGGCGGTGTGGGCGGCGGGCAGCGCGCCCGGCCGCGGCGCGTTCGTCGCGCTCGCCGGGCTGACGAAGTTCGCGCCGCTCGCGCTCGCCCCGCTGTTCGCGACGCAGGACGGCTGGCGCCCGCGCGCGTTGCTGGGCTACGTCGCCGGCTTCGGCGCCGCGACGGCCCTCGCGTTCGCGCCGCTGCTGGGCGACCTCGACCTGCGCACGTTCTGGGACCACACGATCGCCTTCCAGGCCCAGCGCGGGTCGCCGTTCTCGATCTGGGGCCTGTACGACCCCGACGTGGCCTGGCTGAACGTCGCCCAGCGCGCGCTGCAGGTCGCGGCCGTGGCACTGGCGGTCGCGCTGGCGTTTGTCCCGCGACGCCGCGACGTCGTCGGCCTGGCGGCCTGCAGCGCGGCGATCCTGCTCGCCCTGCAGCTCGCGGTGACGCACTGGTTCTACCTGTACATCCCGTGGTTCTTCGGCCTGGTGATGATCGCCGTGCTCGGGCGCCTGGGTCCGTTCAGCGGCGAGCCGCCGCTGCGCCTGCGCCCGCGGCCGCGATGAGCGTGCGGGCGCACCTCGGCCTCGCGGGCCTGGCGCTGCTCGCGGTCTTCGCGGTCGCGACGACGACGGGGCCGTTCGCCGACATCACCGTCAACGACCTCTACGTCTACCAGCAGTACGCGATCCTGCTGCACGACGGCCACCTGCCGTACGTCGACTTCGGCTTCGAGTACCCGCCGCTGGCGGCGCTGCCGCTCTGGCTGGCGGGCGTCTTCGGCCGTGACCCCGCGTCGATCGAGTGGACCTTCGGCGTGCTCATGGCGCTGTGCCTGGTCATCGGCCAGCAGCTCGCCGCGCGCCTCGCCGGTCCCGGCCGCGAGCGCGTCACGGTGGCCTGGCTGCTCGTGCTGGCGCCGGTGCTGATCGGCGCGTCGGTACGCACGCACTTCGACCCGCTGCCGATCGCGGTGACGCTGGCCGGCCTGCTCGCGCTCGCCCGCGAGCGCCGCGACCTCGCCTTCGTGCTGCTCGGCCTCGGCACGATGTTGAAGCTCTTCCCCGGCCTGCTCGCCGTCGTCGCGCTCGTCTGGCTGGGCGGCCGCGGGGAGTGGCGCGCCGTGCTGCGCGGCGGCGCGATCTTCGCCGCGGTCGTCGTCGCGATCTCGCTGCCGCTGGCCGGCGCGGGCTACGTCGACTCGTTCGAATTCCATCTCGACCGGCCGGTGCAGATCGAGTCGACGCCGGCGAGCGTGCTCTTCGCGCTCGGCGGGTCGGACGTCACCGGGACCAACCTGCGCCCGGACCGCTTCAAGTCAAACGGCCTGGACGGCGGCCACGCCGAGCTCGTCGAGGCGCTGTTCGCCGGGCTGCTCCTGCTCGCCATGGCCGCGATCGTGCTGCTCGCCGCGCGGCGGCCCGGCCCGCGCCACATGGTGCTGTGCGGCCTCGCGGCGCTGCTGGCGTTCGTCACGCTCGGCAAGGTCTTCTCGCCGCAGTACGTCATCTGGCTGGCGCCGTTCGCCGCGCTGGCGTGGGTGTGGGGCGAGCGCGCGGTGGCGCTGCTCGTGACCGCGGCGATCGTGCTCACCCACGTCGAGTTCCCGAGCCGCTACTTCGACCTCATCAACGTGCAGACCGACGTCGTGCTGATCGTCGCGGCCCGCAACGCGCTGCTGCTCGTCGCGCTTGCGGTGCTCGTCGCGTCGCTCGCGCGGCGCCGGCCCGGCGCGGCGCTCGAGGTCGAGGTGGGGGGCCCGACGTGAGCGAGCTCCGGACGTTGTGGGGGCCGGCCCGCCGGCCGCTCGACGGGTAGCGATGCGCCGGGCGGGGAAGATGCGTCGGCATGCCGAGCCCGCGCCGCCTCGCCTGCCTCGCGCTGACCGGCTTGGCGCTCGCCGCCGGCGGCTGCGGCAGCGAGGACTTCCAGACCGCGCGCGACCGCGTCGAGGAGCGCTTCGCCGAGCGCATCGCGGACGCGCGCAAGGAGTTCGAGGAGCGCCGCGAGCGCTACGGCAGGCGCATCGAGGAGGTGCTCGGCGAGCTCGAGCGCGTCGTCCCGCAGGCCGAGTCCACGAGCCCCCTGGTGCGCTCGCGCGGCAACACCGAGCCCGAGACGATCGACGCGTTCATGACCCGCATCCTCACGAGCATCGACACGTACTGGACGCGCACGCTCGCCGCCTCCGACCTGCCCGAGCCGCGCGTCGGCTTCAGCGCGATCGCGCCGGGACGGGTGCAGCTGAACGCCTGCGGCACCGTCGCCGACGACTCGGCGGCGTTCTACTGTCCGGCCGACGACACGATCTACGTCGCCCAGCAGTTCGCCGCCGACCTGTACAACGGCGTCCTGCGCGGGCTGCCCGGCGAGCGCGCCGGCTTCGGCCGCGCGGCGGGCGACTTCGCCGTCGCCTACGTCCTGGCGCACGAGTACGCGCACAACCTGCAGCAGGAGCTGGGCGTCTTCGACAACGCCGTCAGCGCGACCGCGAAGCCGTTCGAGCTGCAGGCCGACTGCCTCGCCGGCACCTGGGCGCACGCCGTCTATGAGGAGGGGCTGCTCGAACCCGGCGACATCGAGGAGGCGACGAGCGCCGCGCTCGCCGTCGGCGACTTCGACGTCGGCAACGCGCGCCACCACGGAACCCCGGAGCAGCGCCGCGACGCCCTGCTGACCGGCTACGAGAGCGGCGAGCCGGCGCGCTGCAACGCGTTCCTCGAGCGCGCCTGATCGTCCAGCCCCGCCTGCCACGGCGCGCGGGCGGGTACTGGGCCCCTACGCATCATTCCAAACCGGGAGGTCCCTCGCCGTGCTCATTGGAGCCATCATCGCCGTATGCGTCATCCTGCTCATCCTCGCCTTCCTGGCGCCGCGCCTGTCGCACGGCCCCGAGCGCGGGGCGCACCGCGCGTTCGGCCTCGGCAGCCGGGCGGGCTCCAAGGCGCCGGGCCCGTTGGGCCGCCTGCTCGCCAAGCCCTTCAACTCCGGCTCGAAGGCCGCGGGCCGCAGCGCGTCGGCGGGACGTCGCGGGCGCGGCAAGCTGCCGCTGTAGCGGTGGGCGCCCGCGTGGCGCGACGCCGGTGAACGTCGCGCTGCATCACGTGATCGAGGGGCCCGGCGACGGGCCCGTCGTGCTGCTGGGCAGCTCGCTGGGCACGAACCTCGAGGTGTGGGACGCGCAGGTGCCGGCGCTCGCCGGCCAGCTGCGCGTCGTGCGCTTCGATCACCGCGGGCACGGCCGCTCGCCGGAGCCGCCGGGGCCCTACGAGATCGCCGATCTCGGCGGCGACGTCCTCGCGCTCATGGACCGCCTCGGCATCGAGCGCGCGCACTACTGCGGGCTGTCGATCGGCGCGATGGTGGGGATGTGGCTGGCCATCAACGCGCCCGACCGGATCGGCCGGCTCGTCGTCATGTGCACCGCGGCCCACCTGCCGCCGGCGTCGGCCTGGGCGCAGCGCGCCCGCGAGGTGCTGGCCGCCGGCAGCCCGGAGCCCGTCGCGGACACGATCGTCGACCGCTGGCTGACGCCCGCCTTCGCCGCTGCGCACCCGGAGGTGCGCCGGTGGCTGCGCGGCATGCTCGTCGCCCAGTCGCCGCACGGCTACGCCGCCTGCTGCGGCGCGATCGAGCGGATGGACCTGCGTGGCGACCTGCCGCGCATCGCGGCGCCGACGCTCGTCGTCTCCGGCGCCGACGACCCCGCCTCCGCGCCCGAGCACCAGGCGCTCATCGCCGGCGCGATCGCGGGGGCGCGCCTGGAGGTCGTCGCCGACGCCGCCCACCTGGCCTCGGTGCAGCAGCCCGGCGTCGTCAACCGCCTGATCTGCGAGCACCTGCTCGCCACGGCCGGACGCGATGCCTGAGCTGCCCGAGGCCGAGCGCGCGCGCCAGACGCTCGAGTCGGTGCTGGGACGTGAGATCGCGGCCGTCGACGACAGCGACACGTACGTCTGCCGCCCGCACCAGCCCGGCGAGCTCGCCTCGGCGCTCGTCGGCCACGCGTTCGTCAGCGCCCACCGCCGCGGCAAGTTCCTCTGGCTGCAGACGGACGACGGCCCGACGCTCGGCCTGCACCTGGGGATGGCCGGCCACATCGCGCTCCAGGCGCCGACCGACAAGCCGATCTGGGACCGGTTCACGGTGCAGTTCACCGACGGCACGCGCTTTGCGCTGCGCGACCGCCGCCGGCTCGGGCGCGCGATCCTCGACCCGGACTTCAGCCACGTCGGGCCGGACGCCGCCGCCGTCGGCCGCGACGACTTCCGGCGGCTGATCGGTTCGGGCAATACACCCGTCAAGGCGCGCCTGCTGCACCAGGGCGCGATCTCGGGCGTCGGAAACCTGCTCGCCGACGAGGCGCTCTGGCGGGCGCAGATCGCGCCGCGCCGGATGACCGGCGACCTGTCGGACGACGAGCTGGACCGCCTGCGCCGGGAGCTGCGCGCCGCGACCCGCTCGGCGATTCGCAAGGGCGGCGTGCACACCGGGAGGTTCGTCGCGGTCCGCGACCGCGACGGCGTCTGTCCGCGTGACGGTCGCGGGCTGGAGCGTGCGACCGTCGGCGGGCGCACGACGTACTGGTGCCCGGCCTGTCAGCGGTGAGGAGCGCCGCGCGCCGTCCGGTGGCCGATCGCGGGTACATTCCCGGCCGGTGAGCGCCGACACGCCGATCGAGAAGAAGCCCCTGCCGACCGGCGGGATCTGCCATCTCTGCCGCCATCTGGACCGCAACGCGCCCGTCGGCATGGTCTGCAAGGCGTTTCCCTACGGGATCCCGTTCCCCGTTCGGATCGGGGTCTTCGACCACCGCCAGCCGCATCCGGCCGACGGCGGGGTCCAGTTCGAGCCGACCGAGGAGGCGGTGGGCGAGGCCTCCGCCTGGCGCTCGCCGCGGTCGTAGCACCCGACCGACCGGCCGCTCAGCGCGCCGGCAACAGCACCTGCTCGATCGAGTCGGCCTTCATGGCGTCCGAGCAGCGCACGAGCACGCCCATCAGCCAGGGGTCGTCCTCGGAGGTCTCGTAGCGCTCGTTCATGTGCGTCACGAAGCCGCGGATCGACTGCTCCTTGCGCACGCCGATCACGCCGCCGCGCGGGCCCGTCATCCCGACGTCGGTGATGTAGGCCGTTCCCTGCGGCAGTACGCGCGCATCGGCCGTCGGCACGTGCGTGTGGGTGCCGACGACGGCGCTCACCCGGCCGTCGAGATACCAGCCCAGCGCCACCTTCTCGCTCGTCGCCTCGGCGTGGAAGTCGACGAGGACGTGGTCGCAGCGGCCGTCGAGCTCGCCCAGCGCGACGTCGATGTCGGTGAACGCCGGCCGCCCGGCGCGCAGGAACAGGTTGCCGCTCAGGTTCACGACGCCGAGCCGCACCCCGCTGGCGCTCTGCACGACGCAGACGCCGTGGCCCGGCTGGCTGCGCAGGTAGTTGTAGGGCCGCAGGATCGCCTCGTGCGCGTCGAGGTAGGGGAAGACCTCCTTGCGGTGGTAGGCGTGGTTGCCCAGCGTGATGACGTCGACGTCCGCGGCGAAGAGCTCGTCGGCGATCTTCGGCGTGATGCCCAGACCCCCGGCGGCGTTCTCGCCGTTGACGACGACGAAGGTCGGATCGTGGCGCTCGCGCAGCGCCGGCAGGAGGTTCAGCAGCGTGTGCCGGCCGAGCGAGCCGACGACGTCACCGATGAAGAGGATGCTCGCGACTGTCCCTGGCACGGGACATACTCTGACGCAGGGATGGACGACGAGTTCACCGACATCCCGCCCGCGCCCTCGCCGGGCCCCCCGCCGCCGCCGCCTGGCACGCCGGTCATCGTCGCGCGCTGGGTGCAGCTCGTCATGCTGCCGCTGGCGGTGCTCGCGTTGTACGCCGTGGCCACCGCGGCGGGCGTCGTGCTGCTGCTGTTCATCGTCGCGGCGGTCATCGCGCTGATCCTCAACCCGCTCGTCGCGCTGCTGCAGCGCGTGCGCGTCCCGCGCACGCTGGCCGTCATCGCGGTCTACCTCGCGTTCTTCACCGCGCTGCCGTTCATCGGCTTTCTCGCGGCCGGCCCGATCTCCGACCAGGCGACGTCGTTCGCCAACGACGTCCCGGGCCTCGTCGACGACGCGAGCGCCATGCTCGACGACGTCCAGGCGTTCTTCGACGACAAGGGCATCGACGTCCAGATCAAGGGCGAGAGCGACAGCGCGCTGGCCAGTCTGCAGGACCAGATCGTCACCGGCTCGGGCGAGATCGTGTCGTTCACCGGCGAGCTGCTGCGGCTGCTCGTCGAGCTGTCGTTCTACATGATCCTCGTCGTCGTCATCTCGATCTACATGCTCATCTACGCCCCGCGGATCGGCGAGCTCGTGCGCTCGGTCATGCCGCCCGGCGACGGCACGCCGGAGGACGACTACCCGACGCGCGTCCAGCATGCGGTCTTCGGCTACGTGCGCGGGCAGCTGCTGTTCAGCGCGATCATGGGCGTCTCGGCGGGCTTTGCGCTGTGGATCTTCGGCGTGCTCGGCATCTTCCCCGACGGCCGTACGTACGCCTTCGCGTTCGGCCTGTTCTTCGGCGTCATGGAGCTCGTGCCGTACGTCGGGCCGGTGCTCGGCGCGCTGCCGCCGGTGATCCTCGCGCTCGTGCAGGATCCGCTCATGGCGGTGTGGGTCGTCCTGCTGTTCCTCGCGCTGCAGCAGCTCGAGGGCCACATCGTGGCGCCGAACGTCTTCGGCCGCGCGCTGCGCCTGAACCCGCTGCTGGTGATCCTCGCGCTGCTGCTCGGCGGGCATACCTATGGCTTCATCGGGGCGCTGGTTGCGCTGCCGATCGCCGCCGTGCTGCGCGAGACCGTCGTCTACCTGCGCCGCCACCTCGTCTTCGAGCCGTGGAACACCGGATCGCCGCTCGTCATCGGCCACGCGCCGCCGGTCCAGCCACCGCCCGAGCCGCCCCCGCCGCTGCCGGGCGATCGGCCTGCGTCCGACGAGCCGCCGAGCACGAAGGTGCCCACCGCTCGCCGCTAGGCGTGCATGTCGTCGACCCAGCGCACGCGCTCGGGGTCGGGCTCGACGTCGGGCAGGTCGAGGTTCACGACGACCGGCTCCTGGCCGGAGCGCACGACCACGCAGGACAGCGGGGTGTCGGCGAGGGCGTTGATCTCCTGGTGGGGCACGTAGGGCGGGACGAAGATGAAGTCGCCGGGTTCGGCGTCGGCGACGTACTCCAGCCGCTCGCCCCAGCGCATCCGCGCCCGCCCGCTGACAACGTAGATGATGCTCTCGACCTCGCCGTGGTGGTGGGGGCCGGTGCTCGCGTCGGGCGCGACGTCGACGGTCCCCGCCCACAGCTTCTCGGCGCCCGCCCGCGCGGCCGTGATCGCCGCCGCGCGGCTCATCCCCGGGGTCTGCGGCGTGTTCGGATCCAGCTCGTCGGAGCGGACGACGCGCACGCCCGCCGTGCGCCAGTCCTTCGGGTGGGGGGAGCCGGTCATCGCTCCCCGAAGTATGGCCCGCAGCGCCCGCCCGCGACCCGCGCGCCGATGTAACGAGATCGCCGCAAAGCGCAGGTACCCTAGGGGTATGCCCTTCCCCGCGACCCGCCTGCGGCGGCTGCGCGCGACGCCCGTCCTGCGCGACCTCGTGCGCGAGACGCGCCTGAGCCCGGCCGACATGGTCCTGCCGCTCTTCGTCGAGGCCGGACCGCACGCCGGACGCACGCCGATCGCCTCCCTGCCCGGCATCGACCGCCTGTCGATCTCGGCCGCTGTCGAGGAGGCGGGCGAAGCCGCCGCGCTCGGCCTGCCCGCCGTGCTGCTGTTCGGCATCCCCGAGCACAAGGACGCCGAGGGCAGCGGCGCCTACGACGACGAGGGCATCGTCCAGCTCGCGACGCGCGCGATCAAGGACGCCCATCCCGACCTCGTCGTCATGTCCGACGTCTGCCTGTGCGAGTACACCGACCACGGCCACTGCGGGCTGCTGCGCGCCGACGGCGCCGTCGACAACGACCCCAGCGTCGAGCTCATCGCGCGCACGGCCGTCTCGCACGCCCGCGCCGGCGCCGACGTCGTCGCACCCAGCGACATGATGGACGGGCGCATCGGCGCCGTCCGCGCGGCGCTCGACGAGGACGGCTTCGCCGACACGCCGATCGTCGCCTACTCCGCGAAGTTCGCATCGGCGTTCTACGGCCCGTTTCGCGAGGCCGCCGGCTCGACCCCGGCCTTCGGCGACCGCCGCGCCTACCAGATGGATCCGGCCAACGGCAACGAGGCTGTCCGCGAGGCGCTGCTCGACGTCCAGGAGGGCGCCGACGTCGTGATGGTCAAGCCCGCGCTCGCCTACCTCGACGTCATCCGGCGCGTCAAGGAGGCGACGAGCCTGCCCGTGGCCGCCTACAACGTCAGCGGCGAGTACGCCATGATCAAGGCCGCCGCGGCGGCGGGCGCACTCGACGAGCGCGCCGCCGTGCTGGAGACCCTGACGTCGATCCGGCGCGCCGGCGCCGACATCGTCATCACCTACCACGCGAAGGACGCTGCCAGTGGCTGTGACACCAACCCCGAAGATCCGCTCGCGCAAGGACGGCACGGCCGCGCCGATCGACGAGACCGATCGCAAGGTCCTCAACCTCATGCAGGGCAAGTTCCCGCTGCAGCCCAAGCCCTACGCCGCCGTGGCGCAGCTCGCCGGGCTGACCGAGGCCGAGGTCATGGCGCGCGTGCAGCGCCTGCTCGACGACCGCATCATCCGCCAGGTCACGCCGATCTACGACACCCGCGCGCTCGGCTACGGCTCGATGCTCGTCGCGGCCAAGGTCGACCCCGAGCACCCATGGCGGGCCGCGAAGATCATCAACTCCCATCCCGGCGTCAGCCACAACTACCTGCGCAACCACGACTTCAACATGTGGTTCACGCTTGCCGTCGAAGGCGACTCGGAGCTCGGCCTGCAGGGCACCCTCGACGTGCTGCAGGAGCTCACCGGCGCCGAGTCGATCCGCCAGCTGCCGACGCTCAAGCTCTTCAAGATCCGCATGGACCTCGAGATGGAGGGCACGACGAAGTCGCTCTCCACCGAGGGCGTCGCCGAGGCGCCGGTCGACCTCGAGGGCGTGCCCTACGACGAGCTCGACGTCGCCGTCATCCGCGCGACCCAGGGCGACATGCCGGTCGTCCCCGAGCCCTACGCGCCGGCTGCCGCTCAGCTCGGCATGACGCAGGCCGCGCTGCTCGAGCACATGGCCGGCATGAAGGAGCGCGGCCTGCTGCGCCGCGTCGCCGCGATCCTCTTTCATCGCCGTGCGGGCTTCAGCGCCAACGGCATGGGCGTCTGGAAGGTGCCCGAGGACAAGATCGCCGAGTTCGGCCCGCGGATGGCCTCCTTCCGCGGCATCTCGCACTGCTACCAGCGCCCGACGTACGAGGACTGGCCCTACTCGGTCTTCACGATGGCCCACGGCCGCTCCAAGGAGGAGTGCGACGCGATCCTCGACGCGATCGCCGAGGAGTTCGACATCACCGAGCGCGCGACGCTCTACTCGTCGACCGAGTTCAAGAAGATCCGTCTTCTGTACTTCACGGACGACTTCAAGAACTGGGAAGCCGAGTACGGCGCGGGCGTGACCGTCTCGCTGCGCGACCGGCGCTCGGCTGAGCTCTACGCCCGTGCCCTGAACGTCCTGCCCGGCGGCGTGAACTCCCCCGTCCGGGCGATGCAATCGATCGGGCGCGACCCGCTGTTCATGCGGCGCGGGGCCGGCGGCGAGATCTTCGACGTCGACGAGAACCCGTTCGTCGACTGGGTCTGCTCGTGGGGTCCGCTCATCGCGGGCCACGCGCACCCGGCGATCGTCGCGGCCGTGACCGACGCCGCTCACCGTGGCACGAGCTTCGGCGCCCCGACCGCCGGCGAGGTCGACCTCGCGGAGGAGGTCGGTCGCCGCGTCCCGGGCGTCGAGATGCTGCGGATGACCTCGTCGGGCACCGAGGCATCGATGAGCGCGATCCGCCTCGCGCGCGCCGCGACGGGTCGCACGAGGCTGCTGAAGTTCGCCGGCGCCTACCACGGCCACGTCGACGGCCTGCTCGCCGACGCCGGCAGCGGGCTCGCGACGCAGGGCATCCCCGCCTCGCCCGGCGTGCCCGCCGAGGTCGCCGCGGCCACGACGGTGGTCCCGTGGAACGACGTCGACCGGCTCATGGCCGTGACGGAGGAGTACGAGTTCGCGGCGATCCTCGCCGAGCCCTTCCCGGCGAACATGGGCCTCGTGCCGCCTACCGAGGGCTTTCTCGAGCTGCTGCGCTCGCGCGCGGACGACACCGGCGCGCTGCTGATCTTCGACGAGGTCATCTCCGGCTTTCGCGTGTCGCGCGGGGGCGCGCAGGAGCTGGCGGGCGTCATCCCCGACATCACCGTCATGGGCAAGGTCATCGGCGGCGGGCTGCCGGCCGCCGCCTACGGCGCGTCGCGCCGGCTCATGCAGCGCATCGCGCCGGCCGGCGACGTCTACCAGGCCGGCACGCTGTCGGGAAACCCGCTCGCCGTCGCGGCGGGCCTGGCCACGCTCGCGCTGCTCGACGGCGAGCAGCCCTACGCCAACCTCGCCGCGACGACGCATGCGCTCGCCGACGGCCTCGCCGAGGCGGCCCGCTCGGGCGGCTACGACGACGTCCAGATCGTCAGCACCACCGGCCTGCTGACGCTGTTCTTCAGTGCCGAGCCGGTCACCGACTACGCGGGCGCCCAGGCCTGCGACCGCGACGCCTACGCGAGCTGGTGTCGCGGCCTGCTCGCGCGCGGCGTGTACGCGCCCGCCTCGCAGTTCGAGGCGTGGTTTCCGTCGCTCGCGCATACGCCCGAGCACATCGAGCGCACCGTCACGGCCGCCGCGGCCGCCTTCGCGGACATCGAGCGATGAGCCGCGAGACGGCCAGCCACCAGAGCGAGCGCCTGCGCGCCGCCGTGCGCGACAGCGGCAGCCCGCTCGCCGACGTCATGAGCGCGGCGCCACCCGGCTACGTCGCCGAGGGGGGCCCCGATCCGGTCGCGCTCGCGGCGTCGGGCCCGCGCGTCGCCGCCCATCGCGAGGAGGTCGAGCTCGCCGTCAGCGCCGTGCTCGAGGGCTGCCTGCTGCACTACGGCCGGCCCCGCGTCGTGCACATCGCCGACCCCGACCTCGCGCTGCTCGCGGGCGACCGTCTCTACGCGCTCGGCCTCGCGCGGCTGGCGGCGATCGGCGATCTGACGGCGATCGCCGAGCTCGCCGACATCATCGCGCTCTCCGCCCAGGCCCACACGGCCGGCGACGCCGAGCTCGCGCTCGCCGCGTGGCAGGCGGGCGCGGTCTCGATCGGCTGGGGCGCGGACGAGCGCACGGCCGCCGCGAAGGAGCTCGCCCGGGCCGGCGACCCGAACGCCGCCGAGGCGCTGCGAGCGGCGGCGGCGAGGTCCGGACTTTGAGACATCTTTGTAACAACGGCCACAGCACGCCGTTTGGCGCATCGCCGAGTTGTCCGGGGCAGTAGATTTCCGTGCCCGTGTCACGTGAGCGCAAGGAACCCAAGAAGCCCAAGACGACGGCCGAGGCGCAGATCCCCGGCGCGTTCGAGGGCGAGACCGTCAGCCGCCGTCGCTTCATGACCGGCACGGTCCACGTCGCCGGCGGCGTCGCCGCCGCGGCGTTCACGCTGCCGGCCGTCGGCCTGGCCGTCGCCCCGGTCTTCGAGAAGCACGAGCAGCACTGGGAGTCGGTCGGCCCGGTCGGGGACTTCGCCGACGACACGTACATCCCGCGGACGCTGACGCTCGTGCGCGGCATCGGCGATGTCGGCAAGTCGACGGTCTACATCCGCAAGTACAGCGCCGAGCTCGATTCCGAGGAACGCGACGAGTACAACGAGTTCATCGCGATCTCGTCGCGCTGTATGCACCTCGGCTGCCCGGTGCGCTTCGTCGAGGCCTCCGAGCGCTTCATCTGCCCGTGCCACGGCGGCGTCTATGACTTCGAGGGCAAGGTCGCCGGCGGTCCGCCGGTGCGCCCGCTCGATCGCTTCTACACCCGCGTGCGCAACGGCAACCTCGAGGTCGGCCCGCGCTTCAGCGTCAACTCCGAGCTGCGGCGCTTCTCGCCGCGCGACCCGGGGATGCCGCTGGACGGCATCGGGCAATACGTCTACCCCGCCCGCCCCACCGTCCGCAAGATCCCGGGGACCTAGACGATGGCGAACCTCAAGCCACCCCTCCCGCGCGCCCTGCGCCCCAAGCCCAAGGGGCCGAGCGAGGACAACGGCAAGGCGGCGGCGGGGATGAAGGACAAGGCCGCCGAGAAGGGCATCACCGTCGTCGACTGGCTCGACGAACGCACGTCGATGTCCGGCGGCGCGCGCTGGCTGATGTTCCGCAAGATCCCCAAGGGGACGAACTGGTTCTACACGCTCGGCTCCGCGTCGCTGTTCGCGTTCCTCTCCCAGGCCGTGACCGGCGTGATCCTCGCGATGTACTACGACCCGTCGGCCACGCGCGCCTACGAGTCGATGCGCCACCTCACCAACGAGGTGTTCCTCGGCGAGTTCGTGCGCGGCATGCACAAGTGGGGCTCCACCGTCATGGTGATCCTCGTCTTCCTGCACATGGGCCGCACGTTCTTCTGGGGCGCCTACAAGTACCCGCGTGAGCTGAACTGGGTCATCGGCGTCGTGCTGCTGATCCTGACGCTGTTCATGTCCTTCACCGGCTACCTGCTGCCGTTCGACCAGCGCTCCTTCTGGGCGACGACGGTCGGCGTGGCGATCAACGGCACCGGGCCGCTCATCGGCCCCTACCTCAACGACTTCCTCAGAGCGGGTCCCGAGTTCGGCACCACCACCCTTGCGCGCTTCTACGCCTTGCACATGCTCGTCCTGCCCGGCGCGATCGCCGCGATGATCGGCGCACACCTGTATCTCGTCGCGCGCCTGGGGACGACGGCGCCGCCGTGGATCCGCGCCGACGTCGATCCCGAGCTGCGCAAGGACGAGACATGAACACCCGCGAGAAGGAGGCCTACCTCCGCGAGTACTCGATCCTCAAGTCGCAGGGCAAGCCGTTCTTCCCCTACGCGGTCGCCAAGGACTCGCTCATGGCGGTCGTCGTCATGGCCTCGATCATCGGGATGTCGCTGGTCCTCGGCGCCGAGCTGGGGCCCAAGGTCGACCCGACGACGACGACCTACACGCCGCGTCCGGAGTGGTACTTCTTCTTCCTCTTCGAGGTCCTGCGCGTCATCAAGCCGCCGTCGCTGACGCCGCTGGCCGCGATCGGCGTGCCGACGATCTGCATGATCCTGCTGTTCCTGCTGCCGTTCTACGACCGCGGCCCGGAGCGGCGCCCCGAGCGCCGGCCGATCGCGATGGCCGCCGCGTTCTTCACGATCGCCGCGATGGCCTTCCTCACCTACGAGGGCGCCAACGCCGGCTCGCCGAACCAGATCGACATGGAGGCGCCCGAGGCCGTCGTCGCCGCCGGCCAGGAGAACCTGCGCCAGTGGGAGTCCGGCAAGCAGGTGGTCGCCCAGTCGGGCTGCCTGGCCTGCCACAAGATCGGCCACAACGGCGGCACGCTGGGGCCGGACCTGTCGACGATCGGCGAGCGCCTCGCGCGCCAGGCGATCGCCCGTACGCTCGTCAATCCGACGGCGCCGATGCCGGCGTACACCGACCTGACGACGAAGAAGCGCGACGACCTCGTGGAGTTCCTCGCGCAGCTGAAGTCCGGCTCGCATTAAGATCTAGCCCTGCCACCGCCCATCGACAAGGGGACGCTGCAGGAGCCGCAGGTGCGCGCGATGTTCGACCGCATCGCCGGCTTCTACGACGTCATGAACTCGGTCATGACGGCGGGGCTGCACCACAAGTGGCGCCGCCGCGCCGTCGACCTCTCGCGCGTCGGCCCCGGCGACCGCGCGCTCGACGTCGCCACCGGCACGGGCGACCTCGCGCTCGAGCTCGCCGCCCGCGTGGCGCCCGGCGGCGAGGTGATCGCGTCGGACTTCTCGGAGGAGATGCTGACGCGGGCCCGGGAAAAGGCATCCCGTCGGGCGGGCGCGATGTCACCGGTCCCGCTGACCTTCGAGTGGGCCAACGCGATGAAGCTGCCCTACGCCGATGGCGAGTTCGCCACCGCCACCGTCGGCTTCGGCGCACGCAACTTCTCCGATCTCGACCGCGGCCTGGCCGAGATGGCGCGCGTCGTGCGTCCGGGCGGAACCGTCGTCGTGCTCGAGATCACGACGCCGACACGGCCGCCGCTGTCGGGCTTCTACCGCCTCTGGTTCGATCGCATCGTGCCGCTGATCGGCAAGGTCGCCGGCGATCCGCAGGCCTACGAGTACCTGCCCAACTCCGTCAGGCGCTTTCCGGCCCCGGCTGAACTGGCCGCACGGATGGACGTCTGCGGCCTGGATGTGCGCTACATCCTCACCGCCGGCGGCATCATCGCGCTGCACGTCGGCACGAAGCGGTCGTGAGCAGCGACAATGACGTGATGGCGCACGTGGCGCTCGATCCGCGACGTCCCCGGACGCGATGACCGTGTGCCGGCGATGACCGCTGCGACGGCGACCGTCGACGAGATCGTCCGCGCCGCGGGCGGCGATGTGCCGCAGCTGCTCGAGCGGGTGGAGGAGCGTCTCGTCGCGCTCGCCACGGGGCATGGGCCGCTCCTCGAACGCCATGCCGGTGGCACGATCACCGCCGGCGGCAAGCGCCTGCGCCCCCTACTCGTCCTGCTGGCCGCCGGACCGCGGGCGTCCGGGGGCAGCGAGCTGATCGCGGCCGCCGCCGCCGTGGAGCTGATCCACAGCGCGACGCTCGTCCACGACGATGTCCTCGACCGCGCCGGGCTGCGTCGCGGCGTGCCGACGGTCTGGGCTCAGGGTGGCCGCGAGCTCGCCGTCGCGACCGGCGACCTGCTCTTCTCGCGCGCGTTCGCGGAGCTCGCCGCCGTCGGCTCACTGGCGGCGGTGCGGTCGCTGTCACACGCGACGTCGGCGCTCGCCGAGGGCGAGCTGCTCCAGCGCCAGGACGCGTGGAACCCGGCCGTGCCGATCGAGCGCTACCTGCTGCGCTGCGAGCTGAAGACGGCCCGACTGTTCGAGGCTTCGTGTGAGCTCGGCGCGATCGCGGCGCAGGCACCGGCCGAGGAGGTTGCGGCGATCGGCGCGTTCGGTCGTGGGATCGGCCTGGCGTTTCAGCTGCTCGACGACGTCATCGATGTCGCGGGTCCCCCGTCGGTCACCGGCAAGCCGCGCGGGGTGGACCTGCTCGACGGCACCGTCACCCTCCCGCTGATCCTCGCGCGCGAGCGCGAGCCGACGCTGGGCGAGATCGACCTGCGGGCCATCACGACGCCCGAGGAAGCCGCCAAGCTGTGCGACCGGATCGAGGCGACGGGCGCGCTCGCCGATGCCCGAGCGCGCGCGCAGCGGCTCATCGACGGGGCGATCGCCCGGCTCGAGCCGCTTGCGCTGGACACCGGGCAGCGCCGGGCACTGCGCCTCGTCGCAGATTCGGTGGTCGATCGTCAGGCCTAGAGTGTCACGACACCAGCCTTGCGGCCAACTCCGTGCGCGGGGATTACGGTCTCGCGAGCTCGGGCCTAGAAGTCTTCGGGCAGGACGTACTCGGCGTGCAGCGCGTCGATGAAGCGCTCCACGTCGGATTCCATGTTGGCCCGCGAGAGCGTGCGCAGGTCGGCGACGAGCGCCTCGGTGCCGCGGTCGAGCGTCTCGTCGAAGCGCTGGATGAGCGCCTCGTCGAAGGTGTCGGTGACGCTCCACTCGCAGTTGGGGCAGCGCAGTTTGACCTCCCAGCGGGCCTGTTCGGCCTCTTCCCATTGCACGGGATAGACGAGCTGCGAGTCACATTCGGGGCACACGTGCAGATCGCGCTGCGCGGGGGCGAGGTCATCGTCGAAGGAGATGACCTCGATCGTCTTTCCGGAGGGCAGGGTCACCTTGCGGACGTACCGCTTGTGATCCGCAGAGTGGTTGTGATCGAACTCCTGCATGACCGACTCATCGGCATGCGGCGACGGAACTTGAACCATCTGCTAAGCGTGTCCAGAAAACGTCCGCGCAAAGGACTGCGCGGTACCCTATTTTTCCTACCGAATCGAGGATCCATCATGCCGCTCGGCATCGGCCTGCCAGAAATGCTCATCGTGCTCGTGATCGCGCTCGTCGTCTTCGGACCCAAGCGCCTCCCGGACCTCGGCCGCTCGCTCGGATCGGGCATGCGCGAGTTCAAGGACTCCATCACCGGCAGCCACAAGGACGACGACGACGAGCCGTCGAAGATCACCGCAGCGCGCGCCGAGGAATCGGACGACGCTGTGCGCACGACGCGCACCTAGACCTCGCGCCGCATGCCGACAGGACTGCGGCCGATCGGTCACGAGGACAAGCTCACCCTCGTCGACCACCTGACGGAGCTGCGCAGGCGGCTTCTCATCTCGGCCTTCACGCTCGTGGCCGCGTTCGTCCTGTGCTTCTGGCAGAACAACGCGATCCTCGACATCGTCACCAAGCCGGTGCGCGAGACGCAGAACCTGCAGGACCCCAGTCAAGCGAGCCAGGACCCGCTCGAGCAGTCGGCCCGCTTCCAGATCGAGACCGGCGAGGCGTTCAAGGTGCTGGCCCCCGCGCTCGGTTCGGCGGCCAGGACGTTCAAGGGGCTCGAAGGCGCCGAGAACCTCACGGACGCGCAGCGCCGCTCGATCACGAGCAGCGCCGAGCTGCTGGCCACGGCCAGCCGCCAGTTCGCCGTGGCGGCCGAGGCGCGACCGACCAACACGCAGCGAAACCTCGTCACGCTGGGCGTCACCGAGCCGTTCACGGCGACGATCACGATCGCCTTCTACGCATCGCTGCTGCTGGCGATGCCGATGCTGCTCTTCCAGGCCTACGCCTTCGTGTTGCCGGCGTTCAGCCCGGGCGAGCGCAAGGTGGCGTTGCCGCTGATGCTCATGGTGCCCGTGCTGTTCGTCATGGGCGCCGCATTCGGCTACTTCGTCGTGCTCACCCGAGCCGTGGAGTTCCTGCAGAACTTCAACGACGACTCCTTCGACATCCTGTTGCAGGCCAAGGACTACTTCAAGTTCGCGGTCCTCTTCGTGGCGGGCGTCGGCGTGCTCTTCCAGATCCCCGTCGGCGTGCTGGCGGTGACGCGGCTGGGGATCTTCACGACCAAGCAGCTGGCGCGCAACCGCGGCTACGTGATCCTCGGCATCGCGGTGCTCGCGGCGGTCGCCACGCCGACCCCCGACCCGTTCACGATGTCGCTGGCGATGGCGCCGCTGATCGTCCTCTTCGAACTGAGCATCCTGCTGGCGCGCTGGCTGGAGCGCGTCAAGCCGCCCGGCGACCGGGTGGGGCGCTGGGAGGACGAGGACGACGAGGACGACGAGGACGACGACGGCTTCGACGATGACGAGGACGAGCCGGACGACGATGACGGCGCCGGCGCGGAGACGACGAGGACGGCGACGGCTTCGACGATGACGACGACGAGCCGGACGACGATGACGGCGCCGGCGCGGACGACGAGGGCGACGAGGACCCGGATGAGTCGCGGACGGATCTGACTAAGCTGGGGGAACCCGACCGGAAGGACTGATCACCCGATGTTGTTCGACCTGCGCGGACGTGGCCGGCGCCGCACCGTGCAAGTGATCTACCTCAGCCTCGCCATCCTCATGGGCGGCGGACTTGTGCTGTTCGGCATCGGCAGCGACCAGAGCGGCGGCCTCGTCGACGCGTTCACCGACGACGCCCAGTCCGGTGGCAGCGCGGCGGAGGCGGTCGACAAGCGCATCGACGCGCAGCTCGCGAAGGTGCGCGCCAACCCGAAGGACGCAGATGCGTGGGCGCAGCTGGCGATCGCGCGCTTCCAGCGTGCCGGCGTCAACGGCGTCGCGCAGGACGGCTCCTACACCGATGACGGCAGGCGCCGCCTCGGTCTCGCCACGGACGCCTGGGAGCGCCACCTCACGCTCGCGGCCAAGCAGCCGAACCTGCGGGCGGCGAACCTCATGGTGCAGGCCTACCAGGGCCTCGACGAGCTGCCCAAGGCCGTGCGCGCCAAGCAGCTGGTGACCGCCGCCGAGAAGCCGCCGAGCTCGAACCTCTATCAGCAGCTCGCGGCGCTCGCCTACCAGGCGGGCGACAACCGGCTCGGCGACCTCGCCTCCACCCGTGCGGTCGACCTCGCCCCGGCGGACGAGCGCAAAGAGCTGCGCGATGCGCTGAAGACCTACAAGCAGTCGGTCGCGGCCCAGGCCGCGCAGCAGGCCTCCCAGGGCGCCACGACCACCGGCCAGTAGGCCGTCGCTAGGATCTTCGCCCCAGCCCCTGTAGCTCAACTGGCAGAGCAGCGGACTCTTAATCCGAAGGTTCCAGGTTCGATTCCTGGCGGGGGCATTACTGCCATTCAGAAGGGCCTGGAAACGTGGGCCTCGACTCGCTGAGCATGCGGACCCTCGATGCCGTCATTCAGCAGACCTCGGAGGCCGCCGATGGTTCCTGTCGTTGACGAGGCTGCCACGCAGTGCTACCACGACAGCCGCGCCAGGGCGACGCTGGATATACACGAGCCCTGCGGTATATGCTCCACGGGTGTCAAAGCACCTGATCGATCTGGACGAGGATGCGCTGAGCGCGGCGCGCGCTGAGTTGGGCACCATGACGATCAAAGACACCGTCAACCAGGCGCTGCGGCTTGCCACCGAGCAGCGCCGGCCTCGCGTCACGGCAGCGCTCGACACCCTCGGCGCCGCTGATCTTCGCGATCGCGCCGACGCATGGCGCTGACGCATCTCGTCGATACCAGCGCGCTCAAGCGCCTCGGCAACTCAGAAGTGCGAGCCGCGATCGAGCAGCTCGCCGTCGCCGGCGCGCTCGCACGACCAACGATCTGCGACCTCGAGATCGGCTACTCCGCACGCAACGAAGTCGAATGGGATCGCCTCATCGGCGCGCTCGACGCGTTCGAAGCGATCCCGACCACCAGCGCCCACATCCGCCGAGCACTCCAGGTCCAGCGACTGCTGGCAAAGCAGAGCCAGCGCGGACGAAAGATTCCCGACCTGCTCGTGGCGGCGGCCGCCGAGCAACATGACCTGACCGTCGTGCATTACGACGCCGACTTCGACCTCATCGCGTCGGTGACCGGACAGCGCTGCGAATGGATCATTCCGGCCGGCAGCACCGACTGACAGCATCGACTCCCTTGGCCACGCGCCGTTTGATGTAGACCGATAAGTTCATCGTCCACGAGGTCAACGATGGACCGGTTCTCTGCCTGGACTGTTCGATAGGTTCCGGCGTCATGCATGTCGGTGACGTCAGCGAGCCTCAGCGGCGCTATACGGTCCGGCGAGTTGTTCTGGGCGTTCGCACCCCACCCACGCCGGTGAGCAGCCCCGGCTATCACCGGTGCTAGCAGGGGCTGCTCACGCGGCACGCGACCCTGCACCCGTTCTGACTTCCTCGCGGCTTCCAAGGCGAAAGCGGAAGTGCTCGGCGGGTGGACCGGCCTGCGCCTCATACTGCCCGGCATGGTGCAACGTTCGGAAGTGAAGCCGGAAACATGGGCCGTGATGGCGGGACGAGGGGCCGATAGCGAGGGAGCGCCGCTGAACGTCCCCCCGGTGCCCGCTTCGAACTTCCAGCTCGGCTCCGAGCGTTCCTACAGCCGGGATGACGCTACGCCGACCTGGGAGGCTTTTGAGGAGCTGCTGGGCGGCCTGGAGGGCGGCGAGGCGGTCGCATTCGCCTCGGGCATGGGCGCTGCGGCGGCAGTGTTCGACCTGCTGCCGGTCGGAGCCAAGGTCGTCCTAGGAGACGACTGCTACCAAGCCGTCTCCGGCCTGGCCGCCGCCGGAGCGGAGCGTGGCCGATGGCGTGTGGAGCGGGTGCGAATCGAAGACACGGCGCGCTGGATCGAGCTCGCCGCCGACGCGGACCTCGTATGGCTGGAATCGCCGTCGAACCCGCTGTTGCGTGTCGCCGATCTCCCAGCGATCTGCGCCGCGCCGCGCTCGGCGGACGCGCTGGTGGTGATCGACAGCACCTTCGCGACACCGCTCGTACAGCGTCCGCTCGAACTCGGTGCCGACTTGGTCATGCACTCGGCCACGAAGTACCTGGGCGGGCACTCTGATCTCCTGCTCGGAGCCGTTGTCTCCTCGACGCCCGAGCGCGCACACCAGCTGCGCGAGCGCCGCACGCTGGCCGGAGCCACGCCCGGTGCCTTGGAGACGTTTCTCGCCGTCCGCGGCATGCGCACGCTCCCGTTGCGGCTCCAGCGCGCAACCGCGTCGGCGACTGATCTCGCCGAACGGCTCGCGCAGCACTCCGCCGTGGAGGTAGTGCGCTACCCGGGCTTCGGGGCCGTGGTGTCCTTCGACGTGCAGGGCGGCGCCGCGCCTGCAGACGCGGTCTGCGGCTCGGTGCGCATCATCCGACATGCCACCAGCCTCGGCGGCGTCGAGTCGACCATGGAACGCCGCGCCGCCATCCCGGGCCAGACCCACCTACCGCCCGGCCTCATCCGGCTTAGCGTCGGCTGCGAGCATCCGGACGACCTCTGGCGCGACCTGCAACAGGCGCTCACGCCGTAGCGCCGAGCCGCACGACTTGCCCGTCGGCGGCGACCACTCGTTCCCCTGGCACTCGATGCTGCTTTGAGGCAAACCCGGTAGCGCCGGCCGCGGCAGTCGCGTCCCGGTGAGCGTTCGGCAGTGGGATCTGTCGCCGGCGCCGGCGAGCGAATCGGTGTGCCGTTGGGCGGCCCGCCCGAGGACCGGAAATCGGACTCCCGCAGGCGGATCGGCTGCGAGGCGCAGGTGCTAAGAGGGCGGAGAGGCTCGGTCTCGCGTCGCTTGACGCCGATCGGGTCTCGCGTGCAACACGAAGATCATCCCGGCGGGCGAGCGAAGATCGTCCGTAAGGCTGATGCCGGTCTCTGTGCGCGATGTCACAGTTGCATGCAATGCCGGCCTCGTTTTATGGTGCGCTCAAGAGCGATGGGGCCGCGCTGGTCCAGGGTGATGTCCAAGGAGGGTGCAGGATGCTACGGCCGGCTTTCTCGACGACGGCATTGCTCGCGTTCTTCGCCGTGCTCGCGGCACTCATGCCCGCGGCGGCGGCGGCGGCCGGGACCACGGAGCGCATCGCCGTCGCGCCCGACGGAACGCAGGGGGACGGCTTCAGCGACGATCCGGCGCTCAGCGCCGACGGGCGCTTCGTCGCGTTTCGCTCCGCCGCCTCGAATCTCGTGGCCGGTGACACGAACGGCGTCATGGACGTCTTCGTGCGCGACCGCGAGACGGGCGCCGTGACTCGCGTGAGCGTCGCGTCCACCGGAGCGCAGGGCGATGGCATCAGCGTCAATCCGAGTCTGAGCGCCGACGGGCGCTTCGTCGCCTTCGAGTCCAATGCCTCGACGCTCGTGGCCGCAGACACCAACGCCGTGCGCGACGTCTTCCTGCACGATCGCCTGACGGGCACGACCGAGCGAATCAGCGAGTCGGCCGCCGGTGAACAGGCGGCCGGTGAGAGCTTCAGCGTACGGCTCAGCGGTGACGGGCGCCACGTGGCCTTCGGCTCCAGCGCGCCTAACCTCGTCGCCGGCGACACGAACAGCAACGCGGACGTCTTCGTGCACGACCGATCGACCGGCGCGCTCGAACGCGTCAGCGTGACGGCCGCCGGGAGTCAGGTCGCCGGGTCGAGCGGCGAGTCGTCCATCTCCGCGGACGGACGCTTCGTCGCGTTCTCGTCCGGCGACTGGAACTTCGTCTCCGGAGACACGAACGGCCGGGCCGACGTGTTCCTCAAGGACCGTGCCGACGGCAGCGTGACGCGCGTCAGCGTATCGTCGGACGGCACGCAGGCCGACGACTCCAGCACCCCGCAAGGGATCAGCGCGGACGGCCGCTACGTCCTCATGGGGTCGTGGGCAACGAACCTCGTCGCGGGCGACACCAACGGCGGCTTCGACGTCTTCCTGCACGACACGAGCGACGGCTCGACCGAGCGCATGAGCGTCGCTGCCGGCGGCACCGAGTCCAACGACCGCTCGTGGTCCGCGGCGCTCAGCCCCGACGGTCGCTTTGTCGCGTTCGAATCCTCCGCATCGAACCTGGTGAGCGGCGATTCCAACGCGGCGCGTGACGTCTTCCTGCGCGACCGCGAGGCCGGCACCCTCGAACGGGTGAGCCTGACGCTCGCGGGTGGGCAGGCGAACGCCGATAGCGTGGAGAGCGCTGTCAGCGCCGACGGGCGCCATGTGGCCTTCACGGGCTATGGCACGAACTACGTCCCCGGCGACACGAACGGCCGGCAGGAGGTGTTCGTACGCGACCGTGCGGGGGATCGCGACGGCGACGGGGTCGCCAACCGCGCCGACAACTGCCCGGATGACGCGAACCCCGACCAGGCCGACGCCGACAGCGACGGCCACGGCGACGCCTGCGACAGCGATCGCGACGGCGACGGCGCGGCGAACGCGGGTGACAACTGCCCGGATGACGCGAACACCGACCAGGCCGACCAGGACGGCGACGGACAGGGCGACGCCTGCGACAGCGATCGCGACGGCGACGGCGACGCGAACGCGAGCGACAACTGCCCGGATGCGCCGAACGGCGATCAGGCCGACGCCGACGGCGACGGCCAGGGCGACGTGTGCGACGGCGACCGCGACGGCGACACCGTGCCCAACGCGGGCGACAACTGCCCGGATACCGCCAACCTCGGCCAGGCAGACCAGGACGGTGACACGCTGGGCGACGCCTGCGACGCCGACCGCGACGGCGACACGGTGTCCGACGCCTCGGACAACTGCCCGACCGTGGACAACCGCGATCAGGCAGACCGCGACGCCGACGGGCTCGGGGACGCCTGCGACGCGGACCGCGACGGCGACGGCGAGCTCAACGGCTCCGACAACTGCCCGGATGCGGCGAACGCCGACCAGGCCGACTGGGACGCCGACGGCGAGGGCGACATTTGTGACGACGATCGTCAGCCGGCGCAGCAGCTGACCGACCTGGCGAACAGCGTGGAGGCGCTCGGGCTGCACCGCGGCACCGAGAACAGCCTCGTCAAGAAGCTTCAGGCGGCGCTGGCCGCCTACAACGCCGGCGACACCGCGGAAGCGTGCTTGAAGCTCGACTCGTTCATCCAGGAGGTGCGGGCGCAGTCGGGCAAGAAGATCGAGACGACCGACGCGACGAAGCTGATCGCGGATGCCACGGCGATCAAGCAGTCGATCGGGTGCTAGCGGCTTTGGGTGGAAGCGGCGAGTGGGGTCGGCCGTTGGCGGCGCTTTGAGATTAGTAGTGGTGCCCTTGCTGGAGGCGGGTTGATCGCTTGGCCGCGACCGCTCGCCTGTGATCCTCGGGCACGCGGTAGTTCAGCCGCCCGCCTCCCGCGGCGCGCCGCGCGAGCGTCAGCGCGCGTGCAGGTCACGGAAGGTTCCCGGCGTGGCGCCCGAGGCGCCATAGTCGATTACGTATACGTCGTAACGTTCGCCCGGCTGATCCTGGGCGGAGTAGCCCTTGCGCACGACGTGTAGCACCCGGCCGTCGAAGAGAGCCAAAAGCAGGGGCGCGGCAGCGGATTTCTGGCTGACGAGGAACCCTCGGGCCCGCGTCTCTCGGACGACCCTGTCGATGATCCAGTTCAGGAGTGGAAGGGCGTTTGGGCGCCTACGGAGCGCTGCTTCCTTGTCGTTCTGGAACCACGCCCGCGCGGTCACACGCACGTCGGGAACGGAGATCTTGCTCCACGACGCCCGAAGGGCAGCCCTCGCGGCGATGTTGCTCGCGTCGCGCGGAACGCCTTCTGCCGCGCGGACAAGCTCATCGAAAGCACGCCTGTCGGTGAACCCATCCCGGATCAGTTCGGTGTCGCTTTTCATGGACGCGATTGTTGGGTGGACGAGCTCGTCTTGGCCAGCCGTGATGTGCTTGAAGAGCAGACCTCGGAAGAACGATCGCGCCTGGTCTTCGTTCTGCTCGAAGACCATGAACTCGTCTAGGTCCACGTTCGCGGCGACGTCGGCGCCAACCTCTATGCCGATCATCCCCCCGGATGTGAGCTGAGCGCGGAAGTTCGTCTTTTGTTCGATGGCGGCGATCTTGACCGTGATCCCCCGCGGGCGACTCCCCAGCCGCCAACAGAAGCGACGGTTTCCTGTGAACGTCCCAGACCGCGAACAGCGTCTCTTCGCGGGCGCAGTACCGCCATCGGCGCTGCGACGTACGTCAGTCCGCGGCGAGCCCCCGGGTTAGAGCCCGCCCGAGCGCATTGGCCGCGCGCACGCTAGGTGCGTTGTTCCACGCCGCGCGGCCTGCGGCGACGGCACGGTGCCGTCGCCGTGATCTGCTTCGAACGTCCGGAAAGCGACACGCTGAACGGGACGCTGCTGCCGCGGCCGGCGCTACGCTTTGCTCGGAGCGGAAGGCAGCGCCGTGCCGGCAGTGCGCTGGTGGTTCAGCTGCCGAACGAGGCAATCGTCGCGGCCAGTACCGCATTGAACCGGTCGGGGGCCTCGATCATCGGGAAGTGGCCGACGTCCTTTAGGAGGATGGGCTCGACGTCGTGCCGGCGCAGCGACGCGATGTCGGTCGGCGAGGTGGTGGGGTTGATCGCAACGATCGGTGCCGCGATGTCAGGCAGCGCCGCTAGGATCGCGGGCTGGCGGTTGCGCGCATAGGGCAGCGAGCCGAGAGCAACCTCTCTGGAAGTGGCCGCCATGTCGGTGGCAATGCGATCGACCAGCCAGCCGTCGGCGGTCTCCGGAAGGAGTCTTCGCACGAATCGATTTACTGCGGCTGCAAAGTCGTCGCGGAACGGCGCGACGAACGCCTCGACCTCTTCGGGTGAAGAAACCGTTTCGTTGACGAGCGATCGCATCACGTCGACCCACACCAGCCCGGCAACGCGGTCACCGAGCCGTCGCGCGGCGTGGACGACGGCGTCACCGCCCATCGAGTGCCCGACGAGAGCGACCCTGTTGGTGCCGATCTCGTCGACGACCGCGACGACGTCGTCGCCGAACGCCGCGAGATTCCAATCGATGCGGCCCAGCCCCGACTCGCCGTGTCCTCCCAGGTCGATCGCGATGACGTGATAGCGCTCAGTCAAGTAGTCGATCTGGTGAGCCCAATACGTGCGATTGCCTGCCCAACCGTGCACGAGGACCACTGCTGGTCCTTCGGCACCATCGCTGCCATAGGTCGCATAGGCGATCTCGACGCCGTCGCGGCTGGGCGTCACCGGCATGCGCACATCACAACCGCCAGCCTGAAAGCGGCGGCGGCCAAGCCGGTTCTTGTGCTCAGCCCTAGCAGCATGTGCGGCGGACCGTCACCCGTCGAACCTGCGCAGCTTTGCACGACTGCCACGCCGGGCGCTGGACAGTCAGCCCTCCGCCTGCTGCTCGTTGTGGACCTCGAACGATGTCTCCTGGGGCGGCCCGTCGAAGCCACCGTCGATGCCGGCTTGCAGCAGGGGCATCAGCGTGCCGTCACGGAACTGCTCCCAGCTCTCCTTCGATTCGTGGATCGCCATGATCATCCAGCCATCGGCCGAGGGCCCCGCGGCGTGAAACAGCTGTCCCTCGGGCAATGAGCCGTCGCTGGGATGTGCGGCCGCGCGCGACGCCTCGTACTGCGCCTCGCTGCCCCCGGGGAACTGATGCACGATGCCAAAATGGGCCATTGAGCTGCTCCTCACAGACGAATACTCGCGCTCCGATCCTTGCGCGACATACAGCGGTTCGTGCCAATGACACACTACGCGCGCGAAGGCAGCAGCGGGGGGTTTTTCGGGCGCGGTACACGATTGTCAGCGCGGGCGATGATGCGAAGCCCGATGGATCGTCGGGGCTCTGCATCGAAACGACGTCAGGGGTGTCTTCCGCTTTCTCCTGGACGGGGCACGCTCCAAGAGCTCGCGTTCGCCGCAAGGGGTCCTCTACGGGACGGGGAGAGGGCGTCGGCATGCGAACATCTGTTCGTGACCTCGCAGGGCTCAGCCTACAGCCGGTTTCAGCGGGCCCTGACAACCGGCAACCTACAGCTCATCGAGGCCGCGGCCGCCGAGCTGCCCAAGGTGGGCCTCGAGGATGCGCTTGCGATCCTCATCGTGCTCGCGCAGAGGGGCGACCCTCGGTTCGAGCGGGCGGCGGCGCGGTGGGTCGGGCGGCTGCTCACGGAGACGCCGGCGAACCTGAGCGACGCGCGCTTCGCGCTGGCGCTCGTTGAGCGTCTTCCGAGCTGTCGCGACGCGCTGCACGGGCTCGCCCGCCGGCGGTGAAATCATGGCCCAAGCGAGCGCGCGATAACGCTGTCGCTGTCCACTGCACCTGCAGCGGCGGGACGTTGGCGGGGGAGCGGAACCTCGCGCATTCGTCAGAGTCCTCCAAGGGGTCTGGTCACGGAGGCGGTGGCGGGACCTCGAAGCGTGCCGCCACCGCCGCCGTCTGCTCCTCGTCGGCCAGCCGCCGCCGGATCTGGCGAAACGCGAGCAGGCCGAGCAGCGCCGGCAGCCCGAGCTGAAAGACGCGGTAGGCCAGCACGGCGGCGGCGGCGGGGGCGGCCGGGGAGCCGTAGACCACGAGCATGGCGATCAGGCCGCCCTCCGTTCCGCCGAGCCCGCCCGGGGTGGGGATCAGCGAGCCCACCTGGCCGAGCGCGTAGGCCAGGACAAACGCGCCGAACGGCGGTCCGCCGCCACCGAATGCCTGGAAGGCGGCGCCGAGAGCGGCGATGTCGAAAGCGAGGTACCCGATGCAGCCACCGATGACCAGGGGGTCGTGCTTGCGCAGCAGCGCGATGCTCTCGTGGACGCCGTCGCGCAGAAGGGCGGCGCCCTGCCGCGCCCACCGCCGGCCGCGCCGCTCGTTCTGCGAGCGCTGGCCGACCGGGAGGTGTCCGAGCGCGGCGACGGCGGTCACGACGGCCACCGCCAGACCGGCCGGCAGCAGCGTGCCGACCCACGACACGTCGCTCGGCAGCAGGCCGACGCCGGTGGCGGTGCCGACGATGGCGATCGCTGCGAAGCTCGTCGTGCTCGTGAGCAAAAACAGCGCCGCCGAGCGAGGGGCGGCCACGCCGGTCGGCACGCCCGCGCGGCGCAGCAGGATCGCGCCGAGCGCCGGACCCCCGACACCCCCGGTCGGCAGCAGGACGTTGCTGCCCTGTTCGGCCATCCCGAGCTGCCAGCTCGCGCGCCACGTGATCTGCCGCGACAGGGTTCCGCGCAGCGCCGCCACGTAGCTCAGCCGGGAGGACAGCGAGCACGCGAACGCGACCGCGATCCACCACGGCTGCGCCTGCCCGAAGCGCGCGCGAACGTCGCCGAGGCCGGGCAGCACGCTGATGACGAGCGCGAGGACGACGAGGAGGACCACGAGTCCGAGCGCACGCCGGCCGAGGGCTGACGAGGTCGGGACGCCGGGCGCGGCGGCGATCTGCTCGGGTGGCACGCCCCGGAGCATGCCCTAACGGCGGAAGACGATCCGCCGCGCGAGCTGCTGTCAGCAGACGTCGAGCGTCCTACATCGCGGAACGGGGTGCTCGCAGACGAGCACCGTTCAGGATCGACCGCTGTGGCTACTTCAAAATGTGCGCGCGACAATGGCGTTATGTAGACGCGAGCGTTCAGACGTTTAGGTGGTGGCTAGCACCCGCTCGCCGGTAGCGTCCATTTGCGCGGTTGCCGCGACCGGCTCCTGCTCGGCTGCCGGTCGCGCGCCGCGGTCACCATCTACGACCACGGTACCGGCTCGGTGTCTGCACCCTCGCGGCCGAGGCGCAGGCGCGACCAGTACTTCCCGTCGTATCCGAGGACGCGCAGGATGGCGAGCTCGAGGTACCACGTTGAAAGCTGCCAGGACTCGAGTAGTTCGTCGGTGCTGGGCCACTCCGGGTCATCGAGCTTCTTGGGTGGGTGGACGAGCTTATTGCGGACCTCGAACAGGATCTCGGGGCCGCCCCAATCCTGACCGCTTGCCCCGGCGCGTGCCGCAAGATGAGTGAGGTTGGCAGGGACCTCTGGTTCGAGCGCCGCCCAAGCCAGCAACAGTCGGGTGCGGGCCGCAGCACTTAGTGCACGCTGGTTGATGACGTCGCTGCTGATCCAGCCGTCACGTTGAAGGACGCTCCAGCCGAGTAGCTCAAGGGCTGAGCAGGCGACTGGTACGCGGACATCCAGAGCTTCGTCACCGTTGGCCATCAGCAGGTGGTTGATCGCACGATCGACGACGGCCAAGGCTGCCGAGTTCGTTGACAACTGCGTGAAGCCAGTCGCGAGGACGGGCAGGGCGCTCGCGACAAGGTCGCGCGTACACCATCGAGCGCCGGGCCGCCCCGCCCGCAGCCGCGGAGGCGCCCAGTGGATCCAAACGAGTTCTCCAGCCTCGTCAAGGCCACAAGTGGGCCCGATGCCGACCTCGCGCCCCGCGATGAAGCTCAGCAGCATGAACAGGCGCCATCGCAACTCGTCTAGAACAGCGGCCGTGGCGCTGCCGTTACCGACGTAGATCGCACCTACGACGTACGCCAAGCCCCGCTCAGCCTCGGAGCCAAGCCGCGCTTGAACCAACGTCAGGCGCCAGTCAGAGAGCGCAAAGCCAACCTGACGCTGTGGTTCGTCCCCCCCAGCGACCTCAACCGCTGGGATCACCGCCTGCAGGGCGGTACAAACGTGAAACACATAGCGCGACGACAACGCCAGCGCGCCCGCGTTGAGCTCCCCGATAGAGATCGCCGATCCGGCGCGCTCGTCGGGGCGTCCGTGCTCCGCTTCGTTTGGGACGTGCAACGGTTCGCCGGGTGGCGTGGTAACCCGGACGTCGGGCTCCAGTAAGAGACCGAGTACGCCCGGAGGGTCGAGTTTGTCAAAGCGGGCCACCAGCCGGTGACGACGGACCAAGTTCAAGCTCGAGCCGCCCCGTCACCGTATCCGTGCGATCCCGCCGCGACGATGAGATCGCCGGCGTATAGCGGGATCGTGTCTGCGTTGCCGGCCAGTCGGTAGATGGCTTCGATGCGCTGCACCGTCATCAGCGACCAGCATCGCAGGCTGCGCCTGCGATGCTGGTCGAGCAGCTTCAGCGGGGTCCCAACCTGGAGAAGACCATGCCCGGCGTCTGCAAGCACATCGGCGAGGTCCCGTGCCGCACCTTGCCGTCAGCGCTCGCGATGCTGGGCGAATCGTTTTAGAGATCCTCGCCCATTCGGTCGTACAGCGGCGGGTGCGCCCATCAAGGCGTCGCGGCCCGCCGCCGACCCCGCTACGACCCGTACTGATCCGCGACCCAGGTGCGAATCACGCGGTCTTCGGTCTCATCGGCCGCGTGTCGCACGTACTCCGCGCGGCCAGAGCGAGTAGGCGTCGGGAACCGTTCCGCGCGGCCCTGGGCGGCTGACTGCTCCGCTTTGGATTTCGTCGCATGGAGGATCACAACCGCTTTCAACGAGCCCGCCTGCGGCTTGTCGTCCTCGACTGTGAAGTTCGTAGCGGTGGCCGCGTCTTGATCGTCGTGCGTGACCTGAAACCCGACGGCTTCGATGCATTCGATCAACTGCGCGCGGCCACTGCTTTGGCGGCTCGAAGCCTGCGGCGATGCCTTCGGCGTGTTCGTCTGCACCTCCGTCGTCGACTCGGGCGTGGTCGGCTCGGAGCCACAACCAAATGGCGACGAAGCTTCCGGTGATGACGGCGACGGCCATGCGTTTGAGATGCATGGGCCATCTTCCTCGGTCTGGCCTCGATGTCCTATAACCTAACTCGCACCGGGCAACGTTTGCCTTCGTGTAAGTGCGCACGCGTCGATGCTCGAGATATGACGCGGGACTTCGTAGAGGCGTAGATGGAGGCCTCGGAGTGGCGAGATGCGGCCAAGGGTCTCGGAGTGATCGTTCTGAGCATCGCTGGCGTCCTTGGCGGGATGTACGTGGTCATCGTCGCAAACGATTCCGTCATGGGTCCTATCGCTGAGAGTCGTTCTGTCCTGGTCGTGGTTGTCGTTGGTGCCGTTTTGACCGTAGCCGCTGGGTACCTCGCAGCCGAGGCGGATGATCGAGCCGCCCGGGCGCGCTATGCCGTCATCGCCTTCGCCGTCTGCTGTGGCACGTTCACGTTTCTTCACGTATTCGCTCTGGATAACGGCGAAGGAGCACGTCAGCGACTACTGCGGTCAGGAGCGGTCGGCCAGCGAGGAACTCGACAAGCTGCATCTCCCGCGTTGTTGCTGCCGACATCGTGGACCGCGATACGCCGGCGGCTGGATTCGCCTACGGGTCGGTTGATCTCGAATGCGGCCCGACCTCTGGACCTTTCTGCCAGGCGGTTTGGGACAGGCGCTGGATGCTGGAACAGTACGACCCCTGATCGCGTCGGGCCAGTGTCCCGCCGACCGTGACGAGCGGCCGAGGGCGCGTGGCGCAGGCGGGAAGTAGATCGCCTACGGCGTGGGATGTCGCACCGTTCCCATCGTCAGCATCGCCACGACGCACACTACGAGTCACGCGGCCGGCGTGACGAAGTCGTGACTCAGCGGGCCGAAAGACGCTATCTCGCGGCGCTCGGGCGGGCACTGCTTCTTCATTTTCGATGAGCACCCGCGGCTTCCAGACCAGGTCGGCGTAGGCCGTACCGCGGTTGTCGCGCCGAGCGACGCGCATCTCTAGTGTCGCGCGGCCTGCCGGAGGCCTTCGTGTCCGAGCGCCTTGGAGAGGTTCTCCAAGAACAGCTGCGCCTCGCACTCCTCGTCTCCTCTCAGGTGCTCCTTGGTGTAGCCGACGAAGCCATCCAGCCGGATGGGGAGCTCGTCGGCGGCGGGATTGCTCGGCGCTGCTGACAGTGTCGCGGTTCCAGCGTCGACATGGCGCGACGGGGCTAGCCCGAGGGCGGACGCTTCTCGTCGCGCATGGCAACGAGGTCGTGCACGAACTGCAAGAGCTCAGGCATCGCGATGCCGACCGAGTCCTCTTTGCGGAAGCGGCGACGACCTCGCCTGCCAGGTCGGCAGGGCGTCCGCGGAAGGCGCGCTCGGCGAAGTCCTTGCGCACCTCCCGCTTCTGGTCGTCTTCGAGCGAGTCGATGAACGGCGGGAAGGCGACGAGCTCAAGCTCCAGCCGCTTTGCTTCCTCCTCGCGGCGACGATGACGACCCTGATTGCCGGCCGGCGTACGCGGCGACGCCGGCTGCTGCAAGCGTGGCGGTTATCTTGCCCACGATGGCGCTCGTCGACGTGGCGTATCCGGATAGAGCGCCGCGAGCACCACTGCGCCGACGGCGGCCACTGCGGCCAGCGAGCCGAAGACGACAGCGATGCGCCGCCAGCGGTCGGCGGCCTCTTTCTGCTCCGTGGCCTCCTTGCGGAAGGCACCCGTCGTCTGAGGTGTCGGTGATGACGCCGTGCAGCTTCTCTACCTCGTCGCGGCGGGCCTCGACTTCGGCAAGCACCGCTTCGGAGTTCTCCGTGAGCTTGGTGACCGTCTCCTCGAAGCTCGTCTTGAGCTCGGTCACGACGGACGCCGCGTTCGTTTTCAGCTCCTCCTGCACCTCGTCGAATGCCGCTTGGCGTTCGTCCTGAGCTTCCTTAAAGGTCGTCTCGAAGGTCGGGAACCAGGCTGTCGAGTCGCTGCTGCTCGGTGGCAACCTGCGCTGTCAGCTCATCGACGGTCGCCTTGAGCACCGCCTCCCGTTCCTCATCCTCGGCGGCGCGAGCGCTTTCGGCGCTCTTGCGCTCCTGCTCAAGCTCGGCAATCTGGCTTGGTCAGCGATTGCAGCTGCTCCGACACCGTCTTGGCCGTCTCCGTCAGGGCGGTGTCAAAGCGCTTGGCGGCGCGGTTCGCTTTGTCGGCGATGAGCGGGGACGCGGCAACGACGAGGGACCACCGCGTCCAGCGCCGCCTCGATGTACGTGTCGAACGTGTCCGTGTGCGTGGGGTCCGTCGAGATGTTCACCGCGGCCTGGTTGGCGTTCGTGACCGCGCTGTTGATGGCTTCGAGCGTGCTGCTCGTGACCAGCGCCGGGTCGGCCGTCGCAAGCGCGCCCTCGATATAGGTCAGTACCTCGGGGACGCGGTCCAGCGTGCCGGCTAACGCCTCGTTGGCCGCGTCGACCGCGTCGTCCTCCAGGCCGCGACCGTCGCACGCAAGTCGTTGATGCTTCCGTGGAGCGGAGTGGTTGAGAGACGATCTTCGAGACGAGCCATAACCGACAGGACGGTACGGGAGCCGTCGACACCGAGCTGGCGCGTCAGCGCTCCCCGGCCGAGCGCGCTCGACGGAGGCTGTCAGACCACCTTTCGGTCGTATCTTGTATCGGGGCTACCTAGCCCAACGTTCGCCCAATGCGCACCGGATCTTCTGGTGGAGCGGTAGTTCGCCGATGTTCGTCGGCATTGCCGGGCATGATGATGCGCCCCCTCTGTAGCAACGCTTCGCTCCCCGCAGGAGCAACGGCAGTACTGGGCAATGCAGCCGCCGAGCGCCGCCTGAACGAAATGACGGGGCGCCGAAGGCGGTGCGCGCAAACCGGACCTGGGCGACAGCAAAACAAGGCTGATCGCATCCTTTGGCGGGCGAGGGAGGGAACGCTGCGCGAAAACCTCACGCGCGGCCCCAGCTTCGGTGCTGACCACGATCATCCGAATCGGCAGAATCGTTGGGAATCGCCGCAGCCCTGATAATCGCCATTATTATGGGTGCATCGATGGCCGACGGGCTGTGATGTTGGCCGATAGATGGCGGGGTTTCCTCAGCGCTGGATGGCGCGGCCGAGACCTGCGGTCGCGCCATCGCCCGTCGGCGCGCTCGCATAGCGACGGCCCAGTTGGGACGACACAAGATCCACGCGGTGTCGACCGCGACGACCGCGCTGCGACTGCCGGTGGTCGACCGGCGCACGGGATCCTTGCGTCCCCCGAGCGAGTTCGCGCTCTCAGCGTGGGTACATATCTCTTGTGGCAAACGCGCAGGACCCCTATGAGCGATTCAAAGACGCATCAACGACGCCCGTCCTCGACCTGCTGATCGGCATCGTCTTGATGGCATCCGTGGCTGGTGGATCGCTCGCCGTCCTGCTAGCGCTCGGCTACGCGACCGCGTCCGAGGGGCAATCCCGCGCGTGGCCTTTCCTCGTGCTCGTGGGCGTACTCATCTTTGCCAACATCCTCCTGCGATTCATCCGTGCGCGGCGCCGTTGAGCTAGGCCGTATGCGCGCCGATAGCCGTTCGGCAGTGGGATGCGTCGGGCCCTGGTGAGCTAGGCCTGGTTGGCGGATTCGGCCGTCTCAATTCCTTGGATCTGAGACACCCCTTGGCCGTCGGCCGCGGAACCGAGCAGGGCCGCGTTCAGGGGCGTCTCAGAGGTTGTTCTCATAAAGGCGTGTCGAAAGCCCCGTACGGGGACGACTTGCGGTACGGTCGGTGTATGGACCTCGGCTACGCGCGCGTTTCGACGGCCAAGCAGGACCTTGATCGTCAGATCGATGCGTTGACCTCGGTTGGGATCCCGCTTGAGCGCATCTATCTCGACAAGAAGTCGGGCTCGACCGTCGATCGTCCTGGGCTGCGCGAGCTCATCGCCTACGCCCGCGACGGCGATGTGATCGTCGTCCACACGCTCGATCGGCTCGGGCGCACCGTGCGCGACACGCTCAACTTGATCCACGAGCTCTCCGAGCGCGGTGTGGGAGTGCGAAACCTCGCCGATCCGATCAAGGTCGATTCCGGCAACCCCGACGACCCGATGGCCCAGCTCGCCGTCGTCCTGCTGGCGCTGTTCGGTCAGATGGAGCGCACCTACACGATGGAGCGCGCCGCGCACGCTCGCGCGGTCGCGACAGCGAAGGGTCGGCGCGTCGGGCGACCGGTGCTCGTCGACGCGGCCAAGTTGGACTACGCGGCGCACCTGCGCGAAGGCGGAGACACGATCGCCGAGATTGTCGCCAAGACCGGCATCCCTCGCTCCAGCCTGTACCGGCACTTGCCGCCCCGCGCCGCACCCGTGCTCACCGCCGCCGGCGGCGCTAGCGATGAGGACCGCGAGCGCGAGCAGTGAACACCGCGGACGCTCCGGCGTTGGCGGAGCTCAGCGAGGCGGCGAGAGCGAAAGCGCTATGGCGCTGGAGCGTGCTGCGCCCGCACCTTGAAGACGGCGTCGCGCTGGTCTACGCCGCACGCGACGCCGGCGTGCCCGAACGAACCGCACAGCGCTGGCTGGCGCGCTATCGCGACGGCGGCCTGGTCGGACTCGCCGTATCGCCGCGCTCAGACCGGGGTCGGCGACGCATGCCCGACGAGCTCGTGGCGGTGATCGAGGGGATCGCGCTGCGACGCCCACGGCCGAGCGCCGCGACGATCCATCGCCGCGTCCTGCAGGTCGCCGAGCGCCACGGCTGGGCGGCACCGAGCTACGCGACCGTCCACGCGATCGTGCGAGCCCTGGACCCCGCGATGGTCACGCTGGCGCACGACGGCGACAAGCGCTACCGCGAGACGTTCGATCTCATCCATCGCCGCGAGACCGAGCGCCCGAACGACATCTGGCAGGCCGACCACACCGAGCTTGACCTCTGGGTCATCGACTCAAGCGGGCAGCCCGCGCGGCCGTGGCTGACGGTCATCGAAGATGACCACAGCCGCGCCGTCGCGGGCTACGCCGTCAGCCTCGACGCGCCCTCGGCGATGAACACCGCACTGGCGCTGCGCCACGCGATCTGGCGCAAGACCGAGCCGGGCTGGCACGTGTGCGGGATCCCCGACGTCTTCTACACCGATCACGGCTCGGACTTCACGTCGCGCCACATCGAGCAGGTCGCTGCCGATCTGAAGATGCGCCTCGTCTTCTCGCTGCCCGGACAGCCCCGCGGCCGCGGCAAGATTGAACGGCTGTTCAACACGATCAACCAGATGTCCCTCGCCGAGCTGCCCGGCTACGCCCCACGCGGCACACCGGAGCGCGCGAACCAGGCGGCCCTCACGTTGCCCGAGCTCGACGCTGCGCTCGGGGCGTTCATCCGCGACAGCTACCACCAACGATTGCATGGCGAAACCGGTCAGGCGCCGCAGGCGCGCTGGGACGCCGACGGTTTCCTGCCGCGACTTCCCGACTCGCTGGAGCAGCTGGACCTACTGCTGCTGACGGTGTCGCGGCCACGCAAGATCCACCCCGACGGCATCCACTTCCAGGGCCTGCGCTACCTCGACCCGACGCTCGCGGCGTACGTCGGGGAAGCGGTCGTGATCCGCTATGACCCGCGCGACCTCGCCGAGATCCGCGTCTTTCATCGCGAACGGTTCGTTGCTCGCGCGGTGTGCGCGGAACTCGCCGGCCGCACGCTCGCGCTGAAGGACCTGACCGCCGCTCGTAACGCACGCCGGCGCGAGCTGCGACGCGGCATCCGCGAGCGCGACAGCGTCGTCGACCGGCTCCTCGCCGTCCACGAGCCTGGCTACAGCGCTCACCCGCCGGCCGCCCCAGACACGCCCGCCGAATCCGCGCCGCGACCCCGCCTGAAGCGCTACCGAGAGGAATAGCCCGTGCCCGACGTCGCGACGCAGTTCGTGGTGACCAAGGAGCATCGGCGCTTCAGCGAGCTCTGCGACGCCGTGCGCCGCGAGCGCTACATCGGCGTCTGCCACGGCCCGCCCGGCGTCGGAAAGACCGAGTCCGCGCGCCGCTACGCCAACTGGGACGAGCTACAGCCCCAACTGCGCCACTCCACGCTCACCAATGCACCCAGCGACGCAGTCGACATGGACGCGCGCACGATCTTCTACACGCCCAAAGTCCACAACACACCGCGGCTCATCGACAAGGACGTGCGCACACTCCAAGACCGCCTCGGCTGGCTGATCGAATTCGAGACCGCCGGCTCGAACTTCAAGCTCACCGACATCGGAACGTCCGGACAGCGACTCGTCGAACTGCTGATCGTCGACGAAGCCGACCGCTTGAAAACGCCGAGCCTCGAGCAGCTGCGCGACCACCACGACCGTACCGGCATCGGACTCATCCTGATCGGCATGCCCGGGATCGAGCGCCGGCTCGCGCGCTACCCACAGCTGTACTCGCGCATCGGCTTCGCGCACGAGTATCGACCCCTCGGCGAAGACGAGCTCGCGTTCGTCCTCGAGCACCACTGGAGCGCAGTCGGGCTAACGCTCTCCACCAGCGACTTCACCGACGCCGAAGCCATCGCCGCCGTCGCCCGCATCACCGGCGGCAACTTCCGACTCGTCCAACGCCTCTTCGCCCAGATCACCCGGATCCTCGAGATCAACAACCTCGCAACCATCACACGCGAGGTCGTCGAAACCGCCCGCGAAGCCCTCATCATCGGAACCGCCTAGTGACCCCAAGCCTCGCGAACCGTGGCAGCAGCCGCCATCGACTAATCGAGAACCGCGCCATCCAATTCTCAAGATCACAGTCAGGCCAAGCTAACGACGCCGTCGCGTACCACGAAGCCGGCCCTGTACTCGCGCATCGCGAGGACTCGGGTGCGAATCAGGTTGCCCCGCAGGAGCTTGCCGTCGCGACGGGCATAGAGCTGGCGCCGGTTGATCTCCACGGCGATGTCGTCCGCGTGCATCGGACCACCCGCATCACGCAGCACGGTCTCAATAGCGTCGTGCAGCAGCATCGGTCCTGCCATGTCCTGCGACTGTATCGGCCGCGGCAGGAGGAGATCTCCACGACGCGCCGGCCGCCCGACCCGCTGCCGAGCGCGAACGCGCCGATGGCGCTTAGTCTCTCTGGGTGGCGCCACCCAGCTACTGGTCGAACGCGCAGCTCGCTGCTCTCGCGGCGGGCGCGACCGCCAACTACCGCGCATGGCGAGCGTCTCAGGTCACGGTCGAGCAAGCCACCTTCGCCGCGGAATACACCGCGTTCAAGAAGCAACTCGCCGTGCTGCTAGCCGCCACGAACGACCTGACCAATCTGACGGCCGCCGTGCTCGCGGCGTCGTCGGCTCCGGCCGCCATGCTCGACGTGGCGCGGTATCTGCCGGTTGCGCCGCTCAGCCTTGACGATCTCGACACGCAGACCGGGATGGGCGTCGGTGCTTGGATCAAGCGCAAGAAGCCTGTCCCGCCGCCCGCCGGCATGCTCGCGGCGGCGTTGGGGCTCATCGTCCCGCGAATCCCTCTCCTGCACGCGCCGTGGCTGCCGCTCGGCACGCCGACTGCGCAACAGCGAACGCGACTCTGTCACACGGTCGCGTCGATTCGAGCATCCCAACGCGTCGGTACGGAGCGCCGAGCCGCCGCGGCGCGGCATCAAGAGGCAGCCACTCGTGCCGCGCTTGCTGCGGCGGGCTACGTCCAAGTGTCCGTCACGGGCGCTTTGAACCCCGCGACGGTTATTGCCGCAATGACGCCGCCGGCCACACCGAACGTCGGCAGCTACCTGAAGTCGCGGAAGACGCTCGCAGGCAAGGATGCCGACGTACTGGTTCGCATGAGGCCCCAGCACGCGAGTGGCGTAGATCTCCTGATCATCGAGTGCAAGGTTTCCGCCACACCGCTGAACTCGCGCAAGCGCATCAACGACGTGATTGAAAAGGTGGCGCCATGGCAGGCGGGCGGACTCCCCGGTGCCCACAAAGTGGCCGCCGTCCTCGACGGCGAGTTTCGCGTCAGCGATCTAGAGCGAGCCCAGACGGCCGGGATCTGGCTGTTCTTTGAGCACCAGCTCAGCGATCTCACGACGTTCGTCGTCTAGTCGCTGCAGGACCGGCTGTATGCGGCTCCTCCCCAGGCGTTTAGTGCCGCACGCGATCAAGCGACCTTGAGAGGCCGTAGGGCGCTGCGGTAGGAGTCGATCACGTCGGGCAGCGGCCGGAGCAGCGGTGCGAGAGCGTGCGCCACCAGCTGTGTGTCGTGCGCGCTGAGCTCGATCAGCGAACGCCTGAGATGCATCGCCCAACCGCCCGGCGTGGTGGGCATGCTGTCCAGACGCCCGCGCAGCTGCGCGAGCTCGCAGCCGTTACGAAAGGGCGCTACGCCGTCGATGCGCACAGACGCACCGAGCTCGAAGCTGCGCTCGCCGAAGCGCACCGGGGCGTCTAACGGTTCGGGAACGCTGGTCAGCGTCAGGGCCGCGATCACGCGACCGCGATCGCGCGTCGGGTTTCGAAAGCAGCCACGCGTGGTGTACAGGAACATCTGCTGGCCGACCTGAAGATCCTCGAGGGCGTGCCATCGACGCGCGGTCGGAAACGCGATCCGCTCGTTCTCGAGGATCCAGACGAGGGGCTCGCGATCGGAGACGACGACAAGTTTTCCGCCCGCAGCGTCAACCATAGTTCGGGATAGTGTCGCCCATGCGCCCGACTGAAGCCAGTCCAGACCCACCGCTCTCCCCACGCGTTATAGGGCTGTCCCAGACGGCCGCAGCCGCTGCTCGCGTGCCACGGGCCGAGTTCACCGCCCCAGAACAGGCGATTCTTGACGCCGACGGCGCAGACGTCGAGGTGACCGAGGCGGCGCTGCGCGCCAGCGTCAAGGCCGGACGCGACCTGCTTGGAGACCTCTTCTGCGAGCTGCGTTCGGCCGAGGAGAGGCGCCCTCAGGGCGCCACATATACGCCCGCGGGGATCGTTGACGCCATGCTTGCCTGGGCCGGCGAGCAGCGCGGTGTTACGCGCGTCGTGGACGCCGGCGCCGGCTCCGGGCGCTTTACGATTCACGCAGCCCGGACGTTCCCTGCCGCGGACATCGTCGCCATCGAGCTCGATCCCATCGCAGCCATCCTGCTGCGAGCCAACCTACACGCCGCCGGGGTCCAAGACCGCGTCCGCATCGTGCTCGGCGACTACCGCGAGCTCAAGCTCGATGCCTGCAGCGGACGGACCCTGTGGACGGGAAACCCGCCCTACGTTCGTCACCACCAGATCGACACGACGTGGAAGACCTGGCTGACGATGACCGCCCGTGCGCGCAACCTCCCGGTCTCCCAGCTGGCCGGTCTCCACGTGCACTTCTACCTCGCAACGGCGGGCATGGCTGCGCCCGGCGACGTCGGCTGCTTCATCACAATCGGCCGAATGGCTCGACGTGAACTACGGGCAGCTGCTACGCGAGCTGCTCGTCGGCGATTTGGGCCTCACGGCCCTGCACGTCGTCGAGCCCAAGGCGGCGACGTTCGCAGACGCGACGACCACCGCGGCGATCGCGTGCTTTGAAGTGGGCAAGAAGCCCGCGAAGATCCGTCTGCGCCAGGTCAACACGGCCGCCGGGTTGTCGCCGCTGAGCGCCGGGCGCGCGATCCATCGCGAGCGGCTCGTTGAAGCGCGTCGTTGGATGCCGCTCTTGCGTGCGACCCCCAAGCTGCCCGACGGCTACGTCGAGCTGGGCGAGCTGTGTCGCGTTCACCGGGGGACGGTCACGGGCTCGAACCGCACCTGGGTCGTACACGCGGACACGACCGAACTGCCCGACTCCGTCCTCTATCCGACGGTCACACGCGCTCGCGAGCTCTTCGCAGCGGGCATCGCGCTCGAACAAGGCGCCGAGCTGCGGCGCGTCGTCAACCTTCCGGCCGACTTGGACGAGCTTCCCGCCGATGAGCTGCAAAGTCGTCGAGCGGTTCTTGCGCAAGGCGAAGAAGGACGGCGTGAACGAGGGCTACGTCGCGCGCTACCGGCGGGCCTGGTGGAGCGTCGGCCTGCGCCCGGCGGCGCCGATCCTCGCCACCTACATGGCCCGTCGTCCCCCCGCGTTCGTGCGCAACCTCGCCGAAGCGCGGCACATCAACATCGCGCATGGCCTCTATCCCCGCGTTGACCTCAGCATGCAGCATGCTCGATGCTCCTCGCCACCCTGCTGCGATCAACCGTGTCACTCACGCAGGGCCGCACCTACGCGGGGGGTCTGACCAAGTTCGAGCCGCTGCGAGATGGAGCGCCTGCCGGTCCCCCTCCCCGCCGACCTCGTCTAATGGCCGTCGCGCCGCCGCGCTGGTCGGACGCGGAACTGGAGTACGACGCCCAGTTCTCGATCGAGTCTTTCCGCGACGAGCGCATCAAAGAGCCTCTCGAGCTCTACCTGGAGGCGTTCGACAAGTACCGCGGCGTGATGGAAGACCTCCTCGAGATGACCGTCGATCTCAGCAAGCTCAACGAGCTTGCCGTCGATGTGCTCACCGACGTCAACATGCTCGAGGCCGTCCGCTACCTGCCCGGCCCCGCGATCTCGGCCGACGATCTCAAGGTCCTCGCGGAGACGACACTCGCGCCAGGCCCGCTGCGCGCCGACCCTCCCCGCAGCACGGCGGATCATAGACACCGTCCTGCTCGGCCTTGATCGCCGGCGTTTCCCGCTGGGTCACTGAGGACCGCGAGGCAACCGAAGCCGAACGGTCAGCCTCGGCGCTGGCATCCGCGGCCCTCATCGCCAGCCGGCGCGTCATGACAAGCCGCGCCCACGACGCCAAGAATCGGCAGGAAGCGCCGTCGAAGCCGTGGTCTCGGCGCCGCCCAACAACTTCGAGAAGGTCCCCTCCCGCGCGGTGACCAACATCATGGAGGCCCCGCTGCCCGGCCAGTTCTGCCGCGAAAGCCTGTTCGGTGACCGCAAAGCCGATCTCATCGTTCGCCTGCGCGACGGACGCGTCATGCCGATCGAGTGCAAGGTGAGCAAT
>CAVUND010000005.1:0-242288 GCA_963742745.1 uncultured Actinomycetes bacterium
GTTGCAGGCGCTTCGCGCCCACATGAGCAGCTCAGTCGTCGTCGTTGGCGTCGTCGTCCTTCGCGCCGTCCGCGTCATCTGCGTCGTCCGGCTCGCCGCTGTCGCTGTCGTCGCGCTCGGCGGCGACACGCTGCAGCGCCGCGTTCAGATCGACCTCGCGGGCCGTCCCGTCGGCCTGGGTGACCTCGACCTCCCAGACGCGGTCGCCCTCGGCGTCGCGCTCGACGGAGGCGGCGGTCCCGCCGCCGGCGATCTTCACGGCGGCTGCGCCGGCGCGCTCGGCCTGGGGCCCGGTGGTCACGTCGTCGTCACCGCTGCCCGCCTGCACGGCGGCGGTTCCGCCGACGCCTGCGGCGACGAGGACGGTGGCGGTGATCAGGATGCGCTTGAGGTTTCTTGGCACGGCTCTCCTCTCTTCTTCAGTCTCCAATGAACGATAGAGATGGCCGATGAGATAACGGTGAACGTGCGCCGCCGGGTGCTGACCCCACCGCGGTCGCAGGGCTGGCGGGATGGCGCGGCCGTCCTCGAGGCGACAGAGTGCCCAGCATGAAGAAGGCACTCATCCTCGTCGCGCTGCTCGCCGTCCTCCTGCCCGCCGGGCTCGTCTTGGCCGACATCGCCTTCGAGAACACGATCGTCAAGACGCACTCCTTCTCCGGCCCGATCGACGAGATCGTCGTGCGCTCCGACGGCGGTGACGTCGAGCTCGTGCCCGCGCGCGGCCGGGGTGTCGAGGTGCGCGAGACGCGGCGCTACCTGTTCAGGCAGCCGACGCTCGAGCGGGACGTCGAAGGACGGCGTCCTCACGCTCGAGGCCCGCTGCGAGGCGAGCTTCGTCACCTGCGTGACCGACCTGCGGGTCAGCGTCCCGGCCGGCGCCGAGCTCACGCTGGACGTCCGACTCGGGCGACGTCGACGCTCGCGGGATCGATGTCGGGGAGGCGCAGCTGCAGAGCGACTCCGGCGACATGCGCATCGAGCTGCGCGGCCGCCAGCGGCTCGTGCGGGCGCACACGGACTCGGGTGACATCGACGTCGCGACCGGCGATGCGCGGTCCATCGACGCGCGAACCGACTCCGGCGACGTGGTCGTGACGGCCCGCCGTACGCGCGACGTCGAGGCGCACACCGACTCGGGCGACGTCGTCGTCGCGGCGAGCACGCCGCCGCGACGGATCCTGGGCGCCACGGACTCCGGCGACGTGCGGGTGGTCGTCCCGCGCGGCGAGTACGCCGTCGTCACGGAGACCGACTCCGGCGACGTGCAGGTCGGCGGCGGAATCTCCCGCAGCGACCGGCCTGCGCGCGCGATCGAGGCCCGCAGCGACGCGGGGACTGCCGGCGGCGGAATCTCCCGCAACGACCGGGCTGCGCGCTCGATCGAGGCCCGCACCGACTCGGGGGATGTCACGCTGACGGGCGGGTGAGCCGCCGGGGCCGCTGCTACCCTCGCAGGCACAGCACCACCTCCTTTAACCCGGTCCCGAGAGGCCAGGAAGGACACACATGCCAGACAGCAAGGTCGTCCTCGACGCGGAGGACATCCGGCGAGTGCTCACGCGCATCGCGCACGAGATCGTCGAGAACGGCGGAACGCCCGAGCACCTGGCGCTCGTCGGCATCCACACCCGCGGCGCCGTGCTTGCGGCCCGGCTGCGCGAGCTGCTGTGCTCGACGGCCGACATCGACGTCCCGCTCGGCGATCTCGACATCGCCTTCTACCGCGACGACGTCACCCTGCGCAGCGGCACCCCGGTCGTGCACTCCACGCACCTGGACTTCGATATCGACGGGCGCACGATCGTGATCGTCGACGACGTCATGTTCACCGGGCGCACCGTGCGCGCGGCGATCGAGGCGCTCTTCGACTACGGCCGGCCCGCGCGCGTCCAGCTCGCCGTGCTGGTCGACCGCGGCCACCGCGAACTGCCGGTCCGCCCCGACTACGTCGGCAAGAACCTGCCGACGGCGCGCGGCGAGCGCGTCAACGTGCGCGTCAGCGAGATCGACGGCGAGGACTCGGTCAGCATCGCAAGCAACGTGGAGGCTCCGCTCTCATGAGGCACCTGCTCTCGATCAACGACCTCACCCGCGACGACATGGAGCGCATCCTCGACCGCGCCGCCGCCTTCGAGGAGGTCTCCGACCGCGACATCAAGAAGGTCCCGGCCCTGCGCGGCCGCACGGTCCTCAACCTCTTCTACGAAGCCTCGACGCGGACCCGGTCGTCCTTCGAGCTGGCCGCCAAGCGCCTGAGCGCCGACGTCGTGAACTTCTCGGCCGGCGGCTCGGCGGTCGAGAAGGGCGAGTCGCTGAAGGACACGGTGCTGACGCTGACCGCCCACTCGCCCGACGCGATCGTCATCCGCACGCCGTTCGCCGGCGCCGCGGCGCTCGTCGCGAGCTGGACGCCGGCGGCGATCGTCAACGCCGGCGACGGCAAGCACGAGCACCCGACCCAGGCCCTGCTGGACGCCTACACGCTGCGCACGAAGCTCGGTTCGCTGGAAGGGCGCAACATCTGGATCGTCGGCGACGTCGCGCACTCGCGGGTCGCGCGCTCGAACATCCTCGCCTTCCGCAAGATGGGCGCCGACGTGACGGTCTGCGGGCCGCCGACGCTGATCCCGCGCGGCATCGAGGCGCTCGGCTGCGCGGTGCGCTACGACCTCGCCGACCTGCGCGAGGCCGACGTCGTCTACGCCCTGCGCATGCAGCACGAGCGGATGGACCAGAACTTCGTGCCGAGCCTGCGCGAGTACGCGGCCAACTACCAGATCAACGGCCGCCGGCTGGGCCCGCACCAGGTGCTCATGCACCCCGGTCCGGTCAACCGCGGCGTCGAGCTGTCGGGCGAGGTGGTCGACTCGCCCCAGGCGGTCATCACGATGCAGGTCAAGGCGGGGGTGGTCGTCCGCATGGCGGTGCTCTACGAGGTCCTCGCCGGCGCGCACGCCGAGCGCAACGCACCCCGTCCGACCGAGCCCCAGCTGGCATGAGCATGTACGAGCCAGCCCAGAACGGCGCCGCCGGCGTGCGCCTCGTCAGCGCGCCGGCCCGCCCCGCCGACCTGCTGCTGCGCGACGTCCACGCGCTCGATCCGCGCACCGGCCTGCACGGCCGCCACGACGTGCTCGTGCGCGACGGCGCGATCGCGGAGATCGCCTCCGCCGGCACGCTGCCCGCACCCGACGGCTGCGAGGTCGTCGACGGCGAGGGACGCCACCTGTTCCCGGCGTTCGTCGATCCGCACGTGCACCTGCGTACACCCGGGCAGGAGCACAAGGAGGACCTCGAGACCGGCACGCGCGCGGCCGCCGCGGGCGGCTACTGCGCCGTCATCGCGATGCCCAACACGTCGCCGACGATCGACAGCGCGCCGATCCTGGGCGCGCTGCTGGACGCCGCGGCGCGCGAGGCGCGCGTGCCCGTCGGCTTCATGCCGGCGATCACGCGCGGGCTGAAGGGCACGGAGCTCACCGACATGGCCGAGCTGCGCCAGCTCGGCGCCGCCGGCTTCACCGACGACGGGCGCCCGGTCACCGACGCCGGCGTGCTGCGCCGGGCGCTGCAGTACCAGCGCCTCTGCGGGGGCGTGCTCGCGCTGCACGAGGAGGACCCGTCGCTGTCGGGCAGGGGCGCGATGCACGAGGGCACGGTCAGCGCGCTGCTCGGCGTCGCCGGGATCCCCAGCGTCAGCGAGTCGACGATGATCGCCCGCGACTGCTCGCTGGCCGAGTACGAGGGCGGCCGGATCCACATCCAGCACCTCTCGGCGCGCGAGTCGGTCGTGGCGATCGCCGCGGCGAGGGCGCGCGGCGTGGCGGTCACCTGCGAGGCCAGCCCGCACCACCTGACGATGACCGACGAGGACGTCCGCACGCTCGACACGCGCCGCAAGATGAACCCGCCGCTGCGCGGCGAGGGCGACCGGCAGGCGCTGATCGCGGGCCTCGAGGACGGCACGATCGACTGCATCGCGACCGACCACGCGCCGCACGCCCGTGACGAGAAGGAGGTGCCGTTCGAGCAGGCGCCGATGGGCACGACCGGGCTGGAGACGGCGTTCGCGTCGGTCTACACGGACCTCGTCCTGCCGGGCACGCTCGCGCTCGAGCTCGTCGTCGCGAAGCTCACGGCGGGCCTCGGCCTGCTGGACCTCTTCGTGCCGACGATCTCGGTCGGGGAGCCGGCCAACCTCGTCCTCGTCGACCTCGACGCCGAGTGGGTCGTGGGCGAGAGCGGCTACGAGAGCCGCTCGGAGAACTGCTGCTTCGCCGGCCGCACGCTGCGCGGGAGGGTGCTGCTGACGATCGCGGCGGGCGCGGTCGCCTACCGCGAGCGCTCGACGATCCTCAGCGTGCCGGCGTGAGCGCGGCAGGCGCGGCGACCGCCTACGTCCTGCTGGAGGACGGCGCCCGCTTCGACGGCATCGCCGTCGGAGCGGCGGATGCCGCGACCGGGGAGGTCGTCTTCACGACGGGCATGTCCGGCTACCAGGAGTCGGTCACCGACCCCAGCTTCGCCGGGCAGATCATCGCGTTCACCTATCCGCACATCGGCAACTACGGCATCTCCGGCGAGGCGATGGAGTCCGACCGCATCTGGGCGCGCGCGGTGATCATGCGCTCGGCGATGAACACCGAGGACGCGCCGGGGGCGGCGCGCGGCTGGTGTGACTGGCTCGCCGACTGCGGCATCCCGGCGATCAGCGAGGTCGACACGCGCGCGCTCGTGCGCCACATCCGCGAGGCCGGATCGCTGCGCGGCGGCGTGTTCGGCGCGACGACGAGCGAGGAGGAGGCGATGGCGCTCGTACGCGCCGAGCCGCCGATGTCCGGGGCGGACTTCGCGCGCGTCGTCTCGCCGCGCGAGATGACCGTGCACGGCTCCGGCGACGGGCCGCGGATCGCGGCGATCGACACCGGCATCAAGTCCTCGATCGTGCGCCACCTCGTGGACCGCGGCGCGGTCGTCGAGCTGCATCCGTGCGCGACGAGCGCGGCGGACCTGCTCGCCGGCGACCCCGACGCGATCTTCCTCGCCAACGGGCCCGGCGATCCCGCGGCGCTGGACCACATCGTCGACACGCTGCGCGAGCTCGTCGGCGTCAAGCCCGTCTTCGGCATCTGCCTCGGTCACCAGCTGCTGTGCCGGGCGGTCGGTCTGCAGACCTTCAAGCTGCCGTTCGGCCATCGCGGCGCCAATCATCCGGTGAAGGACCTCATCACCGGCAAGATCGAGATCACCTCTCAGAACCACGGCTTCGCGGTGCTCGGGCCCGAGGGCGAGGAGACGATCGCGGGCGACGAGCCGGTGCGCTGGGAGACCGACTTCGGCGCCGCGCAGCTGTCGCACATCAACCTCTACGACCGCACGGTCGAGGGCCTGACGCTGCTCGACGTGCCCGGCGCCACGGTGCAGTATCACCCCGAGGCGGGGCCCGGGCCCAACGACAGCCTCTACCTCTTCGACCGCTTCCTGGACCAGATCGCCGATCTCGAGCGGCCGGACGCCGAGCGTTCCCTTCAAAGCGCGGGGCCGGATGCCCCGCGGAGGACTTCTTCGTAATGCCCAGGCGCGACGACATCCAGCGCATCCTCATCCTCGGCTCGGGCCCGATCGTCATCGGTCAGGCCGCGGAGTTCGACTACTCCGGTGTACAGGCCTGCAAGGTCCTCAGGGAGGAGGGCTATGAGGTCGTGCTCGTCAACTCCAACCCGGCGACGATCATGACCGACCCCGAGTTCGCCGACGCGACGTACGTCGAGCCGCTGCTCGCCGGCCCGGTGCGGCAGGTCATCGAGCGCGAGCGGCCCGACGCCCTGCTGCCCACGCTCGGCGGCCAGACGGCGCTGAACCTCGCCAAGGAGCTGCACGAGAACGGCACGCTCGCCGAGTTCGGCGTCGAGCTCATCGGCGCCAACTACGAGGCGATCTGCCGCGCCGAGGACCGCGACGAGTTTCGCATCACGATGGAGCAGGCGGGGCTGAAGATGCCGCGCTCGGCGATCGCGACGACGGCACAGGAGGCCGACGACGCGATGATCGACATCGGCCTGCCGATCATCGTCCGCCCGGCCTACACGCTCGGCGGCCGCGGCGGCGGGATCGCCCGCACGCCCGAGGAGTTTCGCGCGATCGTGCGCGGCGGCCTCGAGGCGTCGCCGATCGGCCAGATCCTGCTCGACGAGTCGGTCATCGGCTGGGGCGAGTTCGAGCTGGAGGTCATGCGCGACCACAACGACAACTGCGTGATCGTCTGCTCGATCGAGAACATCGACCCGATGGGCGTCCACACCGGCGACAGCGTCACGGTCGCCCCGCAGCAGACGCTGACCGACCGCCTCTATCAGCAGCTGCGTGACCAGGCGTTCACGGTGATCCGCGCGGTGGGGGTCGAGACCGGGGGCTCCAACGTCCAGTTCGCGGTCGATCCCGAGACCGAGGAGATCATGGTCATCGAGATGAACCCGCGCGTCTCGCGGTCCTCGGCGCTGGCCTCCAAGGCGACCGGCTTTCCGATCGCGAAGATCGCCGCCCGCCTCGCCGTCGGCTACGCGCTGGAGGAGATCGACAACGACATCACGCTGCGCACGCCGGCCTCGTTCGAGCCGACGATCGACTACGTCGTCGTCAAGTGGCCGCGCTTCGCCTTCGAGAAGTTCTCCGGCGTCGACGAGCGGCTGAGCACGCACATGAAGTCCGTCGGCGAGGTCATGGCGATCGGCCGGACCTTCCAGCAGGCGTTCGCCAAGGCACTGCGCAGCCGCGAGCTGGATGCGGTTCCTTCCGTGACGGGGACGATGGAGGAGCTGCTCACGCGGCTGGAGATGCCCGGGCCGGACCGCTACGACGTCCTGCTGGCGGCGTTTCGCGCCGGCGCCGGCGCCGAGGACGTCGAGCAGCGCACGAAGATCGACCTCTGGTTCCTGCGCGAGCTCGAGGCGCTCGCCCGCGACCCGGAGGCACCGTTCGCCGGCACGCGCACCTACAAGGCCGTCGACACCTGCGCGGCCGAGTTCGCCGCCGAGACGCCGTACTACTACTCCAGCTGGGAGCGCTTCGGGGCCTCGGCCGCCGGGGCCTCCGGAACCGCTGGTGCACGTCATGGGCACGAGGTGCGCCGCGGCGACAAGCCGAGCGTCGTCATCCTCGGCGCCGGCCCCAACCGCATCGGCCAGGGCATCGAGTTCGACTACTGCTGCGTGCACGCCGCGATGACCGTGCGCCACTGCGGCCGCGACGCGGTGATGGTCAACTGCAACCCCGAGACCGTCTCGACGGACTACGACACGTCTGACCGGCTGTACTTCGAGCCGCTGACGCTCGAGGACGTGCTCGGCGTCGTGGAGATCGAGCAGCCCGAAGGCGTCATCGTGCAGTTCGGCGGCCAGACGCCGCTGAGGCTCGCCGCCGGCCTGCAGGCGGCCGGGCGTGCCGATCCTCGGCACGAGCGTCGACGCGATCGACCTCGCCGAGGACCGCGGCCGCTTCGGCGCGCTGCTGGCGCAGCTCGGCTACGAAGCGCCCCCCTACGCCACGGCGCACGGCGTCGAGGAGGCGCTCGCGGCGTCGGAGACCGTCGGGTTCCCGCTGCTCGTGCGGCCCAGCTACGTGCTCGGCGGGCGCGCGATGGAGATCGTCTACTCGGCCGACGACCTCGCCGACTACCTGCGCCGGACGGCCTCTGGCGCAAGTTACGGGCGGGAGATCTTCCTCGACCGCTTCTTGGAGAACGCGATCGAGGTCGACGTCGACGCGCTGTGCGACGGCGAGAGCGTCTGGATCGGCGGGATCATGCAGCACGTGGAGGAGGCCGGCATCCACTCCGGCGACAGCGCCTGCGTGCTGCCGCCGCATTCGCTGGGCCCGGAGATGCTCGACGAGATCCGCGAGCACACGCGCGGCATCGCGCTGGGGCTGAACACCGTCGGCCTCATCAACATCCAGTTCGCGGTCACGCTCGACGGGCGGCTGTTCGTCATCGAGGCCAACCCGCGCGCGTCGCGCACCGTCCCGTTCGTCTCCAAGGCGATCGGCGTGCCGCTGGCGAAGATGGCCTGCCGGCTCATGCTCGGCGAGCGCATCGAGGAGCTCGGGCTGCCGCCGGAGGCGATGCCGACCGGCCACGTCTGCGTCAAGGAGGCCGTCCTGCCGTTCGACCGCTTCACCGGCTCGGACGCGCTGCTGAGCCCCGAGATGCGCTCGACCGGCGAGGTCATGGGCGTCGCCCGCGACTTCCCGACCGCGTTCGCCAAGGCCCAGGCCGCGGCCGGCGCGCTGCTGCCGGCGGAGGGGACGGTGTTCATCACGCTGACCGACGGCGACAAGGCCGGCGCCTACGGCATCGCCTCGCGGCTGGAGGACCTCGGCTTCCGGATCGTCGCGACCGCCGGCACCGCGCAGGCGATCCGCGGCATGGGCGTGCGCGTCGACGACGTCCTCAAGAAGGTGGGGGAGGGCTCGCCGAACGTCGTCGATCGCATCCAGGACGGCGAGATCGCGCTCGTCATCAACACGCCGACGGGCTCGGGCGCCCGCGCCGACGGCTGGGAGATCCGCCGCGCCGCGATCGCCCGCGGGATCCCCTGCATCACGACGCTGTCGGGCGCGCACGCCGCGGCGCGCGCGATCTCGGCGGCGCGCAGCGGCGAGCCGACGGTCCTGTCGCTGCAGGAGCTGCACCGCGACCGGCTGGGCGTGGGATGAGGGTCCTCGCGCCGCTGGGTCGCCGGCGCGTGGCGCTGACCGGCGCCGACGACGTCGGCGCCTACCGCGTGCTGCGGGTCGCCGACCTCGAGGGGCCGGTCCCGCAGGCGGGGCAGTTCTACATGCTCGCTGCCGTCGAGGGCTGGGGCGCGGGCGACGACGAGCGGCCCTACCTGCCGCGCGCGTTCTCGTTCCTGCATGCGGCCGCCGGTGCGCTGAGCTTCATGCTCGAGGACGTCGGGCCGGGCACGCGCCGGCTCGCGCAGCTCGAGGCCGACGACGAGCTGTGGCTGACCGGTCCGCTCGGACTCGGCTTCCGCGTGCCGGACGACGGCCGTCGCGCGCTGCTGGCGGGCGGCGGGGTCGGGGTGCCGCCGCTGTCGGCGTGGGCGCGGGAGCTGGCGAGCGACGGCGACGGCGGCGTCACCGCCGTGCTCGGCTTCCGCGACGCGCACCACGCGCAGGGCGCCGCGCTCATGGCCGACGGCGACGTGCAGGTCGCCACCGACGACGGCTCGGTCGGCCACCACGGCCTCGTCACCGACCTGCTCGCCGACGAGCTCGATCGCGACGACCACGCGGTCGTCTACGCCTGCGGTCCGCCCGGCATGCTCGAAGCGGTGCGCGCGCTGTGCGCCGCCCGCGACGTGCCCGCGCAGCTGGCCCTGGAGGCCGGCATGGCGTGCGGCTTCGGCGCCTGCTACGGCTGCGTCGTGCCGCTGCGCGAGGGCGGCTACATCCGGCTGTGCGTCGACGGGCCCGTGCTCGACGCCGATCTTCTCGACGCGGTGCCCGCGCACGCGGTTCGATGATCGACTTCTGCGGACTGCGCCTCGCGCATCCGATCATCAACGGCTCGGGGACCTTCGACGCGATCGCCGCGCGGCGCGCGTTCGGCGACGCGCTGCTCGACGCGTTTCCGTTCAGCGCGTTCGTCTCCAAGACGATCACGCTGGCGCCGCGCGCCGGCAACCCGCCGCCGCGGCTGTGGGAGGCGCAGGCGGGGATGATCAACTCGATCGGCCTGCCCAACCGCGGCCTGGCCGGCTACCTCGAGCACGACCTGCCGCAGCTCGCGCAGCTGCCAGTACCGCTCATCACGAACGTCATGGGCTCGACGGCGGCCGAGGTCGCGCAGCTCGTCGAGGCCCTCGACGCGCGGCCCGAGGTGGCGGCGATCGAGCTCAACGTGTCGTGTCCGAACGTCGCGACGGGGCTCGACATCGGCGCCGATCCGGCGTCGCTGGGGGCGCTCGTGCGCGCCGTGCGGCCGCTGACCGCCAAGCCGCTCATCGTCAAGCTCACGCCCAACACGGCGGACGTCGGTGCCGTCGCGCAGGCCGCCGAGGCGGCCGGCGCCGATGCCGTGTCGCTGATCAACACGCTGCGTGCGATGGCCCTGGACCCGCATGGCGCAACGCCGTGGCTGGGCGGTCGCACCGGAGGGATGTCGGGGCCGGCCATTCGCAGCGTGGCGCTCGCGCAGGTTTCAGCGGTGGCGTCGCGGGTATCGATCCCGGTCGTCGGGATGGGCGGCGTCGAGCACGGAAGACACGCAAATGACCTGCTTTCGGTGGGTGCGATGCTGGTCGCCGTGGGCACTGTCAACTTCCGTGATCCGTGCGCCGGGTCACGTATAGAGCACGAGCGGAAATCCCTGCAAATTGCGGGATCATCCTCGACCACCGTCGATGTATCTGAACCTCAACCTGAGGTCGAACTGAATTGCAGGAATTCGTGAACATTGCGCTTGCAGCGCCGTTTGGAAGATGCAAGTATCGGCGCCGTTGATGCCGCCGTCACCGAACACCGCCACGAAGCACTCGGCGGCGCCTGAACGCTCGCTCACGCAGCGTCTGGACGCGCTCAACCGGGCCAACGACGTCCGCACGCGCCGGGCGAAGCTCAAGAAGGACCTCAAGGCCGGACGCTGCTCGATCCACACGCTGCTGCTCGATCCGCCCGAGTTCATCCTCACCGCGAAGGTCTTCGACATGCTCCTGGCGGTGCCGAAGTACGGCCGGGTGAAGGTCAACAAGGTCCTCACGCAGTGCCGCATCTCGCCGAGCAAGACGATCGGCGGGCTGTCCGAGCGTCAGCGCAACGAGCTCGTCCGGCTCCTGCGCCGCTAGCCGGGCCTCCCGGAGTTCCGTGCCGCGCGCGGTCGTCATCACCGGCCCGTCGGGGGTCGGCAAGGGCACGCTGATCCGCTCGCTGCGCCAGCGCATGCCGGAGATCCAGCTCTCGATCTCGGCGACGACGCGGCTGCCGCGCGCGGGGGAGACGCAGGACGTCGACTACCACTTCATGTCGCCCGAGGAGTTCGAGCGCCACGTCGCCGCGGGCGACTTCGTCGAGCACGCCGACTACGCCGGGGCGCGGTACGGCACGCTGCGCAGCGAGCTCGACACGCGCGCGGCCAGCGGCGCCCCCGTCGTGCTCGAGATCGAGGTCCAGGGCGCGCGGCAGGTGCGCGAGCAGATGCCCGAGGCCGTCCAGGTCTTCATCGCGCCGCCATCGGTCGATGCCCTGCGCGCCCGTCTCGTCGGCCGCGGCAGCGACGAGCCGACGCAGATCGAGGCCCGCCTGCGCACCGCCGAGGGCGAGCTGGCCGCGCAGCACGAGTTCGCGCACGTCGTCGTCAACGACCGGTTGGAGGATGCGGTGGACGAGCTCGTGGCGATCGTGCGCTCGACGACGTAGCGCGGTTGGTGTGCGGCGGGCCGCGGGCAGCGGGCCGGCCGTGCGCGGGGCAAGAACTGCATCGACGAGAGGGTGAGTTCGACGACGCCGGCGCCCACGCTCTCGCCGGACCCGGAGCGGGTCGCAATCCACCGCCCGCCCCCGCCACAGCCGCCCGGTCCTCGCTACCCTGAGAACCATGATCTCTCCTCGCATCGACCGCCTGCTCGAGAACGTCGACTCCAACTACGCCTCCGTTGTCGTCGCGGCCAAGCGCGCGCGTCAGATCAACTCGTACTACCACAACCTCGGCGAGGGGACGTTCGACGAGTTCCCGCCCCCGATGGTCGACACCGGCTCCAAGAACTACCTCACGATCGCGCTCGAGGAAGTCGCCGCCGGCAAGATCAAGTACCAGTACCGCTAGACCTGACCTGACATGGCCCGGATCCTGCTCGGCGTCAGCGGTGGGATCGCCGCCTACAAGGCGCTGGAGCTCGTGCGCCTGGCGACCGCCGCGGGCCACGCCGTGCGGGTCATCCAGACGCCCGCCTCGCAGCGCTTCGTCGGCGCCGCCTCGTTCGCCGCGCTGACCGGCGCGCCGGTCCTCCACGACGAGTTCGAGCGCGATCCCGCACGCGGGGCCTTCCCCGGCGAGCCGGCGCCCGACCACGATCCGCTCAGCCACCTCGAGCTCGTCCGCAACGCCGAGATCCTCGTCGTCGCGCCCGCGACGGCGAACACCCTCGCCAAGCTCGCCAACGGCCTCGCCGACAACCTCCTGACGAGCGCCGCGCTCGCCGCGACCTGCCCGCTGCTCGTCGCCCCCGCGATGAACCACCACATGTGGGAGCACCCCGCGACGCAGGCCAACGTCGCGACGCTGCGCGGCCGCGGCGCCGTCGTCCTCGAGCCCGGCAGCGGCCGACTGGCCTCCAAGGGCGAGCAGGGCGCCGGGCGGCTGCCCGAGCCCGCCGTCCTGCTCGAGGCGATCGAGGCGCTCACGCTGCCGCCGGCAGGCACTCCGTCGCCCGACCTCGTCGGCCTGCGGGTGCTCGTCACCGCCGGCGGCACGCGCGAGCCGATCGACGCGGTGCGCTTCCTCGGCAACCGCTCGTCGGGCCGGATGGGCTTCGCGCTCGCCGGCGAGGCGGCCGCGCTCGGCGCCGCCGTGACGGTCGTCGCGGCGAACGTCACGCTGGCCCGCGACGCGCGCGTGACGTACGTCGACGTCGCGACGGCCGCCGAGCTGCACGCCGCCTGCGCGGCCGCGTTCGCCGAGACCGATGTCCTGCTCATGGCCGCCGCCGTCGCCGACTTCCGCCCGGCGACCAGCTTCGCCGGCAAGCTCAAGAAGACCGACGAGGAACGCATGCGCGTCGAGCTCGAGCGCACGCCGGACATCCTCAGCGCCCTCGCCGCGGCGCGGCGGCCCGGACAGACGATCGTCGGCTTCGCCGCCGAGCACGGCGACGGCGCCCTGGACTACGGGCGCGACAAGCTCGCCCGCAAGGGCCTCGACGCCGTCGTCGTCAACGACGTCTCACGGACCGACATCGGCTTCGACGCCACCGACAACGAGGTGACGATCCTCAGCGCGGCGGGCGAGACGCACGTCGCTCGCGCGTCGAAGCAGCAGATCGCGCGGGCGGTGCTCGACGTGGTCGTGGCGCTGCGGGCCGGCTCAGGCGCACCCGAGCCGGCCGGACCTACGGCGTAGGCGGGGCTACGAGGCGGCGGGACGCGGCGGCGCGATCTCCGTCCATCGGCCAACGCACGACCGCGCTCGAAGTCGGAGTCATCTTTTTTCGCGCGTCGCGGCGCCAGAAGTGTCGCGCACGAGCCTCGCGGCTGCGACGATGGACCCCACGATGGATCGCACGGACAGCGCACGGCGGCTGACGGACGCGGAGCTGGAGTCGGCCGGGGCGCTCGCGCGCCGCGTCGCCGCGAACGTCGCGCAGGCCGCCGAGGTGCGCCCGGACGTCATCGCCGATCTCATCGTCGCGGTGCTCGCCGAGGGCCACGCGCTCATCGAGGACCTGCCCGGCGTCGGCAAGACGACGCTCGCCCGCGCGCTGGCGCGCTCGTTGGACCTGGAGGTCGCGCGGATCCAGTGCACCGCCGACCTGCTGCCGGCCGACGTCGTCGGCACGAACGTCTTCAACCAGCGCGAGAGCCGCTTCGAGTTCCGGCCCGGGCCGATCTTCGCCAACGTCGTGCTCGTCGACGAGATCAACCGCGCGTCGCCCAAGACGCAGTCGGGTCTGCTGGAGTGCATGCAGGAGCGGCGCGTCACCGTCGACGTGCACACGCACGAGCTCGCGCGCCCGTTCCTCGTGCTCGCGACGCAGAACCCGATCGAGTACGAGGGCACCTATCCGCTGCCCGAGGCCCAGGTGGACCGCTTCATGGTCCGCCTGTCGCTCGGCTACCCCGACGCCGTGGGCGAGGCGGAGATGCTCGCCGCGCACGAGGTCGGCGACCGTGTCGCGCGCCTGGAGCCCGTCGCCGACGCGGCCGAGGTGGTCATCGCGCAGGACGCCACCGCCCGCGTGCGCGCCTCCGAGCCGCTGCGGCGCTACATCGTCGCGCTGCTCGGCCATACCCGCGCCAACCCGCGCGTCGAGCTCGGCGCCAGCCCGCGGGCGGGCCTGCTGCTGCTGCGCGCCGCCAAGGCGCACGCCCTGATCGCCGGGCGCGACCACGCGATCCCCGACGACGTGCAGCAGATGAGCCGGTCCGTCCTCGCGCACCGCATCGTGCTCGCCCCCGACGCCTACGAGACCTCCGGCGAGCAGATCGTCGCCGACGCGGTGGCCGCCACGCCGGCCCTGTAGTGCACCGTCCCGGGACGATGCACTAGCGACCGATGCGCCGCGCGCTCGCCACCGCCTTGCTCGCGCTCGGCTTCGGGCTGGCCGCCGCGCTGCTCGACGCCGAGCCGCTCTGGGTGCCGGCCGCGACGCTGCTGCTGATCGCCGCCGGCAGCGCCGCCTGGGTCGGCTTCGGCGCGCGCGGCGTGCGCATCACGCGCACGATCGGCGCGCGGCGCGTCATGGAGGACGAGCCCGTGACGATCGTGCTCGACGTGCGCGCGGGGCGGCTGGGCCTGCCGCCGTCGCGGGTGACCGACCCGCTCATGCCCGCTCCGGTCGCGTTGCGCGGCGGAACGGCCGGCGGGCGCGTGCGCATCGAGGTGCGCTTCGGGCGCCGCGGGCGCCGCGTCCTGGCGCTGCCGCGCGTGCTCGTCGCCGACCCGCTCGGCCTCGCCACGCGCGAGGTCGGCGCGCGGCCCTCGCCGCTGGGCGACGAGATCCTCGTCCTGCCGCGGCTGGAGCCGGTCGTCGCCGCGCCGGGCGGCGGTGACGCGACGCGCATCGCGCGGCACGGGATCCCGGGGGTCGGCGCCGAGGTCGAGCTCGACGGCATCCGGCCGCTGCGCGACGGGACGCCCGCCGCCCGGATCTTCTGGCCCGGCGTCGCGCGCGGCGCCGAGCCGCAGGAGCGCTTCCTGTCGTCGGCGAGCGAGAGCCGCCCCGTCGTCGTCCTCGATCCGCGCGGGGCCGCGACCGACGAGGCGCTCGACGCCGCCGTGCGCGCGACCGCGTCGCTGGCCCGGGCGCTCGCGCTGGCCGGCGGCTGCAGCGTCCTGCTGCCCGGCGACCGGCGGCCCGTCGAGCTGGGGGAGACGCTCGCGGGCTGGCCGAACATCCACGCGCGGCTGGCGCTGATCGGGTCGGCCGCCGGCCCGGCCCTGGCGAGCCTGGCCCAGCGCCGCGGACCGATCCTGTTCGTGAGCGCGCGCATGCGCGCGCGCATGCCGCAGGCGCTCGGCCCCGCCCACGGCGCCACGCGGATCGTCGTCGTGCCGGGCGCGCTGCCCGACCGCCAGCCGCTGTTCGCGGTCGCCGGTTGCAGCGGGTACGAGCTCAGCGGCCGGCGCGGCCGCGGAGCGCGCGCGCCACGGCCCGCGCAGAGGACGCCGGCATGAGCGTGACCGCGCCGCAGCGCCCGCCTGGTCCGGCCGGGCCGCCGCCACCCGCCCCCTCCTCGCGCGCGGGCACGCCGGCGGTGCGGCCACCGGCGTTGCTGCCGGCCCACGTCGCGCGCCTGGTCGGCTTCGTCGCGCTGGCGATGCTCGGCGCGCTGCAGTGGGCGCAGATGGTCCGCCCGGCGGCGGCGGATGCGCTGCTGGCCTGCGTCGTGGCGTCCGCGGTCACCGGTGCACTGCTGGCGTCGCGGGCGCGGCGCGCGCCGCCGGCGCGGGTGCGCGTCGCCGCGACCGTCGGCGCCGCGCTCGCCCTGCTGCTCGTGGCGTTCCTCGCCGCCGGCATCCCGCTGCGCCTGCTCGGGCCGCGCGCCTGGGACGACCTGGCCGGCGGGATCGCGCAGGGCATCGGCGCGGTGGCCACCGTCAGCACGCCCTACAGCGGCCTGGACGAGTGGACGCGGATCGTCATCGTGCTCGGCGGCTGCACGCTGACCGGCCTCGCGGCGCTGCTGGCGTTCGCGCCCCGCCGCCGCGCGGCGTTCGGCAGCCCCGCCGCCGCCGCCGTCGCGCTCGGCGTCCTCTACACGGTCCCGGTCATGCAGCACGACATCCACCTGCCCTACCTCGCGGGGCTGCTGTTCGCGCTGCTGCTGGCCGCGTTTCTGTGGCTCGAGCGCATCGAGCGGCGCAGCGCCGGGGCCGCGGCGACGCTCATCGCGGTCGCGGCGCTCGGCGGCTACGTCGCCGCCCCCGGGCTCGACGGCGACCGCGCGCTGCTCGACTACGAGGAGCTCGCCCAGTCGCTCAGCGCGGCCACGACGACGCAGTACCGCTGGAACCACGACTACGGCCCGCTGGACTGGCCGCGCGACGGCCGCGAGGTGCTGCGCGTACGCGCCGAGCACCGCAGCTACTGGAAGGCGGTCAACCTCGCGGCGTTCGACGGCACGCGCTGGGTGCAGGACACCGGGCAGGCCCGCGACCGGCTCGAGCGGAGGATCTTCGAGCCCGCCTGGGTGCAGCGCATCCGCGTGACGCTGCGCGCGCTGCGCACGTCGCAGTTCGTCACCGCGGGCTCGGCGATCGACATCCCCGACAGCCCGCGCACGCCGATCAGCACGACCCCCGGCGTGTTCGAGACCGCCGGCGACCCGCTGCGCCGCGGCCACGCCTACCGCGCGCTCGTCTACACGCCGCGCCCGACGAACGCGCGGCTGCGCAGCGCCGGCAGCGACTACACCGGCGTGCCGCTCGACTACGACGTCGTGCGCCTGCCGCCGACGGCCCCCGGCACCGGCAGCGGCCCCGGCGCGGCGGCGACGGCGGCCGTGCGCTCGCGCGGTGGTGGCGGCCCGGCGATCTTCTTTCCGCGGTGGGGCCAGCCCGGCGAGCCCGCCGTCGTGGCGGCGCCCGACCACATCGCGACCGACGTACTCGCGGACTCCGCCTACGGGCGCGTGTACGCGCTCGCCCAGCGCCTGCGCGATGGCACCTCGACGCCGTTTGAGTACGTCCGCGCGATCGAGGGCTACCTCGGCGACGACGCGTTCAGCTACAGCGAGACGCCGCGCCGCAGCCGCGCCCCGCTGGCCGACTTCCTGCTGCGCGACCGGGCCGGCTACTGCCAGCAGTTCTCCGGCGCGATGGCGCTGCTGCTGCGCATGGGCGGCGTGCCGGCGCGCGTCGCCAGCGGGTTCTCGCCGGGCGCCCTGGACAAGGAGCGCGGCGAGTACGTCGTGCGCGACGTCGACGCGCACTCGTGGGTCGAGTACTTCGTGCCCGGCACGGGCTGGGTCGCCCGCGACCCGACGCCGGCCGCAGCGCCGGCACGCGCCCAGCTGGCCGACCTCGCCGCCGGCGGCGACGAGCCGACCGTCGCCTTCGGCGGCAGCGAGCGCGCGCTGGGGCGCAGCCCCGACGCCGGCATCGCCGACGCGCCCGCGACCCCGTCGCAGGACGAGGACGGCGGCTCGCGGCTCCTGCTCTGGCTCGTCCTGACGGCGCTCGTGCCGGCCGCGGTCGGGCTGGCCGTGCTCCTGCGCCGCCGGCGCCGCCGCCGACGCGCCGCGGCCGGCGACGGCCACGACGAGCAGCTCGCCGAGCTCGAGCGCGCGCTGCGGCGCAGCGGCCGCGCCGCCCCGGCGCACGTGACGCTCGACGACCTCGCGCTGCGGCTGGACGGGACGCCGGCGCAGCGCTACGTGCAGACGCTCGCGGCGGCGCGCTACGGCTACGGCGAGCGCTTGCCGTCGCGCGCCGAGCGCGCCGCGCTGCGCCAGGAGCTCGGCGCCGGGCTCGGCTTCGGCGGGCGGCTGCGGGCGTGGTGGGCGCTGCCTCCGGCCCGGCCCGTGCAGCGCGTCCGTCCGGCCGCACCCCCGCGTGACCCGCGGCGCGCCGCGCGGCCGACGGATCGGCCGGACTGAGACGTCGCCGGACGCCCGCCGGGCTGCGTATCCTCGAAGCATGTCCTCGCACGACGTCTACGAGCTCTTTCAGAACGGGACGCGGCTGCTCGAGGAGCACGACTTCCACGCCGCCACGGTCCCGCTGAGCCGCGCGCGCGAGCTCGAGCCCGACAAGACCTCGATCCGCGAGGCGCTCGGCCGGGCGCTGTTCGGCTCGCAGCGCTACGCGGAGGCGGTCGCCGAGTTCGAGGCGATCGTCGAGCGTGCGCCGACGAACGACTACGCGCTGTTCTGCCTCGGCCGCTCGCTGCAGCTGCTCGGCCGCCACGACGAGGCGCGCAAGCCGCTGGCGCTGGCCTGCTGCCTGCGCCCCGAGCGCAAGGACTACCGGCTGTACCGCGACCGCTCGCGCGAGCGGGCGGCGTAGCCCTCCGCGGACGCCGCGGGGCCCCCGCGACCCGTCCGGCCGCTACAGGGCCGGTGCTATCCTCGGACGACAGCTTTCGCTCCGGCTTCGGGCCGGAGGCCGTACCGGAAGTGGGCGCTCGCCCGCTTTTTTTGTGGTCGTGAGGAGGTTTGCAATGAGCACCATCCAGACAGATATCGAGGCCCGGCTCGCCGCCAGCGAGCCCGATGTCGAGGTGCTCCTCGCAGAGATCGTCGGAGGGTCGACGTTGCGCGTGTTCATCGACCATCCCGACGGCGTGACGCTCGGGCTGTGCGAGCGCGTCACGCATGCGCTGCCCGAGCTGCGCGAGCGTTACGCCCTCGAGGTCTCCTCACCGGGCATCGAGCGCCCGCTCTCCAAGCCACAGCATTTCCACCGCTACCTCGGCCGCCGCGCGCGGGTTCGTACGAGAGATGCAGTCGACGGACACAAGTCGTTCACCGGGGAGCTCGTCGGGGCGTCGGAGGACGCCGTGACGATCGCGGTTGATCACAACCCGCCCACCCTCGTCGCCATCCCGTACGCCGAGATCCATCGATCCAACCTCATCGAGGAGTAGCCCTATGTCACGCGAGATCCTTGATGCGATGACCGTTCTCGGCCGGGAGAAGGGCATTGCCCCCGAGAAGCTCCGGCTCGCGCTCGAGGACGCGCTGCTGTCGGCCTACAAGAAGCAGCCCGACAGCGCGAAGTACGCGCGCGTCGAGCTCGACCCCGAGACCGCGGACTTCCGCGTCATCGAGCTGATCATCCCCGAGCGCCTGGAGGCGCACCTCATCGTCGAGACGATCGACGAGGGGACGACCTACGACCCCGAGACGGGGGAGATGGTCGAGCCGACCGATCCCGAGATCGACCCGGCCAAGTTCGAGGAGTACAAGGACCAGATCGACGAGCGCGACGTCACGCCCGGCGACTTCGGGCGGATCGCCGCGCAGACGGCCAAGCAGGTCATCCTGCAGCGCATCCGCGAGGCCGAGCGCGACATGATGTTCGAGGAGTACCGCGACCGCGTCGGCGAGCTGATCACGGGCATCGTGCAGCAGTCCGACAGCCGCTACACGCTCGTGCAGATCCGCGAGCGCGTCGAGGCGCTGCTGCCGAAGTCCGAGCAGGTCGACGGCGAGCGCTACGACCACTCCCAGCGCGTGAAGGCCGTCATCAAGGAGGTCTCGCCCTCCACGAAGGGCCCCTCGATCATCGTCTCGCGGCGCGACCCGGAGCTCATCAAGAAGCTCTTCGAGCTCGAGGTGCCCGAGATCGCCGACGGCCTCGTCGAGATCGCCAACGTCGCCCGCGAGCCCGGCTACCGCTCGAAGATCGCGGTCGTCTCGCACGCCGACGGCGTCGACCCGGTCGGCGCCTGCGTGGGCCCGCGCGGCTCGCGCGTGCGGATGGTCGTCTCCGAGCTGCGCGGCGAGAAGATCGACATCATCCCCTACAACGACGAGCCCGCCCGGTTCGTCGCCAAGGCCCTGTCGCCGGCCCGCGTCCGCGAGGTTCTCGTCGACGACGACGGCAAGCAGGCGACGGTCATCGTGCCCGACGATCAGCTCTCGCTGGCGATCGGTCGCGAGGGGCAGAACGCGCGTCTCGCCGCCCGCCTGACCGGCTGGCGCATCGACATCAAGTCCGAGACCGAGTTCGCCGCCGAGGAGCAGGAGCAGGGCTACGAGGAGGAGGAGACGCAGGGTCGCTGCGCCGCCGTCATGTCGACGGGCCGGCGCTGTCCCAACGCGGCGCTGCCGCAGTCGCGCTACTGCGGCCTGGACTCCCATCAGGCGCTCGCCAACCAGGCCGGCGATCAGATGCCCGCGACGGCGGCCGACGAGTCGGTCGCGCCGGTCGAGGTGCCCGTCGAGGACGCCCTCGACGAGGCCGTGGAGCAGACCTCATAGCGGTGCCCCAGCGCCGCTGTGTCGGCTGCGCCGTGCGCACGGACAAGGCCGCCCTGCAGCGCTTCGTCCTCGTCGACGGGCGCCTGGAGCACGATCCCGATCAGCGCCGCCCGGGGCGCGGCGCCTACGCCTGCGACCGCGCCTGCGCGCAGAGCGCGCTCGCCCGCGGAGGCTTTTCGCGCTCCTTCCGGCGGGCAGTCCGCACCGCCCCTGACCTTCTACACTCAGACTGATGGCCAAAGTCCGCGTTCACGAGCTCGCCAAGACCCATGACATGTCCTCCCAGGACGTGCTCGACAAGCTGCGCAAGGCGGGCATCAAGGTCAAGGCACCCGCCTCGGCAGTGGACGAGGATCAGGCGAAGGCCGCGCTCGAAGGGCGCCCGCTGCCCAGCAATGGCGCCTCCGTCAAGGCCGAGGCCAAGCCCGCCGCTCCGGCCGCGCCGCGCCCGGCCGTGCGCCGCGCGCCGCCGGCGCCGCCCGCCGCCTCCGACCGCGCGGCGGCCGCCCAGCGCGATCGCCAGGCGCCCGCCGGCAAGGCCGCCACCAGTCCGTCCGCCGGCGCCAAGAGCGCTGCGTCCAATCCGTCCGCCGCGCGCCCCGCAGCGGCCGCGGGCGATCCGGCCCAGGCCGGCCCCGCCGGTTCGTCGGCGACGCCCGCCCCCGCGCCCACCGACGGCAGCGAGCCCGCCAAGCACCGCCCGACGCGCTCCTCGCTCGCCGGCGAGCGCACGCCCGGCGCCGCCGGACCCGGTGGCCGTCGCCGTGTCGTCATCGACTCGCAGGCCTCGCGTCGCACACCCGGCCAGCAGTCCCAGCCGCCGCGCCGCCAGCGTCGCGGTCGCCGCCGCCGTGGCACGTACGACGACACCGTCGCCCCGCTGAACGAGGCCGCCGCGTCGCACACCGACCTCGTGCGGATCAACTCCGGCTCGACGGTCAAGGACATCGCGGAGTCGATGGGCGTGCCGATCCCGGAGATCATCAAGAAGCTCATGATGCTCGGCCAGATGGCGACGCTCACGCAGACGCTGTCCGACGACGCCGTCGAGATCCTCGCCGACGAGTTCAACAAGCAGGTCGAGATCGTCCACGCCGCCGACGAGGTCGAGGCCGACCCGGTCTTCGAGGACGCCGACGAGGACCTCACGTACCGCCCGCCGGTCATCACGATCATGGGCCACGTCGACCACGGCAAGACGTCGCTGCTGGACGCGATCCGCTCGACCGAGGTGGTCGCGGGGGAGGCCGGCGGCATCACGCAGCACATCGGCGCCTACCAGGTCCATCACAACGAGAAGCTCATCACCTTCCTCGACACGCCCGGCCACGAGGCGTTCACCGCGATGCGCGCCCGCGGCGCCCGCGTGACGGACATCGCCGTGATCGTGGTCGCCGCCGACGACGGCGTCAAGCCGCAGACCGACGAGGCGATCGACCACGCCAAGGCGGCCGACGTGCCGATCGTCGTGGCGGTCAACAAGATCGACAAGGAGGGCGCCGACCCGACCCGCGTGCGCACCGAGATGACCACGCGCGGCCTGCAGCCCTCCGAGTGGGGCGGCGAGACCGAGTTCGTCGACGTCTCCGCGAAGTCCAAGGTCGGCCTCGAGGACCTGCTCGACACGCTGCAGGTCGTCGCCGAGCTCGAGGACCTCAAGGCCAATGCCGGCGCTCCCGCGTCCGGCGTCGTCGTCGAGTCCAAGCTCGACCCGGGCCGCGGCCCGGTCGTCACGATCCTCATCCAGCGCGGCACCCTGCGCATCGGCGACGCGCTCGTGGCCGGCGCCAACTGGGGCCGCGTCCGCGCGATGCACGACTTCACCGGCGCGCGCATGAAGGAGGCGCTGCCGGGCGACCCGATCGAGGTGCTCGGCTTCGACGGCGTTCCCGAGGCCGGCGAGCACGTCCGCGCCGTCGAGAACGACCGCCGCGCCCGCGCGATCGCGCACGAGCGCGAGCAGCGCCTCAAGCAGGAGCAGCACGCTCGCCGCTCGGGCCGCAAGCGCTCGCTGGAGGACGTCTTCAAGGACATCCAGGCCGGCGAGCTCAAGGAGCTCAACCTGCTCGTCAAGGCCGACGTGGCGGGCTCCGCCGAGGCGCTCGAGGACGAGATCGCCAAGCTGCCGCAGGACGAGGTCGCGGTGAACATCATCCGCACCGGCGTCGGCGGCATCAACGAGTCCGACGTCATGCTCGCCGCCGCGTCCGACGCGATCATCATCGGCTTCAACGTGCGCCCCGTCGGCGACGCCCGCGCCGTCGCCGAGCGCGAGGGCGTCGACATCCGCGGCTACACGGTGATCTACAAGGTGCTCGACGAGCTGCGCGCGGCGATGGAGGGCATGCTCGAGCCCGACGAGGTCGAGGAGTCGCTCGGCCACGTCGAGATCCGCCAGATCTTCCGCGCCTCGAAGATCGGCATCATCGCCGGCTCCTACGTCACCGATGGCAAGATCACACGCGGCGCCAAGACGCGCCTCGTGCGCGACGGCACGATCGTCTACGACGGTGAGATCGCGTCGCTGCGACGCCTCTCCGACGACGTGCGCGAGGTCGCGGCGGGCTTCGAGTGCGGCATCACGCTGCGCAATTTCCAGGATGTCAAGGAAGGCGACATCCTCGAGGTCTACGAGACCCGCAAGGTCGACCGCGCACTCGCCTAGCGGTGCTGGTCGGATGAGCGACGACGTCGATGCGTACGTCGCGCTGATGCTCGTGCATCTGCACTTTCCCGACGCCGGGTCGCTGAAGGCCAAGCGCAAGGACCTGGCCTCGGTGAAGGCCCAGCTGCAGGGACGCATGGGCGTCGCCGTGGCCGAGGTCGGCCACCAGGATCTGTGGCAGCGCGCGACGCTCGCGGCGGCGCTCACGGGCGGCTCGCTGCGCATCCTGGAGAGCTCCGCCGACCGCGTCGAGAAGTTCCTCTTGGACCGCTTTCCGGAGAGTTGCCGCATCGAGCGGACCGTCGCGTCGTTCACCGACGTGACGGGCTGAGGAGGAATAGGATGGCCTCCGATCGGATGCGGCGCGTCGACGAGGCCGTCAGGCAGGTCTTGTCCGATGCCGTCGCTCAGGACCTGCAGGACCCCAGGATCGGTTTCGTCACGATGACGAGCGTCAAGACCACTTCAGATCTTCGCCATGCCCGTGTTTACGTCAGCGTGCTCGGAAGCGATTGCGAGCGCGAGGCCACCATGGCCGGGTTGCGCTCGGCGCACGGCGCGCTGCAGCGCCGGCTGGCCCGCGAGCTGCGCATGAAGCACACCCCGACGCTCGAGTTCCTCTACGACGACACGACCGACCGGGCGATGCACCTCGAGGAGATCCTTCGCCGCGAGGCCCGGGAGAGGTGACCATCGCCGGCACGACCGCCAGCACCCGCGCCGAGGTCCTCGACGCGCTGCGCCAAGGCGACCGCTTCGTGCTCGTCACGCACGAGAACCCCGACGGCGACGCGCTCGGGTCGCTCGTGGCGATGCAGGCCGTGATGCGCGCGCTCGGCAAGGACTCGCTGACGTTCATCGGGGCCAACGAGTTCCCGCTGCCCTACGAGTACGCCTTCTTCGAGTTCGAGGATCTGATCACGGAGGTGCCGGCCGACGTCGGCGACCGCACGATCGTCTTCCTGGACTGCGGCAACTTCGACCGCAACGCGGTCGAGATCGGCGATGCGCCGATCCTCAACCTCGACCATCACCACGACAACACGCACTTCGGCACGATCAACCACGTCGTCGCCGAGGCGTCGTGCACCGCGGAGATCGTGTGGGACCTCATGCGCGGACTCGACGTGGCGCTGACGCCGCGGATCGCCGAGGCGCTGTACGTCGGGCTCGTGACCGACACGGGGCGCTTCATGTACGAGAACACGGGCCCGGCCGCGCACGTCATGGCCGCCGACCTCATCGAGGCCGGCGTCGACGTCCACGACATCTACCGCCGCCTCTACGAGGGCGTCCCCGAGCCGAAGCTGGCGCTGCTCACGCGGGCGCTGGAGCGCGTGCAGCGCTTCGACGGCGGCCGGCTGACGTTCGCGCGCCTGGCGCGCGAGGACTTCGCCCAGACGGGTGCGGAGGAGTCCTACACCGAGGGGATCATCGACCACCTGCGCGCGGTGCAGGGCACGAAGGTCGCCGCCCTGGCCCGCGAGCTGACCGACCCGGAATGCGTCGGCAAGTCGAAGGTCTCGCTGCGCGCGACCGACGGCGAGGTCGACGTCTCGCTCATCGCGCGCGCCCAGAGCGGTGGCGGCCATCGCCAGGCGGCGGGCTTCGCGACGACGATGTCGCCCGACGAGCTGGTGGCGTTCCTGCGCCAAGAGGTAGCCGCACAGCTCGACGGGTAGCCGTTGCCTGACAGGATGCGCCGTCACCTGACCAGGAGGTATTGATTTCATGGAGGCATCGGAGGCAGAGCCCTTCCGAGGCAAGTGTCGCGACTGGAAGGCCCAGCGCGGACCGGGCGTCCTCGTCGTCGACGGGTGGTGCACGTTCCCGTCGGCCGGCTGGATGACCGAGCTGCAGAAGGTGGAGCCACAGGGGGACGACCCCAAGGACCTGCTGCTCCAGCGTGTCGTGACCGAGCCCGAGGGCTACCAGCCGCCGGTCGTGCGCGGCATCGAGGTGCACTTCGAGGAGATCACGGAGGAGCAGTACGAGACCGTGACCATCGAGCCCGATGGGTTGACGCTCGAGGTGATCGACGCGACGAAGTGACCGTTGGGGCCGCGGCCGGCCCTGGGCACTAGCCTGGGGCCGGTGTCCGACGGCGTGCTGATCATCGACAAGCCCGCGGGCAAGACGTCGCACGACGTCGTCGCGGCGGTGCGCCGGGAACACCGCGGCCGGCGCGTCGGCCACGCCGGCACGCTGGATCCGTTCGCGACGGGCGTGCTGCTCGTCCTCGTCGGGCGCGCCACGCGCATCCAGCGCTACCTCATGGCGCTGCCCAAGCGCTACGAGACGGTCGCACGGCTCGGCGCGACCTCGACGACCGGTGACCGCGACGGCGAGATCACGGTCACCGGGCGCATCCCGTCCGATCCGTTCGTGCTGCCGACGGGCGCGCTGCTGCAGCGCCCGCACGCCTACAGCGCGGTGAAGGTCGACGGCCGGCGCGCCTACGCGATGGCGCGCGCGGGCGAGGAGGTCGTGCTCGACGAGCGGCCGGTGACCGTGCATCGCTTCGAGGCGCTCTGGCGCGAGGACGACCGCGCCGCCTTCGTCATCGAGTGCTCCGCAGGGACGTACGTGCGCGTCCTGATCGCCGACCTCGGCGACGCCTACTGCGAGCAGCTGCGGCGCACGGCGGTCGGGTCCTTCGATGTCGCCGACGCCGATCCCGGGCGCCTGCTGGCGCTTGGCGATGTCCTCGAGCGGATCCTGCCCAGCGTGCGCCTGGCCGGCGACGACGCGCGCCGTGCGGCTCACGGCGTGGCGATCGACGCCGAGGGGCCGGCCGGCGCCGGCGACGTGCTGCTGCTCGACGACGAGGGTCCGATCGCGATCGCCCAGCCGCGCGCCGAGGGGCTCAAGCCCGTCGTAGGGTTCCGCGCGTGAAGGTCACCCGCCTGTCCGACGTGCGGCCGGGGTCGCGCCGCGTCGCGGTCGGGACGTTCGACGGCGTGCACCTCGGCCACCGCGAGGTCATCCGCGGCGCCGACACCGTGCTCACGTTCGAGCCGCACCCGACGACGGTCATCCGCCCCGGAGCGGCGCCGAAGCTGCTGACCGACCCCGCCCGCAAGGCGCAGCTCATCGCCTCGCTCGGCGTGCGGGAGCTCGTGGTGATCCCGTTCGACCGCGCGTTCGCCGCGCGCTCGGCACAGCAGTTCGTCGACGAGGTGCTCGTCGACACGCTCGGCGCCACCCACGTCTCCGTCGGCGAGAACTTCCGTTTCGGACACAAGGCCCAGGGCGACGCCGACCGCCTGCGCGGCGACGACCGCTTCCAGACCCGCGTCGTGCAGCTGCTGGAGATCGACGGCGAGGTGGTCTCCTCAAGCCACATCCGCGGGCTCGTGCTCGGCGGGGCGATCGAGTACGCCGGCCAGCTGCTGGGTGATCCGTTCACGCTCTCCGGCGTCGTGGCGCACGGGGACGAGCGCGGCCGCGAGCTGGGCTACCCGACCGCGAACCTCGTGCCCGACCCGCTCTACGTGACGCCCGCACACGGCGTCTACGCCGCCCGGGTGAGGACCGAGACGGGGGACGTCGTGCCCGCGGCGGTGAGCATCGGCGTGCGGCCGACCTTCGTCACGGGACGCGGCGAGCTCATCGAGGCCTACCTGCTGGACTTCTCCGCAGACCTCTACGACAGCCGGCTGGAGATCGCCTTCCTCAAGCGCCTGCGGGGGGAGAAGCGCTTTGACTCCGTCGACGCGCTCATCGCCCAGATGGCGCTCGACGTCGAGGACGCCCGGGCCATCTACGACCGTGACCAGACGTGAGTTGCTACCTTTGCCCGTCGCATGGCACTGACCCAAGAACGCAAGCAGGAGCTCGTCAGCCAGTTCGGTGAGAGCGACACGGACACCGGCAACACCCGCGTCCAGGTCGCGCTGCTCACCGAGCGCATCAACCAGCTCACCGAGCATCTTCGCTCGAACCAGAAGGACCACCACTCTCGCCGCGGGCTGCTCATGCTCGTCGGGCGTCGCCGCCGGCTCCTGAACTACTTTCAGAAGCGCGATCTCGAGGGCTACCGCGCCCTCATCAAGGAGCTCGGGCTGCGCAGGTGAGCGTCCTTCCCGCAGGAAGCGACGTTCCTGAGTTCACGCTGCGCCGCGAGGACGGCGAGCCGTTCACGCGTGACGACCTCGCCGGCAAGACGACCGTGCTGGTCTTCTACCCGGCGGCGTTCAGCTCGGTCTGCACCGATCAGTTTCAGATCCTGCAGGAGGTCCTCGAGGACCTCGCCGCACAGGGCGCCGAGCTCTACGGCATCTCGATCGACCAGACCGACAGCCAGGTCGCCTTCCGCGAGTCGGTCGGCGTCACCATCCCGATGCTCTCCGACGCCGTCCCGCAGGCCGCCGCAACGCGCGCCTTCGGCGTCCTCTTCGAGCCGACCGGCGTCTCGAACCGCTCGCTCGTCATCGTCGGCCCTGACCTGACCGTCCTGTGGTCCTGGGAGGGCGAGCACCCGGGCATCCTGCCGGGCGCGAACCTCATCTTCGACGGGCTGGCCGGCGCGAGCCGGTAGCCCGCCGGGCGCCGCCGGGCTTCAGGCGGCGGCGAGCAGCGCCGGTATGCGCTGCGCGCGGAAGTCGAAGATCGCCTCCACGTCACGGCGCACGACGAGCCGGTCGGCGAGGCGGCCAAGCGCTCCGAAGCCGACGCGGTAACGCACGACGTCGCGCATCAGCGTGCCGCCGTCGCGCGTCGCCTCGAAGGTGTGCGTGTGATGCCACAGCGCGTAGGGGCCCTTGATCTGCTCGTCGACGAAGCCGTGCGGCGGGTCCCATTCGGTGATCTGCGTCAGCCAGCTGACCGGCACACGGTGCACCCGCAGGCGGTAGCGGATCAGCGCGCCCTGGCCCATCGCGATCGGCGCGGGCGTGACGAGGCGAAAGCGCAGCAGCGGCGGCGTGAGCGCCTCGAGGTTGTGCGCGTCGGCAAAGAAGCCGAACACCTCCTCCGGCGTGCCGGGCAGGCGCTGCTCGCGGCGCAGGATCTGTTCGTCGTCCATGGCAGGGAGTACGCGCCGCTCGGCGCGAGCGGATCGGTCTACCCAACGCGAGCCCGCCGTGTGTGGTGAGTTGACCCCGGATAGAGGGGTCAACTCACCACACACGACCCAGACAGCGAGGTCCGGTCGGTTTGTTCATCGCCCACATGACCAAACGACACGCCACGCTGAACCAGGGCCACCGGCCCGCCCGACCCCGACTCACACCCTCAAAGACGCAGTTGTTGCGACGCCGACACCGCGCAGCACCCGGACGGCAGTCAACAGACGCCGGTGCAAAGCGACACCTGCACACCGCCGCGTACCCTGCCCCCCATGGGCACCAGCGACGACCTGCGCACCGCCCCGCCGCCCCCGCTGCGCGACGCCGACCACATCCGCGGCGACCCGGCCGGCACGCTGATCGTCTTCTACGCCGACTTCACGTGCCCGCGTTGCGCCCTCGCGCACGAGCGGCTCGTGGCCACGAATGCCAGGGTCGTCTTTCGCCACTTCGCCCTGAAGGCCAAGCACCCCCGCGCCGTCGCCGTGGCCCTCGCCGCCGAGGCCGCGGCGCGGCAGGACGCGTTCTGGCCGTTCGTCGACGCGCTGTACGCCGACCAGGGCCATCTCGACGACCCGCACCTCTGGCAGCGCGTCCGCGATCTCGGCCTGGACCTCGCTCGCTTCGACGAGGATCGCCGCACCGACGCCGCCGCCGCGCGCGTGCGCGAGGACACCCGCGCCGCGCTCGCCGCGGGCGCCACGACGACGCCCACGATGTTTGCCGCAGAGAGCGTCTGTCCGGGCGTTCCCGATGCCGACTGGCTGGCGCGACTGGGCTACGATGAGGGGGTTCGCATTCCGAAGCAATAAAGACGCAGGTGCGCCGAAACACACGACGGGCGCACCCGAACAAAAGGACAACTTCATATGAGTACTGCCGAGACCCGTGTCTCCGTCGAGATCGCAGGATCCGAGATCTCCTTCGAGACCGGCAAGATGGCCAAGCAGGCCTCCGGCGCCGTCGTCGTCCGCCAGGGCGACACAGTGGTTCTGAGCACAGCGACTGCGGGCAACCTCCGCGACGTCGATTTTCTCCCGCTGACGGTGGACGTCGAGGAGCGCATGTACGCCGCGGGCAAGATCCCCGGCTCCTTCTTCAAGCGCGAAGGCCGTTCGACCGAGAAGGGCACGCTCGTCGCCCGGATGATCGACCGCCCGCTGCGCCCGCTGTTCCCCAAGGGCTGGCGCCGTGAGACGCAGCTCGTCTCGATGACGCTGAGCATCGACGGCGAGCATCCCTACGACATCCTCGCGATGAACGGGGCATCGGCCGCGCTGATGATCTCCGACATCCCGTACCCGACGCCGGTGAGCGCGGTACGGATCGGCAAGGTCGACGGCAACTTCGTCGTCAACCCCAACGAGCAGGACACCTTCGAGAACTCCGACCTCGACCTCGTCGTGGCCGGCACCGAAGAGGCCATCCTCATGGTCGAGGCCGGCTGCAACGAGATCCCCGAGGCGGAGATCCTCGACGCCCTCGACATCGCGCACTCCGAGATCAAGAAGCTGTGCGCGCTGCAGCACGAGCTGCGCGAGAAGGCCGGCAAGGCCAAGATGGAGATCGAGATCCCGACGGTCGACGAGGGGCTCTACGCCGCGGTGCAGGAGTCGCACGGCGCCGCCCTCGACGAGGCCACGTCGATCTTCGACAAGCTCGAGCGCCAGAACGAGTCCGAGCGCGTCATGAGCGAGGCCGTCGCGGCCCACTCCGGCGACCCTGAGGACGCCGAGCATGGCGACCGCAAGGCCGCCGCGCAGATGGCCGTCGACAAGCTCGAGAAGCAGATCATCCGCCAGCGCATCGCCGTGCAGAAGAAGCGCCCGGACGGCCGCAGCGAGGACGAGATCCGCCCGATCTCGATCGAGGCCGGCCTGCTGCCGCGCGCCCACGGCTCCGCGCTGTTCACGCGCGGCCAGACGCAGGCTCTCTCGGTCGCGTCGCTGGGCACGCTGAAGGAGGAGATGCGTCTCGACACGCTCGGCCTCGAGACGAAGAAGTACTACTTCCACCACTACAACTTCCCGCCGTTCTCGGTCGGGGAGGCGGGCTTCATGCGCGGCCCCAAGCGCCGCGACATCGGCCACGGCGCGCTCGCCGAGCGGGCGCTCACCGCGATGGTGCCGTCGATCGAGGAGTTCCCGTACACGATTCGCGTCGTGTCGGACATCCTCGAGTCCAACGGCTCGTCGTCGATGGCCTCGGTCTGCGGCTCGTCGCTGTCGCTGATGGACGCGGGCGTCCCGCTCAAGCGGGCGGTCGCCGGCATCGCCATGGGGCTCATCAAGGAGGGCGACGAGTACATCGTCCTCACCGACATCGCCGGCGTCGAGGATCACCTCGGCGACATGGACTTCAAGGTCGCCGGCACGACTGCGGGCATCACCGCCCTGCAGATGGACATCAAGATCACGGGCGTCACGTTCGACATCCTGCGCGACGCGCTGAGCAAGGCGCTGAAGGCCAGGACGTTCATCCTCGGCGAGATGGCGAAGGTCATCTCCGAGCCGCGCGCCGAGCTGTCGCCGCACGCCCCGCGGATCATGACCGTGCAGATCGACACCGACAAGATCGGCCTGCTGATCGGCAAGGGCGGCGAGACGATTCGCGGCCTGGCCGAGGAGTTCGAGTCGCAGATCGACGTCAACGACGACGGTCAGGTGCTCGTCTACTCCGCCAACGGCCAGATGGGCGAGGCGCTCGCCGAGCGCATCCGCTCGATGACCAAGGAGGTCGCGGTCGGCGACGAGTTCCCCGCCGCGAAGGTCGTCAAGACGACGACGTTCGGTGCGTTCGTCGAGCTCGCCAAGGGCACCGACGGCCTGCTGCACATCTCCAACGTCAAGCCGGGCGAGCGCGTCGACACCGTCGAGGACGTGCTCAACAAGGGCGACGAGATCCACGTGCGCGTGGTCGAGGTCGACCGCGAGCGCGGCCGCATCGGCCTGCGCCTGGCCTCCGACCCCGACGTCGCCGGCAAGACGGTCGAGGAGCTCGCGGCCATCACCAACGGCGGCGGCGGCTCGCGTCCGCCGCGCGACCGCGGCCCGCGCGGTGGCGGCGATCGCGGCGACCGCGGCGGCGATCGCGGCGGTGACCGCGGACGGCGCGGCTCCGGCCGCCCGCGCCACGGCGACCGCGATCCCGAGCGCAGCTAGAGCTCGTTGGCTGAACCACGACTGACGGTCCTGGACTCCGGCGTCCGGGTCGTGACGGAGGCAATGCCCACCGTCCGATCCGTGACGCTCGGGTTCTGGATCGCCACCGGGTCGGTCGCCGAGCAGGAGTCCGAGGCGGGTCTGTCGCACCTGGTCGAGCACATGCTCTTCCGGGGCACGGACCGCTACGGCTCGCTGGAGATCGACCAGATCTTCGACACGATGGGCGCCGAGCTGAACGCCGGCACCGGCAAGGAGAACACGTCGGTCTATGCGCGCGTGATCGACGACCACCTGCCGCGCGCCTTCGACGTCGTCGGCGACATGGTCTGGCACCCGCGCATCGACGAGGCCGATCTCGCCAACGAGCGCGAGATCGTGCTCGAGGAGATCGCGATGTACGAGGACGACCCGCAGGATCGGGTCTTCGACGTGCTCGGCGAGGCGGTCTTCGGCGATCACCCGCTGGGCCGTCCGGTGATCGGCCGCGCCGGCGTCATCGCCGACACGAGCGCGGCCGGGCTGCACGACTTCCACGCCCGCCACTACGCTCCCGGCGACGTCGTCATCGCCGCCGCCGGCTCGCTGGACCACGACGCGGTCGTCGAGCTGGCGCGCAGCATCGACGTGCCCGCGCGCCCGCGCGCGCCGCAGCAGCCGCCGGTCCCCGAGGCGCTGCCGCCGCACCTGCGCTTCCTCAAGAAGGACACCGAGCAGTACCACATCACGCTCGGCGCGCCGGCCCTCGCGCGCGACGACGAGCGGCGCTTCATCCTGCGCGTGCTCGACAACATCCTCGGCGGCACGTCGTCCTCGCGGCTGTTTCAGGAGGTGCGTGAGCTGCGCGGCCTGGCCTACAACGTCTACTCCTTTCAGTCGCTGCACGCCGACACCGGCCTCATCGGCGTCTACCTCGGCACGCGGCCCGACAACGTCGGGCCGGCGCTGAAGGTCGTCGCCGACGAGCTCGAGCGCCTGCGCCAGGACGGCGTCACGGCCGAGGAGCTCGAACGCTCCACGGAGAACGTCAAGGGGCGCATCGTCCTGTCGCTGGAGTCGACGGCGGCGCGCATGAGCCGGCTCGGCTCGGCGGTCCTCAGCGAGCTGCCGCTGCTGTCGCTCGACGAGGTCGTCCAGCGCATCGAGTCGGTCACCGTCGACGAGCTCAACGGCCTGCTGCGCGAGCTGCTCGCGCCCGAGCGCCTCAGCGCCGCCGCCGTGGGCGCCGACGAGGACGTCTTTCGCAATGCGATCGAGCCGGTCGCGCCCGAGCTGCTCGCGCAGGTCCCCGCGGCATGATCCGCGTCGCGGTCGCCGGCGCCGCCGGCCGCATGGGGCAGGCCGTCGTCGCCGCCGTCGAGGGCGCCGAGGACATGCAGCTCACGGGCCGTGCGGACCCGGCGCTGGACACGACGCTGGCCGACGTGCTCGCCGACGCCGACGTCGTCGTGGACTTCACCCAGCCCGACACCGCGCTGGCCAACGCGCTGCAGTGCGTCGAGGCCGGCGTGCACGTCGTCATCGGGACGACGGGCTTCGACATCGAGCCACTGCGGGCAATCCGTTCCCACCCGCCCGCCCCCCGCCCGTCCGCCAACGTGTTCATCGCCCCGAACTTCGCGATCAGCGCCGTGCTCATGATGAAGTTCGCTGCGGAGGCCTCGCAGCACATGGCCAAGGCCGAGATCGTCGAGCTGCACCACGACCGAAAGCTCGACGCGCCCTCCGGGACGGCGGCGCGCACGGCCGAGCTCATGGAGGGCGACGTGCCGATCCACTCGGTCCGCCTTCCCGGGCTCGTCGCCCACCAGGAGGTCATCCTCGGCGACGTCGGCCAATCGCTGACGATCCGCCAGGACTCCTACGCCCGCGAGTCGTTCATGCCCGGCGTCCTGCTGGCGATCCGCCGCGTCGGCGAGCTCGACGAGTCGCCGGTCGTCGGCCTCGAGCACCTGCTGTTCTGACGCGTCGCGCGAAGTGACGAGCGAGGGCATCACGGTGGCGGTGACCGACCATGCGGCCGAGCGCTTCCGTCAGCGCGTCGGCACGCGCAAGGGCGGCTTCGACAACAGGCCCGAGATCGCCGGCCGCGTCAGCGAGGCGTGGGCCGCCGGCCGCGTCAGCCACGCGCCGCCGCCGGGGGCCTCGGAGACGGCCGCGCGCGGCACCGTCTACGTGCGCGACCTCGTCGACCGCGGCGTCGTGTTCGTGTGCCGCCACGACCGCGCGTCGCGTGAGCTGCTCGTCATCACGCTGTGGGAGGACGAGCGCTTCGGCCGTCCGCGGGTGGACCAGCGCTTCACCGACGCCCTGAAGGAGACCGACCCCGCGCTCGTCGATCCCGGCAGGCGCTGGCGCGAGCGGCGCGACCGCGAGCGGTGAGCACGGTCGTGATCGCGATCAGGCGACGCCGCTGCCCGCTGGGCACCTGAGCAGCCGCGCTCCGCGCTAGCCGTGCGTGAGCCCGAAGCGCACGTGCAGGTTTCGCAGCGGGCGCGGCGCCCACCAGTTCCAGTCGCCGAGCAGGCCCATGAGGGCCGGCACGAGCAGGGCGCGCACGATCGTCGCGTCGATGAGCACGGCGGCCGCCTCGGCCAGGGCGATCTGCTTCATGAAGAACACCTTGCTCACGCCGAACGCGAGGAAGACGATCGCGATCGCCAGCGCGGCCGCGCTGATCACCCGCGCGGTCTTGCCGATCCCGACGGCCACCGCCTCCTCGTTCGTCGCGCCGAGGTCGTGCTGCTCCTTGATGCGCGCCATGACGAGCACCGCGTAGTCGGTCGCCAGCGCGAACGTGATGGCGAACAGGAACGCGAGGCTCGTCACCTCGATCGCCGATGGGCCCGTGTAGGCGAAGACGCCGTGCAGCAGGCCGTGCTGGAAGGCGATGACGATCACCCCCAGCGCGGCGCCCAGCGTCAGGAGGTTCATGATCAGCGTCTTGATCGGCAGCAGGAGCGAGCCGGTCAGCGCGAAGAGCAGCAGCAGCGTCGTGCCGGCGATGATCGACGCGACGAGCGGCAGATGGTCGACGAGGCTCTCCTTCTCGTCGATGAAGCGCGCGGTGTTGCCCGAGACGAGCAGGTCCCCGCCGCCGGGCACGAGGTGCCCGCGCATCTCCCGCACCGCGTCCTGCACGCCGTCCGACAGCGCCGGGCCGGCCGGCGTGAAGCTCGCGTAGGCGACCTGCGGCGAGGCGCGCACGAACGGGGTGGCGCCCGCGACGCCGTCGAGCGCGGCGAGCCGGCGCTGCAGCAGCGCCAGCTCGCCGCGGTCCGCCGCGCCGCGCACGGTGACGGTGATCGCGAAGGCCACGCCGCGCGAGTAGTTGTCGTCGATGTACCGGTTGACCGCGTAGGACGCCTGGCTGGGCGGCACCGCCTCCGCGCTGGGCCCGCTGAGCTTCATCGACAGCAGCGGCGAGGCGAGCGCGAGCAGTAGCGCGGTCGTCCCGATCGCGGCGACGAACGGGCGGCGCATCGCGGCCTTCGCCAGCCGGTACCAGCCGCCCGACGCGTCCGAGACCGCGGGTCCGCGCCGGATCGACAGGGCGTTGATGCGCGTGCCGAGCAGCGCGAGCAGCGCCGGGACGACGAGCAGCGTGATGAGCGCGCTGAGCACGCCGACGGCGGCCCCGGCCGCGCCGATCGAGTACAGGAAGCGCTGCGGCATGAGGATGAGCGCGGCCAGCGCGACGGCCACCGTCAGGCCCGAGAACAGCACGGCTCGCCCGGCCGTCAGCACCGTCTGGCGGTGCGCCTCGAAGGTCGCCACCCCGCCCGCGCGCTCGAGCTCCTCGCGGTAGCGCGACACCATCAGCAGCCCGTAGTCGACGGCCAGGCCGAGGCTCAGCGCCGTCGCCATGTTCAGCGCGAACAGCGACGTGTCGACGAGGCCTGACATGACGCGCAGCACGAGGTACGTGCCGAGGATCGAGATCACCCCGAGCAGCAGCGGGATCGCGGCGGCGACGACGCCGCGGAAGACGAGCAGGAGCAGGATCGTGAGGATCGGAAACGCGATCAGCTCGGCGCGCGTGAGATCCTCGCGGGTCTCGTCGTTGACCTCGTTGAAGCTGACGGCGAATCCGCCCATGCTCACGTCCAGCGGGCTGTCGCCGATCCGCCGCCGCGCCTCCTCGGCGGCCTCGCCGCCGTCGCTCTCGACGTCGCGCGTCGACAGGCTCGCCGCGATCAGGAGCGAGCGCCCGTCGGCCTCGATCAACGCGGCACCGGTGCGTCGGTCGCGCAACGGGTTGACCACGCGTCCGACGTGACGCGTGCCGGCCACCGCCGCGGCGATGCGATCGACCTCCCGGCGCACCGCGGGCGTCGCGGTGTTCAGCTGCCCGCGGTCGCGCGCGCGCACGAGCACGACGATCTCCGGTATCGGGTCGTAGCCGAGCTCCTCGTGCAGCAGCGCGATCGCACGCTCGCTCTGCGACGCGGGATCGATGAAGCCCGCGGCCTTGAGGTGGCGCTCGACGTCGTAGCCCAGGCCGCCCGCGACGACGACGAAGACGCCCACCAGCGCGAGCACGAGCTTCGGCCGCTTCCAGGTCAGCGTGGCGATGCGGTCGAGCATTTCGGGCGCCAACCTACGCCACGGCGAGGGACCGTGCGCGACGTCAGCCGGAGGCGACGAGCTCGGCCAGGCGGGTGTGGCGCCGCCGCGCGTCGGTGCGGCCCACCGCGAAGGCCAGCGCGCTGCGCTCGCCGACGACGACGCAGACCTCCTGCGCGCGCGTCACCGCGGTGTAGACGAGGTTGCGGGTGAGCATGATCTGGTGGCCGCGGAACACAGGGACGACGATCGCCCGCGCCTGCGATCCCTGGGCCTTGTGGACGGTGGCCGCGTAGGCGAGGCGCAGGGTGTCCAGCGCGTCGACCGGCAGCGAGACGCGGCGGCCGTCCTCGCCGGCGAACAGGACGCGGTCGCGGGCGTCGTCGTGGTGCAGCAGGACGCCGCGCTCCCCGTTGAAGAGGTCGTGCTCGTAGGAGTTGCGCGTCTGCATGACCTTGTCGCCGACGCGCAGACCGGTGCCGGCGATGGCGGTCCCGTCGGGGTTCAGCCGCGCGCGCAGCTCCGCGTTGAGCGCGTCGATCCCCAGCGGCCCCTTGTGCATCGGCGCGAGGACCTGGACGTCGGCGGCGGGGTCGAGGCCGTAGTGGGCGGGCAGGCGCGTCGCCGCCAGCTCGCAGACCTCGGCGAAGATCGCCTGCGGTCCGTCGCGGGCGATGAGAAAGAAGTCGCGCACGTCGCCGTCGCGGGCGGCGGCGTCGGGCAGCTCGCCGGCATTGATCGCATGCGCCGCGCGGACGATGAGCGAGCGCGCCGCCTGGCGGAAGACCTCGGTCAGCCGCGTCGCCGGCACGCTGCGCCCACCCGCGCCACGGCCGGTGCTCGCACCCCCGGCCTCGAGCTCGAGCAGGTCCTCCAGGACGCGGCCCGGGCCGACGGGGGCGAGCTGGTCGACGTCGCCGACGAGCAGCACGTGGGTGCGCGGGCCGACGGCGGCCAGCAGCGCCTCGGCGAGGTGGACGGAGAGCATCGACGCCTCGTCGACGATGAGCACGTCGCAGCCCGCGATCGGGTTCTCGGCGTCGCGCGTGAAGCCCTCCCCGGGGGCCCACTCCAGCAGCCGGTGGATCGTCGTCGCGTCCACGCCGGTCAGCTCGCCGAGCCGGCGGGCCGCCTTGCCGGTCGGCGCGCACAGCCGCGCGCTCTTGCGGTGGGCCTTGAGCAGGTCGACGAGCGTGCGCATCGTCGCGCTCTTGCCGGTGCCGGGACCGCCGGTGAGGATCGACAGGCGATGCTCGAGCGCCTGCGTGACGCCGCGCCACTGGTCGTCGCTGGGCACGAAGGCCCCGCTCGCCGGCCGCTTGAGCGCGCCGAGCCGCAGCGCCGGCTCGTCGTCGAGCAGCCGCCGGACGTGGCCGGCGAGACGCTGCTCGATCGCGTGCAGGCGCGCCTCGCTGACCCGCCCGGCGTCGTCGGCGACGATCCGGCCGCGCGCCGCGAGGACGTCGATCGCCGCGTCGACGTCGACGTCGCCGCCCAGCAGGCGCGTCGCGCGCGCGGCGAGGTCGGCCCGGGGGAGATGGCAGTGGCCGTCGGCCTGAGCGAGATCGAGCGCGTGCATGACCCCCGCCGCCAGCCGGTCGGGCGCGTCCAGCGGCGTGTCGAGCGCGCGAGCCAGGGCGTCGGCGGTCGCGAAGCCGATGCCGTCGAGCTCGCAGATCGCGTAGGGCTCGCGCTGCAGCCGTGCGATCGAGCCGGCCCCGAAGTGACGCGCGATCCGGCCGGCCGAGGCAGCGTCGACGCCGTGCGTGTCGAGGAACAGGCGCAGCTCGCGCAGCTCTCGCTGGTCGCGCCAGGACTGCACGGCGGCGCCGAGCCGGCGCGCGCCGATGCCGGGCACGCCGCGCAGCACGGCCTCCGGGTCGCGGTCGATGGCGGCGAGCACCTCGCCGGCGCCGTAGCGCTCGACGAGCAGCGCCGCCCCGCGCGGGCCGATGTGCTTGACGGACTCCAGGTAGGCGGCCACCGCAGCGTCGCTGACGGGCTCGAGGATCCGCACGCGCTGGACGTCGAACTGCCAGCCGTGGCGCGGGTGCCGGCGCCAGCCGCCGCCCGCGGCGACCGACTCACCCTCGCGCACGTGCCCGAGCGCGCCGACGAGGACGACCGGCTCACCGTCGTCGGAGACCGCGTCGAGCACCGCGAAATCGCCGTCGGGCAGGCTGAACCGCACGCCCATCACCTCCGCGACCAGTTCGCCGGCCGCGGGATCGCGGGGGGAGGCGTCCTGCGCGCGGTCCATCGACGGCAGTGTGCCATGTGGCCTTGACGAGCCCGCACGCTCGGTGTATCTACACATGATGAACTACATGACCGCCGAGGAGCTGGAGGTCTGCTGGAAGGTCCGGCGGCTGTGCGCCTGCGACCAGCTGCGGCGCGTCACCCGGGGCGTCACCCAGCTCTACGACGACGGCGTCGTGGCGAGTGGCCTGAGGATCACGCAGCTGCCGATCTTCGTGGGGCTCGCGTCCGAAGGCGATGTACCGCTGTCCGTGCTCGCCGAGAAGCTCGCGCTGGACCGCACGACGCTCACGCGCAACCTCAAGGTGCTCGAGGACCGCGGGCTGATCCGCACGTACGAGCACGAGGAGGACGCGCGCGTCCGGATGGTCTCGATGACGCTCGAGGGCTCCGCGATGCTGACCGGCGCGCTCGAGCGCTGGGCGAAGGTCCAGGAGTTCGTCGAGGAGCGGTTCGGACGTGAGCGCCTCGTGGCCCTCGAGAGCGAGCTCTCCGCGTTCTCGAAGGCGCTGAGCACCTGAGTCGCGGCCGATGACGCCCGGCGCGGGAGTCGTCGCGCGGGCTGCGATACCTTGAGGGCCGTGCCCGAGCTGGGAGCCATCCTCACCGCGATCGTGACCCCGTTCGACGACGAGGGCGCCGTCGACGAGCAGTCGCTCGTCGATCTCATGCGCCATCTCGCCGCCAACGGCTCGGACGGATTCGTCGTCTGCGGCACGACCGGCGAGGCCGCCACGCTCGACGACGAGGAGCACCTGCGCGTCATCCAGGTCGCCGTCGAGAACAAGCCGGCGGGGGCGACGATCGTCGCCGGCGTGGGCTCCAACGACACCCGTCACGCGGTCGCGCTGACCGCGGCCGCCTGCGAGCGCGGCGCCGACGCGCTGCTGTCGGTCAACCCGTACTACAACCGCCCCAACCGGCGCGGGATCGTCGCGCACTTCCGCGAGGTCAGCCGGGCCGCCGACCGTCCGATCGTGCTCTACAACATCCCGCAGCGCACCGGCTCGGACATGCCCAACGACCTGCTCGCCGAGCTCGCGCAGCTCGACCACGTCGAGGGTGTCAAGCAGGCCAACAACGACAACCTCGCCGCCGTCGACGGCCTCTACATCTACGCCGGCAACGACGAGATCCTCGCCCGCGTGCTGGACATGGGCGAGCCCGGCGGCATCCTCACGGCCAGCCACATCGTCGGTCCGGAGATGCGCCGCATGGTCGACGAGCCGGCCGAGCGCGCCGCGATCCACGAGAGCCTGCTGCCGGTCTTCGAGGCGATGAGCGTCGCCCCCGCCGCCGTCAGCAACAAGGCCGCGCTGAACCTGCTCGGCCACGGCGTCGGCGCGCCGCGGCTGCCCTACGTCGAGGCCGACGAGCACGAGACGGCCACGATCCGCACGATGCTCAGCGAGCGCGGCCTGCTCGTCGGAGCGTCAGTTTGAGTCGCGGACCGCTGCGCGTCCTTCCCCTCGGCGGGCTGGGGGAGATCGGCAAGAACATGACCGTCGTCGAGTACGAGGACCGCATCGTCCTCGTCGACGTCGGCCTGCGCTTCCCGACCGCCGAGATGATGGGCATCGACCTCGTCCTGCCCGATTTCGCCTACCTGCGCGGGCGCGTCTCGGACATCGAGGCGATCGTCGTCACGCACGGCCACGAGGATCACCTCGGCTGCCTGCCGTTCCTGCTGCGCGAGCTCGGCGTCCACGACGCGCCGCCCGTCTACGGCGGCCCGCTGACGATGGCGATGGCGCGCTCCAAGCTCGACGAGCACAAGCTCTCGCGCGAGGTCCACGTCGAGGACGTCGCGGACGGCGAGATCATCGAGGCCGGCCCGTTCGACGTCGAGCTCATCCACATGACGCACTCGATCCCCGACGCGAGCGCCGTCGCGATCAAGACCGAGCTCGGCACGATCCTCGTCACCGGCGACTACAAGTTCGACCAGACCCCGGTCGACGGCCGGCCGGCCGACGTGTCGCGGCTCGCCGAGCTCGGGCGCGACGGGCTGCTGCTGCTCTGCGGCGACTCGACGAACGGCGACCGTCCCGGCTTCGCGCCGAGCGAGCGCGTCGCCGGCCCGAACCTGCGCGACGTCTTCAGCCGCTGCAAGGGCCGCATCATCGTCACGTCGTTCGCGTCGAACATCCACCGCGTCCAGCAGGTCGTCGACGCCGCGGCGGCGCTCGACCGCAAGGTCGTCCTCGTCGGGCGCTCGATGAAGAAGAACACGAACATCGGCCGCTCGCTGGGGCACATCAAGGTGCCCGAGGGGATCATCATCGGGCCGCGCGAGATCGCCCAGTTCCCCGATCACAAGATCGTGATCATCTCGACGGGCTCCCAGGGCGAGCCGCTCAGCGCGCTGCGCCGCATGGCCCACCGCGACCACCCGCAGGTGGAGCTGCACTCCGGCGACACCGTCGTCTTCAGCGCCACGCCGATCCCCGGCAACGAGCGCGCCGTCAACGAGACGATCGACCGCCTCTACCACATCGGCTGCGACGTCATCACGACCAAGGACGCGCCGATCCACGCCTCCGGCCACGGCTATCAGGAGGAGATCAAGCTCATGCTCAACCTGACCAAGCCGCGCTACGTCATGCCGTTTCACGGCGACCACAAGCGCATCCACCTGCACGGCCAGCTCGCCGAGGCGGTCGGGGTCGCGCCGGAGAACATCTTCAAGGGCGAGAACGGGCTGCCGCTGGAGCTCGACGCCAAGGGCGCGCGCTGGGGCAAGAAGGTCCAGTCGGGGATGATCTTCGTCGACGGCGTCGACATCGGCGACGTCACCGATGTCGCCCTGCGCGACCGGCGCATGCTGTCGGCCGACGGCATCTTCGTCGTGGTCGCGACGATCTCCGAGCAGGACGGCTCGTCGGTCGCCGAGCCCGAGGTCATCTTCCGTGGCGTGCCCTACGCCGCCGACGCCGACAAGCTCATCGACCAGCTGCGCGCCTGCGTGGAGAGCTCGCTCGAGCGCGCCGCCAGGGACGAGATCCGCGAGATCGACCTGCTCCAGGAGATCCTGCACGACGACCTCGCCGCGTTCGTCTACAACAAGATCAAGCGCCGGCCGATGGTGCTGCCGGTCGTCGTCGAGGTGTAGCCCGTGGTCGTCGCGACGTACGGCTGCCGCTCATAGGTGAAGCCCAGCAGCACCCAGCCGTAGATCGCGTAGGAGCCGCCGGCCGGGGTCGCGCCGCGGACCTTCGCGTAGCCGAAGTCGACGTGCCCGTTGCGCGCGCCGCGGCGGTCGAAGGCGGGCAGCGTGAGGCGCTCGCCGCGGCAGAGCGAGAGCGGGGTTCCGGCGGGCAGGATCGCCTGGACGATGCCGCCGCCGGGCAGCAGCCCGCGCGGCGTGCGCGGCAGGTTCCAGAGCAGGTAGTTGTAGTGCGTCGCGGCGCGTCCGCCGGTGGCGTACGTGCCGCCGGGATCGCCGTAGTTCGACCAGCGCGCGCCGTCGCCGCCGGAGCGCCCCGCGTTGCGCCGGCGGCGCAGCTCGGCGGGCGTCTTGTAGTACATGCGCCGCAGCGTGGAGGTGACGTGCTGCGGCGCGTTGCGGACGACCTCGTCGCAGCCGGCGACCGGCGCGCCGTTGCCGTTGCGCGCCGACACTGCCAGCAGCCCGACGCGACCCGCGAGCGCGCTCGCCGGCACGTGCACGGTCGCCTGGCGCACCCGGCAGGGCAGCGCGCAGCCACCGCGGCGCACGTAGCTGCGCGCGCCGCCGATGCGCAGCGCCTGCAGGCGCAGGAGGCGCAGCTCGCCGCGACGGCAGCGTGGGCGCGTGCCGGGCTCGTCGCCGGTGGCCAGGTCGAACGGCAGCCGCGCGCCGTCGAAGCCGAGCGCCGGCGTGCGAGCACGGTCGCGGACCGCGACGCAGACGGAGATCAGCGAGGTGCGGAACGTCGTGTTGGCGGCCCGCGGGCGGGGGTCCTCGCCCGCGCCGGCGCCGGCGCCGCACCGCCGCCGGCGCCCGCACCGCCGAGCGCGATCGCAAGCACGGCGCACGTCAGCACGGCACCGCCCCGCCGCATGCCGCGTTCGGTCAGGAGCTCTCGACCGGGGTCGCCTGCGCGGGCGGGGCCGGCTCGGCGTGCTGCGGCGCGCTCGAGGCGGGCAGCGTGACCTCGAAGCGCGTGCCCCGCGCGCGGCTCGCGCCGTTCATCGCGGGCGACACGATCGTGACCGTGCCGCCGTGCGAGTGCGCGACCGCCTGCACGATCGACAGGCCGAGGCCCGACGACCCGCCACGGTCGCCGACGCCGCGCACGAAGCGCTCGAACACGCGGTCCTTGAGGTCGGCGGGGATGCCGGGGCCGTCGTCTTCGACGGTCAGCCGGACCTGTCCGTCGACGCGCTCCACCGACGCGTACACGTGGGTGCCCGGCGGCGTGTGGCGGATCGCGTTCTCGACGAGGTTCAGCGTGAGGCGGTGCAGCTCGTCGCGCGCGCCGTCGACGTAGGCGCGGCTGGCGTCGATCGACAGCTCGTGGCCGTCGGCGATGACGCCGAGCTCGCCGGCCGCCTCGACGAGCACCTGGCCGACGTCGGTCGGCGTGTGCGGCGCCTGGCGCGCGGCGTCGTGGCGGGCGAGCAGCAGCAGGTCGGCGACGAGCCGGCGCATGCGCCGCGACGAGCGCAGCGCCGAGTGCGCGGCCTCCTGCTGCTCGCCGTCGAGGCTCTCGGCGAGCAGCTCGAGGTTGGCGAGCACGCTCGTCAGCGGCGTGCGCAGCTCGTGCGAGGCGTCGGCGACGAACTCGCGCTGACGGCGCAGGGCGTCCTCGGTCTCGGCACGTGAGGCATCGAGCGCGTGCAGCATGTTGTCCAGTGTGCGGGCGAGCTCGGCGACCTCGTCGTCGGCCTCGACGGTGGGGATCTTCTCGGCGGGGTCGCGCGTGCGCTCGATCTTGCGCGCGGTCGCCGTCAGCTCGGTGATCGGCGCCATCGCGCGGCGGGCGACCATCAGCCCGGCGAGCAGGGCCAGCGCGGCACCGCTGAGGACGCCGATGAGCAGGAACAGCCGCAGGCTTGCCACCGTCGCGTCGACCGACGCCAGCGGGCGGGCGTACTGCAGGTAGACCGGCGTGATGACGGGGGACCCCTCGTCGTGCGGAAGCTCGCGCGTCTCCACGAGATAGCCGTCGCGCTCGGCGGTCTCGACGAGCTCGCCGTCGGGCTTCTTGGGTGGCCCGAAGTCCTGGGTGTGCGCCGTGCTGAGCAGTTGCAGGCCGTCGCTCATCACGATGCGCACGACGTTGTCGCCGTTGTCCCAGTTCGACAGCGGCGGCGTCAGGCCGTCGATCGCGAAGTCGCCGATCCCGATCGGGACGACCGCGTTGTACTTGATGCGCGCCTGCGCGAGATCGGCGGCGCTGCGCACCTCGCGCGCGAAGTCCTCGTGCAGGCGCTGGGTGGTCAGCCCACCGACGGCGCCCGCGAAGCCGCACAGGATCACGAGCGTGAGAAGCGCCGAGCCACCCGCCAGCCGCCAGCGGATCGGGATCTGCCTAGGCGCGGAGAACGTAGCCTGCGCCGCGGATCGTATGGAGGAGACGCGGCTCATCGCCGGCTTCCAGCTTCCTTCTCAGGTTCGAGACGAACACCTCGATGGTGTTCGTCGTGGCAAAAGGGTCGTAGCCCCACACTTCCTCTAATAGTCGCTGACGCGGCACGACGATGCGCTCGTTGCGCATGAGGTACTCCAGCAGCTCGAACTCGCGCTGGGTCAGCTCGATCTCGCGGCCGTCGCGCATCACCTCGTGCGTGTCGGGGTTGAGCTGCAGGTCGCCGACGACGAGCGACGCGCTGCCGCGCGGTGGCCGGCGGCGCAGCAGCGCGCGCAGGCGGGCCAGCAGCTCCTGGCGCTCGAACGGCTTGACGAGGTAGTCGTCGGCGCCGGCGTCGAGGCCCTCGACCCGCGCCTCGACGGCGTCGCGCGCCGTGAGCATGAGGATCGGGACGTCGCCGCCGTCCTTGCGCAGGGCCCGGGCGACGTCGACGCCGTCGAGCTTGGGCAGGCCGAGGTCGAGGATCACGAGGTCGGGCGTGAACTCGCGCGCGTCGGCGAGCGCCGCCTCGCCGTCGAAGCTCGCGCGCGCCTCGTAGCCCTCCATCCGCAGCGAGCGCAGCAGCACCTGGGCGATCTCCTGGTCATCCTCGACGACGAGAACGCGTGGTGGGCGGTCCGACATGGCTCACTCAGGGTAGGGCGGTGGCTCAACCAGGGCTAAGGGCACGTCACACATCGGTGTCCGGACCCCGCGAGGCGTGATCGATCCGCTCGCGCATGTGGTGAGACAGCGGCGGCCGGCGGACTCCTCGGGCGGGCAGGAGCAGGGGCGGTCGCCGTCGAAGAAGCAGGCGGCTCATCATGGCCCCTGCCCGAAAGCCCGCATCCCGCCGCCCGCCGGCCACGCCGTCCGCGAAGCCGGCGGCCGGCAAGCCGCGCCCGCGCGCGCAGCGCTCGTCGCTCGGCGCGCTCGGCCTGCCGGCGCTCGCGCAGCGCCAGCTCGACCTCATCGGGCTCGGCCTGGTCGCACTCGGCGTGTTCCTCGCGTTTCCCCTCTACCTCGCGTGGGACGGCGGCGCCGCCGGCCAGGCGGCGGTCCGCGGCCTGACCTACGCGGTCGGGCAGGTGGCCTACGCGGCGCCCGCGGCGATCGTGGCGACCGGGGCGCTCCTCGTCCTGCGCCCGGTGCTGCCGACGCTGCGCCCGTTTCGCGCCGGCGGGCTGTGCCTGTTCGTCGGCGTGACGCTCATGCTCGCGGCCGGCACGTTCGGCATCGGACCCGACGACGTACGGGAGGGCTACTGGGACGCCGCGTTCTTCGAGCCCCGCGGCGGGATCGCCGGCGACGCGATCCTGTGGGCCGTCGCGTCCGCGGTGTCGACGATCGGCGCCCACATCCTTGCGCTGTTCCTGCTCGTCGCCGGGGTCCTGCTGCTGACCGGGGCCTCGGTCGCGGGCGTGCTGCGCACGACCGGCTCCGGCCTGGCCGACACGACACGGGCGATCGGCAAGGTCGTGCCCGCGCGGCGCCCGCGGCGCCCCGCGTCCCCGCCGACGCACGACGAGCCCGACCCGCCCGCCTCGCCCGCCGCCGAGGACGAGCGCTTCGCGGTGCCCGAGCCCGAGGCCGGCGAGATGATCGTCCGCGCGACCCACGTCGAGGCGCCGGCGCCGCCGTCGGCGCCGCCCCGGGAGACGACCGTCGGGCGCCGCGGCTTCTGGTCGGGCGCCACCCGCTTTCCCGACATCTACGGCGAGCCGCTGCCCGAGCCCGAGCCCGAGCCCGCGCCCGAGACCGTCCGGGTCGCATGACGAGCCGCCGGCCGAGCCGGAGCAGCTCCGGTTCGACGACGAGGCCGACGAGCCGGACCCCGACGCGACCGCGGTCATGGCGCGTCGCCCGATCACGTCGGACGATCTCACGCCGCAGGGCCGCCTGCGCGCCACGGTCACCGACGACCCCGGGTTCGAATGGCGCCTGCCGAGCGTCAGCCTGCTGCGCCGCTCTTCGAGCGAGCAGCTGCGCCCCGACACCGCCGGCCAGGCGAAGACCGCCGCGCGGCTCATCGAGGCGCTCGGCCATTTCGGCGTCGAGGCGAAGATCGTCGGCACCGTCGCCGGGCCGCACATCACCCGCTTCGAGCTGCGCCTCGCGCCCGGCATCAAGATGAGCAAGGTCGCCCAGCTCAAGGACGACCTCGCCTACGCGCTCGCCGCGACCGACATCCGCATCCTCGCCCCGATCCCCGGCAAGACGGCCGTCGGCGTCGAGGTCCCCAACGTGCGCCGCCGCATCGTCCAGCTCGGCGACGTCTACCAGGACGCGCCGGCGGGCTGGTCGCCGCTGACGGTCTGGCTGGGCAAGGACGTCGGCGGCAAGGCGATCGGCGCGGACCTCGCGAAGATGCCGCACCTGCTCGTGGCGGGCACGACCGGCGCCGGCAAGTCGGGCGCGATCAACGCGATGCTCTCCAGCCTGCTGCTGCGCGCCACGCCGCACGAGCTGCGCCTGGTGCTGATCGATCCCAAGCAGGTCGAGCTCAACCACTACGAGTCGATCCCGCACCTCCTCACGCCGGTCATCACGAGCCCGCGGATGGCGGCCAACGCGCTGCAGAACCTCGTCCGCGAGATGGAGCAGCGCTACTCGGTCATGTCGCTGGCCAAGACGCGCTCGCTCGTCGAGCTCAACCGCTCCAAGGCCAAGCGCGGCGAGGCGCCGTTGCCCTACATCGTCTGCGTCATCGACGAGCTCGCCGACCTCATGATGGTCGCGCCCGCCGACGTCGAGGACTCGATCATCCGCCTCGCCCAGAAGGCGCGCGCGGTCGGCATCCACCTCGTGCTCGCCACGCAGTCGCCGCGGGTGGACGTCATCACCGGCATGATCAAGGCCAACGTCCCCTCGCGCATCGCCTTCAGCGTCTCCTCGCAGACCGACTCGCGCGTGATCCTCGACGTCAACGGCGCCGAGTCACTGCTGGGCCAGGGCGACATGCTCTTCTCGCCGGTCGGCTCCTCGCGCCTGCAGCGCATCCAGGGCGCGTACATCGACGAGCCGCAGATCGAGGCGCTGACGACGTTCTGGCGCAAGCAGGGCGAGCCCGAGATGCGCGAGGACCTGCTCGACGAGGTCGTCGCCGAGGACGACCCGGCGGCGGCCGGCCCCGACGAGGGCTTCAGTCCCGACGAGGACCCGCTGCTGGAGGACGCGATCCGCCTCTGCGTGGAGATGGGCACCGCGTCGACGTCGATGCTGCAGCGCCGCCTGCGCCTCGGCTACACCCGTGCGGGCCGGCTCATCGACATGCTCGAGCGGCGCGGCGTCATCTCCGGCTACGAGGGCTCCAAGCCGCGCCAGGTCCTCATCGGCGCCGGCGAGGTCGACCGCGTCATCGCCAACCTGCGCGAGCGCGTCGGCATCGGGGGCGGGCCGCAGGAGGCCGCGGCGGTCGACGAGCCGACCGAGCCCGAACGGGTCCACGAGTAGCCTCTGGCCGGTGGGGAGCCGCTGATGCCGGACATCGGAGAATCGCTGCGCGAGGCGCGGATGCGCGCCCGGATCGACATCGCCGATATCGAGGCGCAGACGAAGATTCGCGCGAAGTACCTGCGCGCGCTCGAGAACGAGGAATGGGATCTGTTGCCCGGCCCGACGTACGTCAAGAGCTTCCTGCGCACGTACGCCGAGGCGCTGGACCTCGACGCGAAGCTGCTCGTCGACGAGTACAAGCTGCGCCACGAGCGCCTCAGCGAGGTCGAGCTGCAGCCGATCAACGCCGCCGCCCCGGGCCGCGAGCGGCGCCGCCAGACCCCCGTCCTGCCGCCGTGGTTCTTCGTCGCGGTGATCGTCGCCGGGCTCGTCTTCGCCCTGTACCTGCTGGGCTCCGGCAACGACGAGCCCGACTCGGCGACGACGGCGCCCCCGTCGGCGAACACGACGGCGAGCGATCGCCCCGCGGCGAGCCCGCCGCCGCCGGCGGCGCCGTCACGCCCCAGCCGCGTGCGGCTGCGCATCGACGCGACCGGGCCGGTCAACGTCTGCCTGAAGGCCGGCGACCGCACGCTCGTCAACGGCCAGACCTACGAGGCCGGGCAGCGCACGCCGACCTTCCGCTCCCGGCGCTTCCGGCTCACGCTCGGCAACAACTCGGCGACCCTGCGCATCAACGGCAAGACGCGCCGGGTGAGCGCGTCGTCGGACCCGATCGGCCTCGAGATCACACCCGATCGCGGGCGCCAGCCGCTGTCGGCCAAAGAGCGGCCCGTCTGCGTGCCGTGAGCGGCCGCCGATGAGCGTCCGCGCGGGCATCGTCGTCACCGGGACCGAGGTGCTGACGGGCCGCGTGCTCGATCGCAACGGGCCGTGGCTGTCCGAGCAGCTGCTCGAGCTCGGCGCCGATCCGATCGCCACCGCCGTCGTGGGCGACCGCCCGGAGGACATCCTGCGCGCGCTGCGCTTCCTCGCCGCCGAGGGCTGCGCGCTGATCTGCACGAGCGGCGGCCTCGGCCCCACCGCCGACGACCTGACCGCGGCGGTCGTGGGCGAGTTCCAGGGCCGGGCGATGGTGCTCGACGAGGCGCTCGAGGGTCGCATCGCGGAGATCCTGCGCCCGCTCATGTCGCGCTGGCCCGACCTCGACCCCGATGCGGTCCTGGCCTCCAACCGCAAGCAGGCGGTCGTGCCCGACGGGGCGGAGATCCTCGAGCCGGTCGGGACGGCGCCCGGGCTCGTCGTGACCCCCGCCGCGGCCGCCGGCGGGCCCACGGTCGTCGTGCTGCCCGGCCCGCCGCGCGAGCTGCAACCGATGTGGCGCACGGCGGTCATGCACAGCCCGACCCTGCAGACGGCGCTGCGCGGCACGGTCGAGTACCGCCGCGACATGCTGCGCCTGTACGGCATGCCGGAGTCCGAGATCGCGGCGACGCTGCGGGCCGCGGACGAGGCCGGGATCGAGCTCGAGCGCCTGGAGGTCACGACGTGCCTGCGCCGGGGCGAGGTCGAGGTCGTCACGCGCTACGAGCCCGCCGCCGCGGCCGCGTACGCGCGGTTTGCCGCCTTCGTCGCAGAGCGTCATCCGACGACGCTGTTCTCCGAGGACGGCAGCACCGTCGACGAGCAGGTCTTCGCGCTGCTGCGCGGCGATGGCGCCGATCCCGCCCGTCCCGCCGAGACGATCGCGGTCGCGGAGTCCTGCACCGGCGGCTTGCTGGCCGCGCGGCTGACCGAGCGGCCCGGCGCGTCGGAGTTCGTGCGCGGCGGGCTCGTCGTGTACTCCAACGAGGCGAAGGTCGCGCTCGCGGGGGTCGATCCGTCGCTCATCGAGCGCTCCGGCGCGGTCTCGGCAGAGGTCGCCGCGGCGCTCGCCGACGGCGCGCGAGCCGCGCTCGAGGCCGATGTGGGGGTGGGGGTGACCGGGATCGCCGGCCCCGGCGGGGCGACGGAGGGCAAGCCGGTCGGCCTCGTCTGGCTGTCCGTCGGCCATCGCGACGGCCGCCGCCTGACGCGCTCGGTGACGCTGCCCGGCACCCGCGCGGACATCCGCGACCGCGCCACGACCGTCGCGCTGCACCTCGTGCGACGTCTGCTGCGCAGCTCCGAGCAGTCGCCCTGATGCGCCTGTTCATCGCGCTGGACCTGCCCGCGAGCGTGCGCGCGGAGCTGGCGGCCTGGGCGGCACAGGCGGCGCCACCCGAGGTGCGCCGGGTGCCGGCGGAGAACCTGCACGTCACGCTCGCCTTCCTCGGCTCGCGCAGCGGCGACGAGGCCGCGGCGGCGCGGGGGCTCATGCCCATGCTGGCGCGCCCGCTCGGCGACCTGGTCACGGCGGGCGCGCTGTGGCTGCCGCCACGACGCCCCGGCGTGCTGAGCGTGTCGCTCGTCGCCGAAGCGTCGCTGGCGGCGCTGCACGAGGAGCTCGTCGCGGCGCTCACCGAGGCGATCGGGTTCGTGCCCGAGCGGCGCGGCTTTCGCCCGCACGTCACCGTCGGCCGGATCGCGCGCGGCGTGCGGATCGACACGCGACGCGCGCTGGATCCGCCCCCGCCACAGCTGCGCGTCCCGGCGCGCAGCCTGGTCCTGTACCGCTCGCGCACGGCGCCGGAGGGCGCGCGCTACGAGGCGCTCTCCTCGGTCGCGCTCAGCTGAACGAATGCGTGCACAAGGGTGTCGCTGCGCCTCGCCGCGTGATATCCCTCCTGACGCGGGACCGCAGCGGCCGCCGCGCTCGTCAAGGCAGGTCCGAGGAGGTAGAAATGTCGCATCGCTTTGCCGTCGTCGCCTGTGCGCTCGTGTGCCTCGCGATCGCTCCCGCGGGCGCCTCAGCCGCGTCCGCCCCGTTCACGCCCGGAGCCGCCGGCATCGGTGATCCCTACTTCCCGCTCGACGGCAACGGCGGCTACGACACCGACAACTACCTGCTCGAGCTGCGCTACGACCCCGCCTCCGACGTGCTGCAGGGCGTCGCGACGATCGAGGCCGAGGCGACGCAGAAGCTGTCGGCGTTCAACCTCGACCTCAACGGCCTCAACGTGCGCCGCATCACCGTCGACAAGCGCCCGGCGACGTGGACGCGCAACGAGGACGAGCTGACGATCACGCCGCGCAGCCCGATCAAGGACGGCAAGAAGTTCGACGTGGTCGTCGTGTACGACGGCATCCCGACGCCGGTCGGTGACGCCGAGATCGGCCTGTCGGGCTTCATCGCCACCGACGACGGCGCGCTCGTCGCCGGCCAGCCCGAGGTCGCCGACCACTGGTATCCGGTCAACGACCACCCGCTCGACAAGGCCTCCTACGAGTTCCGCGTCACCGTGCCCGCGGGCACCGAGGTGATCGCCAACGGCGAGCTGAAGAGCAACAAGACCTCGCGCGGTCTGACGACGTGGATCTGGCGGGCGAAGGAGCCGATGGCCTCCTACCTCACGACCGTGGACATCGGCCAGTTCGACATCAAGGCCTACCGCGAGTCCGGGATCCGCTACTGGGACGCGCTCGACCCCGATCTGTTCGACGGACCGGCGCCGGCGACCGGCAGCCGGTTCGCGATCTCGCAGGCGGCGAACTACTCCTACAAGCGCCTGGCGCGCACGATCGCCGTGCCGGCGGGCGGCGGTCAGCTCTCGTTCCAGGTCGACCGCGACACCGAGACCAACTGGGACTTCTTCTTCGTCGAGGCCCGTCACGTCGGCCAGGACGACTGGACGACGCTGCCCGACGTCAACGGTCACACGGGCCAGGCGCGCAGCGGCTACCGCTGCGACTTCTACCTGTCGCTGCATCCGTTTCTCGCGCACTACCTGACCGATCCGGGCGGCAACGTGCGCTGCACCCCGGGCGGCGCGACCGGCACGTGGAACGTGGCGACCGGTGCGAGCAACGGCTATGAGACGTGGGCCGTCGACCTCGGCGCCTACGCCGGATCGAACGTCGAGCTGGCGATCAGCTACGTCAGCGACGACACGATCCAGCACCGCGGTGTCGTCGTCGACGACATCGTCGGGCCCGGCGGCGCCGGCTCGACGTCGTTCGAGAACGACGGCAATACGCTCGACGGCTGGACCGTGCCCGGTCGCCCCGGAGGGCACCGCCGCCCAACGAGAACGACTGGACGTCGGGCCGCGCGGCCGACGTGCCGAGCATCGGCAGCGTCGCGCGCGGCGCGCTGGATCGCCAGCCGGAGATCATCGACTTCCTCGAGGGCATCTGGGGGCGCTATCCGTTCAGCGCCGCCGGCGGGATCGTCGACGACCTGCAGGGGCTCGGCTTCGCCCTGGAGACCCAGACGCGGCCGGTCTACTCGCTGGACTTCTTCACCGAGTTCGGCGATCCGGCCGACTCCGTCGTCGTCCACGAGCTCGCCCACCAGTGGGTCGGCGACGACGTCGCGCTCGCGGGCTGGCAGCACATCTGGCTCAACGAGGGCTTCGCGACGTACTCGGAGTGGCTGTGGGCCGAGGACCAGGGCCGCGCCACCGCGCAGGACTACTTCGACTTCTACGCGTCGCAGCCGGCCGACGACGAGTTCTGGGATCTGAAGATCGGCGACCCCGGTCCGAATGACCTGTTCGACATCGCGGTCTACGACCGCGGCGCGATGACGTTGCACGCGCTGCGCTTGACGATCGGCGACGCGACGTTCTTCGAGCTGCTGAAGGAGTGGATCGACGAGAAGGAGGGCGGCAACGCGACGATCCCGGAGTTCATCGCGCTCGCCGAGAATCTCTCGGGCCAGCAGCTCGACGCGTTCTTCGACGAGTGGCTGTTCACCGCGGCGAAGCCGGCGAGCCTGGACGCGCTCGCGGCGGCGAACAGGTCGGGCGCGGCGTCGGCGGCCGAGCTCGGCATCGCGGTCGACAGACGAAAGCACCGTCCGCGCCCGTAGAGGTCGTGACATGACCTACCGCGAGCATCCGGCGCCCGCGGCGCTCACCCCGTGGCTGCTCTGCACGTGGGAGCGCTGCGACGGCGGCGGCGATCCGGTCCGCGTCGTGCCCGACGGGTGCATCGACGTCGTCTGGACCGAGCGCGCCGCAACCCAGGTCGTGGGTCCCAACACGAGCGCGTTCCTCGTCGCGCTCGACGCCGGCGTGCGCGTCGTGGGGGCGCGGCTGCGGCCGGGCGCGGCCCCGGCGCTGCTCGGCGTCGACGCCGCGGCGCTGTGCGACGGACGTGTTGGGCTCGAGGAAGTCTGGCATGACGACGGGCGGCGCCTCGCACAGCGCCTGGACGACGCGGGCGCCGGCGTCGAGCGCCGCGGGCTGCTCGTCGCCGCCCTCGCCGCGCGGGCCGGGCGGGCCGCCGCGCCGGACCCGCTCGTGCGCGCGGCCGTCGCCGGGCTGGCCGCACCGCACGCCCGCGTCGAGCCGCTCGCGCGCGAGCTCGGCGTGAGCGCGCGCCAGCTGCGCCGGCGCGTCGAAAGCGCCGTGGGCTACGGGCCCAAGCTCCTGGCGCGGGTGCTGCGCCTGCAGCGTGCGCTCGCCGCCGCTCGCGCCGGCGAGGAGCTCGCCGCCGTCGCCGCGGGGGCCGGGTACGCCGACCAGGCCCACTTCGCGCACGACTGCCGCGAGCTGGCCGGGGTCACGGCGACCGCGCTGCGCTGACGCGGCCGATTCCTACAAGACAACCGCGCCGCGGTGCGCGAGGATCGTCGGCATGAGCCGCGACGAGCTGCAGACGATCCCGAACGTCGGCCCGGCGGTGGCGCGGATGCTGGCGCGCCTGGACATCGCCTCCGTCGACGACCTGTGCGGGCGCGACGGCGAGGAGCTCTTCGAGCGCCTCTGCGCGCTCGACGCCCAGCGCCATGACCCCTGCCTGCTGGACACCTTCGTCGCCGCCGTGGACCACGCCAACGGGGCGCCGCCGCGGCCGTGGTGGGAGTACAGCCGCGAGCGCAAGGCCCGCGCCCGTGGCTGACGAGCGCACCCCGATGCTGCTGGGCTGGGTGATCGTCTACGTCGACGACCCGCCGGTCGCGCGCGAGTTCTACATGCGGGCGTTCGGGCTGGCGGGCGGGTTCGTCGCGGGCTCGGGCACGTACGCCGAGCTCGACACCGGCGCGACGAAGCTCGCGTTCGCCGCGTACTCGCTGGGCGAGCAGAACTTCCCCGGCGGCGTGCGGCCGGCGGCGCGCGACGACGGCACGCCGCCGAACGTCGAGCTCGCGCTCGTCGCCGCCGATGTCGACGGCGCGTTCACGCGTGCGCTCGAGGCGGGCTGCACCGCGCTCGCCGAACCGAAGGACAAGCCGCAGGGCCAGCGCGTCGCGTACGTGCGCGACCCGTTCGGCACGCTCGTCGAGCTGGCCACGCCGCTGTAGGCCCCCGCGCCGGGGGGTTACCTCAAGATCTGCGGCGCGATATAAGGTGCACCTAACTCGTCGTCTCGCGCAGGGGAAACGGTGCACATGCGGCTCAAGGCAACTCTGCTGGTCCTGCTCGCCCTCGGCGTGCTGCTCGCCGGCTGCGGCGGCGACGGCGACGACGACGCAGGCGCCGTCTCCGACGAGCGCAAGGCGGCCGTGGCCGAGCGCTACGCCGACCTCGCCCACGCCGCATACGGCGCGTCGATCGCCAGCGCCGAGGCGATGGGCGAGACGATCGACCGTCTCGTCGACCGGCCGACGAAGGCTCGTCTGGCGGCAGCGCGCAAGGCCTGGATCGCGGCCCGCGACGACTACGTCGTGACCGAGCCGTTTCGCTTCTACGGCGGGCCGATCGACGATCCCAAGACCGGTCCCGAAGGGCTGATCAACGCCTGGCCGATGGACGAGGCGTACGTCGACTATGTCGCCGGCGACGCCGACGCGGGCATCGTCAACGACCGTGCCGCGTACCCGACGATCACCGAGGACGTGATCGTCGAGGGCAACGAGAAGGGCGGCGAGACGAACATCTCCTCGGGCTGGCACGCGATCGAGTTTCTCCTGTGGGGACAGGACCGCTCGGAGGACGGGCCCGGTGCGCGCCCGGTCAGCGACTACACGACGGCCCGCAACGCGCGGCGCCGCGCGACGTACCTGCGCCTGGCGACCGAGCGGCTGCTCAGCGACCTGCGCAGCGTCCAGGCGCCATGGGCGCCGGCCGGCGGCGCCTACCGCGCGGCCTTCCTCGACGATCCCGACGCGGCGCTGACGAAGATCTTCCGCGGCATCGGTGCGCTCAGCTCCCACGAGCTCGCCGGCGAGCGGATGGCGGTCGCGTTCGAGAGCAAGGACCAGGAGGACGAGCACTCCTGCTTCAGCGACAACACGAACGCCGACGTCGTCAACGACCTGCGCGGCATCCGGATGGTCTACAACGGCTCCGGGCCGGAGGACGAGGTGGCGCACCAGGCGAGCCTCAGCGCCCTCGTCACCGAAGCCGACCCGCAGCTGGCCAAGCGCGTGACCCGCGCCATCGACGCGTCGCTGACGCAGGCGGAGGCCTTCCCGGCGACGTTCGAGACGATGATCGCCGCGCCGCAGGACTCGCCGGCCAACGACGCCATGGAGGAGGCGATCGGGGCGATCGAGGAGCAGAGCGAGCGGCTCGAGGAGGCCGCCGAGGCCCTTGACGTCAAGGTGAGCTTCGAGGGCTGAGTTGCTCGGCCGGGCCGGACTGCTGGCTGTCGCCTGCGTGACGATCGCCGCCGCCGCGGGCTGCGGCGGCGCCGGTGGTGAGGTGAGCGACGCGGACCGCGCGAAGTCCGGCGGCGAGGGCACCGTCGACGACGCCACCGGCTTCGCCTTCGCGCTCGCGATGAAGACCCTGCCGGCTGAGGATCGCCGGGCGTTCGCCGTCGGCAACAGCTTCTTCAACCGCAACTGGGTGCGCGCGCCGGCCTCGACGACCGGCCGCGACGGCCTGGGCCCGACGTTCAACGCGCAGTCGTGCTCGTCGTGTCACCTGCACGACGGGCGCGGCCGGCCGCCCGCCGACGATCGCGACCCCGAGCGCGGGCTGCTGCTGCGCCTCAGCGTCGGCAACCCGCCGCAGCCCGTCCGCTTCTACGGGTCGCAGCTGCAGGACCGCGCGATCGCCGGCGTCCCCGCGGAGGGGCGGGTGCGCATCACGAGGACGCCGCGTCCCGGCCGCTACGCCGACGGCACGCCGTTCGAGCTGCTCGCGCCGTACTACAGCGTCGCCGATCGAGCCTTCGGGCCGCTGCCCAAGGACGTGCAGATCAGCCCGCGCGTGGCGCCCGGGGTGTTCGGCGTCGGGCTGCTCGAGGCCGTTCCGGAGGCGACGATCGTCGAGCGGGCCGATCCCGACGACGAGGACGGCGACGGCATCTCGGGCCGCGCCAACCGCGTCGCCGACGGCCGCACCCGCACGACCGGGGCGCTGGGGCGCTTCGGTTGGAAGGCGAACGTGCCGACGGTCGAGCAGCAGAACGCCGGCGCGTTCAACGGCGACATCGGCATCACGTCGCCGATCTTCACCGACGAGAACTGCGAGCCCGGCCAGCGCGACTGCGCTCGCGCGAAGACCGGCGGGCGGCCGGAGATCGACGAGAAGAAGCTCGGCCGCGTGACGTTCTACACGCGCACGCTCGCGGTGCCCGCCCGGCGCGACGTCGGCACGAAGGCGACCGACGCCGGCGAGCGCGTCTTCGAGCAGCTGGGCTGTGACTCCTGCCACCTGCCCGAGCTGCGCACGGGCGACAGCGACATCGCCGCCAACAGCGATCAGCTCATCCGCCCGTACACCGACCTGCTCGTGCACGACATGGGACCGGGGCTGGCCGACGGTCGCCCCGACGGCCTGGCCTCCGGGTCGGAGTGGCGCACGGCGCCGCTGTGGGGCATCGGCCTCGTCTCGGTCGTCAACCGCCACACGCGCTTCCTGCACGACGGCCGCGCGCGCAACCTCACCGAGGCGATCCTCTGGCACGGCGGCGAGGCGCACCCCGCGCGCGAGCGCTTTCGCAAGCTCCCCGCGCGCGAGCGGCGCCGGCTCGTGGCGTTCCTCGAGTCGCTGTAGCGCCCGTCCAGACCGCTACCACCGCGACCACCCCACAGCCACCGCTGCACTGGGCCGACGGCGAGCTCTCCAACGACATCCGCTGGAGAGCTCGCTCAGTCGTTCGTGATGGCTCCGCCCGATCAGTCGCCGGTGTACTGGAAGATCCAGACGCCGGAGTCGCGGTCGGAGGCGAGCACGTACTTCTGGCCGTTGGGGTGCTTGTGCACCTCGACGCCCCAGAAGTTGTTGCCGTCCGGGTCGATGTACGCGCCGACCTCCGTCAGGTCGTCGTCGTCGTACTTCAGCACCCGCAGGCCGCCGGCGTAGTACGAGATGTAGGCGAGATCCTCATCCGGATCGGTTGCCACCTCGTGCACCGATAGGTCACCGAAGCCGTCGGCGTAGTCCTCGTCCTGCGACTCGGGGATGAAGTACTGGTCCAAGCCCGCCATCGTCTTGGCGTCGAACAGGTGCACGTAGCCCCATCCGTCGAACACCGCGCGGACGTCGACCTCCGAGCTGTCGTGGCCGACACCCGGCGCCGCCGTACCCGCGGCGTCCGCGCCCATCGAGCAGGTGTAGCCGTCAAGCGACCCGCCGAGGATCCGGAAGCCATCCGTGTGCGACACGAAGATGGCCGGGATGTCCGACGTGGCGAGCATCGTGACCAGCGTCTCGCAGCCGTCCTCACCCGTCCGGTTGAAGACGATCGCGCCCTCGTAGCCGGCCGCCTCCACGAGATCGGTCCTGACCTGGAAGTCGCACACCCCGCGCTCGATCAACGCGATCTTGTGCGTCGGATCGGCCGCCGGGAAGGTCCCCGCCTCGCACGCCAGCCCGACCGGCTGCGTGTCACCGACCATCGACCTGTCGGCGTCGATGAACGGCACGTTGTCGGCGTGGACCGCCGTGAACTCGTGGCCCGCGGACGGGCCGCGAAGATCGCCAGGTTGCTCGACGAGGCCGAAGACGACGTCCTGGCGTTCTACGCCTTTCCGAGCGAGCACTGGCCCAAGCCGCGCTCCACGGATGAAAGTGTCAAGGCCGTCGGTGGGCCGCATCGGGTCGTTTCCGGGATGGGGATTGGTCGAGGGAGTGGCTCGCAGGGCCGCAGATCGCCTCCTGCGGCCTCGTCTTCGGCGCGAGTGGCGAGGAAGCGACCGATTTTGAGCATGCAGCGGCCTCGCCGGCGGCTGCATGCTCTGGTCGCGGCGGTCAGCGAGCGTTACGCTTGGTCGTGGGCGTGGTCGACCCCCGAGCGAAGCGCAGGATCTGGGGCTGGTGCCTGCCGCGCAGCTGTTGCCCAGTTTGAGGGCCTTGAGAGTCGTGCCCCGTTGGCGGCGGCCGCGCCCACCTTATGTTGTGGTGCGCGAGCCTGCCAGTCGGCGACCATCTGCGCGTAAGCGCGCTCGGCCTGTTCGGCGAGCTCGCGTTCGCGGCGCCGGACCTCTTTGAGGGAGTAACCGGACGCGGTCCCCTTCTGGCCGCGGCGTGACGGTCGGCCGGCCTTGAGCTCGAGCGCGCGCAGCTTCTTGGCGGTCAGCGACGGCCGCGCGAAGGCGTAGTCCTCGCCGCGCGTGATCATGTGCCAGCACAGCACCGTCGAGCTTGCGCGCGGTCGCGACGACCGCGATCTGCATCCCGCGCCGCGCGCGGACGCGCTCATAAAACGCGCGTAGCGGCCCAGGCGTCTTGACGGCGACCCAGGCGGCCTCGACGAGCATCCCGCGAGCGTGCGCGCGGCCCTTGCTTGGTGATCCGGCCGTGCGACGCGGGCTGGCCACCGGACTGCTTGACACGCGGGTTCAGGCCGAGGTAACGCACGAGCTTGTTCGGCGACGAGAAGCGCGAGAAGTCGCCGACGGCGGCGGTGATCGACATCGCGACGGTGACGTCGACGCCGGGGATCGTCATCAACCGCTTGGTGTTCTCGCAGCCCAGCGCGACCTCGCCGAGCTCGGCGTCGATCAGCCGCAGCTCCTGACCGTGGAAGTCCAGCTGACGCATCAGCGCCCACGACGGCTTGGCGCTCGTCGCCGGGCAGGCGCTGCTCATCATGCCAGCGGCGGCCCTTGATGCCGAACAGATCGGCGGCGGGGCAGCGCGGCACGAGGTTGCGATGCAAGATCGCCTGAACCTGGTTCTTCAGCCTGGTGCGCTGACACACCAAGTGCGCGCGCGCGCGACCTGCCGGCGACGCGCCTGCGTGTCCTCGTCGGCGACCCACACGCCGGGCAGGTAGTCGGCGGCGAGCAGCTGCGCGAGGATCTCCGCGTCGACCTTGTCAGTCTTGACTTTCGCCTCGGCGATCGCCCGGGTCTTCTGCGGGTTGCTGACCACGACACGCGCGACGTGGCCCTCCAGCAGCCGCACGATCGCGTGCGTGTTGCCGGTCGCCTCGAGCGCGACCTCATCGGTCGGCGCGAGGCTGCCGGCGAACAACGGCAGCGCCTCCGGCGTCGTGTCGATCCGTCCGGCCTGGCGGACCAGGCCGTCCTGCCAGATCGCGACCTGCGCGAAGTCGCGATGCACATCCAGTCCGATGCATCTTCTGTTCACTGCGCTCACCTCGTCTCCAACAGGCTCGATGGGTAAAGCAGAAGGCGGGCAAGACGACACCTACGGATCCGCGCTCAAAGCGCATCCGGGCAAGTCGCAGGGGCGGCCACCTACTAACACGGCCTCGAGGGCCATCGAACAAGAACGGCCTGCCCGTCCACGTCTGCTCCAAGATGCCCCCATCCCGGACGGTCGCACCGTACTCACCGCCCAAGGACGTTCCTTCAGCGCCCCGGGGCAGTCCCTCGGCACGGCGGCACCCAGCGCCTTTCATACCGGTTACCAACCCGCTGGAGCGCGTAAACCGCGAGATCGGCCGGCGCACCGACGTCGTCGGCATCTTCCCCGACGACGCCTCGGTGATCCGCCTGGTCTCGATGCTCGCCATCGAGGCCAACGACGAATGCCTCGTCGGCCGCAGCTACATCAGCCGAGGCTCGATGGCCACTCTCTACGAGACACGGACCGACAAATCTCTCTCTTCCGGATCTGAAGAGGAGGTCGCCGAACTCGCCGCAGCGTGAGCACCAACGTCTTCACCGACGAGATGAGCGCACCTCCTACACCACGTCTTGGGACTTGACTCGCCCAGGAACCCAATTCTGGACGGAGGCTGCGACGCCATCTCCCCGGGCGCGCCTGCAGCGCCGGCAGCGACGTGCCGGGCCGCCTGCCGAATGTCCAGGACTGGACGTCCGCAGGGTCCAGAACTAGGTGGTCCGCGCAGGGTGCACGCCGTAGCGTCGCCTCGAGTCGGCAGGAAGCCGGAATGGAGCGGGCACGAGCGCCTGTCACGACCGCCGCACGCTACGCACCCATCAAGACGAACGGAGCAGGCATGTCCCAGATGGAACTCGATCCCTCTCACATCATGCAGGTGGGAATGGGGTTCTGGCCCTCCAAAACGGTGCTGTCGGCGGTGGAGCTGGAGCTGTTCACGCACCTGGGCGAGGTGTCGATGTCGGGCGAGGAGATAGGCGAGCGACTCGGCCTGCACGCCAGGGGGGTCTACGACTTCCTCGACGGACTCGTCGCCCTGCGGTTCCTGGAGCGCGACGGCGACGGGAGCGCCGGCCGCTATCGCAACACCGCCGAGACGGCTGTCTTCCTGGACAAGGACAGCCCCACGTACATAGGCGGGATCCTCGAGATGTGCAACGCGCGGCTGTACGGGTTCTGGGGCGACCTCACCGAGGCGCTGAAGACCGGCAGGCCGCAGAACGAGGTCAAGCACACCGGTACGGCGATGTTCGAGGAGCTCTACAGCGACCCCGCCCGCCTCGAGCAGTTCATGGGCGCGATGGCGGGCATCTCCGCCGGCAACTTCCACGCGCTGGCCGAGACGTTCGACTTCTCCGGCTACAAGACGCTGTGCGACGTTGGAGGCGCGACCGGCCAGCTCTGCACGATCGTCGCCGGCCGGCATCCGCACCTTCGCTGCACGAGCTACGACCTCCCTCCGGTGGCCCCCATCGCCGAGAGGGCGATCGCCGCCGCCGGCCTCAGCGAACGCGTGGCGGTCGCGGCGGGTGACTTCCTGGCCGAGCCGCTTCCGCAGGCCGACGTCATCACGATGGGGCTGATCCTCCATGACTGGAACCTCGAACGGAAGATGCACCTGATCCGGTCGGCCTACGACGCGCTCCCCGAGGGAGGCGCGTTCATCGTCGTCGAGAACCTCATCGACGACGCGCGGCGAGAGAACGTCTTCGGGCTGATGATGTCGCTGAACATGCTGATCGAGTTCGGCGACGCATTCGACTTCACCGGCGCCGACTTCGCCGGCTGGTGCAAGGACGTCGGCTTCCGTGACGTCCAGATCCTGCCGCTGACCGGACCGGCGAGCGCGGGGATAGCGTTCAAGTAGCGCCAGACAACACGACCGGCGGCCGCACGGCCGACGCAACGAGGAGGACATCTTGCCCACGATCATCGCCTATCACGACGTCGACGACCCCGAGCACTGGCTTGCTTCGCCCAAGCGCGAAGAGTTTTTCGGCACACTCGGGATCACGAACATCCGGACGTTCACCAACCCGCAGAACCCCACCCAGGTCGGCCTTCTGGTGGACGTGCCGGACCTCGACGCCCTCGGCGCTGCCCTGCAAACCGACGAGGCCGCAGCGGCGATGAAGCACGACGGCGTCCACCCCGACACCCTGGTCGTGCTCGTCGAGTCGTGACCCGGCGGGCGCCGCAACGTCGGCTCGAGGCAGGCGGCGTCGACGCCGCCTCCCTCGGTCGGCACGCGCCGGCCTGGGCCGGATGCCGGAGACGCGGCGGGCATCGGCGCGCGATCCGCGCCGCAGACGTGCTCGATCCGGCGGGCCCGTGCGAGGCATCAGCGACGTGTCCTCACATACCCTCGTCGGTAGATGGTCACGCCGTAGCGCAACAGCGCCTCCAGCGGCTGGAGAACGTGACGCCGCCGGTGGCGCGTCCGCCCGCGCCACCCGCCATCGGTCATGTCGGTAGAAGTGGTGTAGCTGGCGCCAGGTAGGTCGGTCCGATCACCGTGGTGTCCAAGCTCGTCGGCTCTTCCAGGAGTCGATGAACAGGAGCACCACGATGGCCGAGGATCGGATGATGACCCCTGCTGATGTCGTCGCGAAGGCGATGAGCGGTGAGCATGGAGATCTGCTGCGCGATGCGGTCGCGTTGGTCGTGCGCGAGTTGATGGAGGCCTACGTCAACGGCGTTTCGACCGGCAAGGTCGATCGGCTCGTCGAGCAGCTGGGCATCCAGGGCATGAGCAAGGACTGCGTCAGCCGGATGTGCGCAGACCTCGACGAGCACGTCGAGCGGTTTCGATCGCGCGAGCTGACGGCGGCCTACCCGTACCTGTGGCTTGACGCCAAGCACGTCAAGGTTCGTGACCGCGGCCGCGTCGTCTCTAAGGCCTTGGTCGTCGTGTACGCCGTCGCCGATAGCGGAAACCGCGAGGTGATCGGCCTGGACATCGGCGAAGTCGAGTCCGAGGCGTTCTGGACGCAGTTTTTACGCGGCCTCAGGGTCCGCGGCCTGCAGGGCCTGCGGCTTGTGATCTCCGACCATCACGAGGGCCTGAAGACCGCGATCGCCAGAGTCCTCGACGCGCCGTGGCAGCGCTGCACCGTGCATTTCGTGCGCAACATGCACGGCCACTGCCGCCCATCTCAGCGCGGCCTGGTGTCCGCAGCACTCACACGGGTCTTCAACGCCACCGACGCAGCTGAAGCCGCCGTCGCGTCGGCGACGTCATCGAGCGCCTCACGCCGATCGCGCCCAAGGTCGCCGAACTGCTCGAGGGCGCCGAGGAAGACCTGCTGGCGTTCTTCGCGTTCCCAACCGCGCACTGGTCCAAGCTGAGGTCAACCAACCCGCTGGAGCGCGTAAACCGCGAGATCGGCCGCCGCGCCGACGTCGTCGGGATCTTCCCCAACGACGCGTCTGCGCTGCGCCTCACCGGCGCCCTGCTGATCGAGCAAAACGACGAATGGCTCGTCTGCCGTCGCTATCTCTCCGACGAGTCCATGCGCCTCATCCTCTGCGAGATCACGGACCAAGAGGACTCTCCCTCCCCGATTGCAGAGGAGGTGGACCGGCTCGCAGCCTGAGCCGCTGACGACGTCCCCGACGAGCACCTACACCACTTCACGCGACTTGACTCCGCCATCAAGCCGAACCTCCAGGCGGAGACAATGCGATCGGAGGTCGGCTGCGGTGATTGCGGATGATCTGCAAGCGCGAGTGTGGTCGCGTCTCCCCGGTATCGAAGCAGGCGACGAACGCTTCGATGTCATGTGCGTTCAGCGCGCTGTTAAGTCGCTCAGCAGCAAACCGCGCGTGCCCTCCGCGTCGCCGGACATGACCGTTGAGGCTATCCGGCGGCGGCCGTGTCCGCGACCGCCACGGCGCCGGCTGCCGTGTCAAGCTGGACCTCGCGTGGATGACGACCGACCGCTGTCCGCCGCCGTGCTCCTCCCGCGGTGCTCATGCTCGCCCGCATCAACGGTCGCCCTCGATAGCCGGTCCCTGAGCGGATGACGGGCGCGCCGGCCTCGAGGACATGGCGGCCTCGCCCGCCGTCCCGTTTGACCCTTCCGAACTGAACTCCCGCAGGGGGACGCCATGCGGGACTCGCCGCCGCACCCGCGATTCGGGAATTGCGTGACGCGTTTCGGATGAACCGGTCGCAGTTCGGGATTCGGCTTACGAACAAAGCCGGCAGGCGAAGGGGGTGCTGTGGGGCGGCGGCCAGCCGTCGGACCTCTGGTCGCTGCGCGTGCTCGTCGCGGCGTCGATCGGCGCGGCCGCGTCGGATTTCAGCACCTGGTCACACGACGTCGGCGGCTACCTCGGCCACCGGCTGGCGACGCTGCTCGCCGGAGCGTGCGCTGGGTGCGGCGCTGGGCTGCTTCACGCCGCTCATGCAGGCGCGCGGGCGCATGGGCCAGGAGCCTTGGACGTAGACGAGCGCACGCTGGCGATCTACCGCTCCTACGTCCTGCTGCACGTGAGTTCGTGCCGTACATCCGCGCCGCCGCGGCGACCGCCGCGCGGAGCGGACTGCCGATCATCCGGCCGCTGCACCTCGTCGAGCCCGCCGCCGGCCACGGCGGGACGGTGGCCGACGCCTACGGCTTCGGCCCGGCGTTGTGGGTCGCGCCGGTGCTCGACGAGGGCGCCCGCTTGCGCGAGGTCGTCGTGCCGCACGGCGACTGGATCGAAACGTTGTCGGGCGTGCCCGGTGGCCGCGAGGTCGTCGCGCCCGCGCCGCGCAGCACGATCCCCGGTCTGGGTGCGCAGCGGCTCGATCGTCGTGAGGTACCCCGCCGAACGCGTCGCGGTGGGCTGGGGACACGCCGAGCACGAGCGCCCGCGCGACGTGAGCTTCCGCGACGTCGACGGGTCACGACTGCTTCACACCCGCGGGGCCGCCAGACCGCACAGTCCGCGCATGCCACACATCGGACCCACTGAGCTCATCATCGTCCTCGCTCTCGCGCTGCTCGTCCTCGGCCCGAAGCGGCTGCCCGACGCAGGGCGCCCGTTGGGCCGCAGGATGGTGAGTTCAAGGACTCCCTGGGCATCGGCGGCGATCGCCCTGACCCGCGGCCCACCGCTCCCGCCGACTCCGACGGGGGCGAGCGCCCGACGCGATCCGCGGCCTGATCGGTCGGACGTCCGCCACGACGGGACCGAGCCTCCGTCTAGCGATCACGGACGTCGCCGAAGGGACCCCAGATCGCGTAGGTCAGCCCGGCCACCGATGCCGGCTGGGACCTCGCGTCCTGCCCCGCGCCGAGCCTGTCGCCTTGCTGGTTGAGGAAGAACGTCCGGCCGTCGGGGCTGAAGCAACCGCCGCAGAACTCGTACGCGTTGAGGAGCGTGCGCGCGAAGTCGTAGATCGCCCCGCGCTTCGTGACGCCGCGCACGAACTGCTCGCCGTCGCTGTCCTCCTGCAGGAACACGTGGCCGCTGGCGGGCACGACCACGAGGTTGTCGGGATTCTCGAGGTCCGTCGAGCTCGTCGACTCGTAGATGAGCGTCAGCTCGCCGCCCTCGCGGCCGCGCGGCTCGAAGCTCCACAGCTGCCCCAGCCCCGCCTCGCCACCGGTGGTGCAGTCGAAGTACACGCGCCGTCCGGCCGTCCAGATGCCCTCGGTGCGATCGAAGATCGCGGCGCCCTTGCTCTGCGCCTCCTTGCGGACGGTGTCCTGCAGCGGGTTGGGCTCGTCGATGGTCACCCACTCGACGTCGTAGGAGCCGCCGGGGTCGGCGAGGTTGCCGTCGAAGCCCGGCTGGCCGCGCACGGCGAGCGCCTGCAGGGTGCCGCTGAAGCTCGCGAGATCGCCGAACTCACGTGGTCGCCGGGCCGGGGCGAAGCGATAGAAGGCGGCGTCGCCGCGGTCCTCGGTCTCGTACAACGCGCCGTCCAGCCAGGCGACGGCCTCGTGCGCGAAGCGGCCGGCATCGACGATCGGCTGCGCCGGCACGGCCCGCGTCGCGTCGGCGGGGATCTCGAAGCAGTAGCCGTGCGGTACACCCGTGCCCGGGATCACGTTGTTCTCGACGGATCCGTAGTTGAAGATCTCCTCGCAGGTGATCCACGTGCGCCACGGCGTCTCGCCGCCGGCGCAGTTGGTGTGCGTGCCGCCGAGCACCGCGTAGACCTCCTCGAGGCGGCGCCGGCGGTCGACGACGAGCTTCGTGTTGCCGCCCCGCACGTTGACGTCGGGGTCGTAGCGCCTGCTCGTTGGCACCGGGACGGTGACCTCCCCGGCGCGCGAGCGGTTCTCGTGGTTGCGGATGAGGATCGTCGAGCCGCCGGGACCGGCGTACGCGCCCATTCCGTCGAAGATGCCTGGGGTCGGTCCGCCGGTGGTCATCGGGTCGCCGGCCTTGTTGAGGAGGCGGTACTGAAAGCCCGGGGGCAGCTGCAGGTACTCGATCGCGCTGTCGATCTCCGGCGTCGGGCGCAGCGCGCCGTAGCCGACCGCGGCGCGGCGAGCGCCGCCCGCGGCGCTGCGAGCGGCGTAGGCCGACATCGGCCCGCCGAGTGCGATCCCGGCGGCCATGGCCGCCGAGCCCTTCACGAAATTGCGCCGTGTCACGTCGCTGGGCATGTGTTCCTCCGTCCGATTGCCAAGGAGTCGGGGCATCGTGAGGGCCGAGCGGCGCACCAGTGTGAACCCCCTGTGACCGTCGCTTCACGGCGGTCGGTCGTGTCCGCCCGGGCGCGCATCTGCCGTGACGATCGTTCACATGCTGTTCACCCGGTGATCACGACCGCATAACCCGCCGGGCCGCGGTCGGGGCGAGCCTCGGGCGCATGGAGGCCAGGGGAGTTGACTTCGTCAGGGTCGGAGAGCTCGAGATCCGCCCGCGGGAGGGGCTCGTGCTCGCGCGCGGACACGCGCTGACGCTGTCAGTGCGCGAGTTCGACCTCTTGGTCGCCCTCGCCAGCCACGCCGGCCGGATCGTGTCGCGCGAGGAGCTCTACCGCCAGGCGTGGGGGAGAACGCTGCGCGGCGGCGACCGCTCGTGTGACGTCTACATCCACAAGCTGCGGGCCAAGCTCGAGCGCGCGCTGCCCGACCAGCGCTTCATCCACACGCACGTCGGCTTCGGCTATCGCCTCGATCCCGGGGCTTCACATCCTTTTCACACGGCGAGCACCGGCCGGTAACAGGATGCGGGCGTGCCCCTGCGACGGTCGTCCCCGCTATGGGAAATCTCAGAGGAGGACAGACCTTGAAGCTCCATCGGTTCGGCGTGGTCGTCGTCGCCACGAGCGCGCTCGCGTTCGGCGTCGCCGCCTGCGGGGACGACGAGAATGACTCGGGCAGCACCGGTGGCGCCGGCGCCGCCGCCGTCAGCGAGGACCTGAGCGGCTCGATCCGGATCGACGGCTCGTCGACGGTCGAGCCGGTGGCGCAGGCGGCGGTGGAGCTGTTCGCCGAGCAGGCGCCGAACGTCGACATCAGCGTCGCGGGTGTCGGCACGGGCGACGGCTTCGAGAAGTTCTGCCGCGGCGAGCTGCAGATCGCCGACGCGTCTCGTGGCATCGAGAAGGACGAGTACGACGCCTGCAAGAAGGCGAACATCACGCCGGTCGAGGTCCAGGTCGGCATCGACGGCCTGTCGGTCGTGACGAACAAGGATCTGGCGATCCCCGACGACTGCATCACGACGGCGAACCTCAAGAAGCTGCTCGATCCGAAGTCGAAGATCGCCAACTACAAGGAGCTCGGCGCCGGCTTCCCCGACCAGAAGGTGTCGTTCTTCACGCCCGGCACGGAGTCGGGCACGTATGACTTCTTCACCGAGACGGTGCTCGAGACCGACGCCGAGCAGCGCACGAAGGACGTCCAGACCTCGGCCGACGACAACCAGATCGTCACCGGCATCGAGGGCACCGAGGGCGCCCTCGGCTACGTCGGCTTCGCTTTCGCCGATTCGCAGAAGGACAAGCTGAAGATCCTCGCCGTGGACGGCGGGAAGGGCTGCGTCAAGCCAGAGATCGCGTCGATCGCCGACAACAGCTACGCGCCGCTGTCACGGCCGCTGTTCATGTACCCGACGACCGAGACCGCGGCCAAGCCCGAGGTCAAGGCGTTCATGCAGTTCATCCTCGACAACAACGACAAGGTCAACGAGGCGGCCGACTACGTGCCGCTGACCGAGGACCTGCTCACGCAGGCCAGGGCCAACCTCGAGGGCGCGACGCCCGTCGAGGCGCCCGCCGGCTGAGGGCGCGGATGCGCGGCGCAACAGAGATGTCGGCGCGTCCGGGCGCCGGGTCGGTCTCACTGACCCGGACCCGGACGCGCCGATCCGTCGGCGAGCAGGCCGTCAAGGTCCTGCTCGCCGGCGCCGCGCTGCTGTCGGTCCTCACGACGACCGGCATCGTGGTCACGCTGCTGACGGAGTCCTCGAAGTTCTTCGGCGAGGTCCCGGTCGGCGACTTCTTCTTCGGCACCGACTGGGCGCCGCTGGCCGGCGGCGACTCGACGTCGTTCGGGGTCGTCCCGCTCGTCTGGAGCACCCTCTACCTGACGTTCATCGCCCTGATCGTCGCCGTCCCGCTCGGCCTCGGCGTCGGCGTGTACCTCGCCGAGTACGCGTCGCCGCGGGTGCGCAAGATCCTCAAGCCGATCGTCGAGGTGCTCGCCGGCGTTCCCACGATCGTCTTCGGATACTTCGCGCTGACGTTCTTCACACCGCTGCTGAAGGACGTCGGCATCGACCTACAGATCTTCAACGGGCTGTCGGGCGGCATCATCCTCGGCATCCTCGTGCTGCCGACGATCGCGTCGGTCAGCGAGGACGCGCTCTCGGCGGTGCCACAGTCGCTGCGCGAGGGCGCCTTCGGCCTCGGCGCCGCGAAATGGCAAGTCGTCGTGCGCGTGGTCTTCCCGGCGGCGCTGTCGGGGGTCGTCGCCGCGCTCGTGCTCGGGGCGTCGCGGGCGATCGGCGAGACCGTCGTCATCCTCGTCGCCAGCGGCAACAACCCCAACCTCACCTTCGACCTGGCGGTCGCGCATCAGAACATGGCGGCGTTCATCGCCAACGTCGCGCGCTCAGATGTGTCGGCGGGCAGCGTCGCCTACGCGACGATCTTCGCGGTCGGCACGACGCTCTTCGTCATGACCTTCGCGCTGAACCTCATCGCGATCCGCTTCGTGCGCCGCTACCGGCAGGTGTACGAGTAGCCATGGCCACCGTCCCCGAGGCCGCCCTCACCCGCCGCGTCGTCGAGCAGGCGTCAGCGGGCCAGCGCATGCGCGACCTGCTGTTTCGCGCCGGGCTGCTGCTGTGCCTGTTCATCACGGTCCTGTTTCTCGGCGTGCTGCTCATCGACGTCGCGATCGACGGCGTGCCGCTGCTGACGCCCGAGTTCATCACGAACTTCCCGTCGCGGCTGGACGCCGGCCGCTCCGGCGTGCGCCCGGCGCTGATCGGGACGCTCTACCTGGGGGTGCTGTGTGCGGCCTTCATCGTGCCGATCGGCGTGGCCGCCGCGGTCTACCTCGAGGAGTACGCGGACCCGACGCGCTGGTGGAACCGCGTCATCGAGGTCAACATCCAGAACCTCGCGTCGGTCCCCTCGGTCGTGTACGGCATCCTCGGCCTCGCCTTCATCGTGCGCGGCCCCGTCGACATCTGGGGCCTGGGCCAGGGCTCGCCGACGCTGCTGGCCGGCGCGCTCACGCTCGGGCTGCTCGTGCTGCCGGTCGTGATCATCGTCGCGCGCGAGGCGTTGCGCGCGGTGCCGCCGTCGATCCGCGAGGGCTCGCTGGCGCTCGGCGCGACGAAGTGGCAGACGATCTGCAAGCAGGTCCTGCCGGGGGCGGTGGCGGGCATCGCGACCGGCGTCATCCTCGCGCTGTCGCGGGCGATCGGCGAGACCGCGCCGCTGATCCTCGTCGGCGCGAGCGCGTTCCGGCTCGCCGACCCGACGATCGACGGTCCCTTCTCCGCCCTGCCGATCGCGATCTTCGGCGCCGCCGGCGAGCCGCGCGAGGAGTTTCAGATCCTCGCCGCCGGAGCCATCGTCGTGCTGCTGATCGTGCTGCTGCTCATGAACTCGATGGCGATCTACCTGCGCAACCGCTTCGAACAGAAATGGTGAACATGAAAGCGACAACCACAGTCCGAACACCCGCGGCAGCGCCCGCCGTGCCGGCCGCAGCGCCGCGCGAGGCGATCTTCACCCTGCGCGACGTGCAGGTCTCCTACGGCGGCGTGCCGGCGGTCGAGAACGTCACGTTCGACCTCGGCAAGAACCACATCACCGCGTTCATCGGCCCCTCCGGCTGCGGCAAGTCGACGCTGCTGCGCTGCCTGAACCGGATGAACGACCTCATCCCCTCGGCACGGGTCAGCGGCAACGTGCTCTACCACGACCAGGATCTCTACGCCGCCGACATCGACCCCGTCCAGGTGCGCAAGCGGATCGGGATGGTCTTTCAGAAGCCCAACCCGTTTCCGAAGTCGATCTACGAGAACATCGCGTTCGGACCGCGCGTGCTGGGGATGAAGGGCGACATGGACGAGATCGTCGAGACCGCGCTGCGCAAGGGCGCGCTGTGGGACGAGGTCAAGGACCGCCTGAAGACCAACGCCTTCGGGATGTCCGGCGGTCAGCAGCAGCGGCTGTGCATCGCCCGCACGATGGCCGTCGAGCCCGACGTCATCCTCATGGACGAGCCCTGCTCGGCGCTGGACCCGATCTCGACCGGCGCGATCGAGGAGCTCATGCTCGAGCTCAAGCGCAACTACTCGATCGTCATCGTCACGCACAACATGCAGCAGGCCGCGCGCGTGTCGGACATGACCGCCTTCTACAACGTCGACAAGCTCGAGGCCGGCAAGCGCGTCGGCAAGCTCGTCGAGTTCGCGGCGACGGAGAAGATCTTCACGGCCCCCGACGACCCCCGCACCGAGGAGTACGTCACCGGGAAGTTCGGCTGATGGCGGGCTCGGGCGGCTTCGAGCCGCACGGCCGCAGCCACTTCCAGCAGCAGCTGGCCGAGCTCGAGGCCGGCGCGCTGGGCGGCCTGGACCTCGTGTGCGGCCAGCTCGACCGCGTGGTCGAGGCCCTCGAGCACCAGGACGTCGAGCTCGCGCAGTTCGTGATCGCCGACGACGACCGCCTCGACGGCCGCTACCTCGAGGTCCACCAGGGGATCCTGTCGCTGCTGGCGCTGCAGGCGCCGGTGGCGGGCGACCTGCGCCTCGTCGCCGCGCTGCTTCATCTCATCAAGCACGTCGAGCGCATGGGCGACCAGTGCGTCAACGTCGCCAAGCTGATCCCGCTCACCGGCCACGAGCCGCCGGTCCGCGACGAGATCCTCTCCAAGGTGGTGCAGATGGGGCTGGCGGCGCGCGCCGAGGTCGTGCAGTGCAAGCGCGCCTTCGCCGAGCGCAACGTCGCGATGGCCGAGGACCTCGTCGAGCGCGACCGCGACGTCAACCGCCTCAACCGCGAGGTCTTCCGGCTGGCCGTCGAGGTCGGCGAGGACGCCGACACGCGCGAGTGGGCGATGACGATGATCCTCGCGGCGCGCGCGTTCGAGCGCGTGGGCGACAACGCGGTGGACATCGGCGAGCAGACGGCGTTCGTCGTCACCGGGCTGTTTCGCGAGTTCACGAGCGCTACGGCCGCCGGGTCTGGCTGAGCCCGTCATACGCTGACGCAGCGACAAGCCGATCGCTTTGCGTGCTCGGTGTGTCGCTCATTCACGCCAGCGGCCCCACGTTTGACGGTTGGCTCGCCGCCACGGTCCTCAGAGGCCGTCGGCGTCCTGGACGAGCAGGGCGATCTGGACGCGGTTGTCGACGCCGAGCTTGTCCAGCAGCCGGGAGACGTGGGCCTTCACCGTCGGGACGGAGAGGTGCAGGGCGGCGGCGATCTCCGCGTTGGCCTGGCCGCGGCCGACGGCGAGGGCGACGTCGCGCTCGCGTGGGCTGAGCGTGGCCAGGCGCTCGCGCGCGTGGTCGGTGCGCGCGCCGGCGTCCGAGTCGCCGGCCACGAGCGCGATGAGCCGGCGGGTGATCGTGGGGGAGAGCATCGCGTCGCCGGCGTGGACGAGCTCGATCGCGCGGACGATCTCCGCCGGCGGGGTGTCCTTGAGCAGGAAGCCCGCCGCCCCGGCCTGCAGCGCGCGCAGGACGAGCTCGTCGGCGTCGAACGTCGTGAGCACGAGCACGGCGGGCGGGTGCGGCTGGGCGCGCAGCAGGCGGGTGGCCGCGATGCCGTCGAGCTGCGGCATGCGGATGTCCATCAGGACGACGTCGGGCCGGTGACGGTCGACCGCTCCGAGCACCTCGCGACCGTCGGCGGCCTCGGCTACGACCTCGAGGCTCGCCGCGCCGGCGAGCATCAACCGCAGACCGGAGCGCACGAGCGCGTCGTCGTCGACGAGCAGGACGCGGATCATCGCGGCAGCCGGGCGCGCAGGACGAAGGCGCCGTCTGGGTCGACGCCGTGCTCCAGCTCGCCGCCGGCGAGCGTGACGCGTTCGGCGAGCCCGATCAGGCCGGTGCCGGCGCCGGGCAGCGGCGGCGTCGCGGCGACCGCCACCGCCGCGAGGCTGCGGACCTCGACCTGCAGGTCGCCGTCGGGGGCCCGGACCGTGAGCGTGACGGCCGCTCCGGGGGCGTGCTTGCGCGCGTTCGTCAGGCCTTCCTGGGCGATCCGGTAGGCGGTGCGGCCCACGGCGGGGCTCGGCGCCGCGTCGCCCAGCTCGATCTGCGCGGTGACCCGCATCCCGGCGGCGCGCGACTCCTCGACGAGCGCCGCGAGGTCGGCGAGCGTCGGCTGCGGCGGCTGCGTGAGGCTCTCGCTACCGTCCTCGCGCAGGACGCCGATCACGCCGCGCAGCTCGTCGAGCGCGGACCGCGCGCTCTCGCGGATCACGCCGGCGGTGGCGGCGACCTGCTCCGGCGGGGCGTCGGGGTTGAACTCCAGCGCGCCGGCGTGGACCGAGAGCAGCGAGAGCCGGTGGGCGAGGACGTCGTGCATCTCGCGCGCGATGCGCCGCCGCTCGGCCGCGCGGGCCTCGTCGGCGGCGCGATCGCCCTGCGCGCGCAGCGAGCGCACGAGCTCGCGGCGGGCGCGCACGAAGAGCCCCCAGCCGATGACGACGCCCGCCATCAGGAGGCTCGCGGCCGCGTCGGCCCAGTAGCTGCCGCCCGCCGGCGCGTGCGAGCCCGGGGGGTAGAGCAGCGGGTTCATCACGGCCCATGCGACGAGCAGCCCGACGACGATCGCCAGATCCCGGCCGCGAGCCCGGATCGCCGCGTTGAACGCGGCGGCGAGGTTCGCGCCCGAAGCCGAGATGATCACGACGGAGACCGCTCCGGTGAAGATCCCGACGGCGGCCGGATGGGTTCGCCGCCAGCGCAGCGAGACGAGCGCCGCGATCCCGACCACGATCGCCACGACGCGCAGCCACGACGGGTGCAGCTCCCACGTCTCGACGAGCGTGGCCGCGCCGATCACGAAGGCGAGCAGGTACGTGATCGCGTCGACGACGCGGTCGCGGCGACCGCGCGCCTCGCCGGGCGCGTCGACCACGACGCCGGGCAGCGCCTGGCGCATCCAGCAGGACAGCCGATCGGTGAGGGGTGCTCTCGCCTGGCGTGCCATCGCTCGCGCAAGGCTAGGCGAGCGACGCGGCCCGCACCCCCTACCAAAGTCGCGTTCGGACACCGCCGCTGGGCGCGGCGAGCGTAGCCCGCCGAACGTGGTCGCCGGCCCGGCCGGCGGCGAGTCTGCCGGCATGATCGAAACCAACGGACTCACCAAGCAGCTCGGCGGGCGCACCGTCGTCTCCGACGTCACGTTCCGCTGCGAGCCGGGCACCGTCACGGGCTTCCTCGGCCCCAACGGCGCCGGCAAGACCACCACGATGCGGATGCTCGTCGGCCTCCTCGAGGCCGACGGCGGCGACGCCCGGATCCTCGGCGGGCGCTACCGCGACCTGCCCAACCCCGGCCGCCGCGTCGGCATCCTGCTCGACGCCTCGGCGCAGCACGCCGGCCGGCGCGGCCGCGAGGCGCTCGCCGTCTCCGCCATGACGATGGGCGTGCCGGCGCAGCGCGTCGACACCCTGCTGGCGCTCGTCGGCCTCGACGAGACGGCCGCCCGCAAGCGGGTCGGCCAGTACTCGCTGGGCATGCGCCAGCGGCTGGGCTTCGCCCACGCGCTGCTCGGCGACCCCGAGGTGCTGATCCTCGACGAGCCCGCCAACGGACTCGATCCGGAGGGGATGCGCTGGATGCGCGGCCTGCTGCGCGGCTTCGCCGATCGCGGCGGCACCGTGCTGCTGTCCTCGCACCTGCTGACCGAGGTCGAGGCCGTGGCCGACCGGATGATGATCATCGGCGGCGGGCGGATCCAGGCGCAGGGCACGCGCGCCGAGCTGCTCACGGAATCGGGCACGATCGTCGAGGCCGCCGACCTCGCCGGCCTGGACGCCGCGCTTCGGCGTGCCGGCCTGGCCGCGCACCCCGCCGACGGCGGCCGGCGGCTGGTCGAGGCCGAGCCCGAGGTCATCGCCCGCGCGGCGATGGCCGGGGGAGTCGTCCTGCACCGCCTCGCGCCCGCCGAGGACGCGGGCCTCGAACGCCTCTTCTTCGAGCTGACCACGTCGTCCGCCGTGGACGCGCCGTCGCCGCACACCGATTCGATCCATCCCGAGCTGGCAGGAGCCACGTCATGAGCGTCACCACCCTCGCCGCACCGATCCGCGTCGACACGTCCCGCGTCCACGCGCGTCCCGGCCTCGGCCGGCTCGTCGCCGTCGAGCTGCGCAAGATCGTCGACACCCGCGCCGGCTTCTGGCTGCAGGTCGCCACCGTCGCGATCACCGCGGTCGCCGTCGTCGTGCGACTCATGGTCGGCGACGCGGCGGACCACACCTTCGCCTCGGTCCTGAAGATCGGGCTGCAGCCGGCCGCCGTCCTGCTGCCGGTCGCGGGCGTCCTGCTCGTCACCTCGGAGTGGTCGCAGCGCACCGGGCTGATCACCTTCGCGCTGACGCCGGTGCGTTCGCGCGTGCTCGGCGCCAAGCTGCTCGCCAGCCTCGTCCTCGCGTTCGCGATGCTCGCCATCGGCGTCGCCATCGTCGCCGCGGGCGTGCTCGTCGCGTCGCCCGGCGTCGAGGGAGCCTGGTCCGACGTACCGACGCTGATCGGCCAGTCGGCGGTCTTCCTCGGCGGCGGCATGATCACAGCCGTGGCGTTCGGCGCGATCCTGCTCGCCTCCGCGCCCGCCCTCGTCGTGCTCTTCGCGCTGCCGAGCGCATGGATGGGGGTCGTCTCGCTGTCCTTCTTCACGGACATCGCCCCGTGGGTGGACACCGCCCGCGCCCTCGGCCCGATGACCGAGGAGGTCCTCAGCGGCCAGCAGTGGGCGCACGCCGGCTCCGCGCTCGCCATCTGGATGGCGCTGCCGCTGCTGATCGGCATCTGGCGCTTCACCCGCGGCGCGGTCACCGCGTGAGGCCTGGTGGGCCCGCGCAAACGCGAGACCCACTAGCCGCGACGGGCCGGTTTCGTCCGGCCCGTCGCGGAGCGTCTGCGCAGACTTGTGACGAAGCGGTGTTGCGCTGTGACAGGCGCCGTTTCTAGCCTCGGTTTTCCGTCCGATCCGGCCCGTACCGTGCGCTGTTCTTCCAGGCGCAGAAAGGCTCTTCGTACCCATGGCTCTCAACGACACGCAGAAGGCGGCCAAGGCCCGCAACGATGCCCTCACGGGTGCGCTCACGCAGATCGAGCGCGAGTTCGGCAAGGGCACGATCATGCGCATGGGCGACGAGGGTGCCCTGGTGAAGTGCGCCGCGATCCCGACCGGCGCGCTGTCGCTGGACCTCGCGCTCGGCATCGGCGGGATGCCGCGCGGGCGGATCGTCGAGGTCTTCGGCCCGGAGTCCTCGGGCAAGACGACGCTCGTCTACCACATCCTCGCCGAGGCCCAGAAGCTCGGCGGCATCTGCGCCTTCATCGACGCCGAGCACGCGATGGATCCGCTCTACGCCCGGGAGATCGGCGTCGACATCGACGAGCTGCTCGTCTCCCAGCCCGACTACGGCGAGCAGGCGCTCGAGGTCTGCGACATGCTCGTGCGCTCCGGCGCCGTCGACGTCGTGGCGCTGGACTCGGTCGCCGCGCTGACGCCGCGCGTCGAGCTCGAGGGCCAGATGGGCGACCAGACGGTCGGCCTGCAGGCGCGCATGATGAGCCAGGCGATGCGCAAGCTCGCCGGCAACCTCAACCGCACGCAGACGCTGTGTCTGTTCACCAACCAGATCCGCGAGAAGGTCGGCGTGATGTTCGGCTCGCCGGAGACCCAGCCCGGTGGCCGCGCGCTGAAGTTCTACGCCTCCCAGCGGCTGGACATCCGCCGCATCGAGACGCTGAAGGAAGGCACCGAGGCGGTGGGCAATCGCGTCCGCGTCAAGGTCGTCAAGAACAAGGTCGCGGCGCCGTTTCGCCAGGCGGAGTTCGACATCGAGTTCGGCAAGGGCATCTCGACGTCGGGCTGCCTGCTCGACCTCGGCGTCGAGCACAACGTCGTCAGCAAGTCGGGCTCGTTCTTCTCCTACAAGGGCGAGCGCCTCGGCCAGGGGCGCAACAACTCCAAGGCATTCCTCGACGAGCACCAGGAGGTCGCCAAGGCGATCGAGTCCGAGGTCTGGCAGGCGCTCGGGCTCGGCCCGGACCTCGTCGTGCCGATCGAGCGCGATGACGACGTCCTGCCGCCGGTCCTCGCCGGCGCCGGCGCCGGGTCGATCGAGGCCGCCTAGTCCACGAGCCCCAGGGCGGGAGGTACGCACCGATGGCGAGCGACGAGCGCGCGCTCGAGCTGGCCGTCGGCCACCTCGGCAAGCGCGACCGCACGGCGGCAGAGATCCGCCGCCACCTGCTCGCCAAGGACATCGGCGAGCAGGCCGCCGAGGACGCCGTCGCCGAGCTCGTCCGGATGGGCTATCTCGACGACGCGCGCTACGCACGGGTCTTCGCCGAGGACCGCCGCGCGCTCGACGCGTGGGGGCCGGAGCGCATCGAGCGCCGGCTGCTGGAGCTCGGCGTCGACCGCGAGCACATCGCGGCGGCGATCGGCGCGCGCGACGGCGAGTCCGAGCTGGAGGCGGCGCTCGAGCTGTTGCGCCGGCGCGTGCGCGCAGCGCCGGCCAGCGAGCGTGAGCGCGAGCGGGCGCTGGGCATGCTCGTGCGCAAGGGCTATGACCTCGAGCTCGCCTACGACGCGGTGCGCGCGTACGAGCGCGCGAGCGCGGCCTGACGGCGGCGCCTACGCCGGCCGGCAGCCGCAGTCGGCCGGAGTCGCGGAAGGGTCGGCCGCGTCCGTCTCGCCGCAGCAGTCGCTCTTGGCGGACGGCTCGCAGCAGTCGGCGAGCGCCTCGGGCGAGCAGCAGCCGCCACCGGCCTCGGGCTTGCGCGCCCGGATGATCGCCGCGGCCGCGTGCTCGTGGACGCGGTGGGTCTCGCGGATCTCGGCGTCGGCCAGCCCGGCGGCCGCGAGCGTCTCGACGAACTCGTCGTGCGTGAGGGCGCCGGCGATGCAGCCCGTCCACTGCGCCATGTCGGCGCGTGTCGCGTCGTCCATGTCCGGGTCGGCGATGACGTCGGAGACCGCGAAGCGCCCGCCGGGACGCAGCACCCGCGCGACCTCGCGCAGCACCGCGGCCTTGTCGCCCGACAGGTTGATGACGCAGTTGGAGATGACGACGTCGACCGATGCGTCGGCCAGCGGGATGTCCTCGATGTGGCCCTTGACGAACTCGGCGTTCGCCACCCCCGCCTGCGCTGCGTTCGCGCGGGCGAGCGCGAGCATCTCGTCGGTCATGTCCAGGCCGATGGCCCGGCCGGTCGCGCCGACCCGCCGCGCGCTGATGAGCACGTCCGCGCCCGCCCCCGAGCCGAGGTCGAGCACCGTCTCGCCCTCGTGGAGGTCGGCCACCGCGGTGGGCACGCCGCAGCCGAGCGACGCGCCGACGGCGTCGCCGGCGCCGGCCGCCTCATCGGCGTCGTAGAGCGCGTCGCCGAAGACCTGCGCGCCGGAGGCGTCGGTGAGCGGCACCTCGGTCGGTCCGCAGCAGGACGACGGCGCGGCGGCGCCGGAGGCGGCGGCGCGCGCGGCGGCGGCGTACTTCTCGCGCACCTGGTCGCGGATCGTGTCGGGCTCGGTCAGTTCAGCCATCTCGTCAGTCCCTCCAGTCCATCAGGACGGGTGTAGTAGAAGGTCCACGTCCCGCGCCGTTGCGACGCGAGGATGCCGGCGTCGACGAGCACCCGCAGGTGCTTGGCCAGCGCCGGCTGTGACATGTCAAAGAGCGGCAGCAGCTCGCACTGGCAGACGGCCTCGGGCGCCGCGCTGCGCACGGCGTCGACGATCCGCAGCCGCGTCGGGTCGCCGAGCGCCTTGGCGACGGCGGCCAGCACCATCGCCTGCTCGGCATCGACGTTCGGCTGCGCCATTGCGACGCAGCACCCGGCGGATTGCCGGCGGCGGGGGGAGAGGACCGGCGCGCTGGTGCTCATGGCGCGCAGCATGACATAACCGGATGGTTCTGGCAACACCAATCGGTTATGTCTTCGCTCCAGCGCGTCTGCGGCGGTTGCCGGGCGCAGGCGCCGGTTCTATGATCACAACGGTCAGACCGAGCCCATGCGGGCGACAGCAAACCGAGCATTTCGCGCAGTCTCCGAAACACCCAGGCAGCTTCGACGACAGGGACCCACCAGGGCGGCCGATCCGCCCGTCACCAACTTCCTTCGACCCACCTTCATCCCGTTTGAGAGCGTTCGGCGGCGGCGAGCCCGCTGCCGGCTGCCGCCCGAGCACGCCCGGTCCGACCCCTGACATCGACGCAACCGCGCGTCCGGGCATGCCCCTCGGGCACGCGGGGAGAGGAACGGACCGACATGGAACTGATCGTGGCAGCGGCGATTCTCGGCGCGGCGATCGTCGCCGCGTTCGGTCTGCGTCGCCGCCGCCCGGGCGATCAGGACGAGGAGTCCGTCGCCGCGCGCGAGGAGTTCGCACGGCTCGAGGAGCGCGTGAGCATCCGCGCCGAGGAGCTCGACCGCCGGGCGCGCGAGCTCGACGACCAGACCCGGGCGCTGGAGGCCGAGCGCGAGCAGCTCGCCCGCCGCGCGCGCGAGCACGAGGAGGCGCTCGAGCGCATCTCCGGGCTGAGCGCCGGCCAGGCCAAGCAACGGCTCATGAGCGAGATCACCGATCAGGTCCGCCACGAGTGCGCGCGCCACGTGCGCGAGATCGAGGAGCAGACCAAGCGCGACGCCGAGCGGCGCGTGCGCTCGATCCTCTCGGTCGCGATGCAGCGCCTCGCCGCCAGCCACGCCGCCGAGACGACCGTCTCGGTCGTGCACCTGCCGTCCGACGAGATGAAGGGGCGCATCATCGGCCGCGAGGGGCGCAACATCCGCGCGCTGGAGAACCTCACCGGCGTGGACTTCATCATCGACGACACGCCCAGCGCGGTGGTGCTGTCGGCCTTCGACGGCGTGCGCCGCGAGATCGCGCGCATGACGCTCGAGAAGCTGCTCGCCGACGGCCGCATCCACCCGGCGCGCATCGAGGAGTCCTACTACCAGGCGAAGTCCGAGCTCGAGGCGAGCCTCGTCGAGGCCGGCGAGCAGGCCGCCTTCGACTGCAACGTGCAGAGCCTCGACGGCGAGATCATCCGCACGCTCGGGCGCCTGAAGTTCCGCACGAGCTACGGCCAGAACGTCCTCGCGCACTCTGTCGAGTGCGCGCGGCTGGCGGCGATGATGGCCGAGGAGCTCGGCGCCAGCCCGAAGACGGCCGCCCGCGCCGCGCTCCTGCACGACATCGGCAAGGCCGTCTCGCACGAGGTCGAGGGCCCGCACGCGCTCGTCGGCGGCGACATGGCCCGCCGCCACGGCGAGTCCGAGGCCGTCGCGCACGCGATGGAGGCCCACCACAACGAGGTCGAGCCGCAGACGATCGAGGCCGTCATCGTGCAGGCCGCCGACGCCCTCTCCGGCGCGCGGCCCGGCGCCCGCGGCGAGTCGCTGGAGCACTACGTCAAGCGGCTGCGCGCGCTCGAGCAGATCGCGGCCCGCCACGACGGCGTCGAGAAGTCCTACGCGATGCAGGCCGGCCGCGAGATCCGCGTCATCGTCACGCCGACGTCGATCGACGACGACGCCGCGATGCTGCTCTCCCGCGAGATCGCCCGCGAGATCGAGCGCGAGCTGGAGTACCCGGGCCAGATCAAGGTGACCGTGATCCGCGAGTCGCGCTCGGTCGAGTTCGCGAAGTAGCGCGATGGCCTCGCCTGGTGATCGCCATCGCCCAGGCTCCTCGGCGTCTGCGGACGGCTGGCGGGCCTTCGAGCTGCTCGAGGCGCACCTGACGGGCTGAGGAACGCCGGACTACGCGTGTCGGAATGCGCGGACCGCGAGCGGCACGAACACGGCGAGCAGGCCGACGAGCCAGGCGAGCGTCCCGAGCGCGGGGCCGAGCGCGTCGCCCTGGCCGATGGTGAGCGCGCGGGTGGCGTCGACGACCAGCGTGATCGGGTTGACGTCGGCGAATGCCTGCACCGCGCCGGGCATCGAGTCGGTCGGGACGAAGGCCGAGGAGGCGAAGGTGAGCGGGAAGACCCAGATGAACCCGGCCGACTGGGCGGTCTCGGGGTCTCGCACCGTCAGGCCGATGAACGCGCTGATCCACGAGAACACGTAGGCGAAGGCGAGCACGAGCGCAAACGCGAGCGCGAGCTCGTAGACCGGCTCGCTCGGTCGAAATCCGACTGCGACTCCGACGAGCACCATGAGGATCAGCGTCATGATGTTCAGCACGGCGTCGGCGGCCGTGCGCCCGAGCAGCACGGCGGAGCGCGCGATCGGCAGCGAGCGGAAACGGTCGACGACACCCGCCTTGAGGTCTTCGGTGAGGCCGAGGCCGGTGATGAGGGCGCCGAAGACCGCGGTCTGGACGATGATCCCGGGCATCAGGAAGTCGACGTAGTCGACGCTGCCGGTGTCGATCGCGCCGCCGAAGACGTAGCGAAACAGGATCACGAACGTCACGGGCTGCACGAACGCGAAGACGATGTAGGTCGGCCGGCGCAGCGTCTTGCGTAGTTGGCGGGCGGCCATCACCCGGCTGTCGGCGAGGGTCTCCGCCGGCGTGAGCCGGCCGCGCTCGGGGACGATGTGGGGGGTCAGGGCGGTCATGCGGCCTCCTCCACGGCATCCTCGGCGCGTCGGCCGGTCAACTTCAGGAACACGTCGTCGAGGCTGGGCTGCCGCAGCTCGACAGCCGCGATCGCCAGCCCGAGCGCGTCGAGGCGCCGCACGCCCTCCGCCGACGCGCTCGCGTCGGCGACCGGGAAGCGGATCTCGCCGGTGGCGGCGTCGACGAGCGGCGCCTCCCCGGCGGCGAGGTCGGCCAGCGCGGCGGCGGCAGCCGGGAGGCCAGCGGCGTCGACGAGCCGGACCGCCAGCATCTCGACGCCGACCCTCGCCTTCAGCTGGGCGGCGGTCCCCTCCGCGACGATGCGTCCGTGGTCGACGACCGCGATCCGCTGTGCCAGGCGGTCGGCCTCTTCGAGGTACTGCGTCGTCAGCAGCACGGTCGTGCCGTCGCGGCGCAGCTCGTCGACGATGTTCCAGAGCTCTTGGCGGGCGCGCGGGTCGAGGCCGGTCGTCGGCTCGTCGAGCAGAAGCACCGGCGGTCGCCCGGTGAGGCTGGCGCCGAGGTCCAGCCGCCGGCGCATGCCGCCCGAGTAGGTCGAGACGCGCCGATCGGCGACGTCGGCGAGCCCGAATCGATCGAGCACCTCGCCGGCACGGGTGCGCGCCTCGGCGCCGGACAGGCGGTACAGCCGACCGACCATCTCGACGTTCTCGCGGCCGGTGAGCTCCTCGTCGACGGCCGCGAACTGGCCGGCGAGCCCGATGCGGCGGCGGACGGCGAGCGGCTCGACGACGACATCGTGGCCGAGCACGCGGGCACGGCCGGTCGTCGGGCGCAGCAGCGTGGCCAGGATGCGGACGAGCGTCGTCTTGCCGGCGCCGTTGGGTCCGAGCAGCCCGAAGACGGTGCCGGCCTCGACCTCGAGGTCGAGGCCGCCGAGCGCAACGACATCGCCGAACGCATGGCCGAGGCCTTCGGCCAGGATGGATGGGGTGGGGGTCATCTACGTCTCCGCGGTCTGGTCGGGAAGCTCGCCGGAGGCCGACAGGGCGTCGCGCCGGACGCGCCATTCGGCCGCGAGGGCCGGCATCCGCTCGAGCAGGAACTCGTAGAAGGCGGCCGCTCCCAGCAGCCGCGCCCGCCGCGCCGGCGGCGCGTCTCGCAAGACCTCGAGGCCGTCGCGCAGAAGCGCCAGCATCGCGCCGTACTCGTCGGGCGCCTCGAGCGCCCGCATGGCGGCATCCGGGTGGAAGGAGACACGATCCGCGCGCTCCCCCGCTCTGCGCGTGCGCTGGAGCTGACCCTGGTTCTCGAGTGAGGCGATCGCGCTGCCCACCGCGCTGCGGCTCGTCTCCAGCGCCTCGGCGATCTCGGCCGCGGTCTGCTCCGGTGGATCGCAGATCAACAGCCATCCGCCCACGCGCCCCGTAACGGGCGGCAGCCCGTACTGGCGAGCGAAGAATCGGCCGACCTTGTCGGCGAACGCGCGTTCCTCATCGGTGACCATGGCGCTGACATTACATGAATCCCAGGAATTTCACTAGTCTCGGTCAGGCTGCGCCGCGCCTGCGTCGCGCGCCCGTCCTCAGTGGTCCTGTCCGCGGCGCAGCCGATCCACGATCGCGGCGATCCGCGTCCGGGCATCGTCGCGGCCCGTGAAGGCGTAGGGCGGCCGGCCGCGGGTGGCCGCCCAGGGCGCCAGCACGTCGAAGTCCAGCTCGGCGATCCGCTGCAGGCTGTCGATGTAGGCCGCCCGGTCGCTGGACGAGAGCACGGCGGCGATCCACTCCCCGTCGCGGAGGTAGATCGTGTCGCCGGTGAACAGGACGCGATGTGCGCCGCTGTCCCACAGGTAGGCGGTCGCGCCCGGCGTGTGTCCGGGCGTCGGGATCACCTCGAAGTCCTCGTCGAGCATGTGGCGCCGCGAGAACGTGCCGCGGATGCGGTAGTGCCCGGCCACCGCCACGCGCTCGGCCTCGTGCACGAACACCGGCAGGCCCACCCCGTCGGAGGCGAACAGGGCCTCGTGGCCGTGGTTGAGGTAGTGGCGCGCAATGCCGCCCGCATCCGTGACGGCGGGCATGTCGGCGCGCACGCTGGTCGTGCTGTAGATGAGCAGGTTGCCGCGCTCGCGGCGCAGGAGGAAGGCGCGGATGTCGTGCGAGGGCCCGAAGGGCAGCGGCTCGGCCGCCAGCGCGTGCAGGCCGGCGATCTCGGTCTCCTCGGGGGCGGTGCGCTGCTTGGTGTGCATGATCGGCTCCTTGTTCGGCGTTGCCCGCACGCTACAAGCTCAAGTGAACTTGAAGTCAACGGGGGCCGGCGTCAGGTCGATCGAACATTCGTCGGGCCTCGTTGGGGTCGTGCCGGGCGTGACATAGCCTCGGTCCCACGCCCGCTCATCTGGAGGATCTCCGTGCTCGATCGGCTCCGCCGCCTGTCCTACGCCAACGTCGTCGCCTCGCTCGCGCTGTTCGTCGCGCTCGGCGGGACGGGCTACGCCGCCGTCACGATCACGAGCAAGAACGTCCGCGACGGGACGCTGACCGGCAAGGACATCAAGAACAGCTCCATCGCCAGCGCGGACGTCAGGGACGGCTCGCTGCTGTCGAAGGACTTCAAGGCCGGCCAGCTGCCCGCCGGTGCGCGCGGTGCGCCCGGCGCCGCCGGGGTCCCCGGAGCCCCCGGTGCCCCGGGTGACAAGGGCGACGCCGGCGAGGCCGGCACCGCCCGCGCCTACGCGTTCGTCAACTCGGACGGCAGCGTCGACGAGACCCGCTCCAAGGGCGTGTCGGACGCCAACGTCGCGGGGCTGGGCAACACCTACACGTTCACGGGCCTGAGCTTCACGCCGAAGAACGTCGTGGTGACTCCCCTCGAGACCTTCCGCGACGCCATGGTCGAGATGGGCGTCGGCCAGTTCCGCGTCGTGCTCAGCGCGGCGAACGGCTTCATGGTGCTCATCAACTGAACGTCACGAAGGAGCCCCCGTTGCCGGGGTTCGGCGGGGTCTGGTCGACTTCTGCCCTCCCTGCGGGGCATAACTCGACCAGACGCCCGCATTCCATCCCCGAAACCGCCGGCCGGCCCCGGCGCAGACGCTGCGGCCACACCCAGTCGCATCATCAAAGCTGCAGTTCAGGCGCGAAGCGCCGGTCTGCCTCGCCGGACGCAGGTTGGTCGACCGCGGTGTCCGGCAGATCGCACAGGCGCTGGCCCTGCCGGCGCGGGCGTCCGGCGGCCACGCGATCGCGCGCTGACGCTCAGCGGGCGGTCATCGCGTCGAGCACGACGTCGGGCAGCTCGCGCTCGAGCTGTTGCAGGCCGTACTCGTGGCGGAACACGACGAGCAGGGTGCCGTCGGCGCGCTCGAGGATCTCGCCCCAGCGCGACGCCCGCACGGCCGCCGCGTCGGCGAGGGCGACGCGCCGCGCCACCGACCAGTCGCGCGGGTCGATGCTCACGGTGACGCCGAACTCCGTCGAGAGTCGCTCCAGGGCGACCTCGAACTGCAGCGGGCCGACCGCGGCGAGGATCGGCGACGGCTCGTCGCCACGGCGCAGGACGTGCACGACTCCCTCCTGGTCGAGCTGCTCCAGGCCCTTGTGAAACTGCTTGCGGCGGCCGGGGTCGCGGTTGTGGATCGTCACGAAGTGCTCGGGAGCGAGGGTCGGCGATCGCGCCGAAGCGGACCGGCTCGTCGAGGTACAGCGTGTCGCCGACCAGCACGTCGGTGGCGTTGACGATGCCGATGACGTCGCCGGGGTAGGCGTCGTCGACGACCGTGCGGTCCTGTCCGAAGAGCTCATGGGCGTAGGCCAGCGCGATCGGCTTGCCGGTGCGCGCGTTGATCGCGCGCATGCCGCGCTCGAAGCGCCCCGAGCAGACGCGCATGAACGCAATCCGGTCGCGGTGGCGCGGGTCCATGTTCGCCTGCACCTTGAATACGAGCGCCGAGAACGGGGCTTCGAGCGCGCGCGTGCGCCCGTCGGCGTCGGGCCGGGCGGGCGGCGGCGGCGCGATGTCGATGAGCGTGTCGAGCAGGTGGCGCACGCCGAAGTTCGACAGGGCCGAGCCGAACAGGACGGGGGAGAGCTCACCGGTGGCGAAGCGGGCCGGGTCCCAGGCGGCGCCGGCGGCCTCGAGCAGCTCGAGCTCCTCGACCGCCGTCGTCCACGAGTCGCCCTCCTCGGCGCGTGCCTGGTCGGGGGAGAGCTCCTGCTCGGGCGCCATCGTCGCGCCGCGCGCGGTGCGGGTGAAGCGCACGAACGCGCCGCCCTCGCGGTCGAGCACGCCGCGGAAGTCGCCGGGGATGCCGACCGGCCAGGTCAGCGGCACGGCGGCCATCTTCAGCGTCTCCTCGACGTGGTCGACGAGCTCCAGCGGCTCCATGCCCGGGCGGTCGTACTTGTTGACGAACGTGATGAGCGGGATGCCGCGGGCGCGCGCGACCTGAAAGAGCTTGAGCGTCTGCGCCTCGACGCCGCGCGCCGCGTCGAGCAGGATGACCGCGCAGTCGGCGGCGGCCAGCACGCGCAGCGTGTCCTCGGAGAAGTCACGGTGGCCGGGGGTGTCGAGCAGGTTGAAGACGACGTCGCGATGCTCGAAGCGCAGCGCGGTCGAGCTGATCGAGATGCCGCGGCGCTGCTCGACCTCCATCCAGTCCGAGCGCGCCTCGCGGCGTCCGCTGCGCGCCTTGACCGATCCCGCCTCGGTGACCGCGCCGCTGTAGAGCAGCAGCTTCTCGGTGAGCGTCGTCTTGCCGGCGTCCGGGTGGGAGATGATCGCGAAGGTCCGCCGCCGAGACGCCTCGGCGGCGATGCGATCCGCGCCCGCCTCGACGGCGTGCACGGAGCTTGTGACGGCCATCAGGGGCGAGCGTTCAGGGGCTTGGGACCGGCGACCATCACGCGGTCAACAATAGCCGGGTCGCGCTGGCGCTCAGCGCGCTGCCGGTGCCACCACAGCGCCCGGGACCCCAACGGCTGCTCCCGGGCGGCGCACCGGGCTACCCTTCGGCGACGCCATGAAGCGCTATCACGTCACGACGTTCGGCTGCCAGATGAACGAGCACGACTCCGAGCGGATGAAGGGCATGCTCGAGTCGCTCGGGTACGCGGAGGCGGCGGCCGCCGACGAGGCCGACGTCATCCTCTTCAACACCTGCTCGATCCGCGAGAAGGCCGACACGAAGTTCCTCGCGCACCTCGGCCACGCCAAGCGCCTGAAGCTCGAGGATCCGTCGCGGATCGTCGGCGTCGGCGGTTGCTGGGCGCAGTCGGTCAAGGAGGAGGTCTTCGCGCGCTTTCCGTTCGTCGACGTCGCGTTCGGGCCCGGCCAGGTCCCCAAGCTCGCCGAGTTTCTCACCTCCGACTCGCTGACCGCGCAGGGCTTCTTCGAGTTCGAGGGCTTCACCGGCCACCTGCCCGGCAAGCGCGCCCGCGAATTCCAGGCCTGGGTGCAGATCTCGGTCGGCTGCAACTCGAAGTGCTCGTACTGCATCGTGCCGTCCACGCGCGGGCGCGAGGTGTCGCGGCCGGCGGACGAGCTCGTCGAGGAGGTGCGGGTGCTGGCCGCCGACGGCGTGCGCGAGGTCACGCTGCTGGGCCAGAACGTCAACTCCTACGGTCGCGACCTGCGACCGCAGCGAACCTCCTTCGCCGAGCTGCTCGAGCGTGTCGACGCGATCGACGGCATCGAGCGCATCCGCTACACGAGCCCGCACCCGAAGGACATGCGCGAGGACGTGATCCTCGCCCACGCCCACCTGTCCTCGGTCTGCGAGCACATCCACCTGCCGCTGCAGTCCGGCTCGTCGCGGGTGTTGAAGGCGATGCGCCGCACGTACACGCGCGAGCGCTACCTCGACCGCGTGGCGCTGATCCGCGAGCACGTGCCCGACGCGGCGATCACGACCGACATCATCGTCGGCTTCCCGGGGGAGACCGAGGCGGACTTCGCCCAGACCCTGGAGGTCTGCGAGGAGGTCGGCTACGACGGCGCCTTCACGTTCGTCTTCTCGCCGCGGCGCGGGACGGAGGCGGGGGCGATGACCGAGGGCCTCGTGGCGCACGAGGAGAAGGTCGAGCGGATGCAGCGCCTGGTCGAGGTCGTCCAGCGGCGCGCGACCGAGCGCGCCCAGCGCTTCGTCGGCCGCTCGCTGGACGTGCTCGTCGAGGGCACGTCGCGGACGGACGCGTCGCGGCTGCGCGGGCGCTCGCGCCACAACAAGGCCGTGAACTTCAGCGGCCTGGCGGCGCCGGGCGAGATCGTGCCGGTGCAGATCACCGGCGCGACGAGCCAGACGCTGATCGGCGAGCTGTCGCTGCTCGCGGCCGCGTCAGCCGGTCGCTGAGCCCGCCGGCGCCGCGCGCACCGTCGTCCACGAGTCCTTCGTGATCTTCAGGAGCACGAGCGTGATGCCCAGGCCGATGAGCGCGAGAAGATCGGCGCCGGCCACGCTCAGCTTCGTTCCCGCTCGAGGCGCTCCAGACGCGCCGTCAGGCGCCGTACCTCCGCCACGAGGTCGTCCTCGCCGGAGCGGTGCACGATCTCGAGCTTGATGGCGTCGGGGTCGTAGAAGAAGACGGCGTAGTAGCCCGGCGTGTAGTCGTACTCCTCCGGGCCGCTCTCGATCTCGGCGCCGCGCTCACGCAGCCAGGCGGCGCGCTCGTCGACGGCAGAGCGCGAGCTCGCGGCGAACGCGAGGTGGTGCAGGCCGACGCCGTAGCGGTCGTAGGGGACCGGGTGGGCGTCGGACTGCGCCTCGCGCAGGCTGACCGAGCCCATCCCGCCGATCCTCCCGAGATAGAGGACGCGCTCGCCGCGCTCGCCCGCGATCTCGCTGACGCGCACGTAGCCCAGCGGCTCGAGCAGCCCACGGTAGAAGGCCAGGCTGTGCTCGAGCGACGTCACGACGAGGTCGAGATGGTCGATCGCGCTCATGGCCACAGGATGCCAACCCTGCCGCGCATGGCGTCCGGGCCCTGTGCGAACATGTGTTCGTGCGCTGGAGCAACCTGACCATCGACCAGGACGAGGGCACGCGGCTGCCGGGGTACCGCGATCCCGCCACCGTGCGCCGGTTCGACGCGCCGGAGGCGCTCGACATCCGCTTCTACGAGATCCACGCGAAGTCGGCGATCAACCGCGTGCCCGAGGCGTCGCAGATGCCGTTTCGCTGGACGATCAACCCGTATCGCGGCTGCACTCATGCTTGCACGTACTGTCTGCGGGGCGACACGCCGATCCTCATGGCGGACGGCAGCCAGCAGCGGCTCGACCGGCTGCAGATCGGCGACGAGATCTACGGCACGGAGGGCCGCGGCACCTACCGGCGCTACGTGCGCACGCGCGTGTTGGACCACTGGGGAAGCGTCAAGCCCGCGTATCGCGTGGTACTCGAGGACGGCACGGAGCTCGTCGCCAGCGGCGATCACCGCTTTCTCACGCCTCGCGGCTGGAGGCACGTCACCGGGTCCCAGCACGGGCGCGAGCGGCGGGCCCATCTGACGATCGGCAGCTCGCTGTTGGGAACGGGACGCTTCGAGACGGCCCCGCGGCACTCCGGTGACTACGAGCTCGGGTATCTGTGCGGCATCGTTCGCGGCGACGGCATCCTCGCGACGTACACGTACAACCGTCCCGCCCGAACTTCACCCGATGTCGTGCATCGCTTCAGGCCCGCGCTGTGCGACGAGGAGGCGTTGCAACGCGCCGATCGCTACCTCGCGGCGCATGGGGTGTACGCGACGTCGTTTGCCTTCCATGCCGGCTCTGACCGCACGAGGCCGGCGCGCGCGATCCGGACGCAGTCGCGCTCCCAGTGCGATCGGGTGCGGGCGCTGATCCGCTGGCCGCTGGGACCGAGCGACGAGTGGCGCCGCGGCTTTCTCGCGGGCATCTTCGATGCGGTGGGCTCCGGCAACGGGGTCATCCGCATCAGCAACGGCGACGAGACGATCCTGCGCTGGATCGTTGCGTGCATGCAGAGCTTCGGTCTGGGGACGGTACTCGAGAAGCCTGCGCCGAACGGCTGCCGCGCGGTTCGTCTGACGGGCGGTTTGCGCGAGCGCCTGCGCTTCTTTCACCTCGTCGATCCCGCGATCCGGCGCAAGCTCGACATCGACGGCACGGCGCTGAAGTCCGACGCCCGCACCGCGGTCGAGTCGATCGAGCCGCTGGAGACGATGCGCCTGTACGACATCACGACCGGCACCGGGGACTTCATCGCCAACGGCGTCGTCAGCCACAACTGCTTCGCCCGCCCAACCCACAAGTACCTCGACTTCGACGCCGGCCGTGACTTCGAGCGCGAGATCGTCGTGAAGGTCAATGCGCCCGAGGTCGTGCGGGCCGAGCTGGCGAAGCCGTCGTGGAAAGGCGAGCACGTGGCGATGGGGACGAACACCGATCCCTACCAGTGGGTCGAGTCGCGCTACAGGCTCATGCCGGGGATCTGGGAGGCGATGCGCGACGCGCGCAACCCATGCTCGATCCTGACGAAGTCGCCGCTGCTGCTACGCGACATCGAGCTGATGAAGCAGATCGCCGCGGTGACGGACATCCACGCGAACCTCTCGATCCCGACGCTCGACCCGAAGGCGTGGCGGGCGACCGAGCCGCACACGCCGCACCCGAAGGCGCGGCTGGAGGCGGTCGCCGAGCTCAACCGGGCGGGGATCCCGTGCGGCGTGCTGATCGCGCCGCTGATGCCGGGCATCAACGATGCGCCCGAGCAGGTCGAGCCGCTGCTGGAGGCGTGCGCCGCGGCCGGCGCGACGGGCATCGGCGGCATCGCGCTGCACCTGCGCGGCGACGTGAAGGCGCTGTTCTTGCACTGGCTGCGCTCCAACCGGCCCGATCTCGTCGCGCTCTACGAGAAGCTCTACGCGCGCGGCGCCTACGCGCCGCTACACGAGCGCCGGCGGCTCGCCGCGCTCGTGCGGCGCGAGCCCGAGCAGACGTGGCCGAGCCGGTTTCGCGAGAGCGCGCGGGAACGGGAGCCGGCGCGAGAATCGGAGCGCGGTCCGCCGTCGCGGCGCGATGTTCAGGAGTCGCTGTTCTGACCCACAAATTCGGCGCCGGCGCCGATGAGTACCGGCCGTCGCGGCGGTCTTAGGAGCATGTTCACTTCACGCTCCACATACTCCGTTTCGACATCGCCGGCCTCCCGCGAGGTCGCCCCCCCGGCGTCCGCCTATCAGGGCGTCGTCGCCGTCTCCAACCACCGGTTCGCCACGCCGGTCGTGCGCGAGGTCAGCCGCCCCGCTTCAGAGCCGCTGGCGTTCGCGGCGACGTGGTGAGACCCTCGGCAGGGCGCCACCGGGTCACCGCCGGGCGGGCAGCCGTAGGGTGACGCGGCGGCTGAGCGTCGTGGCGTTGCCGGCGCTGTCGGTCAGGCGCACGGCCAGCGCCACGCTGACGCGCCGGCGCGCTCGGAGCGCGCGCCGGATGGCGGCCCGTCCCCGCCACCGCGGCGCGGCACGGCTCGCTGCGACACGCCACCACGACGGACACCATCGTGCCGAGCCGCTGGGACGTCGCGCTCGACTGTCGTCGGACCCCGTCGACGACAGACACAGATGATGCCTCGCACATCATGCTCACATCGCCCGCGATGTCACGAGAAAGCTGCACGCGAGGACCCGCGCGGGGTCGGCCGGCGCCACCCAGAGCCGCTGTCGCCTGCCGCGACCCGGTGACGCCCGCGACCCGCGCAGACTCCCTCGCGCCCTTGCGGGCCCTACCTCCGCTGGACGTGCATCAGCATGCCCCCCACGAGCACGTTCTTCTATGGGGGATTTCCGCCAACTTGGCCGATGGCGGTGGCCGCACGTCCCATACGACGCTGCCCACTGCCCGAAACTCAGGCGAGGGTGGTGACGACGCGCAGGCCGTCGATGAGCGCCGGCGGTGTCTCAGTGCTCGCCCTCGACGGCGATGATCGAGGCCACCGCGGCGCGGCTGGAGACGCCGAGCTTGGCGAAGACGTGCGACAGATGACGCTCCACGGTGCGCTCGCTCAGATAGCTCGCCGCGGCGATCTCGCGGTTGGTGTGACCGCGGCTGACGAGGTCGGCGATCTCGCGCTCGCGCTCGGTCAGCGCCTCCAGTCCGGCGGCCGGCGCGCCGCCGCCGTGGCTTCTCACGCGGCGGCCCAGCCGGCGCAGCTCCTTCTCGGCCTCCGCGCGATAGCCGTCCGCGCCGATGCGCTCCAGCTCCTCGGCGGCGCGTTCGAGCTCGGCCACCGCCTGCGGGCGCTGGTCGCAGCGCGCCAGCGCGCGGGCGGCGACGATCCGGCAGCGTCCCGCCTCACCCGGCATGCCGGCGCGATCGACGCGGGCGGCGGCGGCCAGGGCGATCGCGGCCGCCCGCGGCGCGTCGCCGCGCGCGATCGCGACGTGCGCGCACGCGCGCTGCGCGAAGGCCGACTCGCCGGGCAGCTCGCCACCGTGGCTTGCCAGCACGGCCCGCTGCGCCCACCCGTCGGCGGCGTCGACGCGCCCGAGCGCGAGCTCGGCGCGCGTGAGGATCTCATAGGCGGCGACATGGCCCGATCGCGACGTCGACAGCTCGGTGGCCGCGGCGCTTGTGGTGATCAGCACGTCGCGCGCGCGTCGCGCGTGGCCCATCTCGATGAGCGGGGTCGCGAGATACAGCCCGCTCATCCCGGGGATCAGTCCCGGGTCTGCCGCGCTCGCCAGCGCCACGCACTCCTTCCCGGCGTCGAGGGCGGCCTCGTAGTCGCCGCGGTAGGTGGCGGCGAGGCCCGCCAGGCCAACGGCGACCGAGAGAAAGAGGTTCGGTGCCAGCCGGCCGGCCTCGATCGCCGCCGTCAGCAGCTCGTCGGCCTCCGCCAGCCGGCCGCCGCGGATGAGCGCCCAGGCCTGTGCGGTCATCGTCACGAGCAGCGGCGCGCCCTGACCCGTCGCGCGGGCGACGTCGACGACGCGCTGGCAGTGTGCGATCGCGTCGTCGTGGCGCTCGAGCACGGCCTCGGTCCATCCGATCCACAGGCCGACGTCGAGGCGACGGGCGAGACCGGCGTCGTCGATCGCGTCCAAGCCGGCGGCCGCGCGGTCGAGCTGGTCGCCGGCGGGGCGGCCGAGGAAGTAGCGCGCCAACGCGACCTGCCCGGCGGCCGCCATCACCAGGGCGGGGTCGCCGAGGCGCTCGGCGCCAGCCAGCGCCTGCTCGGCCCACCGCTCCATGTCGGCGGCGCGGTTCTCGTAGCCGCCACCCGCCGCCAGCTCGATCTTCAGGGCGACGGCATCCCGTGACGTGCCGTCGGCGATCGCCTGATGGCCGCGCGCCAGCCGTGCATCGGCCTCGCGGTGGCGGCCCAGCAGATGCTCGACGGCGGCGCAGTAGGCGACGATCGCCGCGCGGCCGGGCGCATCGGCGGGAAGCCGCTCGAGCACCTCGCACAGCGCGCTGTGGCTCGCCTCGAGCCGGCCCGAGCCACCCAGCGCGGTCGCCATCGCGATGAGCAGCTCGATGCGCCGCGGCTCGGCGCCGGCCCCGTCGGGCAGCAGGCGCAGCGCCGCGGCATACCAGCGGGCCGCCAGCGCCGGGGCCCGTGGCGCCGTCTCGCGGCCCGCCGCGGCCAGCAGGTCGATCGCCGCGGCGTCGCCCGCCCGCGCCGCGCGCTCGACGTGCGGCGCGCGGGCCGGCGCGCCGGCGCCACGCGACGCGAGCGCATCCGCCACCCGCACGTGCGCCCGCGTGCGCCAGCCGCCGCCGGCCGACTCGTAGACCGTCGAGCGCACGATCGGATGGCGGAAGGAGAAGCACCCGGGCTCTGCCGGCACCGGGGCCACGAGCGCCGACTCGGCCAGCTCGTCGATGAGCACGAGCGCCTCTGCGGCGCCGATGTTGGCGGCCAGCGCGGCCAGCCGCTCCTCGAACGGATCGCCGACCACCGCCGCGCCCTGCAGCAGCGTCTGGGCCGGCGGCGAGAGCGAGGACAGCTCGGTCGCCAGCGCGGTGCGCACGCCTTCGGGAATCCACGACGTCGGCGCCGACTCCGTCGCGGCGCCCGCCTCGCCGAGGCGCACCCCGCGCGCGAGCTGCAGGAGAAAGAACGGGTTGCCGCCGCTCTCGCGAAACAGCCGCGCGCGCAGCGGGCGCGCCATGGCGCGGCCGAGCAGGGCATGGGCCTCGGGTGCGCGCAGCAGCGCGGGCTCCAGGCGCGTCGCGCGCTGGTCGCGCAGCGCGGCGGCGAGCGCGGCATGCAGCCGGGGGGCGATCTGCGCCGGGCGAAACGCCAGCGCGATCAGCACCGGCCCGGTCGGCGGATGGGCGAGCAGATGCGCGACGAGCTCGACCGAGCCCGGATCGGCCCACTGCAGGTCGTCGAGCGCGAGGACGACCGGGGTGTCGCGGGCGAGCGTCGCGAGCAGCACGCGCACCGCGCGATAGGCGCGGTAGCGCTCCTCCTGCAGTTCGGCCGGCCGCTCGGCGACGACGGCATCGACGGCGGGCAGCACGATCGCCAGCTCGTGGCCGGCTTCCGCAACGAGCTGCGCGAGGCGCTCGCCCGCAAGCCGGCGCAGCCAGTCGTCCATCGCATCGGTGAACAGGCCGAAGGGCAGCTCGCCCTCGAACTCGGCGGCGCGGCCGGCGAACACGAGATGGCCCCGCGCGCGCGCCTGACGGCCGAGCTCCGCGAGCAGCCGGCTCTTGCCGATGCCGGGCTCACCGGCGAGCTGCAGCGAGAGGCCGCCGTCATCGTCGTCGCCGAGCGCGTCCAAGAGCTCGGCGAGCGCAGTCAACTCGCCGTCCCTGCCGTGCAGCACCTGCTCGATGGCGGGCCCACCTCCCTTCGGCAGGAGATTGTCCCCGATCGCCTCCCGGCGCACGCCCTCGGCGCGATCAGGCAGCGGGCACGAGCACCCGGCCGCCGGTGCTGCGCAGCCCGCGCTCGGCGAGCTGCTCGCGCAGGCGCAGGAGGGCCAGGTCCTTGGCCTTGGCCTCGAGCATGACGTCGAAGTCGCGGCCGGCGGGAGCGTCGCGGAGGAAGGCCTCGAAGCCGATCGGGTCGATCAGGTCGGCGTGCGCGCGCAACTGCGGCAGCACGAGTCGGCGTTCGACGCGACGGCCCCGCCGCACGGAGCGCACGTCGACGTCCAGGCGCGGCGACGAGAAGTGGATCTTCGGCGTCTGCTCGGCGGGCCAGGTCGCCAGCGCGGCGGCGAGCGCGTCGCGGTTGGACATCTGTGCCGGATCGTGGCAGCGGTGATGCAGGATGTCCCAGACGACGCGCAGGCCCGCGCGGTCGGCGAGCCGCAGCACGTCGCCGAGCCCGAACGCCCGATCGTCGTTCTCGATCACCAGCCGGGCGCGCGCCCGCTCCGAGAGCGCTTCGAAGCCGGCCAGGAAGCGGTCCAGCGCGGCGTCGATCCCGCCGCTCGTCCCGCCGACGTGCAGGACGACGACCGCCTCGGGTCCGAGCCCCATCGCGTCCAGCAGCGCGGCCTGCACCTCGAGCTCGGCGACCGCCGCCGCCCGCACGTCGGGACGCTCGGAGTTGAGCACCGTGTACTGGCCGGGGTGCGTCGACAGCCGCACGTCGCGCGCGCGGGCCAGCGCGCCGAAGCGGGCCAGCGCCTCCTCGCACTCGCGCACCTGGTCGTGGAACTGCGGCAGATCGGGGTGGCTGGCGTACGGCGCCAGTGCGGTCGCGAGCCGGTACATGCGGATGTCGTGGCGCTCGAGGTGGTCGAGGATCCCCGTCGCGTGCTCGAGCGAGTGGCGCAGGTGCGGGCCCGACGCCCAGCGGCGCGTGTCGTGCGACGGCAGCCCGCCGTCGCCGAGGACCTTCACCGCGAACCCGAGCCGGTGCGCCGTCACCGGGCGCGCGTCCACAGCGTCGCTCAGGCGAGCGCGCGGACGCCGTCGCGGGCGCCCTCGCCGTGCTCGAAGAAGTCCCACACCTCGACGACGTTGCCCGCCGGATCCTCGAGGTACAGCGAGCGGTCGCCGCCGGGGTGCTCGACGGGGCCCCGGTAGGCGATGTCCATCGCGCCCAGGCGTGCGCAGAGCGCCGTCAGCTCGCCGGCGCCTACCGAGAGCGCGAAGTGGACGTGGCGGCCGCCGCGGTCGCCGAACTCCTTGCTGCCGGGCGACCAGATGCCGAGCCGCGCGTACTCGCCGCAGGCCAGCCAGATGCGGTCCTGCGAGCGCGAGATGACGTCGCATTCGAGCGCGACGCGGTAGAAGCGCTCGAGCGCCTCGAGATCGGTGGTCTCGAGGGTCAGCTCGCAGATCCCGCGGACCGCGCCGGGCAACGTCGCCTGCTGGGGCTGGATGTTCACAGCGCGATGCCGTACCCGGCCGCGCACCGCGGTTCACGCGACCGCGCGCAAGCTGGCGCGAGCGCCTCGGTCAGCGGTTGGCCATGTGCGCGTCCTCGTGCGCCTTGGCGATCTCGTCGCCGCCCGAGCGCCGGCTGACCGCCGCCGCGATGTCGGGTGCGAGCGGGCCGAGGACGGCGCCGACGCGCAGGCCCACCGGCGCGACGTCGAGCTCGGCCTTGTTGCGCTCGATCGCCTTGCGCGTCGCCAGCGCCACGTGGCGCGGCGACTTGGTCCCGACGCCGAAGGGCAGCTTCACGCCCGTGACGTGGAACATGCCGGCGTCGCGGATGAAGCCGGGGAAGATCGCCGAGACGCCCACGCCGGTCCCGTGCAGCTCGGCGCGCATCGCGCCGGCGAACCCGCGCAGGCCGAACTTCGTGGCGTTGTAGAGCGACGATCCCGCGGTCGGCGTCTTGCCGGCGAGCGAGGACATGAGCACGACGTGGCCCTCGCCGCGCGTCACCATGTGCGGCACGAGCGTGCGCGTGAGGACGATCGCGGTGCGCAGGTTGACGTCCAGCGCGCGGTCGATCTGCTCCTCGGTCCACGTGTCGATGAGGCCCGAGGCCGACAGGCCCGCGTTGGAGACGAGGACATCGACGTCGGTGTGGGCGTCGGCGAGTGCACGCACCGCGTCGCGGTCGGTCAGATCGGCGGGGGCGACCTCACCGGACAGCTCCTTGGCGAGGTCGGCGAGGACGTCGCCGCGCCGGCCGGAGAGGATCACATGGGCGCCGGCGCTCGCCAGCTCCCGCGCGATGGCGTGGCCGAGGCCGCCCGTCGCGCCGGTCAGCAGCACTCGTTTGCCGGATACGTTCATGGCGCGAAGACTGTCACGCCGCCGCGTGCGCCGCGTGTGCGGTGTGGACCGGGCCTACGCGCGGTCAGGAGGCGAACACGGCGACGGTCGCCGTGAAGCCGTGCAGGAAGTTCTCGCCGCCGACCGGCCCGATCTCCCCGGCGGCGAAGAACCCGGCGGTCGGGATGGCCCCGAGCGTGCCGGTGACCGCGCTGGCGTCGTGGTCGGGCAGGCCGAACATCCCGCGACCGCGGCCGTTGCACGTGAACATCAGCGCACCGGCCGGGGCGTCGTCGCCGAGCGCCCGCCGGCGCAGCTGCAGCGCATCGTTGAGATCGCGGTCGGCAGACGCCGCGTCGCGGGCGTGGATGCGCACGATCTGGCCCTCCTGGATCGTCGCGCCGACGGCGATCGTCCCGGTCTCGGGATCGCCGCCCAGGACGCTGCGCACGAGGAAGTCGCCGTGGCCGTGGGCGTCGCTGTCGCCGAAGCCGCTCTCCACGACGATTCCGAGCAGCATGCCCTCGGCGAGCATCTCGCGCTCGCTCTCGTCGAGGTCCTCGAGCACCCCGCGCAGCGCGCCGAGCGCCGGCCGCCCGCCGAGCTGCTTGATGAGCCGTCCCTCGCCGGAGGTGATCTCGAGCTCCGGGCCGACCGGCGTGGCGCCCTGCGAGACGCACGGCAGCAGCTCGACGCCGTCGAAGCGCACGCCGATCGCCCCGCCCGGCACGACGCGCTCCCCGAGAAAGAGGGCCGCCTGGCCGCGCAGCGTGCGCGCGCTCGAGACGCCGCCGAGGATCGGCACGCCCGGCGCGCGGGCCGCGATCTCGGCGAGGACGGCGTCGGTCGGGAAGGAGTAGGGATCGGGCAGCAGCAGCGCGCCGCCCGCGCCCTGCAGGTCAGGGACGCCGGCGATGGCGACGCCGTCCTCGACCTCGGTGACCTCGGCATGAAACGTCGACACGAAGCCGTTCTCGAACGCCGCCGCCCACACGCTGACGGCGGTGCCGCCCTCGATCTCGCGCCCGTCGCCGACGACGCCGCCCGCACCGCAGCCGATCAGGACGTCGGGGGCGAGCGCCTCGTGGACGCCCGCGAGCGTCGCCTCGGGATCGGCGAGATGCGCGCCGGACGCGAAGACCACGGCGAGATCGATGCTCTCGCCCTGCAGCTCGGCGGCGACCTTTGCCGCGGCCTCGATCGCACCGGCCCGCGGATCGGGAGCGGTCGACAGCCCACACGCGATGCGCACGCTCATCCCCCGCGGACGATACTCGCCGCCCGGCGCGGCCCATACTGGCCCGATGGCGCCATCCGTGCTCGCCCTCTTCGGCCCGACCGGGGTCGGCAAGACCGACGTCGCGATCGCCCTCGCGCAGCGCATCCGCGCGCGCGGGGGACACCCCGTGGCGATCGCGGCCGACGCGCTGCAGGTCTACGCCGGGCTGGAGATCCTGACCGGGGTCGCCGAGCGCGCGCAGCAGGCCCAGCTCGAGCACCGGCTCGTGTCGTTCGTCGCGGTGACCGAGCGCTTCTCGGTGGCCGAGTACGCGGCGCTCGCCCACGCCGAGATCGACGGGTTGCTCGCCGCCGGCGCGACCCCGATCGTCGTCGGCGGCACCGGCCTGTACCTGCGCGCCGCGCTGGCGCAGCTCGAGCTGCGCCCCCCGCCGCCGGCGGGCGCCCGCGAGCGCTGGCAGAGCGAGATGGACGAGCGCGGCCCCGCGGCGCTGCACGCACAGCTCGCCCTGGCGGCGCCGCGCCGGGCCGCCCGGATCGACCCCAACGACCGCCACCGCATCATCCGCTCGCTCGAGCTGCTCGAGCAGGGCGCCCTGCCCGACGACGACGCCGTCGAGCCCAACCGCCTGTGGACGTCGGACACGCGACATCCGACGCGGCTCGTCGGCCTCGTCCGTGACCGCGACGACCTCTGCGCGCGGATCGATCGCCGCGTCGACGCGATGGTGGCGGCCGGCGCGATCGAGCAGGTGCGCCGCGCGGAGGCGGCCGGCGCGTCGGCGACGGCACGTGTCGCGCTCGGCTTCGAGGACCTGCTGCGCGGCGACGTGGACGCGATGAAGCAGCGCACGCGCCGCTACGCGCGCCGCCAGCTGACGTGGATGCGCAAGCTGCCCGACGTCGAGCTGCACCACCTGACCGGGCGCTCGCCGGAGGAGGTCGCGGCGGTCATAGACTCCGCGCCCCGATGAGCCAGACCGAATTCGAGAAGTGGCAGGCGCTCGGCAACGACTACCTCATCTTCGAGGAGCGCTCGCTGCCGTTCGCGCTCACGCCGGCGCGCATCGAGCGCATCTGCGACGTCCACAGCGGCGTCGGCTCCGACGGCATCCTGCTGCTCTCCGAGCCCGACGAGCCCGGCTTCGTCGCGCGGCTGCGGATCTTCAACCCCGACGGCTCGGAGTCCGGCCTGTCGGGCAACGGCGCGCGCGAGGCGGTCATGTACCTGCGCCGCAACGGGTGGACCGACAGCGACCGCTTCTCGATCCAGACCGGCGCGGGGGAGATCCGCCCCCACATCACGGGGCCCGACACCTGCACGCTGGACATGGGTCGCGCGCGCATCGCCTCGCAGGACTTCCCCTCCGGGGACGCCGACGGCGCGGCGCAGCTCGAGGCCGGCGGGCGCACGTGGCGCTTTCAGCACGTGCAGGTCGGCAACCCGCAGTGTGCGATCCACGTCGCCGACGCCGCCGCGGTCGACGCGCTCGACCTCCCCGCGATCGGCCGGGCGATCATGGAGCACGAGCTGTTTCCCAACCGCACGAACGTCTCCTGGTTCGCCGAGCTCGCGCCGGGCGTCATCCGCGCGCGGATCTACGAGCGCGGCGTGGGGGAGACGATGTCCTCGGGCACGGGCGCCAGCGGCGCGGCGATCGCCTACGTCCTGCGCGGCGGCGAGTCGCCCGTCACCGTGCGCCTCGACGGCGGCGAGCTCGTCGTCGACGTCGCCGAGGACCTGCACTTCGACCTGACCGGCTGGGCGCGGCCCGTGTACCGCGGCGCGCTCGCCGACGACTTCTGCACCGAACTGGAGAACCTGTGAAGCCTTCCAAGCGCCTGGACCTGATCCCGCCCTACCTGTTCGCCGAGCTCGAGCGCAAGATCGCCGCCAAGCGCGCGGAGGGAATCGACGTCATCTCGCTGGGAATCGGCGATCCCGACCGCCCGACGCCGGCGATCATCGTCGACGCGATGCAGGCGGCGGTCACCGAGCCCGAGACGCACCAGTACCCGTCCAACCGCGGCCGCCAGGACTTCCGCCAGGCCGTGTCGGACTTCTACATGCGCCGCTTCGACGTCGAGCTTGACCCGGACACCGAGGTCATGCCGGCGATCGGCGCCAAGGAGTGCATCTTCAACCTCAACCTGGCGTTCCTCGATCCCGGCGATGCCGCGTTGAGCGCCGATCCCGGGTACCCCGTCTACACGGGCGGGCCGCTGATGGCCGGCGCCGATCCGGTGCTCATGCCCCTGCTGCCCGAGCATGGCTTCACGCCCGACCTCAGCGCCATCTCAGCCGCCGATCGGGCGCGCGCCAAGCTCATGTTCTTCAACTATCCCAACAACCCCACCGGCGCTATCGCGCGGCCCGGGTTCTTCGAGGAGGTCGTCGAGTTCGCGGGCTCGAGCGACGTGCTCGCCGTCCACGACAACGCCTACTCCGAGACGACCTACGACGGCTACCGGGCGCCGTCGTTTCTCGCCACGCCGGGCGCCAAGGACGTCGGCGTCGAGGTGTTCTCGTGGTCGAAGGGCTACAACATGACCGGCTGGCGCTGCGCCGCGATCGTCGGCAACGCCGAGGCGATCGCCGCGTACTGGAAGCTCAAGACGAACATCGACTCCGGCCTCTTCGAGGCCGTTCAGCTCGCGGGGATCGCGGCCCTCAGCCCCGACGCCGACGGCGACGTCAAGGAGATGAACGCGCTCTACACGCGCCGCCGCGACCTCGTCGTCGACGCGCTGCAGAAGATCGGCGTCGACGTCACGCCGCCGAAGGGGACGATCTACATCTGGGCGCCGGTGCCGCCCGGCTTCGCGAGCGCCGCCGCCTACTGCGAGCACGTGCTCGAGGAGGCCGCCGTCGTGATCTCGCCCGGCGGCGCCTACGGCCCCAACGGCGAGGGCTTCTTCCGGATCTCGCTGACCACCCCCGACGACCGCCTGCTGGAGGCCGTCGCGCGCCTCGGCCGGCTGGCGGGCTGAGCGGACGTGTCCGTGCCCGCCCGCAGCGCCGTCGCCCTCGCCCTGATCTGCGCCGCCGCGCTGCCGGCGTGCGGCACGTCGGACGAGGACGAGGTGCGCAGCGTCATGCAGGAGTTCCGCCGCGCGCTGCAGGCCGAGGACGGCGAGCGCGCCTGCCGGCTGCTGACCGCCGATGCCCGGCGCCAGCTCGAGGGCGACTGCGCCGAGCGCGTCACGAGCGTCGACCCCGGCGACAAGGCGAGCGACGGCGCGCTGACGATGCGTCCCGGGCGCGCGTCGCTGGCGACGCGCAGCGGGGGGCGCACGCGCGGGATCGCGTTCATCAAGACCGACGACAACTGGCGCATCGAGAACCTGCCGCTGTCGACGACGATCGTCGAGGGCGCCGCCGCCCGCGCGGAATTCTACGAGCGCTGCTGGCGCGAGGCGGGTGCGAAGATCGCCACCCGCCCGGCGGACCTCACGTTCGCGGCGGCGGACGCGCCGATGACCTCTGTCCGCGACGACACCGTGTCGGCCAAGGGCGGCGACTGGCGTGTCTTCTACACGTTCGCCGGCAGCCGTTCGGACCCGGGGCTGGCGGAGGTCATCGCCGACCCGAGCAAGGCCGGCGCGGTGGCCTACGTCGAGCAGGCCAGGGCCAACGCCGACGTCGTCACGCGGGCGCGCCGCTGCTCGGCCGGCTGATGACGCGCTCGCGCATCTAGTCTGAGGGTCATGCGCTACTGCGGCATCGATGTCTCGGCTTCGGCGGCCAACCAGCAGCTCTGCACGCTGCACGAGCGCCGTGCGACCGACGGCGGCGGAACCGAGCTCGTTGCCACGTTCTATGACCCCGGCACGGTCGAGGCGGTCGCGGCGACCGTGCTCGGCTTCGGCGGCGAGGCCGTCGCCGCCGTCGACGCGCCGTCGGGCCATCGCCTCGACCTGCTGGCGCCGGGCATGCCCCTGCGCGATGAGCTCGGGCTGCCCGAGGGGCGCTACGAGCGCCATCGCGTCTGCGACGCGCTGCTCTTCCGCCGCCGCCTGCCGCTGTATCCCGTGCCGTCCGCGGCGCAGGCGCTCGCCGCCTGGGAGCGATGGATCGGCGTCGGTTTCGAGATGTTCGCGGCGCTCGCCCCGCTCGGGCTCTTCCAGCCCGACGACGGCGACGTCGTGCAGGGTCGCGTCGAGAGCGGCGCGCTGCGCTTCGGTCGCCTGTGCGAGACGTACCCCGATGCGGTCTTCTGCTCGATGCTCGGCCACCGCCCCCCGCCCAAGCGCACGCCGTGGGGGCTGCAGCAGCGCATCGCGGCGCTGCGTTCACGCAGCGTCATCGACGAGGACGGCGGTCTGTGGCATCGCACGCTCGACGAGCTCGATGCCTGCGCGGCGGCCTACGTCGCCTACGCGCTGGCCAGCGGCGGCGGGATGTGGACGGGCGACGTGCGTGAAGGCGTCATCGTGCTACCGGTCGACGACCTGCTGCCGCGCTACGAGCCGCTGCCGCCGCCGGCGCGCGTCGCGCTGGCTTAGACGGGCCGGACACCCGTGCGCCGGCCGGTCGTCCCGGCCGGCGGAGGGCGTTGACTACTCCTTCGTGATCCCCATGCGCTGCAGCGCGGCGGCCGCGTGCGGCGACAGCTTTCCGGTCACGGGCACGCGGCGTCCTCCCACCGACGGCCACGCGATCGGCGCGTCGGGACCGAGCGACGCGTACTCCCGTTGCGGCGCGCTCGGCGGAGCGGGGGCCGGCGGATCCGGCGCCTGCTGCTTGGGGGCGCGTCGTAGCTTCCTGGCCATGTAGAACCTCCGTCGTCGAGGTAGATCGATCTACGCGGGGGTTGTACCCGGCACGCGCCCGATCATGTGGGTGAGAACCGGCTGCATGCCGAAGCGCGCGTAGAGGCGCGCCGCCGGCTCGTTGCCGGCGAACACCGCGAGCGTGAGCAGCTCGATGCCGCGCTCGCGCAGATCGTCGTGCACGGCGGCGACGAGCCGGCTGCCCAACCCGCGTCCGCGGTGCCCGCGGCCGATGCTCAGCGACTCGAGCTCGGCCATCGCCTCGGGCGTTGCGAGCTGCGACCAGCCGCCGCTGAGGCGCACCATCGCGTAGCCGGCGAGCTCGCCGTCGGCGTCCTCGGCGACGTGCAGCACGGCGTTGCCCGCTTCGAACCAGGACGCGTAGCTCGCGCGCCGGCGCCGCCACGAGTCCGCGTGGTCGCGAAACGGCGCGACCTCCGTGGTGAGCGAGGCCGGCGCGACGGATTCGTGGTGCTCCTGCATCCCGATCCACAGGGGCGCGAGCGTGTCGAGGCGCTCGATGCCGGCGCGCTGGATCGTGAAGTCCACGCATGGATCCTATGGCCGGAGCGGGTTCGAATCCGCCGGAGTACGCCCGCAGGTGGCTCTAGACTGAACACGGATGCAGCAATCGCGAAACGGCAGGATCGGCGAGCGTCGCAGCGGCGACGAGGCGGGCCAGGGACGCGCGAAGCAGCGCGCGTTCTGCATCGCCGCGCTCGAGCAGGGCGAGGACCTCTCCGAGCTGCGCGAGCTGCTGCGCACGGCCGGCGTCGCGGTCGTCGGGCAGATGGTCCAGCACCGCGAGAAGCCGCACCCCAACTCCTATCTCGGGCCGGGCAAGCTGCTCGAGGTCAAGGAGGCCGCCAAGGCCGCCGACGCCAACGTCATCGCGTGTGACGACGAGCTCAGCCCGCGCCAGGAGCGCAACCTCGAGGAGGAGCTCGGCATGCCGGTCGTCGACCGCACGTCGGTGATCCTCGACATCTTCGCCGGACACGCCCACAGCGCGGAGGGCAAGCTCCAGGTCGAGCTCGCCCAGCTCGAGTACAACATGGCCCGGATGCGCGGCCTCTGGACGCATCTCGAGCGCCTCGGCGCGAGCGCCGCCCAGCCCGGCATCGGCGCCCGCGGACCGGGCGAGTCGCAGATCGAGACCGACCGGCGCCTCGCGCGCAACCGGATCACCGCGCTGCGCCGCAAGCTCACCGGCGTGGCCGCCTCGCGCGCGACGATGCGCGCCGAGCGCGAGCGTGCGCACCTGCCGCAGATCGCGCTGGCCGGATACACGAATGCCGGCAAGTCGACGCTGCTCAACCGCCTGACCGGCGCCCAGGCCGGCGTCCGCGACCGCCTCTTCCATACCCTCGACCCGACGACGCGCGAGCTGCGCGTCAACGGCCGCCCCTACCTGCTCTCAGACACCGTCGGCTTCATCCGCAAGCTGCCCCATCAGGTCGTCGACGCATTCGCCGCGACGCTCTACGAGACGCGCGAGGCCGACCTCATCCTGCACGTCGTCGACGCCTCTGCGCCCGAGGCGGACATGGCGGAGATGATGCGCGCCGTCGACGAGACGCTCGAGGCGGTCGGCGCCGGCGACCGCCCTCGCCTGCTCGTCCTCAACAAGGGCGACGCGATCGACGCCGAGCGGCGCCTGGAGCTGCTGTTCGCCCATCCCGACGGCATGCTCATCTCGGCAGCGACCGGCGAGGGACTCGACGCGCTCGGTGACCGCATCGAGGAGGAGTTCCGCCGCTCGCTGCGCTCCGTCGACCTGCTGCTGCCCTACGCCGAGGGCGCCCGCCTCGCCGAGCTGCACGACATCGCCGGCGACCTCGAGCGCACCGACACCGCCGAGGGCGTGCGGGTGCACGCCCGCGTGCCGGCGACGCTGGCCGAGCGCTACGAGCGCTTCTCGGTCAACGGCACGCCGGCCTAGTGTCGACTCACGACACGAGCCTGCGGCCGCGTCGGCGCGGACGCCCGTCAGTGGCCGTCGGGATGGCGCGGCGGGCGCCCGGCGTGCATCGTGTCGATGATCTTGCCATCGGGGTGTCGCAGGTAGGCGACGTTCGCATCGTCCTTCCAGACGCGAGCGTCCAGGCCGGCGTACAGGATCAGGTCGCCCGTGCGCGTGCGCTGGCTCGTGCCCGCCCCGGTGTAGACGTAGGCGGTCTGGCCGGCGGCGAGATCGCCCTGCGGAAACGTGTAGACGTGCTCGTGCTCCTGCCCCGAGCACTGCGTCAGCTCGAGCCCCGTCACGGTCACCGGCTCAGCGCCGTCGTTGACGACCTCGACGTACTCGCTGGAGGAACCGGCGCTGCTCTTCGCGACCGAGCAGATGTGCAGGCCCATGCCGCCTGGGCGCGAGTGCTGGGCGTGCAGCGGGACGTCGGTGCCGAGCCATTCTCCGGACACTGCACGCAGGGTACCCGGGCGGCGTCCGGGCAGCCACCGAGCCGCGCTCAGCGGTCGTCGCCGCTGCCCTGCAGCACGTTGCGCCGGTGGCGTGAGGTGAGCTTCTCGATGTTCGCCTCGGCGATCGCATCGAGCTGGAGGTCGGCCTCGGTCGCGATCTGCGCGAGGTACCACAGGACGTCGCCCAGCTCCTTGGAGAGCGCCGCGCGGCGCTCGTCGCTGAGCACGCCGCCATCGTCGCGGATCATCTTCTTGATCTTCTCGGCGACCTCGCCGGCCTCGCCGCACAGGCCGAGGGTCGGGTACAGCAGGTTCTCGCCGGCGCCCGGATAGACGGCCGTGGCCCGCGAGCGGGACTGGTAATCGGCGAGCTCCATGACGGCGAGGAACCTACATGCCGCGCTTGCACGGCGAAATCCGCTAGTTCCAGATTTTCGAGCGTCCCGCGGTCCGAGAAAAAGGCCGCAGGTTGCGATGAGCCGACGCCCTCGCCGCGACGGTGCGCGGCGAGGGCGGGTCCGGCTCCAGCGGGGTGTGACTACTCGACGAAGCCCTCTTCCTTCAGGTAGGCCGCGGCGACGACCTTGGGCTCCTGCTTCTCGAGCTCGACGCGACGGTTGAGCTCGCGCATCGCCTCCTCGGTCATGCCCTCCTGCACCGCCACGAGCGTGTCGACGACCTCCGATCCGATCTTCTCGGCCGTGTCGTTGCGGATGCCGAGCGTGATGTTGTACGGCGGGAAGAACTGCTTGTCGTCCTCGTAGCCCGTGTACTTGTCGGTCAGGGCGAGCTGCGGATCCGTCGAGAAGGCGAGCGTGAGATCGGACTGCCCGCCGTCGAGGTCTGAGAACTTGCCGTCAGATGACACGAACTTGCCCTTGAACCCGTACTCGCTGCGCAGGCCCAGCAGGCAGTCCCCGCGCTGGCGGCACTCCGGGAAGCCCGAGATCGAGAGGTCCGGGTTCTTCGAGAACAGCTCGCTGACGGTCTTCGGGTTGCCGGCCTTGTCGGCCGTGGCCTTCGTCGAGGCGATGATGAACGTGTTCTGGAACGGCGTGCGCTCCAGGGCCGTGATGTTGTTCTTGGCGTACTCGGCCTTGGCCTGCTCGTAGGCCTCGTCGGCGTCCTTCGGAACATCGACCGTCTTGACCTTGAAGAACGACGTCAGCGCGGTGCCGGTGTACTCCGGGTACATGTCGATGCTGCCGCTCTTCAGCGCCTTGTAGGCGACCTGCTCGGAGCCGAGGTTCAGCCGCCGACGGACCTTGAAGCCCTGCGCTTCGAGCGTCTGCGCGTAGATCTCGCCGAGGATGTACTGCTCGGTGAAGTTCTTCGAGGCCACCGTGAGCGTCCCCTTGGACGCGTTGGCTGGATCGCTCGCGATCACCTTGCCGTCGCCGTCGTCGGTCGCAGGGGCGCTGCCGCTGCTGCCGGAGTCGTCGTCGTCGCCGCACGCGGCGAGGCCGAACATGAGGCACAACGCCGCCAGCGCGACGAGGATCCTGCGGTAGGTCGAGTTCATGCTTCCTTCGGACTCCTCTTGGTGGGGAATGAGAACCGCCGGCGCTTCTTGGCCGGCTGGGCGAGCTTGACGCCTTCTGGCGTGACCGCTCGCTGTAGTCGGGCGAAGAGGAAGTCGACGAGCAGCGTGATCACCGCGACGAGGATCGCGGCCCCGAGCTGGCCCACGAAGCCGTACGTCTGCGGGGTGATGATGGGCTCGCCGAGCGTCTGCACGTTGGCCAATGGCGCGATCGTCGCGGTCGCGACGACGTTGACGGCGGACGTCCGCAGGCCCGCGAAGATCGACGGCAGCGCCAGCGGCAGCTCGATCTTGCGCACGATCTCCATGCCGGTCATGCCCTGGCCGCGCGCCGCGTCGACCGTGTCGCGGTCGACCTGTCTGACGCCGACGTACGTGTTCGTGATGAGCGGCGGGATCGCCAGCAGGACGAGCACGGCGATGACGTTCGTATAGCCCAGCCCCACGAACGAGATGAAGAACGCCAGCAGCGCCAGCGACGGCACGGCGCGCCCGACGTTCGACGTCGCCGTCGCCAGGAAGTCGCCGCGGCCGAGATGGCCGAGCCAGAGCGCGAGCGGTATCGCCAGCGCCGCCGCGATCGCCAGTGCCGCGATCGACACGACCATGTGCGTGGCGGTGAAGCCCAGCATCTCCGGGATGCCGCCGATCTGCACGCCGCCGGACACCGACTCGCGCTCCTTGAAGATGAACTCGATCGCCTCGCCGAAGTCGCCGAGGAACGCCAGCGCCGGACCGGTCATGCGCGCGCCCGCCGCCAGGGGGTCATGAGGCGCTGCACGCCGAGGATCAGCAAGTCGAACGCCGCCGCCAGGAGGACCGCGAGGCCGCCCGCGACGACGACGTTGGACTTGAAGCGCTTGTCGACGAGGATCTCGCTGCCCAGCCCGCCGGCCCCGGCGAAGACCGCGAGCGCGGCGAGCCCGACGGTCGTGGAGGTCGCGATGCGCAGGCCGGCCATGATCTCCGGGACCGCCATCGGCAGCTCGACGCGATAGAGCACCTGGCGCTCGGTCATGCCCTGGCCCAGCGCGGCGTCGCGCGTCTCGGCGGGGACGTTGCGCAGCCCGTCGGTGATGTTGCGAAAGATGATCAGCAGGGTGTAGGAGACGAGCGCGACCATCGCGGTCGTGTAGCCCAGCCCGGTGATCGGCTGTAGGAGAAAGAACGCCGCGACGCTGGGGATCGCGAAGAAGATCCCCGTCACGGCGATGATCGGGCCGGTCAGCCAGCGGCGGCGGTGGGCGTAGATCGCCAGGGCGATCGAGATGAGAAAGCCGATCGCGACGGGCGCGACCGTGAGGTAGACGTGCTCGAGCAGCGGCGTCCAGTAGCGGTCGATGTTGTCGACGATCCACTCCGGGCAGAAGCCGTTGTTGGCAACGCAGGAATCCGAGCCGCCCGGCTTCTGGATCTGCAGCTGGGCGATCGGCAGGCCGATCATTCGCTCAGCAGGTCGGCGCCTGTCGGTGATGCGGCCGGAGCCGCGTGCAGGAAGTGCTGGATGACCTCCAGCGACAGGACGCCGGCCAGCGCGCCCTTGTGATCGACGACCGCGCCGTAGCGCGTCTCGGAGGTGAGCAGGTCGGCGAGCGCGTCGCGCAGGACGTCGTCGAGATCGAGCAGCGGCTCGACCGGGGAGCGCAGGTCGTCGGTCACGCGCTCGCCCGTGAGCGCGCGGTCGCTGAGCCAGCCCGTGGGACGGCCGTTCTCGTCGATGAGGACGCCGATCGGCACGTCGGAGTCGGCGATCTTCGCGCGCGCCTCGTCGACCGGCGTGCCGACGCGGATCGGCGCGGCGGTCCAGAGGTCGATGTCGCGCACGCGCTGCAGCGCGAGGCGCTTCAGCGCGCGGTCAGAGCCGACGAAGTCCTCGACGAAGCGGCTCGCCGGGAACATGAGCAGCTCGGCGGGCGGGGCGTACTGCGCGAGCTTGCCGCCCTCCTGCAGGATCGCGATCCGGTCGCCCATCTTGATCGCCTCGTCGATGTCGTGGGTGACGAAGACGATCGTCTTGCGCAGCTCGGCCTGCAGGCGCAGAAACTCGTTCTGCAGGCGCTCGCGGTTGATCGGGTCGATCGCGCCGAAGGGCTCGTCCATGAGCATGACCGGGGGATCCGCCGCCAGGGCGCGGGCGACGCCGACGCGCTGGCGCTGGCCGCCCGACAGCTGGCTGGGGAAGCGGTCGCGCGTGTCCGGCGGAAGGCTGATCAGCTGGAGCAGCTCCTCGACGCGCTTGGCGATGCGCGCCTTGTCCCAGCCCTGCAGCTTGAGGACCGTCGCGATGTTCTCGCCGATCGTCCAGTGCGGAAACAGGCCGATGTGCTGGATGACGTAGCCGATCTCGCGGCGCAACTCGGCCGGCTTGCGATCCTTGACGCTGCGCCCGCCCAGCAGGATGTCGCCGGACGTGATCTCGTTCATCCGGTTGACCATCCGCATCGCGGTGGTCTTGCCGCAGCCCGAGGGGCCGACGAGGACGCAGATCTCCCCGGCTGGCACCTCGAGCGAGAGCTTGTCGACCGCGGGCTTGGCTGCGCCCGGATACAGCTTGGTCACCTCGCGGAACTCCAGGGGCTCTGCTGTCGAGCGGTCTTTCCGGTCCGGCACGGGGCGATCCTACATGTGCGCCCAAACTTCATGCACCGGCGGCGCGGCGCGCCTCCGCGTGGGCCGCGTCCTCGAGGGTGTCGTCGAGCGGCGCGAGCTCTCCGACATCGAGCGCGAAGCGGATCAGCCAGTCGGCGAACCAGGCGTTCTTGGGCAGGAGCGGGCCGTGCATGTACGTCCCGATCACGCCCTCGCGGCGGGCCCCTTCCAGGCGCGAGCGGCCGTCGTTGCCGTGGCCCTTGAGGACACGCCCGAGCGGCAGCGCGCCGGGGCCGAGCAGCGTGCGGCCGGCGTGGTTCTCGAAGCCCGCGAGCACGCCGGTCGCGGACGGCCCGTCGTCGTGGTCGAGGTCGGCCTCGATCGCGATGTTGCCGATCAGCCGCGGTCCGTCGGAGCGGACGGTCTCGACGTCGAGCAGGCCCAGGCCGGGGATCTTCTCGTCGCCGAGCGCGTAGCCGTGGCCGAGCAGCTGGTAGCCGCCGCAGACGCCGAGCACGAGCTTGCCGTCATCGGCGGCGCCATGCAGCGCGGCGCGCTTGGTCTGCACGAGGTCCAGGGCGCACAGGCGCTGGTCGCGGTCCTGGCCGCCGCCGAGGTAGAAGAGGTCGTGGGCGTCGGGATCGACCGCCTCGCCGAAGCCGGCGGCGGTGAGCTGAAAGCCGATGCCGCGCCAGGCGCAGCGGCGTTCGAGCATGAGCAGGTTGCCGCGGTCGGCGTAGATGTTCATGACGTCGGGATACAGCGCGCAGATGCGCAGCGTGTGCTCCGTCGCGGCGCCGGGGTCGGCGCCGGGATCGACGGCGGCGTCGGCGGGCTCAGCCACGCAGGATCACCACGCTCGTGCCGACGTGCTCCTCGGTCTCGGCGATGATCCGGCCCGGCAGGACCGCCAGCCCCGCGGCGCGGCCCTCGGCCTCGACCTGCTCGATGGCGACGCGGTCGAGGTGCAGGATGTCGCCGCTGGCACTGCGCTGCCCGTTGGCCCTGACGATCTGGCGGATGCGCTCGATCGTGACCGTGTCGCCGTGGTCGCGCAGCGCGACGGGTTGGCTGGAGTACAGGGTCCCGTCGAGCACGAGCTGGTCGGGCGTGGGCAGCAGGACGTGCTCGTCGTCGAAGGTCTCCAGCGCGTCGACGAGCGCGACGGCGACGTGCCCGCCCGGCGCGACGTGCGCCCGCGCGCTGCGCAGGAAGCCGTGCCGCCCGTTGGCCCCCAGCAGCTGGACGGTCTGCATCGGCGCCATGACGAGCGCGAAGTCGCGCGTTTGCAGGGAGAACTCGGCCGCGTCGGCGACGACGGTCCGCACGCGCAGGCCCTCGGCATGCGCGCGTCGCTCGAGCTCGGCGAGCAGCGCGGCGTCGATGTCGAGGGCGACGACGTCGTGGCCGCGGCGCGCGAGGTCCAGCGTGACGCGGCCCGTGCCGGCGCCGACGTCGAGGATCGGCCCGTGCGCGCCCGCGGCGAGCTCGCGCCAGAGCGCCATGTCGGCGTCGTAGCGGCCGCACTCGACGTCGTGCCAGACGACGTGCTCGGGCGGAGGCTGGCCGTTCATGCGAAGGACCCCTCCGCTGCGCCGCGCGCGACGAGCAGCTCGCGCAGCGCGAGCATCGCGGTGTACGTCGGCAGCGCGATGAGGCGGCCGTCGCCGTCGGCGAGGGCGGCGTCGAGCGCGCGTTGGAGGTCGGGCTGCACGTGCAGGCGCTCGGGCGCGACCCCGGCGTACTTCAGCCGCACCGCAAGCTCGCCGGCGCGCGAGCCGCTGCACGTCACGCGGCGCACCGAGCCGGCGATCGCCTCGAAGTCGGCGTCCCACACCCACGACACGTCGCGCCCGTCGGCGGTCTTGTCGTTCAGCACCGCGAGGACGTCGTGCTCGCCGGCATCCAGCGCGAGGGTGCGCAGCACCTCGTTGGCGCCGGCCGGGTTCTTGACGAGCAGGATCGCCAGGTCGCGGCCGCCGATCTGGACCGTCTCGGCGCGGCCGAAGGCGGCCTGCGTGGAGCCCAGGCCCGCGACGATGTCGGCCAGCGGCGCGCCGAGCGCGCTCGTCAGCGCCGCGGCGCCGAGCGCGTTGTAGACGTTGTAGAGGCCGGGGAGGGGGAGGGCGACGGTCGCGTGCTCGCCGCCGACGTGCAGCTCGAAGCGCGCCGCGCGCGTTCCGTCGAGCCTGACCGCGGTGGCGAAGACGCTCGGCTCGGGCCGGCGGGTGTCGCCCTTGGGGCAGTGCCAGCGGCCGAGGTGGCCCATGTAGATCGCGTCGTAGGTCAGCAGGGCGCCGCAGCGGCGGCAGTGCTTGGAGTCCGAGGCGTGCGCCATGCCGCGCAGGGCGACGGCGTCGTCCTGCACGCCGAAGTACGTCACGGCCCCGCCCTCGTCCTCGCCGCCGCCACGGGCGTGGCCGAGGTCGGCGACGAGCGGGTCGTCGGCGTTGAGCACGAGCTGCGTGGCCGGCGCGGCGGCGACGGCCGCCGCCCAGCGGTCGGCGATCGTCTCCAGCTCGCCGTAGCGGTCGAGCTGGTCGCGAAAGAGGTTGGCCAGCAGCAGCGCGCGCGGGCGCAGCGCGGGCACGACCTGGTCGAGCCAGAACTCGTCGACCTCGAAGAGCCCGGCATCGCCGTCGATGCCGTCGCCGCGCGCCGCGCCGAGCAGCACGCTCGCCACGCCGCCGGCCATGTTCGCTCCGGCGCGGTTGTGGACGAGGCGGGTGCCGGAGCGTTCGAGGATCGCCGCGACCATCGCGGCCGTGGTGGTCTTGCCGTTCGTCGCCGAGATGACCGCGCTGCCCTGCGGCAGGCGCCCGGCGAGGCGGGCGAGGGCCTCCGGCTCGAGGCGCAGCAGGACCTTGCCGGGCAGGCTCGTCGCGCCGCGCCCGCTGCGCCGCGAGATCGCGCCGGCGGCGCGCGCGACGGCGATCTTCGCGCCGAGCATCACGCGGCGGGGACCAGGACGCGGAGGGCGTGCGCGACGACGCGGATCGTGGCCGGCGTGTCGCCGATCGGATCGCCGTCGGCGTAGACGGTGAAGGGGCGGTCGGCGTCGACGCGCAGCTCGCGCCCGCGCAGCACGCGCACCGCCGGATGGTGGACGTGGGCGCCGTTGAACACCCGGGGGAGGTTGCGCAGGAAGCCGCGCTTGGAGTGCTCGGCGATGAGGACGACGTCGAGCAGGCCGTCGTCGAGGCTCGCGTCGGGGGCGAGCAGCATGCCGCCGCCGTAGCGCCCGGAGTTGCAGGCCGCCACGGAGTAGCCGGTGCAGGTCAGCGGCTCGCCGTCGAGCGCCAGCGCGAACGCCGCCGGCTTCCAGGCGGCGAGCGCGCGCATCGCGCCGTAGACGTAGACGAGGCGCCCGAGCCGCGGCGGCGCCGCGTTGGCGATCCGGTTGGCGTCGGAGTCGAAGCCGAGCGACGCGATCCCGATGAACGAGCGCCCCTCGACGTCGCCGACGTCGAGGTCGCGCTCGACGCCGCCCGCGACGACCGCGCAGGCCGCGTCGATCGTGAGCGGGATGCCGAGCATGCGCGCGGTGTCGTTGCCGCGCCCGCCGGGCAGGATCCCGAGCACGGAGCCGGGGACCTCGCGCAGGACGCCGACGACGGCGCCGATGAGGCCGTCGCCGCTCAGCGTCACCGTCGTCTCGCCGGCTTCGGCCGCGCTGCGCGCGAGCGCGCGGCCGTGCTCGAGATCGCGCGTGACCTCGGTGTGAAAGCGCACGCCGAGGTCGCGCAGCGCGCGCTCGGTCTGGGGCAGGACCTTCGCCGCGCGACCGCCCCCGGCGGACGGGTTGCACAGCAGGGCGACGTCGCGATCCATCGAGTGACTATGCCAAGACGAGCGTCTCGAGCCGCTCGGAGATCGCGACCGGGCTCGGCTCGCGGGCGGCCTCGGCGGCGGCCCTGTCCGAGGCGCCGGTGAGCACGATCGCGCCGTCGATGCCGGCGTTGTGGGCCGCGCCCAGGTCGGCGTCGACGCGGTCGCCGACCATGAGCGCCCGGCCCGGGCCGAGCCGGTCCAGGGCGGTCTGCACGAGCGTGGGCTCGGGCTTTCCGAGCGTGTCGACCGTGCGACCCGAGGCGTACTCGACGGCGGCGATGACGGCTCCGGAGCCGGGCCACAGGCCGTCGGCGTTGGGGAACGTGGCGTCGCGGTTTGAGCCGACGAGGACGGCGCCGCGCAGCGCGGCCTGGGTGGCGTCGCGCAGCTCGGCGTAGTCGAACTGCGGATGGAAGGCGACGACGACGACGTCGGCGCGGCTGGCGAACGCCGTGTGGTTGACGACGCGCAGGCCGGACGCCTCGACGCACTTGTGCAGTGCCGGCGAGCCGATGACGAAGGCCGAGCCGCCGTTGAAGCGCTCGGCGAGGACGAACTGCAGCGCCCCGCCGATCGTGACGACCTCCTCGAGCGACGCCTGGAAGCCCAGGCGCCAGAGCTTTCGGACGTACTCCTCGGTGGAGAGCTGCGAGTCGTTGGTGACGAAGGCGACGCCCTTGCCGGCGGCGCGCAGGGCCGCGACGGCCTCGACGGAGCCGGGCGTCGGCACGTCGCCGACCCAGACGCAGCCGTCGAGATCGAGCAGGATGTGGTCGTAGCGATCGATCAGCGGGGTGAGCGGCACGGCGCGAAGTCTGACCGCTGGCGCGGCGCCGGACGTTACGCCCCGCGATCGGGGCCCGGCGGCCCGGTCAACCACTAGGCTGCGGCGCGTGCGGCGCCCGGTCGTCCTCTTCGCGATCCTGCTGGCTGCCCTCGTCCTCGCGGCGTGCGGCAAGGAGGATCCGCGGTCGGCCGCCACGACGACGGACTCGGCCGAGCCGGCCACCGCGACGACCAGCACAACGGCGACGGCGACGACCCCCGCGGTCCGGCCGCGCAGCGCGAAGGACGGCTGCAAGGCGGTGCCCGCGCCGGAGCCGTCGAGCGAGCCCGATCAGACCCGCACCCGTCAGAAGCTCAGCGCCAAGCGCGTCTACACGGCGGTGTTGCGCACGAACTGCGGGACGATCCACATCCGCCTCGACGTCAAGGCGTCGCCGAAGACGACGGCCGCGTTCGCCGGGCTCGTGCGCCGCGGCTTCTTCGACGGGCTGACCTTCCACCGCATCGCCAAGCCGGGCGGCAACGACTACGTCATCCAGGGCGGCGATCCCCTCGGGACCGGCAACGGCGGGCCCGGCTACACGGTCGTCGAGCCGCCGCCGTCCGACACGCGCTACCGCCGCTACGTCGTCGGCATGGCCAAGGCCGCCGACGAGCGCCCGGGAACGTCGGGCAGCCAGTTCTTCATCGTCACGGCGGCCGACGCCCCGCTGCCGGCGGAGTACGCCCTGCTCGGCCGCGTGACCGAGGGCAAGCAGGTCGTGCGCCGGATCGCGCGCCTGGCGACCGACCCGGCGACGGAGATGCCGATCGATCCCGTCGTGATCAGCTCGGCGCGGGTGAATTCCTCGAAGCGGTAGGTGCCGGCCGCGTTCACACCAGGTCGGTGCGCTGACGCGCCGTGTTTGGCGTGGCCGCCGGCGACCTGCATCGCTGAGGGTGTGAGTTGCAGGTGTCGTGGGCGGGAGATCCGGGTTCGGCGGTCGGTGGCTGTGCCGCGCGAACGGCGCTTCCGCGAGGAGCGTTGTGACGCGCAGAGTGCGGATATCGCACCTGCCGCGTCAACAGGCGGGCGGCTTCGCGGTCGTGACGCGCTGAGTGCGGATATCGCACCGGGCGCGCCCGATGCCGCTTTCTGCGGGGTGTGTCGAATATCTCGCGCGGGCCGCGAGGTATTCGACACACCCCCTCCGTGGTGACGGGCGGCGAGCGGTGAATGGCGCCTTTCCCCGCTATCCCCGCATTAAGCGCCAATCGCCCGCCGGCCCTGGTCGAAACGCCGCCACCCGCAACCCTCTGACTCCCTCAATGCTGCAGTTAAAGACGCGGACAACCGACCAACGGCAGCGCGACAGCTCACAGACGCTTGCCACACAGCAGCTGTCAGAACAGCGACGCCTGCTCCGGCGGGTCGAGGCAGTCCGGCGCGTCATGCCGGGCGTCGTTGACGGCGCGGCTCACCGGGCGGTACTCGAGGGTCGCGGCGGCGACCGGCTGGCGCATGAGCTCGTGAAGGTGCTCGGGCGCCGTCCCCGGATCGGTCCAGGCGTCCTCGTCGCCCTGATCGAGGATGACCGGCATGCGGTCGTGCAGCGCGCGGACGGGGCCGGCCGCGGCGGTGGTGACGATCGCGCAGGAGCGCAGCGGCTCGAGCTCGCGCGAAGCGCCCTTCGGCCGCCACGACGACCACAGCCCGGCGAACGCGAACGGCTCGCCGCCGGGGCGCGTGATCCAGTGCGGCACGCCGCCGGACCACTCGTAGAAGCCGTCGGCGAGGATGAGGCAGCGACGGCGCTCGAAGGCGTCGCGGTAGGCGGGCCGCTCGGCGACCGTCTCGGCGCGGGCGTTGATCGTCTTCGCCGCCATCTCGCCCGGCTCGGACGCCCAGAACGGCACGAGCCCCCACCGCAGGAACGCGCCCTCGGCGTCGGCGGCGGCGCCATCCTCGCCGCGGCGGCGGATCACCGCCAGCACGTCGTCGCCCGGTGCGACGTTGAAGCGCGGCCGGACCTCGAGCGTCTCGCGCAGGGGGAAGCGCTCGCGCAGCCGTCCGAGGTCAGGCGTCGCGAGCGTGTAGCGCCCGCACATCAGCCTGCGCGCGCGGCCCGCGCTTTCTCGCGCGCCCGGGTCTGCTTGCGTTTGCCGACGAAGGCCAGCACGGAGAGCGTGATGAGCACGATGACCACGCCGAAGCCCATCGCGCCGAGCGTCGAGCTGCCGCCGATGGGCAGCAGCAGCAGCTTGGCGCCGCCGAAGCCGATCGCGAGCAGCACGAGGACCATCGCGAGGATGATCAGCCCGCCGCGGGCGCGCATGAGCTTGCCCGCGCCCGGCGCGGGGGAGATGAGCCCCATGAGCCGCAGGACGAACAGCTGGCGGCTCGACGGGGCGGCCTGTCCGAGCTTCTCGACGGCCGCCTTCAGGTCGTCCGGACGGCGCTCGGCGAGCGCCAGCGAGGCCTCGGCCATGCGCCGCAGCTGCATGCGCTCCTGCGGCCGGGCGGCGGCGATCGCCTTGCGGAAGTGCTCGCGCGCACGCTGTCCGTCGTAGCGCTCTGCGGCGCGGGCGCCCAGGATCGCCTGGGCGGCGGCACGGTACTTCGTCTCGCTGAGAAGCTCCTCGTCGGAGCGCTCTTCGAGCTGAGTCATCGCGGCCAGCGCGCTCTTCTGCTCGATCCGGACCTGCCGCTGCTTTGCCATGGCGCAGAGTGTATGTCGGCACGCGCCGTGAGCCACGAATTCCGCGTAACCTCGGCGCACATGCGTCGTTTCGTCATCCTGCTCGCCATCCTCGCCCTCGCGCTCGCGCCGGCTGGGGTCGCCCAGGCGCAGCTCGGCGGCCCCAACGCGCCGACGCCGCTGACCGAGCCGCCGCCTCCGCCGCCGGTCGACAACGACCTCGGAGAGGAGGGCCTGAGCGCCGTCCAGCAGCTGCTCATCTTCGTCGGGGCAGGTCTCGTCCTGGCGCTGATCGGCTTCGTCATCGTGCGCGACGCGCGCAAGTCCACGTCGCCCGACCCGCGCTCGGGCAAGAGCGCAAAGACCGGCTCGCCGCCACCGCCCGGACCGACGAAGGTCAGGGGCAAGGCCGGCGCGCCCGCGACGGTCGCGGCAACCGACAACAGCGCCGGCGCCATCCGCGCCCGCGAGCGCCAGCAGGCCAAGCGCGCCAAGGCGAAGGCCAAGGCCGTGCGCGACCAGCGCAAGCGCAACCGCCCTCGCTGAAATGCGGCGCGTTGGACGCCCCGCGCTCCGGGTACTCACGCCAGCATGGAACTCGATCTCGACGATCCGCCCGCGGCGCTGGCCCGCCTGCTCGACAGCGCCGAGGAGTCCGGCTGCGTCAACCTCTCCGAGCTCGATCAGATCGCCCGCCGCCTCGGCTGGCCCGACGACGAGCTCTGCCAGCTGCACGAGTCCTTCGAGGCGCGCGGGATCGACGTCACCGACGACTGCGGGCGCAGCAACATCCCGGCGACGGACTACACCAACGGCGGGCTGGCGGTGGCGACGACCGACGCGCTGGGGCTCTTCCTCAACGAGATCCGCCGCCATCCGCTGCTGACGGCCGAGGAGGAGATCGAGCTCGCCAAGCGCATCGAGGAGGGCGACGCGGCGGCCAAGGAGCGGATGATCAACTCCAACCTCGCGCTTGTCGTGTCGATCGCCAAGCGCTATCCGCAGAACGAGCTGCCGCTGCTGGACCTCATCCAGGAGGGCATCTTCGGCCTCATCCGCGCCACGGAGAAGTTCGACTGGCGCCGCGGCTTCAAATTCTCGACGTACGCGACGTACTGGATCCGCCAGGCCGTCCAGCGCGGGATCGAGAACAAGGCGCGCACGATCCGCGTGCCGACGAACATCGCCCAGCGCGAGCGCAAGATCCAGCGCTCGCGGCGCGCGCTGGCCGGCAAGCTCGGCCGCGACCCGACCGACGATGAGATCGCCGCGGACGCCGAGCTGCCGCTCGAGCAGGTCACGGCGATGGCCGACCTCACCCGCACGGTGACGAGCCTGGACCGCCCGGTCGGCACCGAGGGCGACACCGCGCTCGGCGACCTGCTCGGCGACGAGCGCGCGGGCCCCGCCGAGGAGGTCGAGGTCGCGCTCATCGAGGAGACGCTCAGCCGGGCGCTGGAGGGCCTGCCCGACGAGGAGCGCGCCGTCGTCGCGCTGCGCTACGGCGTCAACGGCGCCGACGGCCCGGTCGGCATCCGCGAGGCGAGCCGGCGCCTGGGGATCACCCAGCCCGAGACGCGCAAGATCGAGGAGCGCGCGCTCGAGCGGCTCGCCGGCCTGCGCGAGATCGAGGCCCTGCGCGAGGCGGCGTAACTCCGACCGGCGGCCGGTGCCGCGCTGGCGCGCCTCACTTCGTGACGGTGATCTCGCCCTTCATGAACGGGTGAAACTCGCAGATGTAGCTGTACGTGCCGGCTCTGTCGATCGTCAGCGAGCCGGTCGCCCTGCCCTCGATCGTGCCGGTGTCGAAGGCCTTGCCTGAGCCGCCGTCGGTGATCGTGTGCGGCGCCGCATCGGCGTTCGGGATCGAGATCCTCTGGCCGGCGCGTACGGTCGCCGGCGTCGGGTCGTAGACGAAGTCGACGATCTTGATCGTGTCGGTCGTCTTGGCCGCCGCCTTGGCCGTGCTCGCGCCGGCCGGGGTCGTGGTCGCGGCGCTGTCGTCGCCGCCGCAGGCCGTCAGCAGGGCGCCGCCCAGCAGGGCGGCGAGGAGGGCATGTCTCATGGAGGTCTAAGCGCGACCCGCGCCGCCGCGGATCACTCGTGCCACGGGCGGGCGCGGCACCCGCCGCGCCCGCCGCAACCTCCTACTTGAGGTTCAGGTCCCGGAACGTGCCGGGCGTGATGCCGGACACCCCGTAGACCTTGAGCTCCTTGACGAGGAGGACGTCCGAGCGAATCGCCGAGCCGTAGTTGGTCAGCTGACTCGTGACGTTGTTGACGATCTTCGTGATGCCGGTCACACCCTGTCCCGGCAATGAGACCGTGCAGCCCAGGAGCGGGAGCGAGACCAGGCAGGTGCCGTTGATGAGCGCGTTCACCGTTCCACTGACTCCCAGCGTGCCGAGCAGGCCGTTGAGTGTCGGGGCCAGCGCGCACAGCGCGCCGGGGCACAGCACCGCCGAGACGAGCGACGACGTGTCGAAGTCAGGCGGGACGATGCCGACCGTCGCGTTCTTGCCGTCCGCGTGGACCGCGCCACGGACGCGCGCGCCCTTCTCGATGCGTACGAGCTCGCGGATCGGGGACGTGGCGGCCAGGTTCGACGTCTGCCCGTTCAGCGCGTAGACGACGCCGGTGAAGCGGTTGGTGGTCGTCGTCGCGTAGGACGTGATGGCGTTGTTGCCGCGGATGATGACGCGGCCGCTGCCGATGACGAGGGCCTTGTAGGTGACGCTCGAGCTCACGTCGACGTAGCAGTACTGGTCGCCGTCGCCGACCTTCTCGATGAACACGACCGAATCCGTCGTCGCGCCGCTGATCGCGCAGCTCGGCGCCGTGGTGACCGAGCTGGATCCGGGCGTCGTGGCCTTGTACACACCGGGCGAGGCCTGCGCCTGGGCGCGCAGCTGGCCGCTCGAGGAGGTGCTCATGGACTGTGTGGTCGGATACTGCTCGAATTTGCCGCCGCTGACGAGCGTGTTGATCGCGCGGAACCTGGCTCAGCGCGCCGATCGCTCCGGTGATGCACGTCTTCACCTCTGTGACGTTCTCGAGCAGTCCGCAGCGCAGGCCGGTCACGCCCGAGTTGGGCGCCGGGAACGCGGGGTCCTCGGCGACGGGCGGGCTGGCGCCGAGGAGCGACTGGGTGATTCCCGACACGACGCTCGCGTTGGCGATCGCGGTGACCGTGGAGCTGACGTCCTCCGACACGTTGCCGGCGACAAGGCCGAAGCGCGACTTCAGCGCCGGCAGCTCGCGGACGTTCACGAGACCCGCCAGGGCACGCGTCTTGCCGTCCACGACCGACTGCGCGCGAACCCACAGCATGTCGTTGGCGTTGGCGTCGTAGCCGACGTTGTTGAGCACCGTGTCGGTCCAGACGGTCGTGCCGTTGAAGTCGTCGCAGACGTTGACCTGCCAGGACGCGCCGTCGTACGCCGAGTCCGTGTAACTGGCATTGAGGTTCGGTCGCAGCCGCTCGACGGCAGCGATCGCCGCGGGGGTGCCGGTTGTCGGGGTGCCGCTGCCGACCGTCGTCCCGAAGCCGGACGCCGAGACCGAGCATGCCGCGCCGCCGTTGAGGGCGGTGGCCGTGTTCGCCGGCCAGTTGCGCCCGAGCACGAACGCCTGGCTGTTGAGCACGCTCTCGCTGAGGTTGAAGCCCTTGTCGCGGGTGCGCTCGCTGACGGATTCGTTGGCCTGGGTGTCGACGATCGCCAGAAGTGCCATGCCGAGCGCGAGCATGACCAGCGTGCACATCAGCGCCGTGATCATGGCCGAGCCCCGCTCATCGCTGCGTACGCGCCTCATGTGCCGGAGCATTCGACGTCCTTTCGGATGGTCTTGGTCACGCCGGCGGCGTCGGTGACCGTGGCGACGACGTTCGTGATGCCTTCGGGGATCTGCCAGCCGCCGGTCACGGGCGTACCGATCGCGATGCCGCCGTCGTTGGCGTAGGTGACGGTCATCTCGCCGACGTTCGGCACGTCGGCGTTCAGGCTGAGGAACGCGCCGGCCGGGTTGCAGACGGTGTCGAGGTCGTCGTCGGTGATCGGCAGGCCGCTGGCCGAGCGCCGGGCGGCGCTCGCCCGCAGCGTGCTGGTGGCGGTCCTGCCGCCGCCGCTGGCGTCGAGGCTGATCGTCAGACCGACGTTCTTGACGAGCGCGGGGGTGGCCGACGACGCGGCGCCGTCGTAGGTGAAGGCAGTGGTCGCCGTCGACTTCAGCGTCGCGAGCTTCGTGGCGGTGTTGCAGAGGCTGGTCGGTGCGGCGGCCGCGGCGTGCGGTCACGTTCGAGCTGCCGTACAGGTAGTCCGAGGCGACGCAGAGGCGCTCGGTGCGATAGCCGAGCTTGTCCGGGACGCGGTAGACGAGATCCTGCGCCTCCGCCTTCAGGATCGCCGAGGAACCGCGAAGGTCGTTGACGACGCGTTCCATCGTCCGGCGCACTTGGTCGTTGGCGTCGGTGGCGCGCGTCTGCTGCGACGCGTTTGAGGTGAACACGTCGAAGCTCTGCAGCGTCGCGAACAGCACGATCAGCGAGAGGGTCATCGCGACGAGCAGCTCCACGAGCGTGAAGCCCTCCTCGCCGGGGCGGAAGTCGGTCACGGTTCCCATCAGCTCTGGTCGGGGTTGGTGAGCAGGGTGGTCTGCCGGACGCTGCCGCTGGCGCCGCGCGTCCACGAGACATCGATGCGAACGCGCCGCAGGTCCTCGGGGGTGCTGTCGAACTCGATCGTGCCGCCGCCCGACGCCGCCGGGCAGACGCTCAGCGGCACGACGCTGCCGGTGATGGCCGCCAACTGGTTGGTGATCGCGGACACGCCGGCGGCGTTGCACACCGTCTGTAGCGCGGTGCCACCGGCCGATACGCCGATGCCGAGCACGTTGACGCCGATCGCCAGCCCCGGCTCGCTCGAGCCGGGGGCGTTGGTCGTGGCCGGGCCGGCGCAGAACGTCGCGTCGCCGGCACCTGCGCCGTCGGTCGGATCGTCGATCGAGCAGGCGAACACGTCCACCGTGTACGTCGTGTTGCGGCGGTTCACGGTGAACTTCGCGGACGTCGGCGACGTCACCTGCAGCGGGCCGACGCTGTCGGACGCCGGCAGGGCGGACCGCAGCGTCGCGGGGGCCAGCGCGTATGTCATGTTCGCGTAGTCGACCTGCCGGCTGCGCTCGACCAGGTCGCGGGCGAGGCTCGTGGCCTGCTCGCGCGCGGTCGTGCGGCTGGTGCTCGACAGGCTGCCCTGGACGAGGACGAGCGTGCCGAGCACCCCGATGATGAGGATGACCATGGCGGCCATGACCTCGATAATCGTCATGCCGCCTTCGTCCGTGAATCGACCGATCATCGACAGTGGACCGCTAGAGCTCGCAGGCGTCGCGGTCGAGGAACCGGTCGCCGGCGCTTCATCGCCGCGAGCTTGCCCAGCAGGCAGGCGCTCTCGGCGCTGACGGCGGCGTTGGTCGCCGTCGCGCTGCGTACGCTGCGAGCGCGCACGACGTCCAGGCGGCGCTTCACGATCGTCCGGTTCGCGGTGATCATCGTCAGGTAGGCGTGTGCGCCGACCGGGACATCGATGTAGCGGACGTTGTCGCTCACGCGGGTCGAGACCGGGCCCGAGATGTGCAGGCCGGGGGCGACCGCGAAGATCGCCTTCTTGCGGCTCGGCGAGTACTTCACGAACATCGCGACGAGCTTGCCATGGATGTAGAACGCCTTGTGGCGCGGGATCGACGCTTGATCGGGTGTCGGCTCTTCGGGCCGAAGCGGATGTCGACCGTACGCGTTGTCGGCGTTGACTCGAGCTGGAGTTCGAGCGTTCGCGGCGTGGTCGTGCGACGGCTGCGATGACGAGCGGTCCTGGATGACGACCGTCGGAGCGGCTTCGTCGATCGTCGCCGCGCCGCCGCGCACCGCCGCCGGCAGCCGGCGTCGCGGTGCTCGCCGCGTTGCCGGCCGCGCCCTTCGTCGCCGCGTCCGCCGCAGCGCGGTAGGACGCAGGCGGCGCGAACGGATCCGCCGCCGAGCCCTTCGCCCGGCCGCCCGGGGCACCCGGGTCGGTCGTGGCGAGCAGGCGGGCGGCGCGCGGGGGCAGCTTGGCCTCGGCGGGGGGAGCCGGGGCCGCCGTGTTGGCGGTCGGCGCGCCCTCTGGCGCGGCCTTCAGGAACAGCAGCGGCAGAGCCAGCGCGACGAGCACGCCGAGGGCCGCGAAGGCGAGAATGCGCCGGTTGCGGACCTCCTCGATGAGGTTACGAAGCATCATGTCCTCCGTTATGGGGTCGCCGGTGCGGGCGCGGCTGCGCCAGCGGGCGGCTGGGGGGTGGAGGCCCCGTCGGGGGCGATGTAGGCGGTGGCGGTCAGCGTCGCCTTCGTCATCGTGGACGACGGCTCGGAGCGGTCGAACTTCAGGGTGTCGATCGTCAGCAGACGTCCGCTGACCTTGATCTTGTCCTTCTTGACGCTCACCGAACGTCGCACCGTGGCGAGGATGTCGCGCAGGTCGAAGTACTCGCCCGTGAACTCGAACTCGAACGGCAGCGCCGCCAGGCCGTTGGGGCCGGTGGTCGCGCCCGGGGTGCTGACCGCGGCCGTCGCCGGCGCGGCAGCGGTCTTCAGGGCCACGAGGCGCAGGTTGCTGTTGCGCGCCTTCGCCCGGCGCTGCAGCTGGCGCAGCAGCGACGAGATGGCGCCGCGAGCCGGCACGGCCTCGTCGAGCCGCTTGAGCTCGGCGAGCTTGACCGGGAACTGCTTCTTGGCGGCCTCGAAGGAGGCCAGCTGCGCCTGGGCGGTCGAAAGACGCGCCTCCTGCGCCGTTACGTTGGCCTTGACGGCCGTGCGCTCTTCGCGCTTCGGGCTGATCGCCAGCATCCACAGTGCCGCCAGGATCGCGATCCCGGCAAGCACGACGATGGCGATCGTCCGTGTGTCGTTCGTCGTCATCGCGAGCCTCCGGTGGGGACCGCGGCGGTCTGGTTGGCAGGCGCCGTGGCTGGGGTGGTTGCGGCCGCCGGCGCGGGTGCCGTCGGCGTCGTGGTGGTCGTTGCGGCCGGCGTGGCGGCTGCGCCAGGGGCCGGCTGCTGCTTGAAGTACGTCGTGAGCTCGAACTTCGCGGCCTTCGTGTCGCCGTTGAAGCAGTCGCTGCCGTTGCCGGCCTCGCCCTTCTTGGCGAGCTTCTCAGCGCGTGAGAAGCCGACCTCGGTGACGCCCGTCATGAGATGCAGACGGTCGATGTAGGCAGGGACGTTGCGCTCGTGCGCGGCGCATCCTGCGAGCTTGATCGTCGGTGAGAGCGTGGGTGCCGTCCCGGCCGTGGCCGCGGCTGCCTGCCCGGCGGCGACGAGCGTGCCGTCCATCGACGTCAGCCAGACGTTGTCGGGGGCGACCTTCGCGATCTCCGTCAGCGTCCGGTCCCACTTGAAGCGGGCCTTGGCGACCGAGGCGACCGCGTCGTGGCGCACCGCAGCGGCCTTCGCGAAGTCGTCGTAGGGCTTCAGCGCGGCCGTCTTCTGCTCGGCGCTGACGAGCTCGGTCGCGATCTCGCCGAGGCGCTCGCGATCGGAGCTGACCTGGTTGGAGATGACGACGAGGTAGACGATCATCGCGATGACGAGGGCGAGCATTCCGCCGGCGACCTGGGCGATCAGCGGCGGGCGGTTGGCGCCGCTGGTGCTCACGGTCGTCGTGGCGGCACGCCGCAGCCGCAGGCCGTGGCCCGCGCCGGACTTCGACCCGGCGGGTCGCAGGTCCGGCTTGAGGGCATCGGACGCCCGCGACAGCCCGACCACGACGTCGAGGCGCTCGGGGACCGCCCCGAGGCCATCGATCTGCGGCCAGCTCTCACGGTCGGCGACGATCACCGGCAGGTGCAGCTCGTCCTCGAGCGCCTGGGCGACACCGGGCCACGCCGTCATCGAGCCGGTCAGGACGACCCCGCCGATGGCGCAGGCGTCCGGCCGGGCGGCGTAGACGCCGCGCGAGGACTGGACCTCGGCGACGACCCGGCGCAGGCCCTCGCGGACCTGCTGGGAGACGCTGGTCTCGAGCTCGTCGGAGGAACCGGAGGGCGATGCGTGGCCGCCGCCCCTGCCGAGGCCGATGTTCGCGATGTGGGTGCGAGCCGCCTCGTGGCTGATCCCGGCGCGCTCGGCGAGGCCGGTGGCGATCGCCTCCGAGCCGGCCGAGGCCGCACGCACGAGGAGCGGCTGACCGTCCTCGGTGATGACGACGTTCGTCAGCGCACCGGCCTGCACGTAGAGGATCGCCTCGCCGGGCAGCAGCGCGTGATCGAGCGCCGAGACCATCGCGAGGCCCGAGAGCGCGATGCCCTGGGCGCGCAGGCCGGCGCTGTCGAGCGCCTGCATGAGGCGGTCGATGCCGTCGACGCGAGCCGCGGCCATGAGGACGCGCTGCATGCCCTCGCCGTTGGCGCCCGGCACGCGGCCGATGCGACGGTAGTCGACGACGAGCTGGTCGAGCCCGACGGGCAGCAGATCGGTCGCGAGATGGCGCACGGCGCCATCGAGGTCGCTTCCGTCCAGCGTCGCAGGCAGCTCGACGAGCCGCACCATGAGCCGCGGGTGGGCAAGCCCGACGCGAACCTCGCGGGGCAGCCCGTGCTCTGCAAAGAGCGAGCGCAGCTCTTCGGCGAGACCGTCGGAGTCGACGACCTCACCGTCGACGACGAGGCCGACTGGCAGTGGGTGGACAATTGCTTGGCGCACGCGACGCGCGTCGGAGCCGCCGGGTGGCAGAGCTACGACGGCGTCGGCACCGATGTCGAGGGCGACGGCCGAGGTGGACCGGCGCGTTCCGAGACGGACACGTCCGCCGGAAGGCAAGTTGGGAATCCGCACGTCCCGGTGATCGGAACATAGGGCCTCCACAAAGAGGGCTCTGGACCCGATTGGACACATGGACGATGCGTCCAGAGGGCGTCCGCAGCCAAATGTCCGGGCTTGTGCGCGCGCACACGCGAACGAGTACGTTGCGCGTTGCCACCATTCTCGCGGCTGCCCAAGGAACGGAGAAACCCATGCAGTACGTCGGACCGCGCTCGCTGCTCCCGATCGCCCTGGCGCTGGCGGCCTTCGGGGCCCTGACGGCGCCGGCCACCGCCGCGGACGACCGCGTGCGGACCTACCGCGTCGAGGAGGTGCGCACGGCCAAGGACCGCGCCGCCGTCGCCCGCACCGGGGCCGCGATCGTCGGAAGCGACCACGGTGCGCTCGTCGTCAGCGCCTCGCGCTCGGACCTGCGCCGGCTGCGGCGCTTGGACTTCCGCCTCGTGCGCGGCTCGCAGCCGCGCCTGCCCGCGCGGGTGAAGGGGCTCCGCGCGCGCGCCGCCGCCTTCCCGCCGGCCGACGCCGGCTACCACAGCTATCAGGAGATGGTCGACGAGACGGCGGCGATCGCGGCCGCCTACCCGTCGATCGTGCAGCGCAGCGCGATCGGCACGACCTTCCAGGGCCGCGCGATCTACGCGCTGAAGATCTCCGACAACGTCGCCGCCGACGAGGCCGAGCCCGAAGTCCTGTTCACCGCCAACCAGCACGCGCGCGAGCACCTCACCGTCGAGATGGCGATGTACCTGCTCAACGAGCTGACCGCCGGCTACGGCACGGACGCGCGGGTGACCGGTCTCGTGAACACGCGCGAGATCTGGGTCGTGCCGAGCATCAACCCCGACGGCGCGGAGTTCGACGTGGCCAGCGGCTCGTACGTGAGCTGGCGCAAGAACCGCCAGCCGAACGCGGGCTCGAGTGCGGTCGGCACCGACCTCAACCGCAACTGGGGCTGGCAGTGGGGCTGCTGCGGCGGCTCGAGCGGGACGCTCTCCTCGGAGACCTACCGCGGCACCGCGCCGTTCTCGGCGCCCGAGACGACCGTCGTGCGCAACTTCGTCAACTCACGCGTCGTCGGCGGCGTGCAGCAGATCAAGACCGGCATCGACTTCCACACCTACTCCGAGCTCGTCCTCTGGCCCTACGGCTACACGACCGCCAACACGGCGGCCGGCCTGACCGCCGACGACGAGGCGGCGTTGCGCACGCTGGGCGTCAACATGGCCTCGACCAACGGCTACACGCCCGAGCAGGCCAGCGACCTCTACATCGCCGACGGCACGATCGACGACTGGCTCTGGGGCCAGCACAAGATCTTCGGCTACACGTTCGAGATGTACCCGAGGACCGCGAACCCCGGCTTCTATCCGCCCGACGAGGTGATCGCCGCGCAGACGTCGCGCAACCGCGAGGCCGTCCTGCGGCTGCTGGAGATCTCCGACTGTCCGTATCGCGCGATCGGCAAGGAGACGCAGTACTGCGGGCTGCCGAGCACGACGATCTTCTCCGACGACTTCGAAGCCGCGCGCGGCTGGACGGCGAGCACGACCGGCGCGACGAGCGGGCGCTTCGAGCGCGGTGATCCGGCCGCGACGAGCTCGGGCGGAGCCAAGCAGCTCGGCACGACGGTCAGCGGCGTCAACGACCTCGTCACGGGCCGCCTCGCGGGCACCGACGCGGGGACCTACGACGTCGACGGGGGCGTGACCTCGATCACCTCGCCGGCGATCGCGCTGACCGGCGGCTCGACGTACACGCTGAGCTTCTCGTACTACATGGCGCACGGCAGCAACTCGTCCTCGGCCGACTACCTGCGGGTGCGGGTGGGCGGTCAGACCGTCCTGCAGGAGCTCGGCGCGGCGAACAACGACAACGGCGCCTGGGCGACGGCCAGCGTGAGCCTCAGCGCGCTCGCCGGCCAGACGGTGCAGATCGTCGTCGAGGCGGCCGACCTGGCGACGGCGAGCCTCGTCGAGGCCGCGATCGACGACGTGCGGGTGACGCGGGGGTAGTGGTCGCGCGGGTCCGCGCCGATCCTCAGAAGGTGACGTTCCAGCCTTCGCGCCGGGCGTCGGCGCCGGTGTAGGCGACGCCGTCGACCTTCAGGCCGGCGGCGTCGAGCAGCGTGATCGTGCCGCCGCCGTTGCCCAGCGCGACCGGCGCGGTCAGCGCGGCGCGCCGCGTCTCGCCGGGCCCGAGCGGTCCGGGTGGACGGGAGGAGATCAGGCAGCTCTGGCGAGCGCGGTCGGCGATCCGCCAGCCGGTGAGATCGACCGCCGCCGGGGAGGCGTTGAGCAGCAGCACGCTCTCCGCCTCGGGAGCGGGGCCCGCGGGGTTGACGAGCGCCGCGACGATCCGCACGGCCGCGCCGTCCGCGGCGGGCGGTGCATCGAGCGGGTGCCCGGTCGTGTCGTCGGTGTGAAAGGACTGGCCCTGGAAGGCGAGGAAGATCGCCACCCAGCGCGACTGCTGCGGGAAGTGCACGAGCAGCGCGCCGTCCTGACGCACGCCGTTGTCCTGCGCGAAGCGACCGGCGTTGCCCTGGTTCATGTGAATGTCGTGCACACCGTTGGCGGGGGTGAAGCCGAACACCTTGTCGGCGACGCCGGCCTCGGGACCGAAGCGCTGGCCGAAGGCGTAGACCGTGGCGGTGGCGTCGGCGACGGCGCGCGCCGCCCAGCCGTCGAGCAGATCGGCGAGGTCGTTGTCGGGCCCCTCCAGCGCGGGTGGCAGCAACCGCATCCGCGCGCGATCGAAGAGGTTGGCGCGGATGTAGTCCAGGTGCGGCCCGTCGGTGCCCGGGGTGAGCTCGTGCCAGCCCGACACGAGCGGCTCGAGCAACGCGGTCACCGGGTGGCGGAAGTCGTCGTCGACGAGGTACAGCAGCTCGGAGGGCGCCTGCTGGGACTCGACGTTGACGGCGATGCGCCAGTGCTCGCCGGCGTCGTCGACGAGATGCAGCTGGTAGTGCGGGGTGTCGGTCCCGTCCTCGCGCTCGGTGTCGAGCGCGCGTGCCGCGAGCACGCCGTAGTCGTCGAGCGCCATCGGCGGATCATCCCCGCTGCGAACATCGGGCGCCAGGCCGGGTCCGCGCCGGCTGAGGGGTCATCCCTCATGCGCTCGGCAACGGCCGCCGGGAGGCTGCGCTCTCACACCACGACCAACCCACACGGAAGGCAGGCCACACCATGCACGACGACGGCACCGAGCTGCGCAGCGCGGTCGACGGCAGGAACGACGGCGTCTACGCCACGCGCGACTTTGCGCCGGGCGACACGGTCATGCTCGGTGTGCCGGGACGACCGGCACCGGCGGGCAACCACTCGCACGCCAACCAGATCAGCCTGACCGAGTTCGTCTTCGAGGACGGCCTCGGGCCCTTGGTCAACCATTCCTGCGACCCCAACTGCGGGGTCCGCTTCAACGCCGACGTCGACGGCTTCGACTTCGTCGCGCTCGTCGCGATCGGCGCCGGCGATGAGATCACGTTCGACTACGCGATGCGCAACTATGCCATCGAGCACTTCCCGGCGCAGTGCCTGTGCGGCACCGCTGCGTGTCGTGGCACGGTCACGGGCTGGAAGGACCTGCCCGCCGAGCGCAAGGCCGCCTATGGCGACTTCGTCGCGCCGTACCTGCGCGACGCCGATCGCCGGGCGCGCGCCGCGGCGGGCGCCGCGCGGTAGCGGCGCGCGCCCGTTGGCGCCCGGCGTTCAGGGCGAGCCGGCGGACGGTCCGCCGCCCGCCCGCAGCCGCTCGTCGGCGACGGCCTCGGCGGCCTGCGACGAGCGCACCTGTCCGGTCACGGCGCGGAGGAACTGCTCGCGCGCGACGACGTACAGCAGGCCCTCGGTCTTGGCGACGACGGTGGCGGTGCGCGGCACGTCGCGCAGCAGCGCGATCTCGCCGAAGTAGTTGCCGGCCCCCATCTGGCGGGTCACCGGGCCCGCCAGCGCCTCGAACGTCCCCTCGGCGATGACGTAGAAGCGCGAGCCGACGTCACCGACGCGCACGATCTCCTCGCCGGCGGACGTCGTGCGGGGCGTCGCCTGGACGGCGAGCGTCTCGACGGTGGCCAGCGGCAGCGGCGCGAAGAGGTCGACCGCGCGCAGCGCCTGCAGCGGGCGCTCGGGCACGGCGACGCGGGCGTCGAGGCGCTGCGTCGCGCGCCAGCGCGCGATGACCACCGCCGGCACGAGCAGCGCGGTCGCCAGCAGGGCGCCGCGGATGCCGAGCCCGGCGATCAGCAGCGGTGCGGCGACGGAGCCCAGCGCGACCGCCATCTGCGAGCTCGTCTCGGCGACGCCGAAGACGCGCCCGAGGCTCTCGTCCGAGGAGAGACGCTGCAGGAGCGTGTGGCCGGCGGTCTCGGCGGTCGCCCAGCCGAGCCCGAGCAGCGCGAAGGCGAGAATCGCCACGGTTGGCTGCGCCGCGGCGGCGAGGATCGCCAGCGGGACGGCGATGCAGGCGGCGCTGACCTCCAGCGCCGTCGAGAAGCGTCCACGCGCGAGCAGGGTGAGCGCCACGATGCCGCCCGCCACGCCGCCTGCGCCCCAGATCGAGTTCAGGATGCCGACGCCGCCGGTCCCGAGCCCGACGAGCTCGACCGCGACGACGACCATGAGCACGTCGAGGATGCCGTAGACGAAGTAGATCGTCGCCAGCACCCCCACGGCGTCGCGCAACCCGGATGCCGCGCGGACCTCGCGCAGGCCGAGCAGGAGCTCGTCGGAGAGGTTCACGCCCGTGCGGGGCGCGCGATGCGCGGGCAGCACGTCGGCGGTCATCGCCGCGAGGGCCAGCACCGCGAAGGCCGACGCCGCCAGCGCCACCGCGAAGCCGGCCGCCACCGACAGCCCCGCGGCCGCCGCCCCGCCTGCCAACGCGCCGGCGCAGTAGCCGGCGTTGCCCACGCCGGTGCGCAGGCTGCTGGCGATCGCCAGCTCGCGCGGGTTGTGCACGAGGCTCGGGCAGGAGCGCGGCCAGCGCGGGCTGCTGGCCGCTGGCGAGGACCGAGAAGACCGCCGCGAGCAGCAGGATCAGCGCGAGCGGCGCGCCGCTCGCCGCGGCGAGGACGAGGCCGGCCAGCAGCGCGGTGGTGCCGCCGGTCAAGACGAGCAGCACCGCCCGCCGCGAGCGGCGGTCGGCCAGCAGCGCGGTGCCCGGGCCGGCAAGCGCGCCGGGCAGCACCCGCGCGATCACCGCGAGCGTGACCGCGCTCGTGCCGCCGGCCTCGTAGGCGGCGATCGCGAGCACGACGGTGAACGCCCACAGCGCCAGCGCCATCGCCCCGCCCGCGAAGACGTACAGGCGCAGCTCGCGGGTCGCCAGCCCCTGCCGAAGTACATCCCCGCCGCGCACGCGGCGACACTACAGCGCGCTGCGGCACGCTCGGTGGCGCGATCAGGGAGCAGCGCGATGATGTTTGGGTACGCGGCGACCGCAGCTCGTCGGATCTCTGCCACCGGAGACCGCCTGAAGTATAGCGCCCACCTGTGAGCGAGCTGTTGACGGAGTCATAGCCCGCCCAGAGCCCATCCATGTCGCCAGTGGTTCCGTTGATCCTGAGAAAGAACGTCCCCATTCCAGCGTCATGTGGATCCTCCGCGGAGTAGATGCCGTGGACGAAGCCGCCGGTGCTGACATGTGCTTCGAGTTCCCAGCACCGGCCGGACTGCAGCTCGGATGTCACCCCGCGAATCTCGGCTCCGCGCTGATGCAGCCGAGTCAGGCCCTTCTCGACAAAGTGGCGATCGCCGTCGCGGTCTTCGAACTCCGTCGGTGAAGAGGGCCGGCCACCGGATAGCGCCTTCTCAGCTGCCGGTTGCGAAGATGCTTGCGCGTCAGTTGGACGGCGAAGGTGATGATCGCCCCGATCGCGGCGAGAATGAGCGAGGCGAGGATGTCCGTCATCGGCGAACCGTAGTCGGTTACCTGTCACGTCGCTCGTACGAGCGGCGCAGGCGCGGGCGGGCTGCTCTCTGTGCCGAGCTCGAGCGCGGCCGCCAGATCGGGCCCGCCAGTCGCCCGAGCAGGAGCCGTTCCTCGAGCCGCGGGACACGCGAAAGCTGAAGTACGCATAGAGATTCGCGTGAACGTCGAGGCGCTCCCCCGCCGGGCCTGACAAGATCCGCGCGAATGGCGACATCCGAATCCACACCGGGTCGTCGCCCGCGCTTCACCGGTGACGCCGGCGGTGAGCCGCTCAGCACCGTGAGCGACGCACCGATCGGCTTCGGCATCATGAAGCGCAAGGAGGACGCGCGCTTCATCCGCGGTCTCGGCGACTACTGCGACGACGTGCGCCTGCCGGGCATGCTGCACTCGGCGATCCTGCGCTCGCCCCACGCCCACGCGCGGATCAGGTCGATCGACACCTCGGCCGCACTCGCCCATCCGAGGGTCGTCGCTGTCGTCATCGCCAAGGACCTCGAGGCGCTCGGCCTGGCGTGGATGCCGACGATCTCCTATGACACCCAGGCGGTGCTGGCAGGTGACAAGGTGCGCTTTCACCTTCAGGAAGTGGCGTTCGTCATCGCCACCGACGCCTACGCGGCACAGGACGCGCTGCAGCTCGTCGACGTCGAGTACGAGGTCCTGCCGGCGGTCGTCAACTGCCGCCGGGCGCTGGACCCGGACGCGCCGCTGATCCGCGACGACAAGGTCGGTCAGGTCGACAACCTCGCCAGCCCGCAGTGGGAGGCCGGCGACAAGGCCAACTGCGAGCGCGTGTTCGCCGCGGCCGACATGGTCGTCACGCGCGACATCGCGCACCCGCGCGTGCATCCGTGCCCGATGGAGACCTGCGGGATGATCGCCGACATGGACCCGGCGACGGGTCAGCTGAACATCTTCAACGGCAACCAGGCGCCCCACGCGCACCGCACGGTGTACGCGCAGGTGGCGGGTCTGCCCGAGCAGAAGATCCGCATCCTGTGCAACGACGCCGGCGGCGCGTTCGGCAACAAGGTGCCGATCTATCCGGGCTACGTCTGCGCGATCGCGGGCTCGATCGTCGCCGGCGCTCCCGTGAAGTGGATCGAGAACCGCAGCGAGAACCTGGCGAGCACCGGGTTCGCCCGCGACTACGTGCACCGCGCACAGATCTGCGCGAAGGACGGGCGGATCACCGGACTGCGGGTGGACACGATCGCCGACCACGGCGCCTTCGACGCCACCGCCCAGCCGACGCGCTTTCCGGCCGGGTTCTTTCACATCGTCACCGGCTCCTACGACCTGCAGGGCGCGCACTGCCAGGTCAAGGCCGTGTACACGAACAAGGCGCCGGGCGGCGTGGCGTACCGCTGCTCGTTTCGGATCGCCGAGGCCGTGTACGTGGTCGAGCGGATGGTCGACGCGCTGGCGATGGAGATGAAGCTCGATCCGGTCGAACTGCGGATGCGCAGCTTCATCCGCGCCGACCAGTTTCCCTACGAGACGGCGACGGGCTGGGTCTACGACTCGGGCGACTACCACAAGGCCATGGCGCTCGCGCTGGAGATCGCCGGTTACGAGGGCCTGCGCCGCGAGCAGCGCGAACGGCTCGCGCGTGGCGAGCTGATGGGCATCGGCGTCGCGTTCTTCACCGAGGGCGTCGGCGCCGGGCCGCGCCGCTACATGGACATCCTGGGCCTCGCGATGAACGACGGCGCGGACGTGCGCGTTCACCCGTCCGGCAAGGCGGTCATCTCGCTGTCGGCGCAGACGCTCGGGCAGGGTCACGAAACGACGTTCGCCCAGATCGTCGCCGAGGAGCTCGGCATCTCGCCCAACGACGTCGCCGTCCGTCACGGCGACACCGACAAGACGCCCTACGGGCTGGGCACCTACGGCAGCCGCTCGATCCCGGTCTCCGGCGGCGCAGCCGCCGTCGCGTCGCGCCGGGTGCGCGACAAGGCGCGCCGTTTCGCGGCGCTCATGCTCGAGACGCGCGAGGCGGACCTCGCCTGGGAGAAGGGCCGCTGGTTCGTCAGGGGCGATCCGCAGATCGACGCGACGATCGAGGCGATCGCCGAGTTCGCCTACAGCGCCACCGACCTGCCCGAGGGCCTCGAGGGCGGCCTCGACGCCAGCGCCGTCTACGACCCGCCGAACCTCACGTACCCGTTCGGCGCCTACCTCTGCGTCGTCGACATCGACGCGGGCACCGGCAAGGTCCGCGTGCGGCGCTTCATCGCCGTCGACGACTGCGGCGTGAGGATCAACCCGATGATCGTCGACGGCCAGATCACGGGTGGCCTCGCCGAGGGCATCGGGCAGGCGCTGATGCAGGTCATCTCGTTCGACGAGGCGGGACAGTGCCTCAACGCCTCGCTGACGGACTACCTGCTGCCCACCGCCCTGGAGTGCCCCGAGCACGGCTTCGAGCTCGGCGAGATGGTCACGCCCTGCCCGCACCACCCGATCGGCGCCAAGGGCGTCGGCGAATCGCCCGGCGTCGGCTCGGCGCCGTGCATCGCCAACGCCGTCATAGACGCGCTGTATCAGGCGAGGGGCGTCACCGACATCGAGATCCCGTGCACCCCGAGCCGCGTCTGGGCCGCCTGCCGGACACCGATCGCCTCGATGCGGCCGCGCTGAATGCTGCACTCGCAGACTGGATGAATATGTAGGTTGTCGCTCTGATGGGCGCTGCCGAGAAGGGGGACGCAGGCGATCCGCTCGGCATGGACGCCGAGGCGATGCGCGCGCTCGGCTACCGGACGGTCGACATGCTCGTCGCGCGGCTGACCGATCCGACGATCCCGCCGCTGCGCCGCGCCACGCCGGCCGACATGCGCGCGCGCCTGTCGGGGCCGCCGCCGGAGGAGGGGCAGGACTTCGAGGCGATCCTCGAGCGACTGGAGCGCGACGTCCTGCCGTTCATGAGCCGTGGCGACCACCCGGGCTTCTTCGCGTTCATCCCGTTCTGCGGCACGTGGCCGGGCGCGCTGGGCGACTTCGTGGCGAGCGCCTGCAACGTCTACGCCGGCTCGTGGATGGAGTCCGCCGGCCCGACGCAGCTCGAGCTGGAGGTGCTGAGCTGGTTCAAGGCGTGGATCGGCTATCCGGCCGACGCCGGCGGGATCCTCGTCGGCGGCGGATCGGCCGCCAACCTCACCGCGCTGGCCTGCGCGCGCGAGTCGCTCGTCGGCGCGATGTCCGACGACGTGGTCGGCTACGTCTGCGACCAGGCGCACTCCTCGCTCGGCCGCGCCGCGCGCGTGCTCGGCTTTCGCCCCGAGCAGATCCGCGTGTTGCCGCACGACGCCGACTTTCGCCTGGATCCGGGCATCGTCGCGGCCGCGATGGACGCCGACCTGCGCGCGGGCCGCCGGCCGCTGTTCGTCGCGGCCACCGCCGGGACGACGAACACCGGCTCGATCGACCCGCTCGGCGGGCTCGCCGACCTCTGTCAGGAGCGCGGCGCCTGGCTGCACGTCGACGCCGCCTATGGCGGCTTCGCGGGCGTGACCGAGCGTGGCCGCGAGCTGCTGCGCGGCATCGAGCGCGCGGACTCGGTGACGCTGGACCCGCACAAGTGGCTCTATCAGCCCTACGAGTGCGGCGCCCTGCTCGTGCGCGACGACCACACGCTGCGCGCGGCGTTTCAGATGACGCCCGACTACCTGCAGGACTCCGAGGAGGCGGCGGAGGAGGTCAACCTGTCCGACCGCGGCATGCAGCTGACGCGCAGCTCGCGCGCGTTCAAGGTGTGGCTGTCGCTGCAGTACTTCGGCGCGAGCGCGTTTCGCGATGCGATCGACACGTCGCTGGACCTCGCGCAGCTCGTCTGCGACCGCGTACTGGCGGGCGCGGACCTCGAGCTCATGGCGCCGCCGTCGCTGGGGATCGTCTGCTTTCGCCGGCGCTTCGACGGCCTCGCGTCCAGCGTCGAGGACGCCGACCGCCGCAACGCGGCGCTCGTCGCGGGCCTCGAGCGCAGCGGCCTGGGCCTCGTCTCCTCGACGGTCCTGCGCGGGCGCTACGCGCTGCGTATCTGCGTCATGAACCACACGACGACGCGCGCCGACGTGGAGCGCGTGATGGACTTCTTCGAGACCTGCGAGCCCGCGGCGCTGACCGCCGAGGCGGCCGCGGTGACCTACCGGCGCGACCGCGACATGCGCCACGCGCCGCTGCGGCGCCGCGGCCCGCCGGGCGACATGGTCGGCGTCAGCGGCGACACGCTCGCCGACCTGGGCCTGTCGCTGTTCGCGACGCTCGACGCGGCGGGGCTGGCGCGCGTCGCGACGCTCGCGCGGATCGAGCGGCGGGGGCCGGGCGAGTCGATCGTTGAGCAGTGGGACGCGGCGCTGGACTTCTACGTCATCCTCGCCGGCGACGTCGAGGTGCTCATCGACGAGGCCGCGGTCAACCGGCTGACCGAGGGCGAGTTCTTCGGCGAGCTGGCCGCGCTGGACTGGGGCGGCGGCTTCGGCTACCCGCGGATCGCCTCGGTCCGCGCGCTGTCGGAGGTGACGCTGCTCGCGTTCCCGGGCGGCGCGCTCAACGAGCTCGGGCGCGAGCATCCGCAGCTCGTCGCCGAGATCCGCCGGGTGGGGGCCGAGCGGATGCACGGGCGGGGGAGGAGCTCGTGAGCGGCGCCGGACGGCGCGCGCGGCTGACCGGGCAGCGGTGCGACCCCGGGGAGGGGGAGCACGATCCCCCCGCTCGTGGCTGGCTGCGGCGCGCGGCGCGGCGGACGCTGCTCACAGCATTCGCCACCACCTCCAGGAGCACATCGTGAACATCACCGAACGGCAGCTCGAGCAGCAGCTGCGGGCCCTCGGCCACCGCCGCATCGACATGGTCACCGACCTCGCCCACGAGGGCGAGAACGACGGCATCGGACCGGCCCTGATCCTCGCGCTCGCCTCGCGCGAGACGAACATGAAGAACATCGTCGGCGACGGCGGGCACGGCCGCGGCTGGCTGCAGATCGACGACCGCTTCCATCGCGACTTCCTGGCGACGCACCGCGGCTGCGTGTCGGGCTCGTTCACCCCGACGAAGCCGTCGGCGGCGGGCCCCGGCCTGTGCCCGACGCTGACCGCGAGCACGATCCACGCGATCGCGCTGCTGCGCGGCAACATGCGCTTCGCGCGCAGCAAGGGCGTCCCGGAGGAGCAGGTGCTGCGCTTCGCCGTCGCGGCGTACAACGCGGGCGCCGGCGGCGCGCTGCAGGGCTTTCGCGCCGGCAACGTCGACGGGGCCACGACCGGCCGTGACTACTCCAAGGACGTCCTCGGTCGCAAGGCCGCGGTCGGCCGCATCCTCGAGCGCATGAGCGTCCCGGCCTGACGCGCCGACATGGGGTGTGTCGAATTCCTCGCGCCGGGCGCGACCTGTTCGACACACCCCGCTGCCGGCCGGCCGCGCTCGAACTAGGCGTCCGCCAGCACGTAGGCGAAGATCAGCGGCGCGACGATCGTCGCGTCGGACTCGATGACGAACCGCGGCGTGTCGATCGCGAGCTTCTCCCACGTGATCTTCTCGTTGGGCACCGCGCCCGAGTACGAGCCGTAGCTCGTCGTCGAGTCGGAGATCTGGCAGAAATAGCTCCACAACGGGGTGTCGCCGAGCTCCATGTCCTGGCGCAGCATCGGCACGACGCAGATCGGGAAGTCGCCGGCGATCCCGCCGCCGATCTGAAAGAAGCCCACCGCCCGCGACGCCGCCTGCGCCTGGTACCAGGACGTCAGCTCCATCATGTACTCGACGCCCGTGCGCACCGTGTGGACGTTGGCGATCGTGCCCTTCAGGCAGTGCGACGTGTAGATGTTGCCGCTCGTCGAGTCCTCCCAGCCCGGCACGAAGATCGGCAGGTCGCGCTCGCAGGCGGCGACGAGCCAGGAGTCGGCGGGATCGATCTGGTGGTGCTCCTCCAGGCGCCCCGAGCGCAGGATCCGGTAGAGGAACTCGTGCGGGAACAGGCGCTCGCCGGCGGCGTCGGCGCGCGTCCACTCGTCGAGGATCGCGTCCTCGATGCGGCGGATCGCCTCCTCCTCGGGGATGCAGGTGTCGGTCACGCGGTTGAGGTGGCGCTCGAGCAGGTCCTGCTCGTCGCGTGGCGTGAGCTCGCGGTAGTTGGGGACGCGCACGTAGTGGTCGTGGGCGACGAGGTTGTAGACGTCCTCCTCGAGATTGGCGCCCGTGCAGCAGACGGCGTCGACCTTGCCCGCGCGGATCATCTCGGCGAGCGACAGGCCCAGCTCGGCGGTGCTCATCGCGCCCGCCATCGTGAGGAACATGCCGCCGCCGGCGTCGAGCAGATCGCGGTAGCCGCGCGCCGCGTCGATCAGCGCCGCCGAGTTGAAGTGGCGGTAGTGGTGCTCGATGAAGGCCTTGACCTCGTTGGCGTGCTTCATCGCCCTCCGTTCATGGCGTAGGTGATCGTCTTGTAGAGCAGCTTCGCGACGGCGAAGTCGGCGTGGTGCAGGCCCGGCTGCGGCGCGAGCTCGACACAGTCGATGCCGACGATCGCCCCCTCGGAGGCGGTCGTGCGGATGATCTCCAGCGCCTCGCGCCAGGTCAGCCCGTCGGGTTCGGGCGTCCCGGTGGCCGGGACGATCGCGGGGTCCAGGCCGTCGACGTCGATCGTGAGATGCACACGTCGCCCGCGCACACGCGCGAGGAACTCCTTGCGCCAGCCGCCGTCGTGGACGTCCTCGGCGTACCAGACCCGCACCCGCCCGTCGCTGGCGGCCGCGAACGCGACCTCCTCGGCGTCGACCGAGCGCACGCCGAGCTGCAGGATCTGCTCGACGCGCGGATCCTCGAGAATGCGGCGGGCGACGCAGGCGTGGCTGAACGGCGTCCCGTCGTAGGTGTCGCGCAGGTCGCTGTGGGCGTCGAGCTGCACGACGGTGAGCGGCCCGCCGCGCGCCTCGAGCAGGCCGTGGCTGACGCCCGCGCTGATCGTGTGCTCGCCGCCGAGCACGACGACGAGCCGGCCGCCGCCGGCGGCCTCCGCCACCGCCGCGGCGATCTCGGCGGTGGCCACGGCGGGGTCGTCGTCGATCGTCAGTGACGGGAGCGTGTGGATTCCGTAGTCCAGCGCCGGCTCGCGGGCGTGCTCGCGGTCATAGAGCTCGACCTGCCGGGAGGCCGCGATGATCGCCGCCGGCCCGCCCGCGGTCCCGCCACCCCAGCTGACGGTCGCCTCCAGGGGCACGGGCAGGATCAGCACGCGTGCATCATCGAAGCTCGAGACGCCCTCGTCGAGCGCCAGGAAGTTGTCCGGCGGGGCCATGGCATGCCTATCGTGCCGCAAGCCCCACGGCGGTGCGAGCACTGTCACGCGACCTCACCCGGCCCTGTCTCTACTGTGAGACCGGTGAAGGGCTTTGCCTCCGACAACAACGCCGGCACGCACCCCGAGGTGCTCGCCGCGCTGGCCGAGGCCAACGCCGGGCACACCACCGCCTACGGCGACGATCCCTGGACGGCGCGCGCCGAGGAGCTGCTGCGGTCGCACTTCGGCGAGCAGGCGGTCTCCTACCTCGTCTTCAACGGCAGCGCGGCCAACGTCCTGTGCCTGCGCGCGCTGTGCCGGCCCTGGCAGTCGGTCATCTGCACCGCCCAGGCCCACGTCAACGTCGACGAGTGCGGCGCTGCCGAGTCGATCGCCGGCGTCAAGCTGCAGGCCGTCCAGACCCACGACGCCAAGCTCACCCCCGAGCACGTCGAGTCGCAGCTCGGCCGCCTCGGCGACCAGCACGCCGTGCAGCCGCGCGTCGTCAGCGTCACCCAGAGCACCGAGCTCGGCACGCGCTACAGCGCCTACGAGCTGCACGCGCTCGCGCATTTCGCCCACGAGCGGGGCCTGCTGCTGCACGTCGACGGCGCGCGACTGGCGAACGCGGCCGTCGGCCTGGACGTCTCGCTGCGCGAGATCACGACCGACGCCGGCGTCGATGCGGTCTCCTTCGGCGGGACGAAGAACGGTCTGCTCATGGGCGAGGCAGTCGTCTTCTGCGATCCCGCGCACGCCGCCGGCTTTGCCTTCCTGCGCAAGCAGACGCTGCAGCTCGCCTCCAAGGGGCGCTTCCTCGCGGCGCAGTTCGTCGCGCTGCTCGAGGGCGACCTGTGGCGGCGCAGCGCCGCCCACGCCAACGCGATGGCGCAGCGCCTGGCGGACAGGCTGCTGCTCGTGCCGGGCGTCCGGCTGACGCAGCCCGTCCAGGCCAACGGCGTCTTCGCGATCCTGCCCCCCGGCGTCAGCGAGAGGGTGCGGCGCGACTGGTACTTCTACACGTGGGACGAGGCCTCCGGCGAGGTGCGCCTCATGTGCTCCTGGGACACGACCGAGGCAGAGGTCGACGCGTTCGCGGAGGCCGTGGCGCGGGCCGGCCAGACGACGGAGGCGAGCCCATGACCCTTGGCCCGGCGGGCCCAAGGCATCCGATCGATTCCGGCCACACGTACATATAGGTATGGACACCGAATGCCGATGATGCGGATATGGGTATGAGCACCTTTATGGACCGCAGCTATCGCATCGCCCCGGCCGAGCGCAGCGTCGTCTGCGATGCCGTCGTGGAGCGCGAGGACAACGCCGCGCTGGGAGACACGCTGGCCTGGCGCCGCGAGCAGATCGGCCGCGAGGGCATCGAGGATGTCGCCGCGGTGCTCGAACTGCGCGCGCTCATGTCGCTCGACGACCTGCTCGCCGCCGTGCGCGAGACGGGCCCCGACGCGACGCTCATGCTCAAGCGCGACCAGGCCTCGCTGCTGTGCCAGATCGCCGGCGCCTACGTCACCGATCGCGACGGCGACGACTACCAGTCTCCCGAGGAGCGCGACCGGATCGCGCGCCTGCGCGCCCTCGCCGGCCCGCTGATGGACCTCTGCTGCGAGTTCGCGCTGGCCGAGGACGAAGCGCGCGAGCAGTTGCTCACCGTCTAGAACCGCACCGGATCCGGTCGACCGCCGGCGCGCCAGCGTCGAAGGACCGGCCCGCCCGTCGCTAGATTTCCTCGCGTAGGTTCGCTCGCGAGGAGGAGTTGACGTGGCCCGAGGCAAGAAGACGAAGAGCCGGACGATCGCGCGCCAAGGCGCGAAGCAGGGAGCCGCCGCCGGCGCCCCGCCGGCGACCGAGCCTGTGGCGCCCGCACCCGTCGCCGACGCGGAGGAGGCGCTCTTCGACACCGCCGAGGCCGCTGCCGACCCGCCCCGCCGTGAGCGCACCGACCGCACGGTCACCCAGAAGATCTGGGGTGAGGAGGATCGCGAGCTGCCCGATCCGCAGGACGCCAGGACCGTCGTCTCCAAGGCCGAGGCCGAGGCCGATGCCGAGCTCGCGCGTCTGCGGCGCGTGTACGAGCTCAGCGTCGAGCAGCGCGGGGCCGACGACCAGGGCTCGCTGCGCGCCCGCGCGGACATCGCGATGCTGCTGTGGAACCTGGGTCGCGTCGACGAAGCGATCGAGATCGAGGAGGAGCTCGTCGCCGACAGCACCCGCGTGCTGGGGCCCGAGCATCCCGAGGTGCTCACGGCGCGCGCCAACCTCGCCTCCTCGTTGTGGACGGCCGGGCGCACCGACGAGGCGATCGCGATCGAGGAGGCCGTGCTGGCCGACGCCGAGCGGATCCTCGGGCCCGACAGCCTCGCGACGCTGACGGCGCGCTCGAACCTCGCCTTCTCGTACTCGACCGCCGGGCGCAAGGAGCAGGCCGTCGAGGTGCAGCGTCAGGTCGTCGCCGATCGCGAGCGGGTCCTCGAGGAGGACGATCCCGACACGCTCGACGCGCGCGCGAACCTCGCCTCGGCCTGCTGGAACGCCGACTTGGTCGACGAGGCCATCGCCACCGAGGAGCTCATCCTCGAGGAGAGCAAGCGCATCCGCGGCGCCGATCACCTCGACACGCTGCAGGCCCGCGCCGCGCTGGCGTCCTCCTACCGGATGGCCGGGCGCATGGAGGACGGCGTCGCGCTGCAGGAGGTCGTCATCGCCGAGAGCGAGCGGCTGCTCGGCCGAGACCACCCCGCCACGGTCGCCGCGCGCAAGACGCGCGAGCTCAACCCGGTGCAGCCGCAGACGTAGCGGGCGGAGGGCGGTTCGGCGCGTTGCGGGGTGCGCTTCGCGCCGCGGTTCGCGAGGTGTTGGGGTGCGTTTCGCGCTGCGGTTCGCGAGGTGTTGGGGTGCGCTTCGCGCTGCGGTCGCGACGTGTCGGCGTAGTCGAACTGCATCGATGAGGGTGTGAGTTCGTTCGGGTCCCGGCCGTCGTGCCGGGGCCGGCCCCGCGGTCGGGGCGCGCCGAGCGCGGATATCGGACCGGGCGCGCCCCGATGCCGTTGTCTGCCGGGGGTGTGTCGAATACGTCGCGCGGGCCGCGACGTATTCGACACACCCTCGCCACGGACCGCCGGGGCCGGCGCAGTGGCCGGCAGCCAAACGAACTCACACCCTCATCGATGCCGTTCTACGGCGCGATCGCCCGCACCCCGCGATGCGAAGCGCACACCTACGCCGCGAGCCCGCGAGCCCGCGGGCGCTCGCCGCCGCTGGCCTGGCCGGGAGGCTGCGACTCCAGCCTGATCGCCGCGCCGGCCAGATGTTGCGAAAGGCGGTCGGGGCGCGCCGAGCGCGGATATCGGACCGGGCGCGCCCCGATGGCCGTTGTCTGCCGGGGGTGTGTCGAATACGTCGCGCGGGCCGCGACGTATTCGACACACCCTCGCCACGGACCGCCGGCGGCCGGCGCATTGGCCGGCAGCCACACGAACTCACGCCCTCATCGATGCAGTTGACGACGCGATCGCCGGCACGCCGCGATGCGAAGCGCACACCCCGCGCCGGCGCGCGCTACTCGCCGTCGGAGGCCGTGCCGCAGAAGGACTGCATGTCGCCGGTGACGGCGACGACGCCGAGCAGGATGCCGTCGTCGTCGACGACCGGGACGCGGCGCGCCTCGGTCTGCAGCGCGAGGTCGCGGCCCTCGGTCGCCGGCGCGGCGGGGGAGACGGTCGGTCCGCTCTGGGCGACATCGACCGCCGGTCGCGCCGGGTCGGCGTCGCCGCCGACGTCGTCGGGCATCAGCGAGCCGACGTAGCGACCGTCGTCGGCCACGAACGCCTGCCGGCGGCTCGTGCTGGCGGCGAACCAGTCGCGCACGTCGCCGATCGACGCGGTGGCCGGCAGCGCGGTGAACTTCGCGTGGGTGATGTCGGCAACGGTCAGGTCGTCGGCTTCATCGATCCGGATCTTTGGCATGAAGGCATGATGACAACGGGGAGAATGGGTGTCATGCCACCGTTCGCCGTGCTCGCCGCCGATCCCGCCGCGCCGCTTGACGCGCTCGCACTCGCGCTCGCCGCGGAGCTGCGATCCGAAGCGGTCGAGGCCGACGCGGCGCGTGCGCACCTCGACGCGCTCGCGGCCGAGGTGCGCGATGTGGCCGAGTCCACGGGTGGCGAGCTCGCGGCGCTGTGCTTCGTGCTCGGCGAGCGCCACGGCTTCGCGGGCGCGGAGGAGGAGTACGACCATCCCGACCATTCGATGCTCGATCTCGTCCTCGACCGCCGCCGCGGGCTGCCGATCGCGCTGTCGGTCGTCTACGTCGAGACCGCCCGCCGCGCGGGCATCGCGCTCGACGGCGTCGGCCTCTCGGGGCACTACGTCGTCGGCCAGTTCCGCGCCGGGTCCGCGCCGATCCTGCTGGACCCGTTCAACGCCGGGCGTCCGATCGTCGCCGGCAACCCGGCCGAGGTGCGGCCATGGGCGCCGCACGAGACGGCCCTGCGGATGCTCAACAACCTCGTCGGGTCATACACGCGCCGCAACGACCTCGGCCGCGCGATCCGCGCGGCCGAGATGCGACTCGAGCTCTCGGTGGAGCCCGACCTGCGAGAGGTGCTGGCGGTGGAGCTGCGAGGGCTCCGCGCGCGGCTGAACTGAGGGTCAGGTCTTGCCGTCGCCGGTATCGCCCAGCGCGGCGTTGGCGACGTCCCACTTGCCCTTCGTGTTGTCGTCGGTCAGCTCGTCGGGGCTGTCGGCCGTGCGGCCGCTCAGGCCCTCGGTCGCGTCGGCCTGGTCGCCGCCGGACTTGTCGATCCCGCTGTCCTGCGGGTCCTTGTCGGTGACGGCGCCCTGGACGGCGTCGCCGAGCTCCTGCTGGTCGGGGGAGGTATCGGCCGTGGGCTCGTCGACCATCTCGCGGGGCACGATGCCCTCGTCGCCGTCTCCACCCTGCTGGGGCTCACGAACTCCGCCGCGGTATTCCCTGGGATCCTGCTCAGCCATGCTCATCTCTCCCTCGTCGTCGTTGTGCCTTGCTTCGGGCCTACCCACCCGGGCGACCGGTCATGAGCGGCTACGGTGCGCCGCATGAACGCCCGCGATCGCTGGAACGAGCGTTACGAGCAGCCTGATCGCGAGTGGCTGCCCGAGCAGCCGGCCGAGTGGCTCGTCGCGCACGAGCAGCTGCTGACCGGCGGCGGCCGTGCGCTGGACGTCGCCTGCGGCGACGGGCGCAACGCCCTGTACCTCGCGCAGCTGGGCTACATGGTCGACGCGATCGACGTCTCCGACGTGGCGATCGCCGCGCTGCGGGCCGAGACGGCGGCGCGCGGCCTGGCGATGACGATCGCGCCGCGGGTCGTCGACCTCGAGCGCGAGCCGCTCCCGGCCGGGCCCTACGACGTGATCGTCATGCTGAACTTCCTGCAGCGCGACCTCTTCGGAGCGCTCGCGCGGGCGCTCGCGCCGGGTGGGCTGCTGCTCTTCGAGACGCTCGCGCGGTCGCACGTCGACGAGCTCGGCCACAGCTTCAACCCCGCCTACCTCGTCGAGCCGGGCGAGCTGCCGGCGGCCTTCTCCCGGCTGGAGGTCGTCGACCAGCACGAGGGCGTCGCCGACCGCTCCGGCAGCCCGCGCGGCGTGGCGGGGATCGTCGCGCGCCGGCCACTGGGCGCATGACGGCGCAGGACCCGATCGCGCTGACCGTCATCGGGGGCTTCCTCGGCGCCGGCAAGACGACCCTGCTCAACGGCCTGCTGCGCGAGGCCGGCGACCGCCGGCTCGCGGTCCTCGTCAACGACTTCGGCGCGATCAACATCGACGCCGAGCTCATCCAGTCGCGCGAAGGAGACATGGTCAGCCTCACCAACGGCTGCATCTGCTGCGGCATCAGCGGCGACTTCGTCGGTGAGCTGGCGCTGCTGCGCGACCGCGCCGATCCGCCCCAGCACGTCGTCGTCGAGGCCAGCGGCGTCGCCGATCCGGGGGCGATCGCCGTGCTCGGCGACATGCCCGGGTACCGCCGCGACGCGGCCGTCATCGTCGCTGACGCGTCCTCGGTGCGCGCTCGCGCCGATGACGCGGCCACCGGCGCGCTGGTCCGCCGCCAGCTGCGGGCGGCCGACCTGCTCGTGCTCAACAAGCGCGACCTCGTCTCGCCGCAGGAGCTCGCGGACACGCACGCGTGGTTGCGTGAGCTCGCGGGGACGTCGACGGCGATCGTGCCGGCCGCGTTCGGCGCGGTGCCGATCGACGTCGCGCTCGGGGCGCGCGCGCACGGACATCAGCACGACGAGCACGAGCACGAGCACGAGCACGACGATCACGACCATGCCGGCCACGACCACGACCATGCCGCTCACGATCACGCATCGCACCTCGACTTCGTGACGTGGAGCTGGAGCGGACCCGATGCGCTCAGCGGCGCCGGGCTCGTCGACGCGATCAAGGCGCTCCCCGAGGGCATCGTGCGCGCGAAGGGGCTGCTGCACCTGCGCGAGGACCCGCAGCATCGCTACCTCCTGCAGCTCGTCGGCCGGCGCTTCAGCATCGAGGCCGATCGTCCGTGGGGCGAAGCGGACCCCGGTTCGCAGATCGTCGTCATCGGCCTCCCCGGCGCCGTCGACCCGGAAGGGCTGAACGCGACGATGCAGCGGCTGAGTGCCGTTCCTGGCGCGTAGGTGCCCCCTCACCTGCGCCGGGCGACGCGGTGTCTGCAACGATCACCGACCGATGAACGCCGTCTCTCGCATCGTGCTGTGCGCCGTCGCCACGCTGCTGGCGTGCGCGGCGCCGGCGTCTGCACAGCTCGGCGACTACAGCGCCTGCGAGACGGTGGGCGACGCCACGCTGGTCGGCGTGAGCGGGGCGAGCTGCCAGGCCGTGCGGCCGGTCGTCGCCTCGGTCGTCGGCGCGCCGCCCGGCCAGAGCGCGTCGCTGCTGCGCGCGGCGGGCTGGACGCCGCTGCGCGCCGCCGCCAACGACGCGGGCACCGCGTTCGACGTCGTCGCGACGCGCGGCTACTCGGCGCTGCGCATCCGCCGCCCGGGCGATGCACCCGACCTCGACGGCTGGATGGCCGGCCGCGAGCTGATCTTCGCCCGCGGCACGCTCGTCGGCGGCCGACCGCCGCCGCGGGGCGCCGTGCTGTGCACGTCGGCGTTTCTCATCCGGCTCGGGGGACACCCGGGCGGGCTGAGCGCCGCACACTGCGGCGGGCTGCGTCGCAACCGCACGACGATCCGCCGCAACGCCGCGCTGCGCCGGCCGCCACAGGCCGGGATCGTGCTTGGCGGCGTGCAGCGCAACGTGCGGCGCACGAAGCGGCTCGACGCGCTCGTCGTGCCGGTCCCGTCCGGGGCCAGCCGCCCGTCCGCCGCGGTCGTCAACCGCGGCATCTCACAACCGCCCTGGTTTGTCACCGGCACGGCGCGCCCGCTCGGCAAGCGCCGCGTCTGCTACACCGGCCGCACGAGCGGCGTCGACCAGTGCGGCGTGATCCTCTCGGGCGCCGCGGCCGGGATCAACCGCGACGCGAGCCGGCGGGCCGGCACGCGCGTGACGTGCACGTCGATCATCGCCCGCGAGGGCGACAGCGGCGGGCCGGTCTACACGCGGCCGGGATCCAACGGGACGGTGCGGGCGATCGGCATCACGACGCTCGTCTACGGGCTCTTTCAGACGATGTGCTTCACGCCGATCCTGCCGGTGCTCGACGCGCTGAACGCGAGCCTGGCGACCGCCGCCCGCTGAGCACCGCGCCGACCGTCGCGCCGTAGGCGACGTGGTCGAGGATCTGCGGGACCGGCGCCAGCGCGCGGATGCGCGGGAAGCGGCGACCGACGACGCCGAGGTCCAGCGCGGCGATCGCGAGGCCGGCGAGGGCGCCCCAGGTGAGGGTGCGCCGGCGCGGGAGGACGGCCGCGAGCAGCAGCGCCCAGCCGAATGACAGCGCCAGATGGGCCGGCACGGCGGCGAGCAGCAGCACGGCCGGTCGCCGTGCGCGCGGCGCCAGCAGCGTCCCTGCGGCGAGCGTCGCCTCCAGCGGGCTCGTGCGCGTGGCGAGCGCGTGCAGCGTCGATGGCGCGCCGCTCAGCACCGCGGCCACCGCGCCGGCGACGAGCCCGTCCTGCAGCGTGGCGGAGCGCGCCATCCGCGCAACGCTATCCGCCCCCGTCCGCCGCGCCGCGCCGCGCCGCCGCAGGCTGGACGGAAATGCAGGCAGATCGCGGGTGTCTATTGAATGCCACGGTACGATTGCCGTCCTACCAGCGGAGCATGGAGGCAGGTCTGTGCGCATCAAGCTCGTCTCGCTAGAAGACGGGATCACGTCTTGCGGGTTTCGGAAGATGGCCGCGTTCGCGGCTCGCATCAACCAGGACACGGAGTCCTGTTATGTGTCGACGAACCGCTACCGCAGCATTCGCAACGGCCTGCGCGGCACGCTCGGCAGCGCCGGCTCGCTCGAAGACGAGGACATCGACCTCGCCGCGCGTGAGCTGATCACGGCCGATCTCGTCGGCTTCTCGTCGATGACCGGCTACGCGGAGCTCACGCGCCGGCTCATCACCCGCGTCAAGGAGCTCGATCCCTCGACGTACGTCATCTGGGGCGGGATCCACCCGATCATCCAGCCCGAGGACGCGATCCTCGCCGACGTCGACGCGATCTGCACGGGCGAGGGCGAGTTCGCCTTCGAGGAGCTGCGCCAGAAGCTCATCGAGGGCCGCGACCCGACCGACGTCAAGAACTTCTGGTTCAAGCAGCCCGACGGCGAGGTCATCAAGAACCACTTCCTGCCGCTCATGTCGGTGGACATGATGGAGTCGCTGCCGTTTCCGCAGTACGGCGACGGCGAGGTCATCTACGAGGCGGGGGTCGGCTTCCAGCCGATGAACGCCCAGCACTACATCGAGAACGACGGCCTGAGCTACACGACGCTGTGGTCGATCGGCTGCCCGTTTCACTGCACGTACTGCGGCAACACGAAGTTCATCTCCAACGACGCGAAGTACAAGCGCATCCGCCATCCGAGCGCGCGCTACATCGTCGACGAGGTCAAGACCGCGCGCGAGCGCTTCCCGCATCTCAGCCACGTCAGCTTCCACGACGACAGCTTCATGGCGATCCCGTACCGCGAGATCGAGGAGTTCGCCGAGCTGTGGAAGGCCGAGCTGGACCTGCCGTTCGCCGTCTACGGCGTCATCCCCAACTACGTCAAGCGCGACAAGTTCGAGCTGCTGACGTGGGCCGGCATGAACCGCGTGCGGATGGGCATCCAGAGCGGCAGCCGCAGGACGCTGGAGTTCTACAAGCGCCCGTCGCCGCCGGAGAAGATCCTCGCGGCCGGCGAGGTCAACGCGTCGTTCGCGCCGAAGTACCACATCCCACCGGCCTACGACATCATCACCGACAACCCCGTCGAGACGCGCGATGACATCCGCGAAACGCTGCAGCTGCTCTACGACATGCAGCGGCCGTACACGCTGTTCATCTACTCGCTGAAGGTCATCCCCAACACCGAGCTCGAGAAGGCGATGAAGGAGAAGGGGATCGACATCGAGGAGATCTCGGCGACCTTCATGTCGATCCCGCCGCGGTTGAACAACCTGCTGCTCTACACGCTGACGTTGTGGCGCCCGCCGGAATGGCTGTGGAAGCAGCTGCTCAAGCGCGTCAAGGCCAGCACCGAGGAGCAGCGGATGTATCCGCGGCTGGGCCACCTGCTGCGCACGCTGTACCTCTCGCGGCGCGCGATGAGCCACCTCGCGAAGATGGACTTCTCGGCGATCCCGGGCAAGACCGGCTACTACGCGTGGCGCATCGGCCTCGTCAGCGGGTGGCGCAAGCACCTGACGCGGCGCATGCCGCGCCCGGAGCGGCCCGAGCGCGAGATCGCGCGCGAGCAGCGCACCGGCCAGAAGAAGATCGCCGCTTAGCCCTGGATCCCACCGATCCTCGCGGCGAATCCCCGCCGCGGATCACGCACCACCGCCGATCGGCGGCTTCCCCAGGGGTCCACCTCAGGGTGCGCCGCGGGTGTGTCGTTGGTGGGGTGCGTGCGCCCGGTGCACGGCTCGCGTGGCGGGTCGAGTTGTGCCTCTCGCGGGGCATTCCCTCGACCCGACCCGGTCTTCAGAGGGCGCGACGAGCCGCTGGCCGCTTTTTGCATGCCCCACATGCAAACAGCGACCAGCCCCCGACGGACCCTGGAAACCGACGGTTCGATCGCACCAACTCAGGCCTTCAGGGATGCAGTTCTTGCCGCACTACGCCACGCCCAGCACGACGGCCGGCCGGTCGACCGCTGCGCGAGGTCGGCGTGTGGGCTGCGTTTCAGCGCCGGGCGAGCCCGCCGAGCAGGATGAGCACCCCACCGGCCAGCAGTACAGGCGTGCCGGGCCCGACCGTGCTGTCGAGCAGCGAGCGCGCGGCCTCGCGCTGGAACTGGGCGCCGTCGCGCGTCTCGAGCTCGATGACGTTGGCCATGTAGGCCAGCAGCAGCCCGCCCGCGACGGCGACGATCAGGCCGAGCCCGATGAGCAGGATGCGCCCGGCGCCCAGCAGCGCCAGGACGGCGGCCAGCGCGCCGGCCGCGACGATCGCCGGCCACAGCGCGACGTCGGTTCCGGTCACCGTGCGGTTCGCCGCCCCGACGTCGGCGCCGATGAGATCGAGGTCGAGCGTCACGCGCAGGCCCGTCACCGTGACCCAGGTCAGGAAGACCGACAGGATCGTCGCGGCGGCGCCGGCGAGCGCGAGCACTCTGGAGATCACACGAGGCCCCTACCCGGTGCAGGCCGCGGGAAGCGGTACGAAGACCCCGAGGCCGGCGGCGCCCTCGGCCGGCGGCGGGTTGATGTGACACCAGGCGTAGCGCCCGTCGCGCAGCGAGCCGGCGACGAGAAACGGCTGCCCGACGGCCGCCTGCGCGGTCTGCGTCGAGATCGCGAAGCACGACAGCCGCACCCGGGGCGGGACGCCGCCGGGCCGCGGACGGCAGCGCACGCTGCGCACCGGTACGTCGAACTCGCCCGACGCGGCGCGGGCGCGCGCGTCGCGAGCCACGCTCGTGCGCGCGCGGCGCAGCAGCGCGGCGCGGGCGGCGTCCTGCCGGCCGGCGCGATACAGCCGTGCCACGTCCGCGGCACGGGCTCGCCGCAGGCGCTGGTCGAAACGCAAGCCGCGCCCGCTCGGCGCGGTTGGAGGCCGACTGCCGGCGCTCTTCGGTGCGCGCATCGCGCTGCTTGGCGCTGTCGAGCGCCGGCACGACGAGGACGATCACCGCGACGATCGCCGCCGCCACCGCGACCGCCAGCAGCGCGACGGCGCGGCGCGGGACCGGCGGGATCTCGACGTCGCGCGGCGGCGTCCAGACCCGCAGCCAGGCTCCGAGGATCTCCCAGCGTGATGCGCGCATGGCTGCAGCGTGACACCCCACGCCCCGCCGCCGCGCAGGTTTTCTCCCTCGATCGGGTAGTTGATGCCAGACCCCGACGAACGGAGAGCCGACTATGCAAGACGAACAGGCCGAGCAGACTGACGAGCCCGTCGAGGCATCCGCTGAGGAGACCGAGGGCGCCGACACCGAGGCCGCCGCGTCTGACGATGCCGAAGCCGCCGAGGCTGTCGACATGCAGGCCGCACAGGGCGGCGCCGGCGAGACCGTGCTGAAGCAGCCGGAGGTCCCGGACGACGCGAACGACACGATCGCCGCCGCGCAGCAGCACATCGACAACTTGAACATGGACAAGGAGCGCGAGGCCGCCGAGCGGGCACAGAAGTCGCTCTAGCTCGCTCGCCGCGCGGGCCGGGAGGAGGAACCCGGCCCGCTACCGTTGCATCGATGAGCCACTCGCCCCGGGTCGCCGGGCCGACCCACGACCCGATCGCGATCCTCACGCCGCTGCTCGCCGAGCGCGAGCGGACCCTCGGGGCCGACCATCCCGACACGCTGGCCAGCCGCGGCAACCTCGCCAACGCCTACCGCGCGGCGGGGCGTCTGCCGGAGGCGGTCGCGCTGTTGGAGTCGCTGCTCGCCGACCGCGAGCGGGTGCTCGGGGCCGACCATCCGCACACGGTGCGCACGCGCGACAACCTCGCCGGCGTCTACGGCGAGGTCGGGCGCACACGCGACGCGATCACGCTCCTCGAGCGCGCGCTCGCCGATCTCGAGCGAACGCTCGGCGCGGAGCATCCCAACGCGCTGGCGAGCCGCTACAACCTCGCCAACGCCTACCTCGCGGCCCGCCGCAGCCAGGACGCGATCGCGGTGTTCGAGCCGCTGCTGGCCGACCTCGAGGGGGCGCTCGGACCCGAGCATCCCAACACGCTCAGCACGCGCGGCAACCTCGCCGGCGCCTACCAGGCCGCCGGGCGCCTGCAGGACGCGATCGGCGCACTCGAGCCGCTGCTGGCCGATCGCGAGCGGCTCCTCGGGCCCGAGCATCCCGACGTGCTCGCCACCCGCGGCAGCCTCGCCAACGCATACCAGGCGGCGGGGCGCATCCGCGAGGCGATCGCGATCTTCGAGCCGCTGCTCGCCGACCTCGAGCGGATCGTCGGTCCCGAGCATCCCAACACGCTCAGCACGCGCGGCAACCTCGCCAACGCCTACCAGGACGCCGGCCGCACGCAGGATCCCGTCGAGATCCTCGAGGCGCTGCTGGCCGACCACGAGCGCACGCTCGGCGCCGAGCACGCCGACACGCTGCGCACGCGCGCCAACCTCGCCAACGCCTACGTCGACGCCGGTCGCACCCAGGACGCGATCGCGCTGTACGAGCCGCTCGTCGCCGACCGCGAGCGCGTCCTCGGGGCCGAGCACCCCGACACGCTGACCAGCCGCGGCAACCTCGCCAACGCCTACCGCGACGCGGGTCGCACGAAGGACGCGATCGCGATCCTCGAGTCGCTCGTCACCGATCTGCAGCGCGTGCTCGGGGGCGAGCACCCCGACACGCTGGGCAGCGCCAACAACCTCGCCAACGCCTACCAGGCCGCCGGCCGCACCGCCGACGCGGTCGCGATCCTCGACCCGCTCGTCGCCGATCTGGACCGCGTCCTCGGCGCGGAGCATCCGCTCGCGCTGGGCGCCCGCAACAACCTCGCCAACGCCCACCGCGCCGCGGGACGCACCCAGCAGGCGATCGCGATCCTCGAGCCGCTGCTCGCGACCCTCGAGCGCACGCTCGGCGCGCAGCACCCCGACGCGCTGGCCAGCCGCGGCAACCTCGCCAACGCCTACCAGGTGGCCGGGCGCAACGACGACGCGGCCGCGATCCTCGAGTCCCTGCGGGCCGACCTCGAGCGCACGCTGGGCGCCGAGCACGCCGATGCGCTGACCACCCGCGTCACGCTCGCCGCCGCCTACCAGGACGCCGGCCGCGCCGACGCCGCCGTCGCGGTCCTCGAGCCGCTCGTCGCCGACCTCGCGCAGATCCACGGCAGCGACGACGCCAACACGCTGCGCACCCGCAACAACCTCGCCATCGTCTACCTCGACGCCGGGCGCACCGAAGACGCGATCGCGATCCTCGAGCCGCTGCTCGGCGACCTCGAGCGGACCGTCGGCGCCGAGCATCCCGACACGGTCGGCGCGCGCAACAACCTGGCCACCGCGTACGCGGCCGCGGGACGCGACGAGGATGCCGAGGGCGTCCGCCCGCCCGAGCCGAGCGGCTGGGACGAGGGCGACGACCCGCCCATGGGGAACACGTTCATCGTCTAGTCAGGTCAGCGACCGGCGCAGCTCGTCGGCCTGCACCTTGCCGATCGCGCTGCGCGGCAGCGCGTCGGTGAAGATCACGTCGTGCGGGTGCTTGTAGTCGGCGAGCTGTCCGTGAAACAGGGCCTTGACGTCACCGGCACTCATCGTCTCCGGCTCGCGCAGCACCACGAACGCGACCGGCACCTCGCCGAGCTCGTCGTCGGGGCGCCCGATCACGGCGGCCTCCGCGATCTGCGGGCAGTCGTCGAGGACGGCCTGGACGTCGGCGGGATACACGTTGCAGCTGCCGACGATGATGATCTCCTTGAGGCGGTCGACGATCGTCAGCATGCCCTCGGCGTCGAGGCAGCCCGCGTCGCCCGTGCGCAGCCAGCCGTCCGCGTGGAACATCTCGCGCGTCGCCTCCGGGTTGCGCCAGTACTCGGGCATGACGGTGGGGCCCTGCACGAGCACCTCGCCGATCTCGCCGGCTGGCACCGGCGAAGCCGTCGGCGTCGGCGATCCGCACCCGGCAGTGCGGGGCGGGTCGTCCCGCCGTGGCGCGCAGGCGGTGGGCGTCCTGCAGCGGGACGATCGTCACGACCGGCATCGTCTCGGTGAGCCCGTAGTCCTGCAGCACGGTCACGCCGTGCTCGAACCAGGGCGCGAGGACGTTCTCGCGCACGGTCGTCGAGCCCGTGATCACGCAGCGCAGGCTCGACAGGTCGGTCGCCTCCCACCGCGGATCGGCGATCAGCGCCTTCGTCATCGCGGGCGCCGAGATCGCGAGCGTGATCCGGCGGCGCTCGATCTCCTCGAGCATCGCGGCCGGCTCGAACTCGCGCTGGAGCGTCACGGTGGCGCCCGCGGCCAGCGCCGGCGTCGTGAGGATGTTCAGCGGGCCGGTGTTGAACAACGGTCCGTTGGTGAGCACCTCGTCCGCCGGTTCGAGGCCGACGGCGGCGGCGACGTTCAGGGCGTTGAAATGCAGCATCTCGTGCGTGATCACCGCCCCCTTCGTCGGGCCCGTGGTCCCCGACGTGTTGATGATCAGCAGCGGCGCCTGCGGCGAACGGTCCGGATCGCAGCCCAGCTGCGGTGCCGGCGCGAGCAGCGCCGGGAGCGCCTCGAACGCGATGACCCGCAGCCCGAGCGAGTCCCCGGCCTCGCGCGCCGTCGGCGCGAGCTCGTCCTCGGCGACGAGCAGCGCGGGCTCGGTGTTGGCGAGCACGACCTCGAGCTCGGGCGCCGGCATCCGCGCGCTCAGCGGCACGAGGATCGCGCCCAGGCGAGCGCAGGCGAACAGCAGGTCGAGCAGCTCGGGGGCGTTGTGCCCGAGGTACGCGACCCGCTCGCCCGCGGTCAGCCCCTGGCCGCGCAGCGCGCCGGCGAGCCGGCCGGCCCGCAGCTCCAGCTCGCCGTAGCTGATCTCCTGTCCCTCGAAGCGGATCGCCACGTGGTCGGGGCTGCGCCGCGCCCACCCGGCCAGCCAGCCCGAGACCTCCATCTCCGCGGCAGCCGGCGAAGCCACGGCTACAGCTCGACCTCGCCGCCGACGCGGGTCTCCGTCGCGCCGCCGACCCAGATCGTGCCGTCCTCGTCGCGCTCGACGTGGACGCGTCCGGCACGGCCCAGCAGCGTGCCCTGCGACACGACGTAGGGCGCCGTCGCGCGGCCGGTACGCAGCAGCCAGGGCGCGATCGCGGCGTTCAGGCTGCCGGTCACCGGATCCTCGACGAGGACGCCGTCCTTCGGAAAGAACGCGCGGACCTCGAAGGCCTCCGGCGCGCCCGGGGGGTGGGCGCCGACGATGCCGAGGTCGATGTTCGCGCTCGCCGGCCGCACGGCGAGGACGGCGCTGGCGTCCTCGAGCAGCACCGCGACCCAGCCGGGCCCGTTATCGGCCCACTCGGCGTCGAGGATCTCGTCGCGGTCGAGGTCCAGGAGCGTGGCGATGCGCTGCACCATCGCCTCGTCGACCGGTCCGTCGCGCAGCAGCGGCGGCGCGGCGAACGCCAGCCCGGCCTCGCCGCGGCGGATGCGCACGAGCCCGGCCGCGCACTCCTGCACGAACTCGGCGCGGTCGTGTGCCTCCTGCGTGGCCAGCCACGCATGGCAGGTGCCGAGGGTGGGGTGCCCGGCGAACGGCAGCTCGACCGTCGGCGTGAAGATCCGCACGCGGTAGTCCGCGCGCTCGTCGGATGGCGCCAGGACGAACGTCGTCTCCGACAGGTTCGTCCAGCGCGCGAAGCGCTCCATCTCCTCGGTGCTCAGCCCCGCGGCGTCGAGCACGACCGCGACGGGGTTGCCGCTGTACGGCGTGGTCGTGAAGACGTCGACCTGGGCGAAGGGGCGCAGCACGGCGCCGAGTCTCGCACGCCGCCGCGACGGCGAGCCGCGTCAGGTCGCGCTGTAGTCGTGCAGCTGGTCGCCCTGCGCGGCGTGGATGCTGGCGTTGAAGGAGATGATGATCCGCTCGTTGTCGCCGTCGTAGGGCAGGGCCTGGTGCGCCAGCCAGGACGGAAAGAGCACGAGCTGGCCGGGGATCGGCTCGATGTCCTGGTGGGGCGGCAGCAGGTAGGCGTTGCCGGCGTCGACGAAGGCCCCGCCCAGCGCGGTGGCCGGCGGTCCGTAGAGGCGGGTGACGCCGTTGGCGGCGCCGTACACCGGATGCGCGACGCGCTGTTCGGTCTCGTCGATCTGAACGATGTAGGCCGACGACCACGAGCAGTTGCCGTGCGTGTGCACGTCATGAAACGCGCCGCCGCGGCTGCACTGAAACCACATGCCCTCGATGCCGACCTTCAGCTCCATCTCCTGCCCGCCCCAGGCGACCGCGTTGGCCGCCTTGACCGTCTCGCCGAGGCTGGACACGATCCAGCGCACGAAGTCCTGCCACTCGGGGATCTTCACGCGGTGCAGCAGGTCGTCGTCGCTGGCGAAGAAGGGCCCGGGCTCGATGCCGCGCTTGCGCTCCTGCGCGGCGCGACCCTGTGCGAACGCCGCGACGAGCAGCGGGTTGAGCGTGGCTGCGTCGGGATAGCGGTGCAGGCCGATCGGGGTCGGCCACAGCCAGTGCGTTCCGGCATCCATGGTCAAGCCGTGTGCTCCTTGTCGTCGCCTGGGAGGCGGGCGATCGTATCGAAGCGACCTGGCCGCCCCGCTACATTTCGTTGCATGAGCAACGTTCTCCTGGTCGACGGACCGGCGGGCGAGACCGCCACCGGTTCACCGGATCGACCCACCGACGGCGAGGCGCTCGACGCGTACTCGACGGTCATCACCGCGGTCGCGCGCGACCTCGCGCCCTCCGTCGCGAACCTGCGCGTGTACCGCCGCGTGCGGGGCGGCCGGCGGGTCGCCGGCGGCGGCTCGGCCTTCGTCCTGGCGCCCGACGGCTACCTCATCACCTCCGCCCACGTCGTCGAGGGCTCGGCGCCCGACGGCATCGCCTCCTTCGTCGACGGCCGCGAGCTGCGCTTCGAGGTCGTCGGGGCCGACGCGCTGTCGGACCTCGCGCTGCTGCGCGCCGACGCGCGTGACCTCGTGCCCGCCGCGCTGGGCGACGCGGCGACGCTACGCGTCGGCCAGCTCGTCGTCGCGATCGGCAACCCCTACGGCTTCGCCGGCTCGGTCACGGCGGGCGTCGTCTCGGCGCTCGGTCGCTCGCTGCCGGTGCGCTCGGGCAGCGCGCGGCGGGTCGTCGACAACGTCATCCAGACCGACGCCGCCCTGAACCCGGGCAACTCCGGCGGCGCGCTCGTCGACGGCCGCGGCCGGGTCGTCGGCGTCAACACCGCGGTGGCCGGCGTCGGGCTCGGCCTCGCCGTGCCGATCGACGCGACGACGCGGCGGATCATCTCGGCGCTGATGGCCGACGGCCGCGTGCGCCGTGCGCACCTCGGGATCGCCGGCGGGGCGCGCCCGCTGCCGCCCCGCCTCGCCGCGCGGCTCGGGCGCGACCGGGCGATCGAGGTCGTCGAGATCCTGCCCGGCTCGCCCGCCGCGGTGGCCGGCCTGCAGCCCGAGGACCTCATCGTCGAGGCGGCCGGCGTCGCGTTGCGCGGCGTCGAGGACCTGCACCGGCTCATGACCGAGGACCGCATCGGGTGTCCGGTCGAGCTGACCGTGGTGCGCGGCGGCGTGCAGCGGCACCTGACGATCACGCCGCGCGAGCTCGACGACCGGGCAGACCGATGAGTTTCCTGCCCGCAGCGCGTCTCAATGGCGGATGATCCAATCGTGAAGAGGGTGGTGCGCGCGCGATGACCGAGCTGCTGGTTGGAACCAAGAAGGGGCTGTACGCATTCCAGGGCGACCCCGGTGGTGAGTTCACCCAGGTGGCCCGGGCGTTCGCCGGCGACCCCGTCGACAACGCGATGCGCGATCCGCACAGCGGCCGCGTGCTCGCATCCGTCACGTCGCCGTTCTACGGCCCGAAGATCTTCTTCGCCGACGATCCCGGTGGGGAGTGGACGCAGGCCGCGGGCGTCGCCCTGCCCAAGGGCGAGGACGCCGCGCTCGCGCGGGTGTGGACGATCGTCGCGGGGGAGGACGGCACGCTCTACGCCGGCGCCGACCCGGGCGTCCTCTTCGAGAGCCGCGACGGCGGCGAGTCGTGGACGATCAACGAGGGCCTGTGGAACGAGCCCAGCCGGCCGGAGTGGACGCCCGGCGGCGGCGGGCTGTGCATCCACTCGATCGTGCCCTGGCCCGGTGACCCGAACCGGCTCGCGCTCGGCATCTCGGCGGCCGGCGTCTGGCTGACCGAGGACGGCGGCGCGTCGTGGCGGCGCGGCAACCGGGGCATCGTGGCGGGCTACGTCCCCGATGAGGCGCAGGCCGAGACCAACGACCTGTGCATCCACGCGATCAAGCGCGCGCCGCGGCGCCCCGAGCGGCTGTTCATGCAGTTTCACGGCGGCGTCTACCGCTCCGACGACGGGGGCGAGAGCTGGACGGACATCGCCGACGGGCTGCCGTCGGACTTCGCGTTTCCCCTGGCGGTCGATCCCGCCGATCCGGACAGCGCGTTCGTCATCCCGCTGACGGGCTCGGAGGATCGCGTCACCGTCGACGGGCGGGCGCAGGTCTTCGCGACGCGCGACGCCGGCGCGAGCTGGTCGGCGTTACAGGATGGGCTGCCCCAGGAGAACGCCTACCTGACGATCCTGCGCCACGCCCTCGGCGCGACCGGCGAGGGTCCGGCGCTGGAGCTGTACTTCGGCACGACGTCGGGCCAGATCTTCGGGACCGGCGACGCGGGCGAGAGCTGGTCGGAGGTGGCGTCCTGCCTGCCGACCGTGCACAGCGTCGTGGCGGTCAGCTGACGCGCACTGCCCGCACGTGGGCGGCGAAGGACTCGACCGCCCCGTCGGCGCGCGTGATGTAGATCTCCTCGCCGACGGGGAACGCCTCGGCGGCGTCCGAGCCCAGCGCCGCGGCGGCGAGCAGCGTGCCGCCGATGAGGTAGACGTCGCGCACGACGCCGATGCGAAACAGCGCGCGCGTCTCGTCCATGACGTCGCCGCTGCCCGCGCGCAGGATCGTCGGCAGGTCCTCACGTACCGACAGCGCGGCGACGGCCGTGGAGATGTTCTCGATCTCGTCGGAGGTGACGGCGGCCAGCGCGCGGGCGCGCTGCAGCGACAGGCGGCTGAGCACGCCGCGGCTGCCGCCGCCGCCGATGACGACCGGGATCCCGTAGCGCTTGGCGCGCACGACGTTGTCGGCCTGCACGTCGCGCTCGACGGCGACGACCGGGACGCCGAGCTCGCGCAGCATGAGACACAGCCGCAGCCCGACCTGGCCGAGGCCGACGACCACGACGTGATCGCGCCGCGGCATCGTCCGGCGCCCGAGGATCGCCACGAGGCGCGGCCCCATGAGCCGGTTGATCAGCCCCGCGGTGAAGATCGCCGTGAAGGCGAGCGCGGCGAGCATCGTCACCGTCGTGAACGGCATGAGCCACTCCGGGCCGTGGTCGATCTCCTCGTTGGGGCCGACCGTGACGATCGCCCGCGTGGCCAGGTACACGGCTTTCAGCGCCGGCTCGTGCAGCGTCACGCCGACGACGATCGCGTCGGTGAGGAGGATCGATATGAACCCCAGCAGGCCGGCGAGGAGCGTCTTCGCGCTCAGCTCGTAGGGATGCAGCAGCGAGGCGACGTTGGCCCGCAGGCGGTCGCCCAGGCGTTCGCCGCGTGGCGGCAGCGGCGAGAGCGCCGGGCCGTCGGGGCCGGCGCGGACGCCGCGCGGAGGGCCGCCCGGCTCGGGCGAGCGGCTGACCGCGACGAGGTTCTCGCCGAGGCATGGCCCCGCGAGCGCGGGCGCCACGATCTCGGCCATCGACGTGACCCGGACGTTGCGCACCGCGCGGCGTACCTGGGCGGCAAGGTCGCGGTTGTAGATCGTCACGATGAGCCGTACGCCGGGGCGGACGCCCTCGACGACGAGCGCGAGGCGCAGCGAGACGCGGTCGTCGCGCGAGATGACGACGACGGCGTCGATGTCGGGCGTCAGCGCGCGGCGGATGTCGCGGTCGTTGGGCGCGCGCAGGTGGATGACGTCGGCGGCGGCGTCGTCAAGCACGCGCCGGACGACCTCGATCAGGCGCCCCTCGCCGAGGACGAGGATGCGCTCCTGGGGCGTGTCGTGGTCTGCGTAGAGGTCAGCCATGCGGCCGCGAGTATGCGCGAGCGGGCGCCGCGGCGCCGTGCGGTTTGGCGCGCCGCCGGCTGGGCAGACTGCCTCGGATGAGCCTCCCTCCGGATCGTCCCACCGAGCGTCTGCACCCGCAGCCTGCACCGCAGCCTCCACCGCAGCCCGTGTACGAGGAGCGCGTCGTCAGCCCGGCGGTCGACGTCCATGCCGTCCTGCTGCGTCTCGAGGACGCCATGCAGTCGCTGCGGACCGGGCTCATGATCGTCGGCGTGATCGCGGTGGCCGCGCTCGGCGTCGCCATCTACGCGTTGATGAAGGACGACGGCGGCTCGAACGCCTCGAACAGCAACGCGGCCAGCGACTCGCGCGTCTCCCAGCTCGACGACCGCATCGACCGCCTCAGCCGCCAGGTGCAGGACGTGCGTTCCGACGGCGGGGGCAACGACGACACCGCCGCGCTCGGAGACCGCGTCGAGTCACTGGAGGGCACCGTCAAGGAGCTCGCCGACCGGCCCACGCCCGGCGATGCCACGCAGGCCGTGCAGGAGCTGTCAGATCGCATCGACGACATCGCGGCCGACGTCGAGCAGCTGAAGACCGCGCAGACGCCGTAGCGCGGCCGGCGCGATCGCCACCGGCCGGCGCTCACCGGCCGGCTCAGGCGGCACGCACGGCCCCCGCGCGCGCCGCCGCGCTGCCGGCCGCGTCCGCGAACCTGCTCAGCAGGCGCTCCTGCTCGGGCGAGCGGACCATGCTCTCGGCGTGCCACTGCACGGCGACGGTGAAGCGCCGGTCGGTCGCCTCGACGGCCTCGATCGTGCCGTCGGGCGCCCAGCCGACGACGCGCAGGCCGCTGCCGAGCTCGTCGATCGCCTGGTGGTGAAAGGAGTTCACGCGCACGTCGGTCTCGCCGAGGCAGGAGGCGACGAGGCTGCCGGCCTGCAGGCGCACGACGTGCGTCGCGACCCACCCGACCTCCGTCTGGCGGTGCTGGATCTCCGAGGGGCGCTGGCTGGGGAGGTCCTGCACGAGCGTGCCGCCGCGGGAGACGTTGAGTACCTGCAGCCCGCGGCAGATCGCCAGGACCGGCAGATCGCGTGCCTCGGCGGCGCGCACGAGGGCGATCTCGAAGCTGTCGAGGTGCGCCTCGGTGGGCCCGAGCGCGGGGTGCGGCTCGGCGCCGTAGATCGACGGATGCAGGTCCGGCCCGCCCGACAGGCACAGGCCGCAGAGGCTGTCGAGCAGCGGCTCGATGCTGTCGACGTCCAGCGGCGGGATGACGATCGGCACCGCGCCGGCGCGACGGATCGCCTGCGGGTAGGTCAGGCCGAGCGCGAGCTCCTGCTGGGGCGGCTCGCCGTTGGGATCGTGGTAGACGCGGGTCGGCTCGCGCATCTCGGAGGTGCTCAGGCCGATGATCGCGTGCGGCGTGCGCGCCGGCCGGGGAGCGGGAGTGGGAGTGGGGGTGGGAGGCTCGCGCAAGATCGTCATCTTGAAGCTCGACGGTTGTATCCGCCTCCCCGCCGGCTCGACAGGTCACCGCGTCCAAACCGAGGCGGCTCGGACTGGCCCGGATGGCGGCCGCGCGTGCGTCAGGCGGTCGCGAAGCGGCTGAGCGTGAGCTCGGGCCGGACGCCCGCGAGGTGCTCGCGGAAGATGCGGTAGTAGGCCAGCTCCTCGCGCGTGCGCAGGGGCGGCGTGACGAGGTCGCGCTCGCGCTCGAAGTCCTCGAGGGAGATCTCCGCCTCGATGACCTTCGTGAGGACGTCCTTGGCGCCGCTGCCGTCACCGAACTCGGCCTTGTCGCGCCACAGCAGCGCCTCGGGCAGCCAGCCGTCGAACGCCTCGCGCAGCAGGCGCTTCTCGGGCTGGCCCGGGCCGGCGACCTTGAAGCCGGGCGGCAGGCGCAGGCCCCACTCGATGACCTCGCGGTCGAGGAACGGCACGCGCGCCTCGAGGCCGTGGGCCATCGTCACCCGGTCGCAGCGCTGCAGGTTGAGGTTGTGCAGGCTCTCGACGGTCCGCACGAGCTCGCGGTGCAGGTGCGCGGGGTCGGTGAAGTCGCGCAGGTACTCGTAGCCGGCGAACAGCTCGTCGGCGCCCTCGCCGGTCAGCACGACCTTGACGTGCTGGGCCGTGAATTCCGAGAGGACGTAGTTGGGGACCGCGCTGCGCACGAGCGCGGGGTCGAAGGACTCGATCGCGCGCACCGCGACGGGCATGACGGCCAGCGCGTCGGCGGCGGTGTACGTCGTCTCGCGGTGCTCGGATCCGATGTGCGCGGCGACCTGGCGCGCGGCGAGGAGGTCGGGCGAGGTCTCCGTGCCGACGGCGAAGGTCTGCAGGCGCTCGCCGCGCTCGGCGAGGATCTTCGCGGCGATCGCGGCGACGAGGCTCGAGTCCAGGCCACCGGAGAGAAAGACGCCGACCGGGACGTCGCCCATGAGCTGGCGCTCGACGGCGCCGATCAGCACGTCGCGCGTGCCGCGCAGCACCGCGGGTGGGGCGGTGGCGCCCGGCGTCGTCGGGCCCGGCATCCACTTCAGGCCGTCGGGCACGGCGCGGGCGAAGCGGATCAACCCGTCCTGCGGCGTCCACGCGCAGCCGGGAGGAAACGGCTCGACGAGCGCCTGCCACGCCTCGTCGAAGGCCGCCATCTCCGAGGCGAAGCGCGTGCGCTCGCCGCGCTGCGCCCAGTACAGCGGCTTGATGCCGACCGGGTCGCGCGCGGCGACGAAGCGCCCGTCGGCGGCCGCCATGACGAAGGCGAACATCCCGTTGAGCTCGGCCAGGCCCAGCGGGCCGGCCTCCTCGAGCAGGTGCAGCGCGACCTCGTTGTCGGAGTCGGTGACGAAGGTGTGCCCGGCGCGCTGCAGCCGGGCCCCGACCTCGGCGTGGTTGTAGACCTCGCCGTTGCCGACGAGCCAGACGTCCTCGCCGTCGTTGACGAGCGGCTGCCGGCCGCCGGTGACGTCGACGATCGACAGGCGCCGGTGGCCGAGCCAGGCGCGTCCGACGCCGACCCAGCCGCAGTCGTCCGGCCCGCGGTGAACGAGCCGTGCCAGCATCCGCTCGAGGCCCTCGGAGTCGGTGGTGCCGTACTCGGCCACGATCCCGCACATGTCAGGCCCCTACCCGCAAAGCGTGCCGTTTACCGGATGGCGGACACGGCGGTGATCGCCGACGCGTATCCGTCGGCCGCCTCGGGCACGGCCGCGACGCCGGCGAGGCCGTACGCCTCGGGCCGCCGGTCGGCGACGTGGTCGAACACCATCCGCGACTCGCGCACGGCCGCGGCGGCGTCGATCCGGGCGAGCGCCATGCCGGCCGAGCCGCCGGTGCGAGCGAGCACGACGCCGTCGGGATCGACGATCTTCGCGTTGCCGAGGAAGCGCAGCGGCCCGAGCGTGCCGGTCTGATTCGAGGAGACCCAGACGACCTGGTTCTCGACCGCCCGCGCGGAGTCGATGACGTTGAAGTGCCGTGTCTGGCGGTCCTGCGCGATGCGCCGCGCCGGGCGCTGGCGGCAGACCGGCCAGGCGGCCATCGAGGCGATGATGTCGGCGCCGTCGAGGGCCAGCGCCCGCGCCGCCTCGGGGAAGAGCTTGTCGTAGCAGATGAGCATCCCGATCCGGCCGACCGGGGTGTCGAACGCGGCGAAGCCGTCGCCCGGGGTATACGCGAAGCGCTCGCCGGCCGGCAGATGGACCTTGCGGTGGTGGCCGAGGACGCCGCTGGAGTCGACGCAGACCGCCGAGGCGTAGCGCCGGCCCTCGGCGCCGAGCTCCGTGTACCCCGCGCAGACGACGGTGTCGCCGGCCATCGCGATCAGCGCGGCGATCTCGGGGCCGTCGGGCGCCAGCGCGACGGGTAGGTCGGGACCGTTCTCGCCGGCCATCGGCTCGCGCACGTATCCGCCCAGCGCGCTCTCGGGGAACACGACGAGCTTCGCGCCCTGCGCCGACGCTGCCGCGATCGAGCGCTCGATCGTGCGCAGGCCCGCCTCGAGGTCACGTCCGAACGGGGCGGCGACGGCGGCGATGGCGGGGACGGCCGGCTCCATGTTCCGCAGTCTGCTCGGCGCCCGGCGGCTCTTCGCTGGCCCACTGTCCAATCTCGCGGCTGCACGGCTGGCCCCGGTGGCGGCGGCACCCGCGTCACAGGGTGTGGGATCCGGCCACCTGGGGGTCCTTCGCGGGTGGCGCGATCGCGGCGATGGTGCACGGACCGAAGTCCACCCCGCATCACAGGAGGCTCCCCACCATGCATCTGAAGACCCTCGCCGTCACCGCCATCGCGACGCTCGCCTGTGCCGCCACCGCCACCGCGGCGCAGGCACCGACGCTCGGCGCGCCGACGACGTTCAAGGCCGGCCAGAAGACGCCGGTCGACATCGCCGGCAACCACCTGCACCACGGACAGACGATCCGCAAGGGCACGCGGCTGCTGCGCTGGAAGGTCACGATGCACGGCGCCAGCAACGCCCGCGTGACGCTGTCCTGCCCGTCCGGCACGCGCCACGTCGGCCTCGGCACCCTCGATCACCCGAAGATCACGTTCAAGCTCGCCAAGGGCTCGTCCTATGGCCATCGCACGATCAAGGTCCAGTACTACGCCGGCCGTGCCGGCGTGAACCTCGACGGCGCGACCGGGCACACGTACGCGCTCTGCAAGGGCTGAGCGTGGACCGATGCGGACACCGCGGCGGCGCACGACGCGCCGGCGCGGTGTCAGCTCGGAACGGGCTTGATCATGCGGTGCACGCCCGCCGCCGCGCCCAGTGCGGCGGCGACCACGACCCCGGCGATGAGCTTGCGCTTCATCGCCGCACCGTACACCGCCCGGCCATGCCGTACGCTCGCACGATGCCGGGCATCGAGGACCCCGACAAGATCGACGTCATCGCCGAGGACGCCGACGGCAACGCGCTGCTGTCGATCGTGCAGACGGGGGCCTGGCCGACCGACGGCTCCGAGCGCAACCGCCTCAAGCGCAAGCTCGGCACCTATCTGCGCTACGCGCGAGACGGCCAGATGGTCGCGACGTATCCGACCCTCGCGGGCCGCCCGGTCGTCATCGAGCTGACGTACGAGATCGCCCCGCCGCAGTCCGTCGTCGACTACTGGCGCCGGCGCAGCCAGACGGCGGCGCGCGAGGGCGTCACGCTCAGCATGCGCGCGCTCGACGACATCGTCTGGCGCGCGTAGCTCGCCCGCCCCCGGCCCGCGCGGAGGCGCCGCCGGCGCGAGTTACGGTGTGCCGGTGGCCTTGCCGGGGTGTGCCGTGCCGAACAGCCCGTCGAAGTTCGGATCGCTGACCGACAGGTCGCCGATCACGATCCGCTCGCAGCCGAGCGTCCTGGCGACGTTGCCCTCCAGCTCGTTCTCGACGACCGCGACGTCGTTGCCGGCGCCGCAGTCGATGCGGTCGGGCAGGGCGCCGCCGTAGACGATGTCGTCGCCGTCGCCGCCGCGCACGAAGTCGGCGGCACCGCCGCCGATCACGATGTCGTTGCCGGGGCCGCCGTCGGAGATGCCGTCGCCGAGCTGGTCGGCGTTCTCGCGCGTGAGGACCTGCGGGCCGCCGCGGATGACGTCGTTGCCGGCGCCGCCGTTGATCGTACGATCGGTGCCGCCGCCGGTGGTGATGTAGTCGTCGCCGTCGCCGCCCTCGATGTGCTCGATCTCGGCGGAGGCACGCTCGGAGATGTAGTCGTGGCCGCTGCCGCCGGCCAGGCGATCGGAGCCCGAGCCGCCCTCGATGCGGTCGTTGCCGGCGCCGCCGTCGACGCGGTCCTCGTTCGCGCCGCCCTCGAGCGTGTCGTCGTCGTCGCCGCCGGTGATGCGGTCGTCGGCGGCGTCGCCCTTGATCGTGTCGCGCCCGTCGCCGCCGCTGAGCGTGTCGTTCTGGGAGCCGCCGGCGAGGCTGTCGTTGCCCGCGCCGCCGCTGAGCCGGTCGCGCCCGGGCCCGCCGGTGAGCGTGTCGGTGCCGGTCTCGCCGCGGATGTCGTCGTCGCCCTGGGCGCCGTCGCCGCGGTCGTTGCCCGGGCCGCCGAAGATCAGGTCGTTGCCGACGTTGCCGAGCAGGCGGTCGGCGCCGTCGCCGCCGCTGACGCGGTCGCTGTTGCCGCCGCCGTCGAGCCGGTCGGCGCCGCCGAGGCCGCGCAGCGAGTCCTCCCCGGCCTTGCCGTAGAGGCGGTCGGCCTGCGCGGTCCCGACGATCGTGTTCGCCTTGGAGTTACCGCGCTTGGTGACCGCGGCGGCGCTGGCGGCGATCGTCAGGCTGAGCGTCGCCGCGACGGCGACGGGGACGAGGCGGTGGGCGGTGCGCTGCGAGCTGGTGGCCATGGCCGAACGCTACCCCCGCGTGCGAGCGCCAACCACCTGCCTCTCATGCGCTGCTCACGGATAGCGCGCAGCCCCATGACGTCGCCCCTGGCGAGGCGTCCGGGCGTGGGTGGCGCCCGTGCGCACCGCGCAGTACATCGTCAGCGCGTCGCTGGAGTTGGCGCGGTGCAGGCCGATGCCGTGGCCTGACTGGTGCGTGGAGATCGAGTGGTAGTCGAGGCGCCGGCCGCGCCGACGTTCGCCATGCTGCCGCGGGCGCTGAGCGCCTCGTCGCCGGCGGGCTTCCGGCCCCGGTCGGAGCCTGCCGGCGGGCTCGGGCGTCGTCGACGGCACGGCGGGCGGGGGAGCGAAGAACGCGGGCATGAGGGCTGCTCTGCGCACAGCGGGGCTCCATGCCCCAGCGCCATCCGCGGCGGCCGGCGTGAGCGCTTGGCTCCGAGGACCGCTCAACGGTCCAGCGCGCGCAGCACGAACGGCCCCAGGGTGGCGGCGAACGCTCCCGTGAGATGGGCCTTGTCGTGGCGCACGAGCGCGCCGCCGACGACGGCGAAGCAGCGCGTGGCCCCGCAGTACTGCCGCGTGAGGTCGATCGTCTTCACCCGGGACGAGCGCAGCGCGCGCGCGGCCTCCAGCAGCGGGTCGACCGGCACCGCGGGGGCGCGGGCGAACGTGCAGCTCGAGGCCGCGTTGCGGCGGGCCTTGAGCGCACGCGAGACGCAGGGGAGCAGGTTGATCTTCGAGGTGGGCGCGTCGCGGATCACGACGATGCGACGGCGCTGGCGCAGGATCGCGCGCAGCTCCTCGCGGTAGCCGGCCTGGGCGGCCTGCACCGGCGTGCGGCCGCGGCTCCTCTCGACGCGCGCCGTGGCGTGCGCCGACAGGAAGACGATCTGGACCTCGGGATGCTTGGCGAGCCAGCGCAGCACCTGGCTGTTCCACTGGCGGCATTCGCGCGAGACCTTCGGTGTCCCGAGGATCGGCCGGCCCCGTGTCGTGGTGCAGCCCGAGCGCAGGATCGAGATGCCGCGCCAGCGCTTGGCGTGGGTCAGCACGGTGAGCGCGTACTTCAGGTTGGCGGCGTGGCTGTCGCCGATCAGCGCGAACGTCCCGGTCGCCTCCTCGGCGGGCGCGCCGAAGTAGCAGGCGGTGATGAGCTTGTCGTGCTGCACCTTGTCGCAGTAGGGGGCGCCGATGACCTTCGCGCGCTGGGGCGTCGGCTCGACGCTGCCGGTCAGGTCGGGGTTGCTGCAGGGCGCGGCGGGATCGCGGGCGGCGGCGCCGAAACAGGGCGCCACCGCGAGCAGGACGGCCTCGCCCTCGATCGCCCCGGCGTCGGGAACGCGATCGCGGCAGGTCGCCGGGCAGGTCGCGGGATCGGTCCAGGCGCTGTCGGCATACCAGGCGTACGGCCCCACGGCGAGGCTCGCGGCGGCGGGGAGGAAGGTCGCCTCGAAGACGTTGGGCGCCGGGCGCGAGGGGTCGATGGGCAGCGGACGGGCGGTGCCCGCGGTCCCGTCCTCGGCCAGCGGGGTGAGCTCGAACGCCGTGCGGGCGGAGCGCCGGACGACGCAGATGCGGGCGCGGGCGATCACCGGGTCGCCGTGGACGAGCGTCAGGCACAGCTCGCGGCCTGCCACCGAGGTCAGCTCCCGCGAGTCCCACGGGCCGGCGCTGACGAAGCGCACCGCCATGCGCGCGTCGCGCTGGACCAGCGAGACCTCGGTGAGATCGAGCGTTCCGCCGCCGTCGAGGGGGTCGGCGGTCGGCGCCGCGCCCGCCGCCGGGGCGGGCGAGCCGGCGGCCGCGAGCGGCGCAGCCGCCGCCAGGAGGACGAGCGACAGGACGAGGGTCGCGAGCACCGCGGCCCGGCGGGCCGCGGCGAAGGGTGGATGCGAAGCGCTCATGGCTCGCGCCGGAAGGCGAGGACGTCCTGGTGATCGTCCCAGCCGCGGGGCTGGTGGCTGACGAGCGCGACGGTGTCGCCGGAAGCGGCGGCGAACGCGCGCTCGACGTGGTCGGGTGTGTGCCAGGCGTGCCCGTAGTCGAAGAGGGCGCCCTCGTAGGGGATGTGGAGATGGCCGTGGGTCGCGAGCGCCGTGGCGATCTCGTCGCTGCGCGCAGCGAACTCGCCGCTGCGCGGGGGCTCGGCGTGGATCGTGACGATCGCGATGCCGCCGGGCGCGAGCGCGTCGGTGAAGCTGCGCAGGAGTTGGGCGACGCGCTCCTCGTCGAGGTGCGTGACGAGCGAGCCGCACCAGATCAGGTCGTGGCGGCCGAGCTGCATCCGCTCCAGGCTCGGCGTCGAGCGCAGCGGGGTGACGCCGAACTGCGTCGCGCAGAAGCGGATCGCCTGGCGGTTGATGTCACAAGCCGTGATCCGTTCGGGGGCGATCTCCTCGGCGAGCATGCGCAGCACGCGGCCGTAGCCGCAGGGCATGTCCAGGCACGACGTGACGTCGTCGAAGCCGCGCCCGGCGTCGGCCAGCGCCGTGCCGATCGCCGCGACCGCGGAGCGCCCGACGCGCGCGTAGTGCGCACCGTCGAGGTCCTCGGGGTGCTTCATGTCGTCGCCGGGGTGGATCGGGCCGGCGACCGCGGGGAAGCGCAGCGGCGGCTGGGGACGGCGCATGCGCCGGCGCAGCGCGCCGCCGACGCGCTGCGCGACCTCCGGCGCCCGCGCGCGCCGTGATGCTGTCTGGGGCCCGGGCACGGGCGCGAACGCTAGCGATCTCGGCGGCGCGCGGGAGCGGTCCGCGCGCCATTCACCATGGAGCCGGCTCGTAGTCCTTGAGGAAGACGCCGAACAGGTCCTCGCCGGACTCGCCGCGAACGATCGGGTCGTACACGCGCGCGGCGCCGTCGACGAGGTCCAGCGGGGCGTGAAATCCCTCCCCGGCGAGGCGCATCCGCGTGGGGTGCGGGCGCTCGTCGGTGATCCAGCCCGTGTCGACGCTCGTCATGAGGATGCCGTCGCGCAGCAGCTCATGGGCGCTCGTGCGCGTGAGCATGTTCAGCGCGGCCTTCGCCATGTTCGTGTGGGGGTGGCCGGGCCCCTTGTAGCCGCGGTGAAACTGGCCCTCGATCGCCGAGACGTTGACGATGTACGTCCGGCGCGCGGGGGAGGCGGCGAGCGCGGCGCGCAGGCGCCCGACGAGGATGAACGGCGCGGTCTGGTTGCAGAGCTGCACCTCCAGCAGCTCGACGGGGTCGACCTCGTCGACGTGCTGGACCCACGAGTTGACGGCGTCGAGGTCGGGGACGAGGCCGCCGGCGTCGATCGCCATGCCGGCGGCGATGCGCTCGGGCGAGGCGGAGCCCGCACTGAGCGCGAGGGCGCTGAGGGCGTGCGGCGTGGGGGTCCAGTGCGGGCTCGTGACGGCGTCCCGGGGCGCCGGCAGGCCGCTCGTCGGGCCGGCGGGTCCGAACGTGCGGATCTCCGGCAGCGGGCCGGGTGGCAGCGGCGCGGCCTCGGCCTCGGCGAGCAGGGCGTAGGAGGCCGCGGAGCGGCGCACGGTCTGGGCGGCGTTGTTGACGAGGATGTCCAGCGGGCCGGCGGCGGCGACCTCGTCGGCGAGCGCGATCACCTGGTTGGGGTTGCGCAGGTCGATGCCGACGATCTGCAGGCGCTCGAGCCAGTCGGCGCTGTCGGGCATGGCGGCGAAGCGGCGGGCCGCGTCGCGCGGGAAGCGGGTCGTGATCGTCGTGTGGGCGCCGTCGCGCAGGAGGCGCAGCGCGATGTACATGCCGATCTTCGCGCGCCCGCCGGTGAGCAGCGCGCGGCGGCCGCTCAGGTCCGTGCGGGCGTCGCGGCGAGCCCGGTTGCGGGCGGCGCAGGTGCGACAGAGCTGGTGGTAGAAGGCGTCGACCTCGGTGTAGCGCTCCTTGCAGACGTAGCACTGTCGCGGCTGGACGAGCGTGCCGGCGCTCGCGCCGTTGGCCTGCGGCTGGAGCGCCAGCCCGGCGGTCTCGTCGTCGATGCGGCCTTCGGCGCCGGTGGCCGTGGCGGCGGTCACGGCGCCGTCGGCGGCGAGGACCGCCGCGCGCCGCTCGGCCCGGCGGCGCAGCTTGACCTCCTTGAAGAGGCCGGCGGTCGCGCGGCGGAGGGCGACCGCGTCGGGGTGCTCGGTGGGGAGCTCGTCGAGCTGTCGGATGACCTTGAGGGCGATCGCGAGCTCGTCGGGATCGATGCCTTCGCGGGACACGCGGTGAGTCTAGGTCTCGTGCTGGAGGGTTGGCTGACGCTTCGCGTCGGCGGGAGTGCCGGCGAACGGCGGCATCGAGGGTGTGAGTTGGGGAAGGTCCCCTGTTCGTTCCGGGGTTGACGTGGTCCCGCGGGGTGTGTCGAATAGGTCGCGCGACGAGGGCGCGAGGTATTCGACACACCCCCTCGCTCAGCCGGCGCCGAGCAGCTTGTCGGGCGTGATCGGGAGGTCGCGGACGCGGACGCCGGTGGCGTGGAAGACGGCGTTGGCGACCGCGGCGGCGGAGCCGACGATGCCGATCTCGCCGATGCCCTTGGTGCCCATCGGGTTGACGTGGGGGTCGGCCTCGTCGATCCAGCGGGCGTCGATGTCGCCGACGTCGGCGTGCGTCGCGACGTGGTAGTCGGCGAGGTCGGCGGTGACGATCGCGCCGGCATGGGCGTCCATGACGGTGTGCTCGAACAGCGCCATCGACAGGCCGAACGTCATCCCGCCGATGAGCTGCGAGCGCGCCGTGCGCGGGTTGACGATGCGGCCGGCCGCGAACACGCCGAGCATCCGCGGAACGTGGATCTCGCCGGTGTCGGCATCGACGCGGACCTCGGCGAACTGGGCGCCGAAGGTGTACATCGCGTATGCGTCCTCGGCGGGGTTGTCGGCGGCCCCGGCGGTGACCTCGTCGCCGGGCTGCGGGTGGTCGCCGTACGCGTCGCGAAACGCCCGCGCGGCGCCGTACAGCGTCGAGCCCCAGGAGTGGATCCCCGCCGAGCCGCCCGGCACGTGCGAGTACGGCGTCGCGGTGTCGCCGATCTCCAGCGCGATCTGCTCGACGGCGACGCCGAGGGCCTCGGCCGCCACCTGGGTGAGCGTCGTCCACGTGCCCGTGCCGACGTCCATCGCGCCGATTCGCACCGCGTAGCGCCCGTCGGGCAGGACCTCGATCTGCGCCTGCGAGCCGGGCGTCGACTCGGGCGGGTACGCCGCTGCGGCAACGCCGGTGCCGACGAGCCGGCGGCCGTCGCGCCGGCTCCCCGGCGTGGGCGAGCGGCCGGCCCAACCGAACCGCTCGGCGCCCTCGCGCAGGCACGCGACGAGGTTGCGCGATGACCAGGGCAGGCCGGTGTCGGGGTCGGCCGGCGGGTCGTTGCGCACGCGCAGCTCGATCGGGTCGAGCCCGAGCTCGAAGGCGAGCTCGTCGATCGCGCACTCCAGGGCGAAGGAGCCCGGCGCCGTGCCGGGCGCCCGCATCCACGACTGGGCGGGAACGTCGAGCGGCGCGAGGCGGTGCGTCATGCGGCGGTTGGGCGCCGCGTACATCATGCGGCTGATCGAGCCGGCCTGCTCGACGAACTGCTTGACACGCGAGGTGTGCTGCCAGACGTCGTGGGAGAGCGCGACCAGCGTGCCGTCGGCGTCGGCGCCGAGGCGCACGCGCTGGATCGTCGGCGCGCGGTGACCGCCGAGCGTGAACATCTGCTGGCGCGAGAGGGCGAGCTTCACCGGCCGGCCGGGCACGGCACGCGCCGCCATGACGGCGAGCACCGTCGGCGCGTGGACCACGCCCTTGGAGCCGAACCCGCCGCCGACGAACGGCGCGCTCACGTGGACGTCCTCGGCCCGGAGGCCGAACACCTTGGCGAGCGAGTCGCGCACGCCGTGGACACTCTGCGTGGACTCGTACAGGTGCAGCGTCCCGTCCTGCCAGCGGGCCACGGTCGTGTGCGGCTCCATCGGGTTGTTGTGCTCCATCGGCGTGCTGTAGGTCGCCACGACCGACGCCGCCGCCGCGCGCAGCGCCGCCTCGACGTCGCCGCTGGCGGCATCCTCCACGCTCTCGGGGCGATACAGCTCGGGGTCGTCGGGCGAGAGCCGGACACGATGGTCGGCCGCCTGCTGGTCGATTCGCACGAGCCCGACCGCGTGCCGGCCGATCTCGAGGCTCTCGGCGACGATCGCGCCGACCACCTGTCCGCGGAAGTGGATCTCGGGGGACTGCAGGATCGCGGTCTCGTCGTCGCTCGTGTCCGCGAGGGGCGGCGGCTCCTCATGGGTGAGGATCGCGAGCACGCCGGGCAGGGCTGCCGCGGTGCCGGCGTCGATCCGCGTCACCGTGCCGCGCGCCACCGTCGACAGCAGCGCGAAGACGTAGGCGGGGTCGGTGAGCGGGTGCTCGTAGGCGTACGGCGCTGTCCCCGTGACCTTCTGCGGGCCGTCGAGGCGGCCGATGTCGGCGCCGATCGGGCGGGCGGCGACGGCATCCGACACCGGGATCATCGCGGCGCCTCGGCCGCGGCTGCGCCGGTGAGGTCGCGCAGGGTCGCCACGAGGGCGCCCGTCGCCATCGGCACCTTGAACGCGTTGTCGCGCAGCGGCCGGGCGTCGGCCAGCTCGGCGTGGGCGGCGGCGCGGAAGGCGGTCTCGGTCGCCGGCCCGCCGCGCAGGGCGTCCTCGGCCCGGCTCGCGCGCCACGGCGCGTGCGCGAGGCCGCCGAACGCGATGCGCACGTCGGCGATCGTCTCGCCGTCGTCGTCGAGCTCCAGCGCGGTCGCGACGGAGACCAGCGCGAACGCGAACGAGGCGCGGTCGCGGACCTTGCGGTAGGCCGAGCGCGCCGCGATCGGCAGCGCCGGCAGGTCGACGGCGGTGATCAGCTCGCCGTGGCGCAGCGTCGTGTCGCGTTCGGGCGCGTCGCCGGGCAGACGGTGCAGGTCGGCGATCGCCACCTCGCGCGCGCCGCCGTCGGGCACGCTCACCCGCACGACCGCGTCGAAGGCGAGCAGCGCGACCGCCATGTCCGACGGGTGGGTGGCCACGCAGTGCTCGGAGGCGCCGAGGACCGCGTGGTAGCGGGTGTAGCCGTCCAGCGCCGCGCAGCCCGTGCCCGGCTCGCGCTTGTTGCAGGGCAGGCTGGTCTCGCGGAAGTACGCGCAGCGCGTGCGCTGCAGGAGGTTGCCGCCGGTCGTGGCGAGGTTGCGCAGCTGGCCCGACGCGCCGGCCAGCAGCGCCTGCGCGAGCGCCGGGTAGCGGGTGCGCACCCGCATGTCTGCGGCGAGGTCGGCGTTGCGCACGCCGGCGCCGATGCGCAGGCCGCCGTCGCCGCGATCCTCGATCGTGGCCGGCAGCAGGCGCGAGACGTCGACGAGCAGCCGCGGGCTCTCGATCCCGAGCTTCATGTGGTCGACGAGGTTCGTGCCGCCGGCGAGAAAGGACGCGTCGGCGCGCCCCGCCACGCGCGCGATCGCGGCGTCCGCATCGGCGGCGAGCTCGTACTCGAACGGCCTCACGGTGACGCGACCGCGCGGATCGCGGCGAGGATGTTCGGATAGGCCGCGCAGCGGCACAGGTTGCCGCTCATCCGCTCGCGGATCTCGTCGTCGTCGAGACGGATCGGCGCGGCGAGGTCGCCCGTGACGCGGCTGGCGTGGCCGGCCTGCGCCTCGTCGAGCATGCCGACCGCCGAGCACATCTGGCCGGGGGTGCAGTAGCCGCACTGAAAGGCGTCGTGATCGACGAAGGCCTGCGCCAGCGGGTGCAGCTCGCCGTCGTCGCCGGCGAGGCCGGCCGCGGTCGTGATGTGCGCGCCGTCGTAGGCGACGGCGAGGCTCAGGCATGTCGTCACCCGCCGCCCGTCGACGAGGCAGGTGCAGGCGCCGCACTGACCCTGGTCGCAGCCCTTCTTCGGCGCGGTGACGCCGAGATGCTCGCGCAGCGCGTCCAGGACGGTCGTGCGCGTGTCGAGCGACAGCGCGCGCGCCTCGCCGTCGACATGCAGGGTGATGTCCATCGGGGCGTGAGGGTGCCCCGGTGGCGCGCGGGACTAACCGGCGCTACTTCGGTGCGAGCGCGTGCACGACGATCCCCGACTGGAACGTCGTCGAGTCGATCAGCTCGAGGTGCGTGAGGTCGAGGCCGGCGAGCAGCCGATCGCCCTGGCCGGCGACGACCGGAAAGACCCACAGGTGCAGCTCGTCGATCAGGCCGGCTGCGAGCAGCGCCTTGCTGAACTCGCCGCTGCCGTACTTCAGGAGGTTCCCGCCCGGCTGCTGCTTGAGGTCGGCGACGGCCTGCACCGCGTCGCCCTCGAGGATCGTGGCGTTCCAGGTCGTCTCGGTCAGCGTGCGCGACGCGACGTACTTGGGCATCGCGTTGATCCTGTCGGTGAACGGGTCGCCCGAACGCGACGACCAGGCCGGCGCGAACCCCTCGTAGGTCGCGCGGCCGAGAACGAGCGCGTCGGTGCCGTCCATGAGCTTGGCGGAGTAGCCGCTGTGCTCGTCGTCCCAGTACGGCCCGCCGTAGTGCTGGGGGTCGCTGATGACGCCGTCGAGGGTGACGAGGGTCGATTCGATGAGCTTGCGCGGCATGGGGCCTCCTCGGGTTTTGCGGCAGGGTGGTAGGAGTTGGACGCCGCCTCCCCGCGAAACTCATCGCAGACGCCCCACGGCGCCCCGGGCTCAGGCTTCGAGCAGCTCCGCCGTCTCGATCCACGCCGCTTCCAGGCGCTCGCGCTCGGCGGCCTGCGCGGCGAGCTCGTCCTGCAACGCGTCGAGGCGCGCATGATCGGTGGCGCTGGCGGCCATCGCCTCGTACAGCTCGGCCTCGCGGGCGCTCACGCGCTCCAGCGCCCTCTCCAACCGGTCGATCTCCTTGCGGGCGGCGCGGATGGCGCCCCCGCCCGGCCGGCTGCGGGGCGGGGCCGCGGCCGCCGCGGCACCGTTGCTCGGCGGTGCGGCCGCCGGCGCGGGCGCCGCCGCCGCCGCGCGGCGCGACTCGACGTACTGCTCGATCCCGCCCGGCAGGTGGCGCAGCCCGCCGTCGCCGGTCAGCGCATGGACGTTGTCGCAGACGCGCTCGACGAAGTAGCGGTCGTGGCTGACGACCGCGATCGTCCCGGGAAAGCGGTCGAGCAGGTCCTCGAGCGCCGTGAGCGTGTCGATGTCGAGGTCGTTCGTCGGCTCGTCGAGCAGCAGGACGTTGGGCTCGTCCATGAGCAGGCGCATGAGCTGCAGGCGGCGCCGCTCGCCGCCGGACAGGTCGCGCACGAGCGTGCGCGACTTCGCGCCGCGAAAGCCGAAGCGGTCGCAGAGCATGCCGGCGGTCAGCTCCTGGCCGTCGCTCAGCGTGGCGCGACCGCGGACCTGCTCGAGCGACTCGAGCACCCGCAGGTGGCCGGGGATCTCGGCCGTGTCCTGCGAGAGGTGAGCGAGGCGCACGGTGGCGCCCCGGTCGACCGTGCCCGCGGAGGGCTCCAGCTCACCGGACAGCACGTTGAGCAGCGTCGTCTTGCCCGAGCCGTTGACGCCGACGAGCGCGACGCGATCGCCGGGACCCAGGCGCCACGTCACGTCGCGCAGCAGCGGCGCGTCGCCGAACGCCAGCGACACGCCGACGGCCTCGAGCACCTTGTCGCCGAGCCGCGTCGTCGCGAAGCGCAGCAGCTCGGCGCGGTCGCGCACCTCGGGCTCGTCGGCGATCAGCGCGTTGGCGGCGTCGATGCGGAACTTCGGCTTGGCGGTACGTGCGGGCGGGCCGCGGCGCAGCCAGGCGAGCTCCTTGCGCAGCAGCTGGCGGCGGCGGTCGTCGCGCGCCGCGGCCTGTCGGTCGCGCTCGGCGCGCGCCAGGACGTAGGCCGCGTAGCCGCCCTCGTACTGGTGGACGGTCTCGTCGGAGACCTCCCACGTCGCGGTGCAGACCGCGTCGAGAAACCAGCGATCGTGGGTGATCACGAGCATCGTCCCGCGCCGGCCGGCCAGGTGGCGGGCGAGCCAGTCGACCGCCTCGACGTCGAGGTGGTTGGTGGGCTCGTCGAGCAGCAGCAGCTCGGGGCTGCCGAGCAGCAGCTGGGCGATCGCGATGCGCCGCCGCTCGCCGCCGGAGAGCGTGGCGATCGGCGTGTCCATCCCGCCGGGGAAGCGGGTCAGGCCGACGCCGCCGAGCAGCCCTCCGAGCACCTCGCGGAAGCGGGCGTCAGCGGCCCACTCGTGGTCGGCGCGGCGGCCGACGAGCTCGTCGCGGATCGAGCGCGCGTCGTCGAGCTCGTCGCCTTGGCCCAGCAGGGCGAGCTGGAGCGTGCGCTCGCGGGTGATCGCCCCCTCGTCGGGCCCCTCGACGCCGGCGATGAGCCGTAGCAGCGTCGACTTGCCGTCGCCGTTGCGCCCGACGATCCCGATCCGCTCGCCGGCGTTGACGCCGAGCGTGACGTCGTGCAGGACCGAGCGGCTGCCGTAGCCCTTGGCGACGGACTTGAGGTTGACGAGGTTGCGGGGAGCGGGAGCCATCGGGCCCTCATCTTGGCGAGTGTCGTCGGCGGCTCAGAGCGGCGCTGCGCCGACGAGCAGCGCCGAGGGCACCGCCGGGTCCGCCGTGCGCAGAAGAAACAGCCCGATGCCGGCGTCCCCGGTGAGGAGCGAGGGGTTGCGCCCGGTCCCGCAGGGCCAGCCGTCGAGGCTCGTCGCGTAGCGCCCGACGCCGACCTCGGCGACGCGCCGGGCGAGCGCCGCGCCCTCGGGCAGCAGCTCGGCGCCGTGCAGCAGGACGTCGGCGTTGCCGGCCAGGCCGTGGGCGAGGGTGAATCCGGCGCGGGGCACGAGCAGCGCGCGCTCGACGCTCGCCGCGGTGGTGGTGAGCGCGGTGAGCGCCGCGCCGCGCAGCCGCTCGTCGCCGGTGATCTGCCAGCCCCGCAGGCGGGTCAGGGCAATGCCCGGGGCGCCGTGCGCCCAGTCGGTTGCGAACGGCGGGCGGAACGCGCCGCGCGGCTCGCGGCGCTCGATGCCGCGCAGGTCGGGCCAGTTGTCCTCGTCGGGATCGAACCAGTGGCGCTCGTAGCTCATGGCTCGCTCGATGGCCGTGTCGTGGGAAGCGTCGCCGGTCACGGCGCGCAGCTCGAGCAGCGCCCAGGCCACGCCGCCGGCACCGTGGGCCATCCCACAGAGCCCGTGCTCGGAGGCGCGACCGCCCGGCGGCGCCCAGCACCAGCCCTCGCGTGCGCGGCGAGCGGTGCTCGCCAGCTCCTCGGCGAGCTCGGCGGCGGGCGCGAGGTGTCGCTCGTCGCCCAGCAGCCGCGCGAGCGCGACGCGCCCCGCGATCGCGCCCGCGGTGCCCGACACGACATCGGCGGCCGTGTTACGCGGCGACGAGCGCGGCGCCGGGCCCGCTGGTCGCGCGAGACGGGCCGCCTCCGCCAGCAGCCGCTGGTCGCCGAGCAGCGCGCCGCAGCGTGCGGCGGCGTACGCGATCCCGGGGCGCCCCGCGTACAGCCCGCGCGCCGCCGCGGCCGCCACGTCGTCGGCGCGGGCGAGCGCCTGCGCGATCGCGCCGCGGGCGGTGCGCCGGACCGCCTCGGCGCCGGTCGCCACGTGCAACTGAGCGAGAAACAACGCGATCCCGGCGGTGCCGTCGCCCAGCGACGGGCCGAGCGCGCGGTGGGCGCTCGCACCATCCGCGCCGATCCAGTTGCAGCGGCCGCGGTACCAGACCGCCTCGCGCACGAGCCGCTCGCCGATCCCCGCCGCGGCCGCGACGAGGTCGGTCGTCGTTCCGCCGCCCGACCCCGCGGCCGACGGAGGCGGCGCGATGCTACGAACGCGCATACGCGTCCGCCGATCCGGGCTGCAGGTACGGGGCGTCGAGGCTGAGCCCGGCCGCCGCGAAGCGCTCGCGCACGTGCAGGAGCCGGTCGCCGGCCTCGCCGGCCGCGACGATCGCCGCCGCCAGCAACCGGCAGCGGTGCTCGCCGAAGCGCACCGCGCCGGCAGGCTGCTCGGCGACCGCCAGGCCGCGGCCCAGCGGCTGCGTGAACGCCGGTGCCGCCGCGCCGAGGTGCGCACCGAGCGTCCGCGACAGTGGCCGCAGCACCTCGATCGCGACAGGAAAGTCGTCGCGCGCCAGCAGGAGCAACGCGCTGTCGCCGCGCCCGTAGCGGGCGCCCGCCACGGGAAGCTCGAGCGAGAACCGCACGGCGGCGCCGTTGAGCGCGTACGTGACCCGCGCGACCAGCGTCGCGGCGCCCGCGGCGGCAATGTTCCAGTACAGCCCGACGCGGGCGTCCGCCTCCGGCGGCGAGCCGCTGTCGCCGAGGGCGATGCAGAAGCCGGGGGAGAGGCCGCGCAGCTCCTTGGGCAGCCGCACCGCCGCGCGCGCGCCCGGCGCAAGGACTTCGTCCGTGCGGACCTGCTCGGCGGGGGCGAGCAGCGCGAGGCCGTCCGGGCGCACGACCCGCAGCCCGTCCGCCTCGTCGAGCGCCGCGATCCGCCATCCGTCCTCCCACGCCCCGCGCCCGCCGTTGGCCTGCGACAGCGCCCCGAGGAGGTCGCCGCCGCCGCCGGGCGCGCCGGCCGGCGCGCTGGCCCGCGGCCGCGCCACGGCGGTTGCGAAGAAGTCGTCGTGCAGCCGCTGAGCCAGGCGCGCCACGAGCATCTCGCCCGCAGCGGCCGTCTCGCGGCGCCCGAACCACACAAACGCGTCCGGCGGACGCAGCGCGACCGCGCCCAGCGCCTCCGCCACCTGGTCTTCGTAGCGGCTCACGCGCCGAGCCCCAGCACGTCGCGGGCGGCGGGACCGCCGGGCAGCAGCAGCTCGCGCGCCAGGTCGACGAGCCGCAGCACCCGCGGGCTCATCACCGTCGTCTCCTGCGTGTGCTCGTAGGCGCTCTGCACGAGCCGCGCGCCCGCGAAGCGCACGGAGCGCTCCAGCAGCGCCACCGCGGCGGCGTCGCCGAGGCCGCACGCACGCACGTAGGCGTCCCAGAACGCCGCCGCCGCGGGCCGCACGGCGCCGGGCCCGGCGTCGAGCCCGAACGCCGCGAAGTCGCTCAGCGCCGAGCCGACGTCGAACGCGGGATCGCCCCAGCCGGCCATCTCCCAGTCGACGAGCCGGATGCGCGTCGGCCGCACGCCGCCGGGCCGGGGGTGGGCGATGCAGTTGGCCCACTTGACGTCGCGGTGCACGAGCACGTCGGGCCGCCATCCCTCGCGCAGCGCGTCGAACGCCGCGCCGAGGCGCTCGTCGGCCTGCAGGTGCCGCACGAGCGTGACGCTCGCCGCGCTGAGGTATCGCAGCGCCTCCAGCGGCGGGCGATGCAGCGCCAGGACCCACGGCGGGTCCTCTCGCAACGCCTCCCCGTCGCGCGCCACGGCGTGGATCGCCGCCAGTGCCCGGCCCTGGGCGGCCGCGAGCACCGCAGGGCAGCGCCCGCGCCGCCCATGCAGCGCGTCGAGGTCCGTGCCGCCGGCGATCCACTCGAGGATGAGGATCCCGCGCCGGCGGTCGTATCCGTGTAGCCGCGGGACGGCGTTGGCCCCCGCCGCGCCGGCGCCGCTCAGCCGCCGGTAGAGCGCGACCTCGTTGCGCAGCGAGTGCGCGCTGTCGGCGGCGATCCCCTGCTTGAGCAGGTAGCTCTCGCCCGGCCCGCCGCTGACGCGGAAGTTGCGGTTGCGGCTGGACACGTCGCTGACGTGCAGGCGACCCGCCACGATCGCGCGGCGGCTCACGAGCCGCCGCTTGAGCAGATAGGCGGCGACTTCGTGCTGTTCGAGCATCGACATTGCGAGGGCGCCGGCCGACGCGCCGGCCGCGCAGCGAGTGTAGGCCCGAGGCCGTCGGAGGCGCAGCGGCGGGACTGTGAAATCCTTGCGGCGTGGATCACTGGGGCCGCGGAGAGGGCAGGCAGGTGCGCGTCGACCACGAGCCGCCGATCACGCCGCGCGATCGGATGCTCGTCGAGTGGGTCGCGCAGGCCAAGGTCGGCGACGCGCTGCCGCCGCCGTGGTCCTACGCGCGGCGCCCGCTGGAGTCGGTCGTGCGCACGCTGGCGATCATCGGCGTGATCGAGCGACCCGCGCCCGACGCGGACTGGGCCGCGATCGCGCGTGACGCCTCCGCCGCCGCGCAGGTATGGCTCGACGAGCACCCCGCGGACGCCGGCGGCGGCGCTCGCGGCGCATCGGGGTAGAGCCGTCCCGCCAGGCATGGGCCCCGTGAAGGTCGAGTTCCACAAGGGCGAGAGCCGGCGCTACCGCGCGCTGCTGCACCGGCCCGATGGCTGCGACGTGTCATTCGACGGCGGCGCGTTCAACCGGGTCGGCGGTCCGGCCGTCGAGCTGCCGCATGACATCGCCCACCTCATCGTCGAGGAGGAGCTGGGGCTGCGCTGCGGCGTGTGGGGCGTGCTCGTGGCCGGCGGCATGTTCGGCCACGCCACCGTGGTCGCCGGGCGCCGCGCGCCGCATGCGACGCGGCGCGGCCGCGAGGTCATCGCCCGCGCCGGCGATCGCGTGATGCAGGCCGAGATGCTCACGCGCGCGGTCTGCGACCTCTGCGCGGCCGACGCCGACCTCGACCCCGGCGCCGTCAGGGGCGCCGTCGGCGAGCGCTGGTGGAGCGACAGCGTCACCCGCCTCTCGCTCGAGCGGGCCAAGCAGCGCCTGCGCGACGCGGCCGAGCAGTGGGCCGAGCTGTTTCCCAGCGAGGTGCTCGCCACCAGCTGGCGCCTGCCGCCGCCCTGACCGCCGGCCCGCGCCGAGTACCGTCGAGGCGATGCGACAGCGAACCCTCGGACGGACCGGCGTCCACGTCAGCCCGCTCTGCCTCGGCACGATGATGTTCGGGGCGTGGGGCGAGCCCGACCACGACGCCGGCGTCCGGATCATCCACCGCGCGCTGGACGCCGGCATCAACTTCGTCGACACCGCCGACGTCTACTCGCGCGGCGAGTCGGAGGAGATCGTCGGCAAGGCGCTGGCCGGCGGCCGCCGCGACAACGTCGTCCTCGCGACGAAGTTCCACGGCACGATGGGCGACGACCCCAACGAGTGCGGCAACTCGCGGCGCTGGATCTTCCGCGAGGTCGAGGCGTCGCTCAAGCGCCTGCAGACCGACTGGATCGACCTCTACCAGGTCCACCGCTGGGATCCGTGGACCGATCACGAGGAGACGCTCGGCGCGCTCACCGACCTCGTCGCGCAGGGCAAGATCCGCTACGCGGGCTCCTCCACGTACCCGGCGGCGCAGATCGTCGAGGCCCAGTGGGTGGCCCGCGAGCGCGGCACGGCGCGCTTCGTCTGCGAGCAGCCGCCCTACTCGCTGCTCGCGCGCCGCATCGAGGCCGACGTCCTGCCGACCTGCCTGGAGCACGGCATGGGCGTCATCCCGTGGAGCCCGCTGGCCGGCGGCTGGCTGTCGGGGCGCTGGCGCAAGGGCGCCGAGACGCCGACGTCGAGCCGGGCGAAGATGATCCCGCAGCGCTTCGACCTCTCGCTGCCGGCCAACCAGGCCAAGCTCGAGGCCGCCGACGCGCTGGCGCAGCTCGCCGAGGAGGCCGGCATGTCGCTCATCGACATGGCGCTCGCCTTCGTCCTGCGCCATCCGGCGGTGACCGCGGCGATCATCGGGCCGCGCACGATGCAGCAGCTCGAGTCCCAGCTCGGCGCCGCGGACGTCGAGCTCGACGATGCGGTGCTGGATCGCATCGACGAGATCGTGGCGCCGGGGACGAACCTCAACCCCGTCGACGCCGGATGGACGAACCCGGCGCTCGCGCCCGCCGCCCGCCGCCGGTAGCCGGTCGACTCGCGCAGATGTCCGGGCGTGCGGCTGGGTACCGGGGCGCCATGGAGATGACGATCGAGGAGGGACCGCTGGTCGAGCGGCCCACGCCGGACGCGGCCGGCATGGACCGTCGCGCGTTCGGCGAGTTCGTCGGGATCCGCGGCGAGCTGGCCTCCTACGCGATCGGCTGGACGACCGGCGCCGATCCGCACATCGCGCACATGACGATCGGCATCGGCGCCGGCAACCCCGGCGGTGCGACGTTCCACGCCATCCTCTTCCCGAGCGACGACGGGTACGGCTTCTCGCTCGACGACGAGGCGTTCGAGGACGTGTCCGAGGGCGGGCCACACCTCAGCGCCGCCGAGGCGCGCGCGCATCCGGATCTGGACTTCATCTGGTTCGTCGCCGACTGCGTCATGGAGCGCGATCGCCGCGCATGGTGGATGGTGCACTGGCTGCTGGGCACGACGGCGATTCAGACGCCCGAGGTGTTCGACCTGCAGGAGCCGATCCTGCTCGTCTCAAACGACGACGACGACGAGCTCTGGCAGCTCATCGGCACGAGCGACGCCCGCGACGACGGCACGATCTCCCACCTCTACCACTCCGTCGACGAGGACCCCACGCTGCTCGACGTGCTCGACCTCGCGCCCGGCGAGCAGGCCGTGCGCGGCCATGCCGGCGGGCCGTGGACGCGCGGCGCCTGCGCCGTCGACTAGCGTCCGCGTCAGCCCTCGTCGTCGACGTGGATCTCGCGCAGCCCGTGCGTGTCGACGTCGTAGACGAAGCCCCGCACGCAGTCGCGATGCAGGAGAAACGGCGAGCGGCGCACGCGCAGGATCGACTGGCGCACGTCGCGGTCGAGGTCGCTGAAGGACTCGATCGCGAAGGCCGGCGCGACGCCGCTGGCGGCCTGCAGCTCGGCACGGAAGCCGTCGTCGGTGAGCGACTGCATCCCGCAGTCGGTGTGATGGACGAGCATGACCTCGCGGGTCAGCAACCGCCGCTGGGACACGGCCAGCGAGCGGATGACGTCATCGGTGATGACGCCGCCCGCGTTGCGCAGGATGTGCGCCTCGCCGTGGTGCAGGCCGAGCGCGGCGAAGAGGTCCAGCCGCGAGTCCATGCACGTGACGATGGCCAGGCGCCGCCGCGGGCGCCCGTCGAGGTGCTGCACGGGCAACGCGTCCGCGAAGGCCCTGTTGTTGGCGAGCAGCTCGTCGATGACGTTCACGGGCGGGCAGGTTAGAGATCTCGTCGGGCCAGGTTCGCCCTCGTCCCTCAAGTTCGGCGCCGCAGACTCCGACAGGACGGTGAACGCCCATCGACTCACCGCTCCGTGGAGGCCATTCGTGCTTCGCATCCTGTCGCTCGCCATCCTGACCTGCGTGTTGGCCTTTGCCGCCGCGTCGCCCGCCGCGGCGGCCGGCAAGAACTGCGCGGACTTTCCCAACCGCGCCGCTGCACAGGCGTGGCTGAACGCCTTCGCCGGCGATCCGGACGGCCTCGACGGCGATCAGGACGGCCTGGCGTGCGAGTCGCTGCCGTGCCCGTGCGCCGGCAGCGCGACTCCCGCGCCGGCGACGCCGCCTCCCGCTCCCGCACCGGCTGCGCCGCCGGCCGCGAAGGTCCTCGACGTGCAGGCGCGCGTGACGTCGGTGATCGATGGCGACACGCTCAAGGTGCGGTTCGCCAACGGCGTGACGACGAGGGTGCGGCTCATCGGCATCGACACGCCGGAGACGAAGCAGCCCGGCACCCGGGTCCAGTGCGGCGGCCGCGACGCGACCGCGCGGATGAAGAAGCTCGCGCTGCGCAACGGCCGCGGGCGCAGCGTGAGGCTCAGGACCGACCCGACGCAGGATCTGACCGATCGCTACGGACGCGTGCTGGCCTACGTGAGCGCCGGCGGCGACGATTTCGGGCGCATCATGGTCGCGGCGGGCTGGGCGACGACCTACGTCTACCGCGGCAACGCCTTCGAGCGCGTGAGCACCTACCGCAAGGCCGAGAGGACCGCGCGATCGGCGCGCAGGGGCGTGCACCGTATGTGCGCGAGCAACTTTCACCGTGTGAGCGCGCCTGCCGGCGCGTAGGGCGCAGCAAACCTGCCACTTCCGCGAAAGCGTGCGTCTGTCGCGACGACCAAGCCGGCGGCTGCGGTCAGTGCGCGGTGCTGTACTCGCGCGGGCGCAGCAGCATCACGCCCAGCATGAGGGGGAACATGGCGATGTGCTGGATCATCATCAGCGCATGGCCGTCGGTCAGGGCGCCGGTCACGAGAAGCCCGATCGCCACGAAGCTCGGGACGAACATCGCCGCGGCCATCTCCCAGCACGGCGCCCAGCCGTGACCGCGGTGGCGCATCCACGCGACCATCGGGACCGTCATCGTGATCGCCATGCCGAGCAGCAGCAGCGCCGGCGCCTCGGTCTCCCAGTTGGACACGTCGACGCCGGCCGCCTCGAGCGCGACGGCCAGCGCACCACCGAGGACGAACATGCCCAGGAGCATCGCGACGACCATCTCGAGGTAGTGACGGGTGAAGGTGAACACGGGCGAGCGGCGCGGCGTGCCGGCAGCGGGCGCGCCGGGGCGGCGGGCGGCGTCGTCGGCGTTGGCGTTGGGGGTGGGGGTGGAGTTGGTCGTCGCTTGCATCGTCGTTTCCCTCCGGTGTCGTTGACGAGGCGAAGACTAGAGATACCCCCTGGGGGTATCAAGTCGTGGCTGCCGGTGTCGTGGGGTGGGGCTGACCCCCGAACCTCGCGCCGCGCCGGTCCAGCGTATGGACCGGGTAGGAGGGCGCCATGACCGCGCCCGACGACGACCTCGACCTCGACACGATCCGCCTCGCCCTCGAGGACCACCGGCGCCTCACGCGCGACCGCGTCGCCGCCCTGGCGAAGCGACCCGAGCGCGGGACCGCCCAGGGCTTCGGCAAGCGGATCGGCGACGGCACCACCGAGGCCGTCGGCCGGCTGACGGAGATCGGCGTGGGCCGCTCGCTGGAGAGCACGCTCGCCCGCACGGAGCGCGCGCTGGCGAAGCTCGACGAGCGGACCTACGGCCTGTGCGACACCTGCGGCCGGCCGATCGAGCGCGCCCGGCTCGATGCGCGACCCGACAGCGTGCTCTGCCTGCGCTGCGCCGCGGCGGAGCGCACGCCGGCCCCGCCGCGCCGGCGCTGAGCGCTTCGTCGACGCGCCGGGTGCGGATATCGCACCGCGCGCGTCACCGCCGCCGGCGCGGGTCGGGGCGCGCCGGGTGCGGTATCGCACCGTGCGCGCCCGGACCTCAGCTGCGTGGCGCGCCGCCTCCGGCGAGCCCGGTCTCGTAGGCGAGCACCACCGCCTGCACGCGGTCGCGCAGCCCGAGCTTCGCGAGCAGGCGCGAGACGTGGGTCTTGACCGTCGTCTCCTCGACGACGAGCGCCGTCGAGATCTCGGCGTTGGAGAGGCCCTGGGCGACGAGCCGCAGGACCTCGAGCTCGCGCGGCGTCAGCTCGCCGAGCTCCGCGGGCGGGCCGGGCGGCCGCCGCCGGCCCGCCGCCACGAACTCGTCGATGAGCCGCCGCGTCACGGCCGGCGCCAGCAGCGCGTCGCCCGCGGCGACCGCCCGGATGCCCGCGACGAGCTGCTCGGGCGGAACGTCCTTGAGCAGGAAGCCGCTGGCCCCCGCCGTGAGCGAGTCGAAGACGTACTCGTCGAGGTCGAACGTCGTGAGGATGAGCACCTTCGGCGCCACCGCACCGTCGCCGTCGCCGTCGCCGTCGGCGTCCCCGGCTGCCACGATCGCCCGCGTGGCCGCGATCCCGTCGAGGCCCGGCATGCGGACGTCCATGAGCACGACGTCCGGCGCCAGCCGCGCCGCGCTGTGGATCGCCTGATGGCCGTCGGCCGCCTCCCCGACGACCTCGAGGTCGGGCTCGCTGTCGAGCACCATGCGAAACCCGGTGCGCACGAGCGCGTGGTCGTCGACGAGCAGGACGCGGATGCTCACGGCGCCAGCGGGATCCGCGCCCGCACGACGAAGCCGTGGCCGTTGTCGCCGCCCACCTCGAGCTCGCCGCCATAGAGGCGCACGCGCTCGCGCATCCCGACGAGGCCATGGCCGCCCGCCGGCTCGCCATCGTCCCCGCCCGCCCGCGGCGCCGGCGCGCCGGGGCCCTCGTCGGCGATCTCCAGGCGCAGCTCGTCGGCCTCGTAGGCGACGGTGACCCGCGTCGGCACGAGCCCCGCGTGCTTGACCGTGTTCGTCAGCGCCTCCTGCACGATCCGGTACGCCGAGCGGTCGACGCCCTCGGCCAGCGCGCGCCGCTCGCCCTCGATCCGCAGGTCCACGCGCAGGCCCGCGCGGCGCATCTCGGCCAGCAGCGCATCGAGGTCCTCCAGCGTCGGCTGCGGCGCGAGGTCGGCGGGCGCACGCTCCTCGCGCAGGATGCCCAGCGATCGGCGCATCTCCGCCAGCGCCGTCTGGCCGGTCGACTCGATCGCCTGCAGCGCCTCGCGGGCGCGCTCGGGATCCTGGTCGAGGATGCGGCGCGCGCCCTGCGCCTGGACGACCATCACGACGAGCCCGTGGGCGACGACGTCGTGCAGCTCGCGCGCGATCCGCTGGCGCTCCTCCGAGACGGCGTTGCGGGACCGCCCCTCGCGCTCGCGCTCGAGCGCCTCGGCGCGCAGGGTCCGCGCCCGCGACGCGCGCCCCGCCAGCCACGGCGACAGCGCGACGAGGCCGGCGGAGAAGAGGTAGCTCGGCAGGTCGGCGTGGTCGGACGCGACGACCGTCGTCCACAGGCCGAGCACGCCGAGTGCCAGCCCGGCGAGCGCGGGACGGTCATCGACGTGGGCGCCGAGCGTGTAGAAGGCGATCGCGCCGGTGACGAGCGCCGCCGCGAGCGGCGGCTCGGCGTCGAAGATCCCCCCGCCCAGCGCGGTCTGCAGCGCCGCGGCGGAGGCGTAGGCGATGACGACGGCCAGCGGTGCGCGGCGCCGCCAGGCGAGCGGCGCCGTCAACGCCAGTCCGCCCAGGACCGACACCACGGTCGCGCGCGGCTCGCCGGCGAGCGCGAGCTGCAGTTGCAGCGCGGCCGTGAGCACGAATGCCAGCAGCCCGTCGAGCACGCGGGGATCGCGGGTGCGCCAGCGCTCCGGCGAGGCGATGGCGGTCATGCGATCCACCGTAGCGGCGCTGGCCGGCGCGGCCGTCGTCCGTGAGGATGATCCGCCGTCCTGCGCACGGCCGACACACAGATCACCGCCCGGTCCACGCAGGCTCGCCCGTGTGGCCGACGACGCGCCGCCCGGCGCAGGCGATGCTGCAACACGTTCGCCGGACCCGCCGCCCCGACCCGGGAGATCGCATGACCGCCGCCACCGCCGCGCCCGACGCCCCCGCCGCGCCCGCCGTCCCCGACGACGAGCTCGTCATCAGCACCCGAGCCCTCACGAAGCGCTACGGCGACACGATCGTCGCCGTCGACAGCCTTGCGCTGCGCGTCCGCCGCGGCGAGGTCTACGGGTTCCTCGGTCCAAACGGGGCCGGCAAGACGACCACGCTGCGCATGCTCGTCGGCCTCGTGCGGCCGACCTCCGGCGAGGCGACGATCCTCGGCGCACCGCCGGGCGCGCCCGCGGGCCTCGCGCGGATCGGCGCGATGATCGAGGGCCCGGCGTTCTATCCCTACCTGTCGGGCCGCGACAACCTGCGCGTCCTCGCGCGCCACGGCGGCGTCGCCGAGGACCGTGTCTCGCACGTGCTCGGCCAGGTCGGTTTGAGCGCCCGCGCGGCCGATCCCACCGCGACGTACTCGATGGGGATGAAGCAGCGCCTCGGCGTCGCCGCCGCGCTGTTGAAGGACCCCGAGCTGCTGATCCTCGACGAGCCGACCAACGGCCTGGACCCGGCGGGCATGGCCGAGATGCGCGAGTTCATCCGCTCGCTCGCCGAGGGCGGTCGCACCGTGCTGCTCTCGAGCCACCTCATGGGCGAGATCGAGCAGGTGTCAGACCGCGTCGGCGTCATCCGCGACGGGTCGCTCGTCGCCGAGGGAACCGTCGCGCAACTACGCGGGCGGGCCGGGCTGCGCCTCCGCGCCGAACCGCAGGCCGAGGCGGTGCGGCTGATCGGCGCCCTGCCGGAGGTCGAGACGGTGGCGGTGCACGACGGTCTGCTCGAGGTCGTCGTCGACACCGCGCAGGCGGCCGCGATCAACCGCATGCTCGTGCAGTCCGGCGTCGCGGTGTCCGCGATCTACGCCCAGACGGCGTCCCTGGAGGACGTCTTCCTCGAGCTCACCACGCCGAACGGAGGGCAGTCGTCATGAGAGGCAACATAAGCGCCGAGCTGCTGGTCCTGCGCAGGCGGGCGGCCACCTGGATCCTGCTCGGGATCTGGACGTTCCTGGGGGTGTTCTTCGCCTACGTCGTCCCGTACGCGCTCGATCCCGAGGACGCGGGCGGGGGAGTCACCGAGTTCCTGCCCGAGTCGCTGGCGGGCACCCTGCTCTCCGGGTTTCCCTTCTTCGGCGGCGTCTTCGCGCTCATGCTGGGCGTCTTCGCGCTGGGCAGCGAGTACGGCTGGGACACGCTCAAGACGCTGTTCGTGCAGGGCCCGAGCCGCCTCACGGTCTTCGGCTCCAAGCTGATCGCGCTGGGCATCGTCCTGATCCCGTTCGTCGTGACGGTGTTCATCGGCGGCGCGATCGCGAGCGTCGTGATCGCCCAGGTCGAGGACGCGCCCGTCGTCTGGCCGTCGGCGTGGCTGATCGTGCGCGGGATGGCCGCCGGCTGGCTGATCCTGGCCGCCTGGGCCGCGCTCGGCGTGCTGCTCGGCGTCATGACACGCGGCACCTCGCTGGCGATCGGCCTGGGCATCCTCTACGCGCTCGTCGTCGAGGGCCTGCTGAGCGCGTTCGCCGAGAGCGTGAGCGTGCTCGAGCCGCTGACGCAGGTGTTCCTGCGCGCCAACGGCTACTCGCTCGCGACGGCGCTGGGAGCGCCGGCCGCAGGCATCGAGTCAAACGGCCCCGGCGCCTTCGGCGGGCCGTTCGTCGACAGCGTGCAGGCGCTCGCGGTGCTCGCCGTGTTCGTCGCGGGATTCGCCGCGCTGGCGGCGTTCCTGCTGCGCCGGCGCGACATCGCATGAGCTGAGCGCCGGCCGGCCCGCCGGCGCCGCCTTGCGTGGCGCCGGCGTCCCGATCGGTATGGTCCGCCGCGCCCTGTGACCACGGACGATGGCGCCAGCGACTCCCAGTTCGGCGGCCCGCCGCCGGTGCTGCTCGCTGCCCTCGGGGCAGCCCTGCTCATCGCCGTCGGGCTGATCTTCGCGTTCGCGAGCCTCGGCGGCGACGAGGGCGGCGTCGCCGATTCCGAGATACCGGCCGGCGTGACCACCGCGACGACGCCCGACGATCGCGTGCTGCTGACGGTGTCGGTCAGCGGCAGCGGGATCGGGGGCGTGGAGATCTCGCCCAGCGACGTCTCGTGCAATGCCTCCTGCGAGTACAAGTTCACCGAGGGCACGCGCGTCACCGCGACCGCCGAGCCGCTCACCGGATCGACGTTCGAGGGGTGGGGCGACGCCTGCACCGGAGACGGCCGCTGCTCGTTCGTCATGGACCGCACGCGCAGCCTCAGCGCGGAGTTCACGGAGAGGTCCGCGGCCGCCGACCCGCTCTGCGAGGAGGTCGCCCCGGAGGACCGCGACCCGACGTGCCCGCCCGAGGAGGAGCCCGGGACGACGACCCAGCCGGTGGACCCCGGACCGGACTGCGGCGACGGTCGCGACAACGACGACGACGGCCTGACCGACACCGAGCAGGATCCCGACTGCGAGACGAGCGGCAGCGAGGCGGGCACGGCGATCCCGCCCGCGACCACCCCGCCCCCGAGCGGCACCTCGCCGCCGCCGTCGCCCCCCGTCGCGAACCAGTGCACCGACGGCGAGGACAACGACGACGACGGCCTGACCGACCGCGCGCAGGACCCCGACTGCGAGACGGGCCGCTCCGAGAGCGGCTGACGAGCGGCGCCGTCCGCCGGTTCGCCGCGACGCGTGCGGGGGAACCCCTGGAGGGACCAGCAACCGGAGGAGACGCCATGCAAACGCCGACGCAGCTCGGCACCGCAGGTCTGCAGGGATGGCGCGCGAAGGCCGCCGACGCCGTCGCGGAGCCGCTCGCGGAGCGCAGCCCGCTCGAGGAGGAGCAGGTCCGCGCGGCGATCGGCGCGCTGTTCTTCGCCCTTGCCGTGATGTACGTCGTCCGCACGATCATGACGGCGACGCGCGACGCGCGCAGCGGGTGAGCCAACGAGGCTGACGAGGCCTTACCGGCGCGATCGGTGGGCATAGGGTGGGGGAGTGGACTACGAGATCGAACTGCAGCCGGGCCGCGACCAGACGGAGGAATCGCTCGTCCTGCGCCACGCCGACGGCACGACCGATCGCTTCCGCCTGCACGAGTACGACCGCGTCTACGCGGTCCCGGGCCTCTACGAGGAGGTCGTCCAGCGCCGGCTGGAGAGCGCGTCGGCGACCGTCCTGGCCGACCGGCTCGTGGCCTGCGCGTCAGACGCGGGCGTTCGGCCGGCGGCGCTCGCCGTCTACGACCTCGGGGCCGGCAACGGGGTCTCCGGCGATGCGCTGCGCGCGCGGGGGGTGGGGACGCTCGTCGCGTCGGACGGGATCGAGGAGGCGCGGGCCGCCGCGCTGCGTGACCGCCCCGGCCTGTACGCGGAGTACCTCGTCGGCGACACCGACGATCTGCCGCAGGTTGCGGAGCTCATCGGCGCGCATGGCCTCAACGCGCTCGTGTGCGCGGGCGCGCTGGGCCTGGGGCACATCTCGGCCGAGAGCTTTCACCGGCTGTGGAGCGCGTTCCCGGCCGGGTCGTGGTTCTCGGTCAGCCTGCACGAGGACCTGGCCGAGCCGGGCGGCAGCGACTTCGGCGAGTACCTCGCCGGCTTCGAGCAACGCACCGACGGCGGCGAGATCCTCGTCCGCGAGCGGTTTCGCCACCGCCTGACGATGGCCGGCGAGCCGATCACGTACGTCGCGATCGTCGCCCGCAAGCCGCTTGACGGCTGAGCGGGCACGCCCCCTTGACCGGGTCGCCGGGGTGCGGGAGGCTGGCGGGCGATGGCGGCGCTGTGGGCGAAGCTGGTGCGCGCCGGTCGCGGTCTGCGCGCGAAGTGGGCCGAGGTCTCCTTCGAGAAGAAGCTCGGGATGTTCGTCGCGCCGGTCTTCGTCGCTGTCACGAGCGCGCTGCTGCTGACGCTGATCACGCAGTTCCTCGCCGCGCTCGAGGCGTTCAAGGCCGCCGCCCTGCGGCTCGCGGCTCATGTGGCGGCCCACTCCCCGGAGGGTGTTTCGATCCTCAAGGCGGCGTTTCGCGAGCTCGACGGCGCGCAAGGCCGCGTCGCCCACGAGAACGAGCTGCTCGAGGTCTTCCAGCGCAAGGGCGCGGGACTGCCGCAGGGCCCGCGGCCGTAGTGCCGGGGGCGCGGCCGACCGTGCGCGTGCGCGTTCGGCTGACGTTTCGCCCTCCGCTCTTTCCCGACAACCTGTTCGGGCATCTCGCGGCGTCGGCCGTGCCCGGCGTCGAGGAGTGGCGCGACGGCTGCTATCGCCGCACGCTGCGGCTCGCGCGCGGCGGCGCCGTCGTCGCGCTCGCGCCGCGCGCGGATCACATCGACTGCCGGCTGACGCTCGCCGACGAGCGCGATCGCCCGGCCGCCATCAGCCGCTGCCGGCGGATCCTCGACCTCGACGCCGATCCGATCGCGATCGACGAGCGGCTCAGCGGCGATCGGGCGCTCGCCCCGCTCGTGGCCGCCGCGCCCGGCCGCCGGGTCCCGGGCGCCGCCGACCCGGCTGAGTTCGCGGTGCGGGCGGTGCTCGGTCAGCAGGTGTCGACCGCCGCTGCGCGCACCCATGCCGCGCGCCTCGTCGCCGCCCACGGCGAGCCGATCGACGACCCCGCGGGCGGGCTGACGCACCTGTTCCCCGAGCCTGCCGCGCTGGCGCGGCTCGATCCGGCCGCGCTGGCGCTGCCCGCCACGCGCCGCACCACGCTGACCACCCTGGTGGCCGCGCTCGCCTCGGGCGAGCTCGATCTCGGGCCGGCGACGTCGCTCGACGACGCCCGCCGCGCGCTGGCGGCGCTGCCGGGCTTCGGCCCCTGGACGGTCGAGGTGATCGCGATGCGGGCCCTCGGCGATCGCGACGCGTTCCCGGCGACCGACCTCGGCGTCGTCAAGGCGGCGCGCGCGCTCGGCCTGCCCGCGACGCCCGCCGCGCTGATCTGCGCGTCCGCGGCCTGGCGGCCGTGGCGCGCCTACGCCGTGCAGCACCTCTGGGCCACGGGCGAGCACGCGGTGAACCGGATGCCCGCCTGAGCGCCTCACTCGCCAGAGAGCAGGCCTGAGCGGCAGGGAGGAGCTGTTCCGACGCAGAGGCGTGCGTCCGTCTCCTCTGAGCTTGACGGCCTGCTCCATGGCGACCCCGGCTGCGCACTCCGCCGTCTAGACACGGGCGGTCGCAGGGCGGCGAGCGTGGATGTGCGCTTCGCATCGCGGCGTGCGGGCGATCGCGTGGTGAAACAGCATCGATGAGGGCGTGAGTTCGTCTGGCCGACGGCCTTTGCGCCGGGGTCGGCGGTCTTGAGCCGAGGGGGGTGTCGAGAACCTCGCGGCCCGCGCGACGCATTCGACACACCCCGCGCGGACAACGGGATGGCGCTTCGGGGTAGGCGATCGGCCATGAAGCTGCGCGGGCGCACTCGCTGGACGCTGTCGGGCGACGGCCCGATCGAGATCGAGCGCGACGCCGCGGGCGTTCCCCACGTCCACGCGACGACCATGGCCGACACGGTTCGCGGCCTGGGCCACTGCCACGGGACCGACCGGGCGCTGCAGCTCGTCATGACGAAGATCATCGGCCAGGGCCGGGCCGCCGAGCTGCTCGACCCCGGCGACGAGATGGTGGCGCTCGACGACTTCTTCCGGCGCCTCGACCTCGTCGGCGGCGCCGAGGCGCAGGTCGCGCTGCTGTCGCCGGCCCATCAGGCGCTGCTCGCGGCCTACGCCGACGGCGTCAACCGCGCACTGGCGGCCCACCGGCCCTGGGAGCTGCGCCTGCTGCGCCACCGGCCCGAGCCGTGGACCGCGGGGGACTGCGTGCTGATGGGGCGGCTCATCGGCTACGTCGGGCTCGCCCAGACGCAGGGCGAGATCGAGCGCTTCATCGTGCAGATGCTCGGTGCCGGCGTGGCGACCGCGACGCTCGACGAGCTCTTCGGCGGGCGGATCGCCGGCTTCGACGGGGCGCTGCTGGACGGCCTGCGCATCGAGGACCCGATCGTTCCCGAGAACATCCGCTGGCCTCCGGCCGCAGCGGCCGCCGCCGCGTCGAACAACTGGGTGCTGGCGCCGGCCCGCACGGCGACCGGCACGGCGATCCTCGCCAACGACCCGCACCTGGAGGTCAACCGCCTGCCCGCCGTCTGGTACGAGTCGGTGCTCGACGGCCCGCAGGGCTGGGTCGCCGGCGCCTCGATGCCCGGCGTCCCCGCGATCCTCGTCGGGCGCAACGAGGCGGTCGCGTGGGGCGTGACCTACGCCTACGCCGACGTCATCGACTCCTGGGTCGAGGACTGCCGCGACGGCGCCAGCCGGCGCGAACGCGAAGGCGAAGGCGAAGGCGCAGAGCGAGGGCGTGGCCGAGTCGCGCTGGGAGCCCTTCGACGTGCGCGAGGAGGTGATCCGGCGGCGCAAGGGGCCGCCGCTGCGCCGGCGCTACTACGAAAACCGGCACGGCACGCTCGGCGGCGATCCACACGTCGCCGGCCGCTACCTCGCCACGCGCTGGGCCGGCCGCGAGGGCGGCGCCGTCTCGCTCGCTGCCGCGCTGGAGCTGCCGGGCGCGCGCAGCGCCGCCGAGGCCGGCGAGCTGCTCAGCCGCCTGGAGTGGGCGTTCAACTGGGTGATGGCCGACCACGATGGCTCGATCGCCTACCGCATGTCGGGTCGCATCCCGCGCCGCCGCGAAGGCGCGAGCGGGCTGCTCCCGCTCGCCGGCTGGCGGGGCGAGGACGACTGGCAGGGCTTTCACGATCCCGGCGAGCTGCCGCAGCGGCGCGACCCCGCCGAGGGCTTCATCGCGACGGCCAACGAGGACCTCAACCGGTTCGGCAGCGCGCGGCCGATCAACCTCGCGGGCGCGCCCTACCGCGCGGAGCGGATCACGGAGCTGCTCGGCGCACGCCGCGACTGGACGATCGACGCGCAGCGCCACGTGCAGATGGACGCGGTGTCCAAGCAGGCGCAGCGGTTCATGCGCGGGCTGGCGCCGCTGCTCGCAGGCGACGACCGGTTCGCGGCGCTCCTGCGCTGGGACGGGTCCTATGACGACGCCCGCGCGGCTGCCTGGTTTGAGACCTTCTACGCTGCGGCGACCCGCGCGGTGCTGGGCTGGGCCTGCGGGGAGGAGGCGGCGCGCTACGTGCTGTCAGAGACCGACGTGGTCGCCAACTACTTCTGGCTCGTCGACGACGTCCTGCTCGGAGCGCGCGGGACCTGGGCCGGGCCCGAGGGCCGCGACACCGCGCTGCGCCGGATGGCGGTCGAGGCGCTCGAGGCGGCGCCGCGCGATCCGCCGCCCAGGCAGATGGTCATGCGCCACCTGCTGCTCGGCGGCCGCCTGCCGCAGTGGCTCGGGTTCGACCACGGGCCGGTGCACCTGCGCGGCAACCGGGCCGCCGTGCACCAGAGCCAGCTGCTGCGCGTCGGCGGGCGCGACGTCGCGGTCGGCCCGTCCTTCCGGCTCGTCACCGACCTCGCGCAGAGCGTCGTCTGGACGGCGTTGCCGGGCGGCCCGTCGGACCGGCGCTTCTCGCGCTGGTACACGAGCGGCCTGCGCGGCTGGGTGGAGGGACGGCTGAAGGCGGTGCGAGCGCGCGGTTGAGCGGGACCGCGCACAAACCCGCTACGTCGTGTCGTCCGCACCGCCGAGCGCCGTGCGGACGGGCTCGTCGCCGCAGCGCCACGCGCGCGCCATGACCTCGCTGCTGACCGGCATCGCCAGCGTCCCGTCCGCGCCGACGCAGATCGCGCCGCCGCGGCCGCCCGCCTCGCGCACGGCCGCCAGCGCCGCCTCGGCCGCCGCGGCGAGGCCGGCGCCGCCGTGGCGCATCCGCGCGTGGACCTCGTGGGCGAAGAGGACGCGCATGAACGCCTCGCCGTCGCCGGTGGCCGAGACCGCGCACGTGCCCGCGGCCGCCCACGTGCCCGCGCCGACGATCGCCGAGTCGCCGACGCGCGCGGGCGCCTTGCCGGCGTAGCCGCCGGTGCTCGTCGCCGCGGCCAGCCCGCCCGCGGCGTCGAGGCAGACAGCGCCGACCGTCCCGCCCGTGGCGGGCGCGCCACCGCGTGCGAGCCGTGCCTCCAGCCGCCGGCGCTGGCGCTCGGTGATCATCAGCGCCGGAACGATCCGCTCGAGGCCGTGGTGCGCCGCCAGCTCGTTGCTGCGACCGGTCCACAGCAGCGGCACGGGACCGTCGTCCGCCAGCGCTCGGGCCGCGCAGATCGGATGGCGGATGCCGTGCACGGCGGCCACGGCGCCCGCGCGGCCATCGCCGCACATGAGCGACGCGTCGCACCACACGCTGCCGTCGGAGGCCAGCGCCGAGCCGATGCCGGCGTTGAACAGGGGGCTGTCCTCGAGCACGCAGACCGCCGCGACGCACGCCGCTTCGGCGCCGGCGGCCAGGCGCGCCCAGCCCGCCTCGACGGCCTCCGTCAGCGCGTGGCGCAGCTCGGCCTCCACGCGCGCGTCGGCGTCCCGGCGGCGCGCGCCGGCGCCGCCATGGACGATCAGGATCGGCGTCGTGCAAGCCACGACCGCCGCTTCACTGCAACGGGATGTCGGTCCCGTGCTCCTCCTCCGGGCGGGGACCGAAGATGCGCCGCTCGCTCTCGTCGATCGGCAGGTCGTTGATGCTGGCCTCGCGGCGGCGCATGAACCCGTGCTCGTCGAACTCCCAGTTCTCGTTGCCGTAGCTGCGATACCACTGCCCGTCGGCGTCGTGGCTCTCGTATTGGAAGCGCACCGCGATCCGGTTGCCCTCGAACGTCCACAGCGACTTGCGCAGCGCGTAATCGAGCTCGCGCTCCCATTTGGCCGTCAGAAACCGCACGATCTCGGCGCGGCCGCTGACGAACTGGTCGCGGTTGCGCCACACCGAGTCCTCGGTGTACGCGCCGGCGACGCGCTCGGGATCGCGCGTGTTCCAGGCGTCCTCGGCGGCCTGCACCTTCTTGGCGGCGGTCTCGCGAGTGAACGGCGGAAGCGGTGGTCGGTCGGTCATCGTGTCCTCCGGGTCGGGCAGCGCGACTGTACCCCGGCGCTCAGGCCAGTGCTGCGAAGCGCGCGGTGAAGTGACGCAGCGCCGGCGCCTGCTCGACGATCCGCAGCCCGCGCAGCTGCCCGGCGCGGGCCGCCACCGCCAGGACGACCTCGATGACGTAGTCGATGTGGCTCTGCGTGTACGTGCGCCGTGGGATCGCGAGGCGCACGAGCTCGACGGCGGCCGGCACCTCGCTGCCGTCGGGGCGGCGACCGAACATGACGCTGCCGATCTCGCAGCCGCGTACGCCGCCCGTGGCGTACAGCTCGCACGCCAGCGCCTGGCCCGGGTACTGCAGCGCCGGGATCTGCGGCAGCAGGGCGCCGGCGTCGATGTAGACGGCGTGGCCGCCGATCGGGCGGATGACCGGCACACCGGCGGCGTGCAGCGCGTCGCCGAGGTAGGCCGTGGAGCGGATGCGGTAGTGCAGGTAGTCGTGGTCGACGACCTCGCGCAGGCCCTGCGCGATCGCGTCGAGGTCGCGGCCGGCCAGCCCGCCGTACGTCGGAAAGCCCTCGGTGAGGATCAGCAGGTTGCGGCACTGCTCGGCGAGCGCCTCGTCGCGCAGCGCCAGCCAGCCGCCGATGTTCGCCAGGCCGTCCTTCTTGGCCGACATCGTCATGCCGTCCGCCAGCGAGGCCATCTCGCGCACGATGTCGACCACGTCGCGGCCCGCCTGGCCGGGCTCGCGCTCGCGGATGAACCACGCGTTCTCGGCGAAGCGGCAGGCGTCGAGGAAGAGCGGCACGCCGTGGCTGTCGCACACGGCGCGCACCGCGCGGAGGTTCTCCAGGCTGACCGGCTGGCCCCCGCCGGAGTTGTTGGTGACCGTCACGAACACGACGGGCACGTCGGCGGCGCGGGCCTCCAGCAGCGTCGCGAGCGCGCCGACGTCCATGTTGCCCTTGAACGGATGATCGAGCGACGGCGTGCGCGATTCGGCGAGCGGCAGGTCGGCGGCGTCGGCGCCCGAGAACTCGACGTTGGCCCGCGTCGTGTCGAAGTGGGTGTTGTTCGGGATGACGCGGCCCGGCGCCCCGAGCACGGTGAAGAGGATCTTCTCCGCCGCGCGGCCCTGATGGGTCGGGATCACGTGGGGGAAGTCGAACAGCTCGCGCACCGCGGCCAGGAAGCGAAACCACGACGGCGAGCCGGCGTAGCTCTCGTCGCCGCGCTGCAGCCCGGCCCACTGCTCGGCGGACATCGCGCCGGTTCCCGAGTCCGTCAGCAGGTCGACGAGCACGTCCTGGCTGTGCAGCCCGAAGAGGTTCAGCCCCGCCTCACGCAGGGCCGTCTCACGCTCGGCGCGGTCGGACATCCGGATCGGCTCGACGGAGTGGATCCGAAACGGCTCGATGATCGTCCGGAACTCCTCCATGCGGTGGACCGTACCCGGCCCGGCTCGAGCTGCGGGCCGGGCGAGAAATCGGGTTTGACTTTTGCTCGGCGGGGGAGCCCGAGAGGAGGGACGGGCGAATCCGAGTAGAGGAGATCATGTCCGGCGAGCTTGAACAGACTGCACGCGCGCTTGTCGCCGAAGGCAAGGGCATCCTCGCTGCCGACGAGAGCAACGGCACGATGAACAAACGTCTCGATGCGGCCGGCGTCGAACAGTCCGAGGAGATGCGCCGCGCGCTGCGCGATCTGCTCTTCACTTCCGACGGCGCCGCCGACTACATCAGCGGCATCATCCTCTACGACGAGACGTTCCGGCAGAGCTCGGCGGACGGCACACCGTTCCCGCAGCTGCTGCGCGACCAGGGCATCGTGCCCGGCATCAAGGTCGACACCGGCGCGAAGGCGCTGGCCGGATCCCCGGAGGAGAAGATCACCGAGGGCCTGGACGGGCTGCGCGAGCGCCTGGCGGAGTACTACGACGGCGGAGCGCGCTTCGCGAAGTGGCGCGCCGTCATCGACATCGCCGACGACCGGCCGACCGACTACTGCATCCACGTCAACGCCCACGCGCTGGCCCGCTACGCCGCGCTGTGCCAGGAGGCGTCGATCGTGCCGATCGTCGAACCCGAGGTGCTGATGGACGGCCCGCACACGATCGACCGCTCCGAGGAGGTCACCGGCACCGTCCTCGCGCGGGTCTTCGCCGAGCTGCGCGAGCAGCGCGTGCTGCTGGAGGGCATGCTGCTGAAGCCCAACATGGTGGTCGCCGGCTACGAGTGCTCCGACCAGCCCGACGACGACGAGGTCGCCGAGCGGACGCTGCGCTGCCTGCGCCGTCACGTCCCGGGCGCGGTCCCGGGGATCGTCTTCCTCTCCGGCGGTCAGAGCGACGAGGACGCGACCTCGCGGTTGAACCGCATGAACCAGATGGGCGCCCAGCCGTGGGAGGTCAGCTTCTCCTACGGACGCGGGCTGCAGGCCGCCGCCCTGTCGACGTGGCGCGGCGACAGCGACAACGTCGCCGACGCCCAGGCGCAGTACCTGCACCGTGCGAAGTGCACCGGCGCGGCGCGCCGCGGCGAGTACGACGAGGCGATGGAGGCCGAGCTCACCGGCTCGCGCTGACGCCGCGCGCCGCCGGGCCCTCACGGCCCGGCGCGCGGCGACCCCGCTGCCGGTCAGTCGTAGCGCTCGATCATGCGGATCGTGAGCATGAGCATGAGCACACCCAGCACCGCGACGACACCGAAGCCGGGCAGGACCTTCTCCCAGTCGAGGTCGTCGAGGATCAGCGAGCGCATCGCCTCCATCAGGTAGGTGACCGGGTTCACCGTCGCGGCGACCTCCATCGGCTCGGTGAGCATGTCGCGCGGCACGAAGTTCGGGGTGAGGAACAGCAGCGGAAAGAAGATCATGCCGCCCGAGTTCGTCGCCGCCGCGCTGCGGGTCTTCAAGGCGATGAGCTGCATGAAGCCGGCGTAGACGACGCCCCACAGCGCGGTGAGCGCGACGAGCACGACGAACCCGAACAGCCCGCTGGCGATCGTGATCCCGAACGGCAGGGCGATCAGCACGATCACGGCCGCGAGGACCACGCACTTCACGCCCTCGGCGACGAGGCGGCCGAGCACGATCGCGTAGCGCGGGATCGGGATCGCGCGCAGCTTGTCGAAGTAGCCGCCCTCGATCTCCTCGACGAGGAACAGCGCGGCCATGCCGAACGAGGCCGACAGCAGCAGCGTGATCGGCAGCTGAAAGGCCCCGTACCCCTGGCCCTGCAGGAACTCGGTCGACGCCGAGGGGAAGATCTCGGCTGCCTGACCGGTGTTCACGATCAAGAAGAAGATCGGGATGAACATCGTCATGAACAGCGCATCGGGCTGACGGATCGCCTCGCGCAGCGAGCGCTTGCCGAGTGCGAGCGTGGCGTTCATGCCGTCACCTCCTGGACCTCGCCCGCCGCGCGGGCGCGGGTGCGGCCGGTGGCGTCGAGGAAGACGTCGTCGAGGGTCGGTTCGGTGTCGGCGCCGCGGCGCGCGCGCAGGTCGGCCTTCAGGCGGGCCGGCGTGCCCTCGCGGACGATCCGGCCGTCGTCGATGATCGCGAGACGGTCGCAGAGCTGGTCGGCCTCCTCGAGGTACTGCGTCGTGAGGAAGATCGTCGTGCCGTGCTCGTTGATGCGGCGCAGCTCCTCCCACACGGTCAGGCGGCTCGACGGGTCCAGCCCGGTCGTCGGCTCGTCGAGGAACAGCACCTCCGGCTCGTGGACGAGTGCCGCCGCGAGATCGAGCCGGCGCTGCATGCCGCCGGAGTAGCCCTTCGTCACGCGGTCGGCGGCGTCCTCGATCTCGACGAGCTCGAGCAGCTCCTGCGCGCGTCGCGCGGCGTCGGCCGCGTTGAGGCCGAACAGGCGCCCGTGCAGGACGAGCAGCTCGCGGCCGGTCTGGCGCGGGTCGAGGCCGGCCTCCTGCAGCGCCACGCCGATCTTGCGCCGCGCGCCGTCCGGGTCGCGCGCGACGTCGACGCCGGCCACCTCCGCCCGCCCTGAGGTGATCGTCAGCAGCGTCGTGAGCATGCGCACGCAGGTCGACTTGCCGGCGCCGTTGGGACCCAGGAACCCGAAGACCTCGCCGGTGGCGACCGCGAGGTCGACGCCGCGCACCGCCTCGACCGTGCCCTCGCGACCCGTGTAGTGCTTCACAAGACCTTCGGCCAGCACGGCCGGTCCCTTCGTCTCGTTCATCTGGGCTCCAGTCCTCGGGGTGGTGGGACTACAGACGGCGCAGGCGCGTAGAACTCATCGCACGCGAGTGCCGATTTCAAGTGCGAGCGCCCTCGACCGCGCGCAACGTGGAGGAGCGCGCGCTACGTCGCCGGCGAGACGGCGGCGTATGTGGATCGAGTCAGCGCTGGTAGTGTCGCCCACCTTCGCGCGTTGCAGCGATCCTCCCGGGGGGAAAGGATGGCTCCGCGAGAGTTGCCCCAAAGTGTGAACTGCGCATTCGACCTAGTGGGCGAATGCCGGGTCCCGCTGCTCTGGACGGCACATTCCAGACGAGCACGTCGCAGCCTGACCCACCCTGATCTGCGACCAGGCCGGCCGGCGAGCGGCCGGCCTGACGCGAGAGATCAGCGGAGGTCGAACCGGTCGAGGTTCATGACCTTGTCCCACGCGGCGACGAAGTCGTGCACGAACTTCTCGCGCGCGTCATCGCCGGCGTAGACCTCCGCGAGCGCGCGCAGCTCGGAGTTCGAGCCGAACACGAGGTCGACGCGAGTGCCGGTCCACTTGACCTCGCCCGAGGCGTCGTGGCTGACGAACGATCCTGCGTCGCCGGCGGTCGCCGTCCATGTCGTGCCGAGGTCGAGCAGGTTCACGAAGAAGTCGTTCGTGAGCGTGCCCGGCCGGTCGGTGAGCACGCCCGCCGTCGAGCCCCCGGCGTTCGCGCCGAGGACGCGCAGGCCGCCGACGAGGACGGTCATCTCCGGGGCGCTCAGCGTCAGCAGGTTCGCCCTGTCGACGAGGAGGTACTCGGCCGTCAGGCGGTGGTCCTCGGCCAGGTAGTTGCGAAAGCCGTCGGCCGTCGGCTCGAGCGCGTCGAAGGACTCCACGTCGGTCTGCTCCTGTGACGTGTCCGCGCGCCCCGGCGTGAAGGGCACCTCGATGTCGACGCCGCCGTCCTTGGCCGCCCGCTCGACGGCCGCCGAGCCGGCGAGCACGATGAGGTCGGCGAGCGAGACCCGCTTGCCGCTGCCGTTCTGGGAGCCGTTGAAGGACTGCTGGATGCCCTCGAGCGTGCTCAGCACCGTCGCCAGCTCGTCCGGGTCGTTGACGGCCCAGCCGTTCTGCGGCTCGAGGCGCACGCGCGCGCCGTTCGCGCCGCCGCGCTTGTCGCTGCCGCGGAACGTGGACGCCGAGGCCCACGCGGCCTTGACGAGCTGCGAGACCGACAGCCCCGAATCGAGGACCTGGGCCTTCAGCGTCGCGATCTCCTCCGCCCCGATCGGCTCGTGCGTCACGTTCGGGACCGGGTCCTGCCACAGCAGTTCCTCGTCCGGGACCTCGGGACCGAGGTAGCGCTCGATCGGCCCCATGTCGCGGTGCGTCAGCTTGAACCAGGCCCGCGCGAACGCGTCGGCGAACTCGGCCGGGTTCTCGTAGAAGCGCCGTGAGATCGGCCCGTAGACGGGGTCCAGGCGCAGCGCCAGATCCGTCGTGAGCATCATCGGGGGGTGCGTCGCCGCCGGGTCGTGCGCGTCGGGCACGGTGGCCGACGTCCCGTTGCCGCTCGGCGTCCACTGATGTGCGCCGGCGGGGCTCTTCGTGAGCTCCCACTCGTGCTCGAACAGGGTCTGAAAGAAGCTGTTGTCCCACGTCTTCGGGGTGGGCGTCCAGGCCCCCTCCAGGCCACTGGTGATCGTGTCCGCGCCCTTGCCGGTGCGGAAGCCGTTCTTCCAGCCGAGGCCCTGCAGCTCCAGCGGGGCGGCCTCGGGCTCGTGGCCGACGTACTCGTCCGGGTCGGCCGCGCCGTGGGTCTTGCCGAACGTGTGACCGCCGGCGATCAGGGCGACGGTCTCCTCGTCGTTCATCGCCATGCGGCTGAACGTCTCGCGGATGTCGCGCGCCGAGGCGAGCGGGTCGGGATTGGCGTTCGGGCCCTCGGGATTGACGTAGATGAGACCCATCTGGACGGCGCCGAAGGGATCCTCGAGATCGCGGTCGCCGCTGTAGCGCTCGTCGCCGAGCCACTCGGTCTCCGGGCCCCAGTAGACGTCCTCGTCGGGCTCCCAGACGTCCTCGCGCCCACCGGCGAATCCGAACGTCTGCATGCCCATCGTCTCCAGGGCGACGTTGCCGGTGAGGACCATGAGGTCCGCCCACGAGAGGCTCTGGCCGTACTTCTGCTTGACCGGCCACAGCAGCCGGCGCGCCTTGTCGAGGTTCGCGTTGTCGGGCCAGCTGTTGAGCGGCGCGAAGCGCTGCTGGCCGGCGCCGGCGCCGCCGCGGCCGTCGCTGATGCGGTACGTGCCGGCGCTGTGCCAGGCCATGCGGATCATGAACGGGCCGTAGTGGCCGTAGTCCGCCGGCCACCAGTCCTGCGAGGTCGTCAGCACGGCCTCGATGTCCTGCTTGACGGCGGCCAGGTCGAGGCGGTTGAAGGCCTCGGCGTAGTCGAAGTCCTCGCCGAGCGGGTTGGCCACGGCGGGGTTCTTGGCGAGGATCTTCAGGTTCAGGCGATCGGGCCACCAGCCGCGGTTGCCACCGCCCTGCGTGGGGTGCGGGGCGCGACCGTGTACGACCGGGCACTCCCTGGTCGCATCGCTCATCTCTCCAACTACGGCGTCAGGGGTGTCAGACAAGGGAACCCTCTCCGGGATCAGGGGTGTACTCAGGCATTTCGGGCGGTCGAGCAGGCGGGGCAGACGCCCCAGTAGATGACCTCGGCCTCGTCGATCGCGTAGCCGTGGTCGTCGGCCGCGGTCAGGCAGGGTGCGGCGCCGGCGGCGCAGGCGACGTCGGTGATGGCGCCGCACGACCGGCACACGAGGTGATGATGGTTGTCTCCGACCCGCGACTCGTAGCGCGCCACGGAGCCGGGCGGGTGGATGCGCCGTACGAGGTCCGCGTCGGTCAGGACCCGCAGGACGTCGTAGACCGCCTGCTGGGACACGGCACCGATCTCCTCGCGAACGGCGCCGATGATCGCGTGCGTGTCCGCGTGCGGATGGTCGTGCACCGCGGCCAGCACCGCGACCCGGGGACGCGTGACGCGCAGGGAGGCCCCGCGCAGCATGCGCTCGAGTTCGGCGGCGGCCGGCATGACTCCAGTGTGCCACACATTCTGGAGTCAATCCAGATCAGCGTATGCGGCGAGGTCCTTCTCGGCCCACACCGCGACGTCGGCGTCGGCGGCGTAGGGCGGCCCGATCGCATAGCCGCAGCGCCCGAGAGGCAGCTCGTCGCCCAGCAGGAACGCGCTCGAGTCCAGCCGCAGGCGGCAGGATCCCTGCTCCCGTGCGAGGGCCTCGATGGTGTCGAGCAGCGCGACGCCGAGGTTCTCGCCGCGCCGCTCCGGGGCGACGCCGAGCTGTGACGCCCGCGTCTCGGAGTCGCGGGCGGCGCTGAGCGCGGCGCCGGCGACGGGCTCACCGGCGTCGTCGAGGGTCACGACCGTCGCGCCGCCGGCCCCGACCGTGCGGGTCACGTAGGCGAGCGGCGCGATCTCGATCCAGCGCACCGCGCCGCCACGCTCGCGCACGTCGTAGGCCGGCGACGCGCCGCTGACGACGCCCGGCAGCTCGCCGGCGGGGCGAGCGTCGAGACGGGGTGTGACGCTCCAGCGCCCGGCCGTGATCGGGTTCGCCGCGATGCGCCGCGCGTAGGGGTCGGGCAGCTCCACGCCCGCGACCATGATCTGCCACATGTGCTGATGGACGTCGGGCGACACCGCGACAGGTCGCGCGATCGACCACGCCGCGCACAGCTCGCGTGCGTCGGCCGGCGGGTCGACCTCGAGCGTCACGCGCGGCAGCGGGTCCGGCACGAGCCGCAGGTCGATACGCAGCCAGCCGGGACCGAAGGAGCGCGTGATGCCCGCGTCCTCGGGTGGACGGGTCGCGAGCTCGAGCTCGCGCGCGCTGAGCGACGCGGCCAGCCGCTGCAGCAGCGTGTGGAGGAACGGCTCGTCCACCGCGGCCCGTCAGGTGCCGGCGGGTTGGAAGAGCTCGATCGGGTTGCCGGCCGCCCGGCCTCGGTCGATGCGGACCAGCGGTCAGCTCGGCCCTGCGCCCTGCACCGCGACGGGCGCGGCGCGGCCGCGGATCGCGAGCTCGCGCGGGTCGCCGTAGTCCGCGGCGTCGGGCGCCGCCGACGCCGCCTCGGCGCCGACCAGCACGCGCGGCTCGCCGTCGCGGGCGGCCAGTCCGGCGAGACGGAAGGCGAGGTTGATCGCCTCAGCGTCGACCGCGTCGCGCGCGTTGGATGGATGCCCGGCCACGCCGACGCCGAGCGTCACGCCCCAGCCCATCTGCAGCGCCGTGTCGTCGGCGAGCTCGGCCGCCGCGAGCGCGAAGCGCACGGCCTTGTCGGAAGCCTGCGGGTCGCCGGTGACGTCCCAGGCCGCGAACAGCGAGTCGCCGTCGCGGTGGCTCGCCGTGGCGCCGTGCTCGACCAGCAGCTCGGCGAGTGCGGCGAACAGCTCGTCGGCCGCCGCGGCCGCGGCTTCCTCACCGTCGCGCTCGGCCGTCGCGGTGTAGCCGACGACGTCGCCCACGACGGTCGCGACGTGGGCGTGCTCGATCGCGCGGACCGTCGTGCGCACCTCGTCGGAGATCCGGTCGCCGGCCTCGAGCGAGCGGAAGCTCATGCGGATCGTGCCGACCTCGAGAAAGTCGCCGTCGGTCAGCGGGAGCGGCTCCTCGGGTTCGACCTTGCGGCCGTTGACGCGCGTGCCGTTCGTGCTGCGATCCAGGAGCACGACGCCGTCGGCCTGGTCGACGCGCAGCTCGAAGTGATCGCGCGAGACCGCCGGGTCGTCGAGCAGCAGATGCGACGAGGCGCTCGCGCCGGCGTTCTTGCGTCCGACGAACAGCCGGCCGATGATCGGCACGACGCGGGGGGCGCTGCCGCCTTCGGAGACAACGAGCCAATCGGTGGAAGTCATGCCGATGACAGTAGTGGGGATGAGACGGCACGGGCGACCGGGCCGGATACGCTGCGCGATCCCGAGCGATTGGAGACGCCGTGAAAGAAGAGGAACAGCCCGACGAGGTCGTGCCCGACGAGGCACCCGATGCGGCGGCTGAGCCCGATGTCGCGTTCGGCGCGAAGGACGAGGAGGCGCAGGCCGACGAGTGGGAGGAAGACGCCCGCGAGGGCGGCGTCTGAGCGCCTGAGGAGCACGCGCAGCCCCGTCCGCGCGCTCCACGCCTTCTGTCCAAAATTGAGTGGCCGCGGCCCCCCAGCCGCCGTAGCGTCTCGCAGATGGACCGAACTGGCGCGTTTGCCTGCCGGGTGTGCGGACAGTTCTCGTCGGCGGATGCGCGATTCTGCCGGCGATGCGGGGCCCGCCTGCCCAACCCGCCCGGTGGTGCGCTCCGTCCCGGTCGAGCCGGCCCCATCCCGCGCGACGAGACACGAGGATCGGTGCACCGATGTCGGGGAGGAGGGATAGCATCCGCCGGTGGCGGATGAGCAGCCTGAGCCTGACACCTTCCTCGCGCTGCTCTCGGACGTCGATCGCGACGCGCTGCTGAGCCGCGGCGGTCACCGCCGGTTCGTCCGCGGTGAGCGTCTGATGCGCCAGGGCGAGCCGGGCGACCGGGTGCTCATCCTGCTCGAAGGTCACGTGAAGGCGAGCTTCGTCGACCCGCGCGGTCGCGAGAGCGTGCTCAGCTTTCGCGGGCCGGGCGACGTCCTCGGCGAGCTCACGTTCACCCACGCCGAGCCGCGCTCGAGCAACGTCACCGCGATCGAGCCGGTCGCGGCCCGGGCGGTCGCCGCCTCCGAGTTTCGCGCCTATCTCGAGCAGCACCCGACCGCGGCGCTGACGCTCATCGACGTGATCGGCCGGCGGTTTCGCGATGCCAACAGCAAGCGCGTCCAGTTCGGCGATCTCGACACGGTCGGCCGCATCGCCGCTCGACTCATCGAGCTCTGCGAGCGCTACGGCGACCGCACCGACGCGGGGATCCGGATCAGGCTGCCGGTCACCCAGGAGGATCTCGGCAGCTGGACCGCGTCCTCGCGCGCCGGCGTCGCCGGCGCGCTGCGAACGATGCGCGAGCTGGGCTGGATCACGACCGAGCGCCGGCACATCACCGTGGTCCAGGCCGAGGCGCTCGTGCGGCGCGCCACATGAGTCGCCTGAGACGTTGCCCTGACTGTGGACACCGCGCGACGGCGCGCGCACGGTTCTGCGAGCAGTGCGGGGCGGCGCTGACGCCGGGCGCCGAGCCGTTGCGGGCACCGAGCACGCTCGAGGCCAAGATCCTCAGGGAGCGCACGGGAATCGAGGGGGAGCGCAAGCAGGTGACGGTCATGTACACCGACATCGCCGGCTCGATGGAACTGACGCGCTCGCTGGATACCGAGCGCTGGGGCTTCGTCCTCGATCGCTTCCTGGCGATCGCGGCAGGCGCGGTCCACGCCTTCGAGGGGACCGTCAACCAGTTCACCGGCGACGGTCTGATGGCGGTCTTCGGCGCGCCGCTCGCCCACGAGGACCACGCCCGGCGCGCATGCCTGGCGGTCCTCGAGCTCCAGCGCGAGGTGGCCGGGCTGGCGGCCGAACTGGCGCGGCACGACGGGGTGCAGTTCGCGGTCCGATGCGGCCTGAACTCCGGCGAGGTGATCGTGGGCGCGATCGGCGACGACGTGCACATGGACTTCGTGCCGATCGGCAACACGACCGCGCTCGGCAAGCGGATCGAGTCGCTGGCGCCGCTGGGATCGACGGCGATCAGCGCGTCCACGGCGGCCTTGATCGAGGGCGAGTTCGAGCTGCGCGAGCTGGGCGAGTTCGAGCTGAAGGGGGCGGGGGAGCGCCAGCGGGTGCTGGAGCTGGTCGGGCCCGGGGCCGCGCAGACGCGCTTGGCAGCGATGGCCGCCACGCGCGGGCTGTCGCCGTTCATCGGGCGCGACGCCGAGAGCGCGGCACTCACATCCGCGCTCGAGCACGCGCTGACGGGGGACGGGCGGGCGGTCGGGATCGTCGGCGACCCGGGTGTGGGCAAGAGCCGCCTCGTGCGCGAGTTCGCCGCCGCCTGCGCCGCCCGCGGGCTGATGGTCATCTCGACCCGTGGTATCGCACACGGACGCTACGTCCCGCTCCTGCCGACGCTGGCCCTGTACCGCGACTACTTCGGCATCGCCGAGGGCGACTCGCCCGCGCTCGCCCGCGCGCGGATCGAGGGCACCATGCTGGTTCTCGATCCGGCGTTCGCGACCGACCTGCCGCTGCTGTTCGAGCTCCTCGGCGTCCCGGACGCCGAGCGGCCGATGGCGCCACTGGATCCTCAGGCTCGCCAGCACCGCCTCGCAGCCATGATGCGACGTGCCGTCACGGCGCGCAGCCGCAAGCAGGCCGCGGTCCTGGTGGTCGAAGATCTGCACTGGATGGACGACGCGAGCGCCACGTTCTTCGAGCAGCTCGTCGAGACTGCGACCGGCACCCGGACGCTGCTCGTCGCCACCTACCGCCCGGAGTACGAGGCCGCCTGGGCACGCCACGGTCCGCACGCCCAGCTGAAGCTCGGTCCACTGGATGCCGGGGCAACCAGCGACCTGCTCACGGGGCTGCTCGGCAGCGACGGCTCTCTGGACGGGCTCGCGGCACTGATCGAGGCACGCGCCGGCGGCAACCCCTTCTTCATCGAGGAGATCGTCCAGGCGCTCGCTGAGAACGGCCATCTCACCGGTGCCCGCGGGGCGTACGCGCTCGCGGCAGAACTCGACCGCCTCGTCCTGCCGCCGACGATCCAGGCCGGGCTCGCAGCGCGCATCGACCGGTTGCCCGCACGCGAGAAGGAGCTCGTGCAGACGATGTCGGTGATCGGCACCGAGATCCCCGGGCCGCTGTTGAGCGAGCTCTCCGATCTCGACGAGAGCCAGCTGGCCGAGGCGGTCGACGTCCTCGCGAGCGCCCAGTGGGTGATCCCCCACGGGCCTCGAGGAAGCCGCGAGTACGTGTTCAAGCACCCGCTGACACAGGAGGTGGCCTACGGATCGCAGCTCTCAGAACGGCGCGCGCGCACACACCTCGCGGTCGCCGCGGCACTCGAGCGCACCTACCCCGACGGGCTGGACGAGCGCGCCGCCCTCCTCGCCCATCACTGCGAGGCCTCGGGCGACACGCTCGAGGCGGCCGGCTGGCACGCGCGCGCCGCCGCCTGGGCCGAAGGCGCGTCGCTCACCGAGGGCATGCGCCACTGGCGCCGCGTCCGCGACTTGACGAACGAGCTGGCCGGCTCCCCGGCATCCGCCGAGCTCGCCGCCAGGGCCCGCGTCGGCATCCTCAGCCTGGCCTGGCGGCTCGGCGTCTCGCCCGAGGAGACCGCGGCGATCTACGCCGAGGGGGCGGAGGGTGAGCGCGTTCGCCTCGATCTGTACTACGCGGGGACCCTCATGCACAGCGGCCGTGAGCAGGAGGGGCTCGACGGGTTTCGCTCAGTCAGTCGGCGGGCCTTTGCGGACGGCGAGCCCGGGCAGGCGCTGACAGCGTCCTCGGGGGTGGCGTACGCCAACTGGATCGCAGGGTCGTTGAGCGAGGCGCTGCAGACGGTCGACCGCGCGCTGGCGCTGGCGGGCGGCGACCCGACGACGGGCTCGGGGATTGCCTTCGTGTGCCCGCTCGCGCATGCCCTCGGGGATCGCGGGCGGAGCATCGGATACATGGGCGAGCTTGGCGAGGCCCGGCGCGAATTCGAGCATGCGATCGATATGGCGCGCGAGCACGCCGACCCCGAGACGGAGTCGGCCGCCTATGCGAGCCTCGCGCTGCTCGAAGCGGACATCGGCGACCTCCAGGCGGCGCTGCGCCACGCCGCGCGAGGTCTCGCGATCGCCGAGCGCGCGCACAACGCGATCCACATCATCGCGTGCTCGACGCCTGCCGCTGTGGCGGCGGCCGGCGCGGGACGCTACGCCGACGCGCTCGCCCAGGCCCAATCGAATCTCGCGACGATCCGCGAACACGGAATCGGTCTGTACTACGAGCCGCTGCTGCTCGCCACCATCGCGCGAGCGCAGCTCGCGTTCGGCAAGCCCGAGGACGCGCTCGCCAACGCCGAGGAGGCCATCGACGTCATGGACGCCCGCGGCCTCACCACGTGCGCGCTGACCGCGCCGATCACGCTCGCGCAGATCCTGATCGCCACCCAGGGCGCCGCCGCCGCCGAGCGGGTCGACGCCGTTCTTGCACGCGCGATGCGCGTCGCCCGCGAGAGCGGGGCGCTCGCCTTCGAACCCCTGATCCTTCGCCGGCTCGCCGCGCTGGCGCGCCTGCGCGGTGACGACATCACCTGAGGGGCTCATTCGCCGTGGTGGACAAGCCGTTCACCGACACGGAGTTCCCGCGCTCGCCGATGAGTTCTCGTCCGCCCACCCGTCCTAGGGCAGACAGCTTGCGACCCACCGACCAGCAGGAGCGCAAACGTGACCGAACATCTGACGTCCGACGCGCACATCGCGCCGCCCGGCTTGGCGGGTCGGCTCCTCGAGAACGGCACCCCGGGCTACGACGAGGCACGGTCGGTGTGGAACGCGATGGTCGACCGCCGGCCGCGGGCGATCGTGCGCTGCGCGACCCCCGACGACGTGGTCGAGGCGGTTCGCTACGGCCGTGAGCGCAACCTCGAGATCGGCGTGCGTTGCGGAGGACACAGCGTGCTCGGGCTGTGCGTCCCCGACGGCGGCCTGATGATCGACCTGACCCCGATGGGCGGCGTCCGCATCGATCCCTTGCGCCGACGCGCATGGGTGCAGGGCGGGGCGCTGCTCGGCGCCCTCGATCGCGCCGCGATGAAGCATGGAATGACGACGACCGCGGGCAACGTCTCGCACACCGGCGTCGGCGGGCTGACGCTCGGCGGCGGTATGGGCTGGCTCGCGCGCCGCCTCGGGCTGTCGTGCGACAACGTGGCGGCCTACGAGCTGATCACCGCCGACGGTCGCCGGCTGCGTGTCGACGAGGCCGCCAACCCGGACCTGTTCTGGGGGCTGCGCGGTGGCGGCGGCAACTTCGGGATCGTCTCCGAGTTCGAGTTCCGGCTGCACCCCGTGGCCAGGCAGGCTCATGTCGTCGAGCTGTTCTTCTCCCTCGAGGATGCGGCATCGGCGCTGCGTGGCTGGCGCGACCTGAACGCGATCGCCCCTCGCGCGGCGACGTTCACCGCGTGGGTCGGCGAGTCGCAGTCCCCGTTGCTTGCGTCGCGATGGCGTGGTCGCCCGATGGCCGGCCTCGGCTTCGTGTGGGCCGGCGAGCCCGAGCTCGACCGGCAGCTGCTCCGCGCGCTGCGTGCCCTCGGCCGCCCGGTCGCCGAGCGCATCGAAGCGCTCTCGTACATCGAGCTGCAGCGGATGGACGACACGCTCGAAGGCCACGCGCTGCGGCGCTACTGGAAGGGCCACTACCTGCCGTCGCTGCCGGACGCGGCGATCGAGGCGTTCCTGCTGCGCGGCACGTCCGACGGCCACGGCGAGCATCTGCCCGCCGCTTCACTGCAGGCGTACGGCGGCGCGATCGCCGACGTGCCGGACGCCGACAGCGCCTTCAGCCAGCGCGACGCGATGTTCGAGTTCGTCGCGTCCGCGCGCTGGTCGGACGGCGCCGAGGACGAGCAGCGGATGGCCGCTGCCCGGCGCTACGGCGCGTCGCTGGAGCCATTCGCGAGCGGCATGTACGTCAACGCGATGAGCGACGAGGGAGCCGCCGGCGTGGCGCGCGCATACCCGCCCGCCAAGCTCGCCCGGCTCCGCACGCTCAAGACCGCGTACGACCCCGACAACGTCTTTCACCTCAATCAGAACATCGGACCGGGAGCGCCACGATGAGCACAGAATCGCTCTGGCCACGGCTCGCGGGGCTGGCGCTCGTCATCGAGACGTGCGAGTACGAACGCCTGCACGCCGCCTTCCCCGACGAGTTCGAGCGCGTCACCACGCACGTGCGCCTGCGCGGCGCGGGCACCGACGGCCTGGGCGAGGACGTCTCGGCGTACCTCGAGGACGGCACCACGCTGCACGAGACCCAGCCGTCGCTGCCGCTGGAGGGCGAGTGGACGCTGGCCGGCTTCTGCGAGCACCTCGCCACGCTGAAGCTGTGGCCGCAGCCGCCGGAATGGGACGGCGCGGTGCACCTGCGCCACTGGGCCTTCGAGTCGGCCGCGCTCGACCTCGCGCTGCGCCAGGCCGGCCACCCGCTGCACGAGGTGCTCGGATTGGAGCCGCAGCCGGTGCGCTTCGTCAACTCGCTGGGCCTCGGCGAGGCGCCGTCGATCGAGCCGCTGCGCCGCCGGCTCGCCCGCTCCCCCGAGGTGCGCTTCAAGCTCGACGCGGAGACGACCTGGGGACGGGCGCTCGTCGACGAGGTCGCGGCGACCGGCGCGGTCGACACGATCGACTTCAAGGGCCATTACGGCATCGAGGTCAAGGACCCGGCGGCGCTGCCGGCGCTCTACGACGACCTGCTCGCCGCCTTCCCGCACGCGTACCTGGAGGACCCGCATGACCTGCCCGAGATCGCCGAGAGGCTCGGCGATCACCTCGACCGCGTGTCCTACGACGCGCCGATCCGCAGCGCCGAGAACATCGGCGCGACGCCGCTGGCCGCGCGCGTGGTGAACGTCAAGCCGTCGCGGATCGGCAGCCTGCGCGCGCTGTTCGAGGTCTACGCGCGCTGCGCGCGGGAGCGGCGACCGATGTACGGCGGGGGCATGGGGGAGATCGGCGTCGGTCGCGGGCAGATCGAGCTGCTCGCGGCGCTGTTTCACGCCGACGCGCCCAACGACGTGGCGCCGAGCGCCTACAACGAGGACGACCCATCCGGCGCGCTGCCGGCCAGCCCGCTGGCACCGCGCCCCGCGGCCACCGGCTTCCGCTGGGCAGCGTAGGTCACGCGGCAACCGGCGCGCCGAACCACGTGGTCAGCGCCTCCGCGAGTCCGAGTGCGGTTCGGTCGCCGACCCAGGCGACGTAGCCGTCGGGCCGGATCAACACGGCCGTGGGAGCGGCGACCGCGCCGAGTACCGGAAGCTCCCACTCCCCGTCATAGCTCGCGTCGAGCAGCTGGACGCGGTCGGCCCACGGCGTGACGTCGATGCCGCCGGGTTCGCCGAGGTGCAGCAGCACCGGCTTGGCGTCGTGCAGCAGCTCGAAGACCCGGAGCGGGCCGTCGGCGCTGGCGAGGTCCAGATCGGGCATCCGGCGTCCGAGCAGCGGATGTCCGTCGCCGAGGTCGTAGTGCACGTCCAGCCCGAGCCTGATCGCAGCGAGCCGTTTGCGAGCCTCGTCCAAGCTCGCGAGCTCCGACACGACGTCGACCACGGCCTGCATGCGGGCGTCGCGGCGCTGGAGCTCGGTCAGCGCCATCGTGTGCTGCAGGACGCGGGCAACGGCCGGATGACGCTCGGCGTGGTAGGTGTCCAGGAGGCTCTCCGGGGACGTCCCGTGTACCACCTGCGCGAGCTTCCATCCCAGGTTCACCGCATCCTGCACACCGAGGCTGAGACCCTGTCCGCCGGCGGGGTAGTGCACGTGCGCCGCATCGCCGGCCAGCAGGACTCGTCGCACCCGGTAGGCCGCGGCCTGCCGCGTCATGTCGGTGAACCGGGAGATCCACGTCGGAGCGTGGACTCCGAAGTCGGTCTCGTACACCGCGATGAGCGCCTCGCTCAGCTCGCGCAGGGTGGGCTCGCTGCTCGACCCGATCTGCTGCTCGGTCGTGACGACCCGGAACGTCCTGCCGTCCTCCAGCCTGTGCAGGCCGTGGATGCCCGTGGCGTCGTGACGCGGGCCCGGCGGCGGCTCCTCGGTGAGCTGCACCTCGGCAATCAGGTTGCTCCGCGTCGGATCCCATCCGGGGAACGCGATGCCGGCGGCCTTGCGGATGAGGCTGCGTCCGCCGTCGCAGCCGACGAGGTACCGCGCCCGCAGCGGCTGATCGTCTGACCGCTCGACGTCGACGCCGCAGTCGTCCTGCGCGAAGCCGGTCACCTCGCTTGCGTGGTAGATCTGCACCGGCAGCTCGGCGAGCCAGCCGGCCATGATTCGCTCGATCTGGTTCTGCCAGATCCCGAGGAAGTACGGATGGCGCGTCGGGAAGTCGCTGGTGTCCAACATGGTCGTGCCGAAGGGCATGGCCCGATGCACCTGACCCTCGGCGAGGAAGCGATCGGCGACGCCACGCTGATCGAGCACCTCGATCGTGCGCGAGTTGAAGCCGCCGGCCCGTGAGCCGTCGACCACGTGATCGGACCGCCGCTCGACGACCGCGACATCGACCTTCGCCAACGCCAACTCGGCCGCCAGCATCATCCCCGCCGGACCTCCGCCGGCGATCACCACAGCATGCTCGGTCATACGCAGTTGGCTCCTCTCGGTTGCGTAGTTCTGGCTTGCGGCGGGCGATTATGCGGCATGACCCGGGGCCTCATGAAGGCCCCGTGTGCGGTATACATTGGAAGTGGAAAGGGGCGTTTGCCGCCCCGCGTGGCCGATACGTACAAGACACGCCGCGGCGCGCGATGGGAGACTCGCGGCATGGCGATCGACCTCCCCGCCGCCGTGTCGTTCATGGCCGGCCACGCTCGCATCCTCGACCGCCGCCGTCTGGGGTTCCTGCTCGGCAGCGACGACCCGAACGCCGTCCTGGACGCACTCGACGGCTACCGTAACCGCGACGGCGGTTACGGCTGGGGCCTGGAGCCCGATCTGCGCGCGGGGGAGAGCCAGCCGGGGGGAGCGCTGCATGCCTTCGAGGCGATCGGCGACGTCGCGCCGGTGACGAGCCCGCGCTCCGTCGAGCTCTGTGACTGGCTGGCGTCGGTGTCGCTGCCCGATGGCGGGCTGGCCTTCGCGCTGCCGGTCGCCGACGACGCGGCGATGGCGCCGTTCTGGGCTCAGGCCGATCCGGACATCTCGTCGCTGCAGATCACGTCCTACGTAACGGCCGCGGCGCACCGCGTGGCGCTCTGCGACCCGGCGGTCGCCGGACACGGGTGGCTGGGGCGCGCGACGCGGTACTGCCTCGAGGCGATCGCCGCACTCGACGCGGCCCCGGGCGCCATCGCGCTCAACGCGGCGCTGGGACTACTCGACGCGGTGCACGACACGGAGCCCGAGGCGCCTGCGCTGCTGCAACGCTTGGGCGCGTTCATCCCGGCCGACGGTCGGCTGCCTGTCATCGCCGGTGCCGAGGGCGAGTCGCTGGGGCCGCTGGATCTCGCGCCCTTCCCCGACCGGCCCGTGCGGGCGTTCTTCGACCCGGACGTCGTCGAGCGCGAGCTCGAGCATCTGGTCGCCGAGCAGCAGGACGACGGCGGCTGGCGCGTGGACTTCGCGAGCTACTCGCCCGTAGCCGCGCTGGAGTGGCGCGGCTACGCGACGGTGCACGCCGTGGCGGTGCTGCGGCGCAACGGTCTACTGGCCGAAGCGCGGTAGCTCGAGGACAGCAACCTGTCACGCAGGCCGGGTCGTCGTGGTGTGGGGTGCCCGTGTTCCGCTCATCGCTGGTGTTCTGTTTGGTGTCTTCCTTGCGCCGGCGGGCGCGTGCCGCGTAGGGTCGCGGGGTGACCGGGACGGTCGGTGATCAGACGCTCGTGGCGCTGTTGCGGGGTGAGATGGTGGCGTGGGAGACGCTCGAGGAGCGCTACGGCGCGCTGCTGAAGCTGGTCGAGGTGCTGCTGGGCGTGGTCCCGAACTGCGACCGCTACCTCGAGATATGGCCGCCGGCGTTCCGTACCTACAACGTCATGGTGCCGAACCTCTTGAACCTGCCGGCGCCGATCTTCGGCGTGGGTGGGGCGCCCGGGGAGATCGTCGGTCTGGGGATGTACGTGTCGAGCCGTGTGGCGGAGTGCTCGTATTGCACCGCGCACTCGTGCTCGTTCGCGCTTCGGCGGGGTGCGTCGGCCGACACGGTGGCGCAGGCGCTCATCGGCGGCGACGCGGACTTCACTCGCGGTGAGCTGGCCACGATCGCCGTGGCCCGCTCGCTCGGCCGCATTCCGTGCGAGCTGACGGACGCCGAGCGCGAGGAGCTCGTCGACGTCTTCGGTGCGGCTCGCGCTGAGTGGATCGTCCTCGGCGTGGTGATGATGGGTTTTCTCAACAAGTTCATGAACGCGATCGGCGTGGAGCTTGAGCAATCGATCTACTCGGAGGTGTCGCGGACGCTTGGCTCGGAGTGGAGCGCCGGCAGCGCCGGTGTCGCGCTCGATGGCGCCGTGCCGGCCAAGCCCGCACCGCCCGCCGACGGATTGGCGACCAAGTTGCGCGTCCTGCCGCTGCTGCCGGCCGCGCTGCGGCTTGATGCGCGATGGCAGAGAGGTGTGCCTGGCACGTGGCCGCAGGTGGGGACGTACCTGCGCGAGCGCGTCGGACACGACTTTCCGGTGCTGGCACGGCTGCGTCATCGCCGCGCCATCCGGGCGATCGCCGTCATGCTCCGCGACAACCTCAGCGCGAAGAGCACCGTGATCGGGCTTGACAACAAGATCCGATGTGGCCTCGTCTTCGCCGAGGTGGTCGCCGACGAGGCGCTCGCCGCCGACCTCCGCGCGCTGGCCGGGGCTCGCGGCGACCCGGATCAGACGAGCGCCGATCCGCGCTTGCCCGCGGCCTGCTGCTGCTCGCGCGCGCCGCGTCGCCGAGCCCCGCTGAGATCGGCGCAGACGTCGTCGGCGCGTGCCGCGAGAGCGGCATGCCGCCCGCCGCCATCGTCGAGCTCGTGACCTGGCTGGCGGTGTTGCAGATGCTCCACCGGCTCTCCTGCTTCTACGGCCCCGTCACGCGAGCCGATCCAGCCCCGTCGTCGGCACCCTGGCGATCGGGTCGTTCGGGCTCGGCTCGCGCTCGTTCGCGCGCGGGCGCATCGGAGCAGCGCGCCTGACGACACGCAGACACAGCCGCGCCGACGCAGGTCAAGAATCGGCGATGCTCGTAGCGCCGGACCCTTGTCCGGTGGCACGAGCCGTCAGACCGTGGTCTCTAGACGCCGCGGCGACCAGTGCCTCGACGCCCGGACCGGGAACGCAAAGCGCGGAACGGTGCTGTGAGCATCGTGACGATGCGATTGATCAATCCCATGTAGCCACAAGTACCCGTCGCGGGCCTCGCATATCCTGTCCGAGCGCTCAGCGAGACGTCGGTTAGCACGCGGGCTACAGAGCCGCTCGGCGCACACGTGGTCCGCCTCGGCGGGACCACGCGGCGCGCGGCGACGCCTCGACGCACTCGTCTGCGCCTGGGCGCTCTAGACCGCGTCCTCCTCGCCGGAACCACTCGACTCTGCCTCGCCGGCGTCGGGGCCCGTGGTCGCGGGCACCGGCTCGGTGCCGGCCCGCTCGCCGGACCGCGACGGCATGTTGATGCTCTCCTCAACCGCTCCGCGGTCGCCGGCGGGCGGGTCCTGCGCGGGCGGTTCCTGCTGCTCGTCGAGCATATGATCATCTCCCGTGGTCGCTCACCGGCGTGTACCCGCTCGGCGACAGGAGATGCCAGCGAGGCGTCGCGACGGGTGCGACATCGGGTGGGGTTTGTCGCCGCTTGAGCCACGGGGAGGCCGCCGCAGTGCGCTCTACCGCGACCTGGACGGCAACGAACTGGGCTTCGGCCGCGCGGCGATTGACGCCGGTTGGTAGCTGTCGTCGAGCCCGAGCGCCCGTGCGCGTGAGCGGGCTGGCGCCGGTTGGTAGGGCGCGCGCCGCCAGGTCGCGGTACGGCCCTTGAGGTCGAGCAGCAGCCAAAAGGCCCCGTCGGCGGCCTGGTCGTCCAGCGCGTCCCACCAGCGCAGCCGCGATGGTGCCGGCGCGCCGACCGCGCCGGGGTTCAACAGCCAGCGGCCGCTGGAGATGTCCAGCGGCTCGCCCGGCCCGATCCTGGCCCGACGCGCGCCGGTCGGCGTCTGTTGCCAGGCGGCGGCCTGGTGCGTGTGCGCTACGAGCCCGAGCTCCGCACGCTGCACGGCGAGGCAGGCTGCCGCGTTGGCAGCACCGACGTACTCGTGGACGGCGTTGCGCGGGCTGCCATGCCAGCACTGCACGCCGTCGCGGCGGGCCGCGGGCTTGCGCGCTCGCAGCCAGTCGATGTCAGCGCCCGTCAGCTCCCGGCTCGCCAGCTCGATCGACCGAACCGCGGCCGAGCCGGGCTCCCCGAATCGCAACGGATCCACCGACCCGGTCGCGCCATAGTCGTGATTGCCGACCAGCGCAACGGCGCACCGCTCGCGCGTCCGTCTGACCACATGCTGGGGATCCGGGCCGCGTCCGATCATGTCGCCCAGCGACCACAGCTGTTGGACGCCGGCGCTCTCGGCCGCCACAACGACCGCGTCGAACGCCTCAGCGTGAGCGTGCGCGTCGCCGAAGACCGCGACCAGCATCCCTCAACCGTAGAGACACCCGGCATCGCAAGCCAGCAGAGGCGTCGACACGGTTCGCGCCGGCCGGAGCCGGGTCCAGCGGGATGCCCCAAACGCCTCGCGACACGCCGCTGGTGCCCTCGCGCAGCGCCGGGCGATCGCGATTGGTTTCGGTCAGGCCGTGATCGACGTAGGTTCGCTCGACCGCTACGCCGAGCGCTGCCGGCGCATCGCGTTGCCGAGAGTTTGATCGGCTGAACGCTCTCGACGCGTCGATCGAGAGCGTTGCGATATGGGTAGCTCCCGGTATTGGTGTTGAGCGGCCGCGGTTCGGCCGGTTCGCTACCCGTCATGACACGACACGCCCTCAGAACTCCCGCCCGTTTGGTCAGCGTCCTCGCGACGCTGGCGATCCTTGGGTCCGGCGCCGCCCCCTCCGCCTTCGCCAGGACCGAGCAGCGCCCCGACCTCGCGCGCCACTTCGCCGCTGCGAACACGCCCGGGACGATGGTGGTCCGGCAGGAAGGCGGCGCTCGGGCGTCGACCATCGTGGTCAACGCCGCGCGCAGCCGTCGCCGCTACCTGCCGTCCTCGACGTTCAAGATCCCCAACGCCTTGATCGCGATCGACCGTGGCGTCGCCTCCGGTGCCGATCAGCCATATCCGGGGCCGAATCCGAACTTCGAAGTCGACGGCGCGCCACTGCTGCCGGCCGCCTGCGAAGGCGACCTGACGCTGGCGACCGCGTTGGCATCGTCGTGCATCCCGATCTTCCAGCGCATCGCCCGCCAGGTCGGCCTGGCGACGTACGTGCGGTACGTGCGCGCGCTGCGCTACGGCAACCGGCGGGTGCGCGACGCGCCGCTGGATGCCTTCTGGCTGCAGGGCCCGTTCGGGATCTCCGCCCGCGAGCAGGTCTCGTTCCTCGAGCGGCTGCGGAGGCTCGCGCTGCCGGTCTCGCGCCGCGCGATGACCGAGGTGCGCGACATGCTGCTCGTCGAGCGGCGCGACGGCGTCGCACTGCACGCCAAGAGCGGCTACGTCTTCACCACCGCGCCGCGCGTGGGATGGTGGGTGGGGTGGGTGCAGCGCGGAAGGCGCACGTGGACGTTCGCGCTGAACCTCGACATCACCCGGCCGGAGCACTTCGGCGCACGCGCCCAGGTCGGGCGCGCGATACTCGCCGACCTCGGAGCGCTGCGGCCGTGACGCCTCGCAACACCGTCCCCGCGCTGCTCGCCCCGGTGGCGGGCAGCGCCCGCGCCTTGTGCTGAGCTCGCCCGGCGGTGCGGCGGCACCCCCGATCGCGCCGCCGTTCGTCCCGGCGGCGAGCTGAGGGCGAGCGGTTGGACCTCCTCCGGCACCTGCAGTACTTCGTGGTGGTGGCGGAGGAGCTGCATTTCGGCCGTGCCGCCGACCGGCTGCACATGGCCCAGCCGCCGCTCAGCCAGCGCATCCGCGGGCTGGAGCGCGAGCTGGGCGTGCAGCTGTTCGCGCGCACGTCGCGTCGCGTCGCGCTGACTCCGGCGGGCCGGGTGCTGCTCGACGAGGCGCGCGGGCTGCTGGCCGGTGCCGAGCAGGTGCGCGCGCTCATGCAGCAGGTGCGCGACGGGCGGCTCGGAGAGCTGCGGGCCGCGCTGCCGCCGGGTCTGCGGCCGTCTGTCCTGGCCGGAATCCTGAGCGCGTTTCGGGATGTGCGACCGCATGTGCGCCTCGACGTCCGCGAGGCGCCGTCGTCCGAGCAGCTGCGTGCGCTGCACGACGGCGCGCTCGACGTGGCGCTGCTGCTGCATCCGGTGCTCGACCCGCAGATCCTCACCGGTCCCGTCCTCGAGAAGGAGCTCGGCGTGCTGGTGCCCGTCGACAGCGATCTGGCCCGCCAGGCGGAGGTCGATCTCGGCGGCCTGGGCGACCGCGCGCTCGTCCTCTCACCGCGCGCGGCCGCTCCCGAGGCGTACGACGAGCTGCTGGCCACGTGCCGGGCCTACGGGTTCGTCCCGGGCGACGTGCACCAGGCGGTGCGCCAGGAGTTCGGGCTCGGGCTCGTCCTGGCGGGGGACGCCGTCGCGTTCGGCGAGCAGCCCGAGTACGAGCGCGACGCTGTCACGTGGAGGCCGCTGGTCGGCCGGCCGCTACGCCTTGCCGTGTCGACGGCGTGGCGGGCGGACGCCGCGGCGAGCGCCGTCGCCGCCTACACGGACGTCGTGGTCGAGACGCTGTGCGTCCAGGCCGGATGGCAGCGCGCGCGCGAAGCTCGCACGCCCGTCGCGCGCTTCCCCCCGCGACCGTCGTCGGGCGCGCTGTCGTGAGCGCAGCAGCCGAGCAGATCCGCCGGACCTTCGCGCGCGCCGGGGCCGTCGGACGCGTCCACATCGTCGACCTCGCGGACGAGACCCGTTCGGTGTCCGTCGATCCCGACACGCCGGTGGCGATGGCGTCGGTCTTCAAGCTCGCGGTGCTGGCCGAGCTGCATCGCGCGGCGGACGCCGGGGGCGTCGACCTGCGCCGCCGCCTGACCGTCCGGGGCGACGGCCGCGGGCTGACCGGCATCTCGCAGATGCGCGACCCGGTGCAGATGTCGCTCGCCGACCTGGCTCAGGCGATGATGACGATCAGCGACTGCGCGGCGGCCGATGCGCTGTTCGACGTGCTGGGCGAGGCGGCCATCAACGCCAACCTGCGGCGCCTCGGCCTTCAGCGCACGGCCGTGCGCGGCTGCTGCCGCGACATGTTCGACGCGCTCTCGGCAGACGACATGGGCCCGACGACTCCGCGCGAGATGACCCTGCTGCTTACGGCGATCTGGTCCGACACGGCCGCCGGCGCCGCCGCCTGCGCCGAGATGCGCCGGGTCATGGGATTGCAGGTCTGGCCGCACCGGCTCGCCTCGGGCTTCCCCGACGACACTGTTCGTGTCGCGGGCAAGACCGGCACGCTCCCGCGGATCCGCAACGAGGTCGGCGTCGTCGAGCACGGGGACGGCGGCCGGTATGCGGCGGCGATCTTCACGACGACGGAGAGCACGGCGTCGACGCTGCCCCACGTCGACGCGGCGATCGGCGCCGCGGCGCGCATCGGGGTCGACGCGCTGCGGCGGTCCGGCGCATAGCCAAACAGGGTTGTCGCGTTCGGTGCGCCCTCGGGCACGGCGGCGAGGCGCTCACGGGCTGTCGTGCACTGTCAACGTGCACGCGATCGGATAGCGTCGTCGACCATGACGGGCGCCCAGCGCATCCGCGATCTCGTCGCCGGCGACACGATCCTCATGCCGGGCGTCTACGACGCGCTGACGGCGCGCATCGCCGCGCGTGTCGGCTTTGACATCGTGTTCATCTCCGGCTACTCGGTCAGTGCCGCGCGGCTCGGCGAGCCGGACTTCGGATTTCTCACGCAGACGGAGATGGCCGAAACGGCACGCGCGGTCTGTCGTGTCTCGCGCGCGCCGGTGATCGTCGACGCCGACACCGGCTACGGCAATGCGCTGAACGTCATGCGCACGGTCCGCGAACTGCAGGAAGCGGGTGCTGCCGGCATCTTTCTCGAAGACCAGGTGTGGCCGAAGAAGTGCGGGCACATGGCGGGCAAGCGCGTCGTCGAGACCACCGAGCACGTCGCCAAGATCCGCGCCGCGGTCGATGCTCGTGGCGAGCGCGACCTCTTCATCGTGGCGCGCACCGACGCGCGTCAGCCGCTCGGTCTTGAGGCCGCGATCGAGCGCTGCCTCGCTTACAAGGAGGCCGGTGCCGACGCGTTGTTCGTCGAGGCGCCGCAGTCCATCGACGAGCTCGAGCGCGTCGCCGAGGCGCTGCCGGCGCCGCTTGTCGCGAACATGATCGAGCGCGGCGCGACGCCGCAGCTCACGCGCGGCGAGCTGCGCGAGCTCGGCTATGCGCTCATCGTGTGCCCGCTCGCCGCGCTGTTTGCCGCCGCTCGCGCGGTCCAGGACGTTCTCACCGAGCTTCGCGAGCGCGAGACAACGGCAGCCGCGATCGATCGCATGCTGACGTTTGACGACTTCAACGCGCTCGTCGGGCTCGCGGACCGCTACGCCGACGAGGCGCGCTTCACCTGACGGCCCTCTGAGCTCCGTCAAGCCGTCCGTGCCGCGCCAGCGGCGCAAAGACGTGTGTCCCGGCGTGGTGCGATTGCAAACCAACGGTCGGGGGGTGGGGGCGGGGGCGGGCAGCCATGAGATGCCGCTTGGTCTCCGTGTATTGTCGACAGGAAGACGTGTGGCTTCGATCGGTGAGTCTCAGGCCTCGTCGCTGTGGTGCTTGTTGTCGCTCGATCGGGGGTGGTAGACGGCGTTGCGGACTCCCTCGTCAGAGTCGATCAGGGAACCGAGCGCGCCGCCGACCGTGGCGATCGATGCGACGAGCCAGCTCAGTCGAACGTAGTCGCCGATGCCGATCGCGTGGCGGACGCTCTCCTCGAGGGCCGATGGCGGGATGACGACGGCGGCCGAGAGCAGGGCGATCACGAACAGCGCGGCGTACAGTGCGGCGGTTGCCAGAGCGAGCGTGACATGACGGATGTCGCGAGGTTGAGGAGCACGACACGCTCGCGCACCGATGGAACGGACGAGCGTTCCCACAGGCCATGAGCGGCCACCAGCGCAACGGTCGTGAGCATCACGGAGATCAGCAGCAGCGCCGCGAGCCGCGGGGCGCTCATGGGCCACCGTCCAGTGGACCTCCCCCGCTTCGGTGGACACGGGGTGATTAGGCGACCTGAGTCGTTGGTGAGCCGGACATGATGGTGATCTTGGGAAGGGATGGGAGCCGCGAAGCGGCGTCGCCGGGTGGTACGACCACGACAGGCTGCAACTCAGCCCTCAACCATGTTTCCCCAACAGAATTCGAAGCCCTCTACGCTCGACAGAACGCATCATCTCCCCCTCTCATGATGAGCGGGGATTTCAAATAGAAAGTCTCCGTAGAACCGGGACGGCTCAATGACGTGTGAGAGTCCGCCGACGATCGGATCGTTGACGGATCGGTCAACGAGTTGACGAGGTTCTTGTCGGCCACACAACCCCCGATCAACCCGTCGTCGTTGACGAGTCCTGATCGGCAGCCAGAGCAACACCGTCCACCGCAACGACCAACGCCGTCATCGCGACCGCCATCGAACGCGACGGGACACACCGCCTCAACGCATGCATCGCACCTCCCCCGGTCCTTCACTCGGACACAAAACCGACCACGGCCGAACCTACTGGCCGCGCGAGCCATGTCAAGAGTCTGGCCACAAAATTCCTTGTCACGGCGATTAGCCACTAACTGGCGTATTGCTCAGTCCTCGGTCTCCGTCGCGCGAGTGATATAGCACACACACAGGTAGCTAGTCCGAACGGTAACGTTTACGTATGGTGTCGCGCGAGCGATGCCGTGCACCTCCAATCTTCTTTCACCAACGCGACAATCTGAAATTGACGGTTGCGTAAGCTTGCCGTGAGGCGTGAGTTGACAAGGAGCCAAAATCCTCTCATATTGTCGGGTGTCGGGGTACCAGGCGACCAACTGCCTGGCGCGCACATACCGTGCACCAAGAACCGGGAGATTGGACCATGTCACGCCTCGCGCGAGGACGGCTCACGCCGTCCCTCTTCATCAGCTTTACCGCTCTGCTCATCGCCCTCGGGGGGACGTCGTATGCGGTCACGCAGTTGCCCTCAAACAGCGTCGGTACCAAGCAGATCAGGACGGGAGCGGTCACCTCGTCCGACGTCAAGAACGGATCGCTGAGACAGGCGGACTTCAGGCGCGGGCAGTTGACCCCCACAGTTCTGCCGAGTGGCGCGACGCTGCGCGGCGTGTACGCCATTCGCGGAACCTCCGCCACCTTGGCGGGCTCGATCTCATTCGCGACCGCGCTGGCGGCAGCGCCCACGACGAACTACGTCCTGGCGGGGGCCACGGGGGGCTCGCAATGTCCCGGGACGGCAGCAGCACCCGCTGCGGCGCCTGGTCAGCTGTGTGTCTACGAGGCGACGGGCGACAACGCGGATGCCCGCAACATCTTCGACACGACCACGGGAACCAACGGCGCGGCCACGCCATTTGGTGCCGGCGTCGGCGTGACAGCTGTCAACCCTGGCCAGGACACGCGCGTGCGTGGCACCTGGGCCGTGACGGCGCCGTAGCCCGCAACAACATCTGGGAGCAGGAGGCCTCGGTCTCGCGTCGCGGGACCGAGGCGGCCAGCCGCCGTTGGCGACCCAGATTGAGCGCATGCAGGCTGCTGGGTGCGCGCCCGGCAAGGCCGAGGTCGCTGGTGTGGATGTTCGACGCTGGAGAGTACGTCGTCAACGCGACGGCCGTCATCAGCAAGCCGTGGCGCCTCGGTCCGTGCCGCATCGTTCTTCTCGGTTCCGGTGACGACCGCGAACTGCAAGAGAAGGGGGAAGATCATCCAGGAATCCAATCCTCATGTCCCTTCGAGTACCGACCGGCCTGCAAGTGCAGGTGATCATCCCATCCAAGATCCGCCCGCGTCCACCGGCACCGTTCAGGCAACCAAGTCGCAAACTGAGCCGGGCTGGGTTTGAGCCGGGCTGGGTTCTACGGAGACCGAGCTCACCGCCGCAATCAGCCCGCTCGACCCAAAACGGACGGAAGCCATCGCGCGGGCCGCCGATCCGCTGGACCCCGACCTCGCCCGAGTGCTCCTACGCGTCCTGCGCGGCCACAGCCGCAACGGCTACTGGAAAGAGTTCACCGCCGACGAGCGCGACCGCCTCATGCGTCTCATCAACCAAGGCGTCCTCGTCGACGAAGGTGGCACCGTGCAGCCCAGCATCGAAACCCGCGAAGCCCTGACCCTGGGCCGCAGGACGGCGCACGGCAGCTACCCACACGCCAGCCGGTTCCGAACGCCGTCTAATGGACATATCGCGAACCTCCGGCGCGCACGCCAGTTGCCAGATCGCTTCGAGGACCACGGGCTCGGCTGACATCGAATCGCGACCCGTCAGCAGGGTCACATGATCACGCTTCCCCCGGCGCAGGTTGACGCTGTCGCGGACTCGAACCGACAACACCTCTCACGGCGAGAAGACGTGATGCTGAGGGCGATCGTCCAGCACGCCTGTCACCCTGAGGTCGTAATCGTTCAACAAGCGACCCGGCTGCAAGCACACGAGCGCCTGCTGTTCTCGGTGGGTCAGAGGGAGAACACTCGTCATGCTGGCTTCGCAGAGTCGAGCTTCGCGTTCCTGGACCGCGTCCCAGCCATACTGGGCGCGGGTCCGGAACGAGCTCGATCGCTGGTTCGACGACTTTCCCAAGGGCGAACCCGCCCGGGACCTGCGAAACCGGTTTCGCAAGGACGACCACCGCCAGCATTACGCGGCCTGGTGGGAGCTGTACCTCTACACGTTCCTGAGCCGCTCAGGCTTCGAGGTTGAGGTGCATCCTCGATTGGAAGACAGCGACGACCGTCCGGACTTTCTCGTGCGCTCGGAGCGAGAGGCGTTCTACGTCGAAGCCGCCACGACGTTTTCCGGCATCGAGGACGACCAGGAGCACAGCGTTCTCGAGGCACAGATCATGGATGCGATCGAAAAGGTGCGCAGCGACACATTCACGGTTTCGATCGAGTTCGAGCGCATCGGTGCCCAGCATCCGCGAGATCGTGCGACCGATCCAGGAATGGCTCGCCGCGCTCGACCCCCGACCATGCTCTAGCCACGAGCGTGTATTCCAGCTGCTCGATCGAGGTGCGCGACTGGGATCTCGGGCTAATGGCGTTCCCGCTGGAGCCTCAGCACCGAGGACCTGTGAAGCAGCTCATCGGGGTCGTCCCAGCCATGGTGGGCAACGTCAACGACACCAAAAGTTACGCGGAACACTGAATCGCAAACGGGGCAAGTACGGCAAATCTCCGCGCGCCGCTGCTTCTTGCGGTCCTCATGCCGTCCACGTTCGCCGATCTTCCCGCCGTCGAGAAGGCGCTATTCGGGGATACCGCCCTCCAGTACTACATCGGCGAGCGCGGCCGCGAGCGGTGGGTGAGGCTCCATAACGGCTTCTGGATCGACCAGCGCGGACCGCGCGCGCAATCCGTATCCGGACTAATCACCGGCTTCGGAATCTTGCCCGGGCCCGAGCTCGCCAACCGACGCCCACGACTCTGGCCCAATCCGTGGGCGACCCACCCTCTCACCGAGTCACTGCCAATGCCACAAAGCGTCGGCACCACGGACGCTCAGTTCGAACATCAGGACGACGAGGAGCGCCCTCCCGCGACACCTCTTCGGACTCCGCTCCGACTGGCCCGGACCCGAGCCGCCGTTCCTCACCGCGCCTGACTGACACGACGGCGGCGCAATCGACTGACACGAAGGCGGCGTTGCCGCTGACACGAAGGCGGCGTTGCCGCTGACACGAAGGCGGCGTTGCCGCTGACACCAAGGCGGCGTTGCCGCTGACACGAAGGTGGCGTCCTACACGAACACCGCCACGAGCGCCCAGATGCAGGGCGATTCAACGCTCGATAATGCGCGTTATGTAGACCCATAAGTTCATCGTCCACGACGTCAACGATGGACCGGTTTTCTGTCTGGACTGCTCGATAGGTTCCCGGCGTCATGCATGTCGGTGACGTCAGCGAGCCTCAGCGGCGCTACACGGTCCGGCGAGTCGTTCTGCCGAGCTGCGGCACGGAGTCGTTTACGGTCATCGGTCCGGACCGCCGGCCGGTCGAGATCGTCGATGAGTATCTGGGCTGGCTGACCAACAACGAGCGCTCGCCGAACACCGTCGAGGCCTACGCGCACGACCTGCGGGCGTTCTGGACGTTCCTCGACGAGCACGGCCTGGCGTGGGATCGCGTCGGCGTGATCGAGCTTGCGGAGTTCGCGGCTTGGGCGCGGCGGCCGGCGCGCAACGTCGTCGTGATGTCCGACGAGGCCGCGCGGCTGTCGCCGCGGACGGTGAACCGGATGCTGACCGGCGTGGTCGGCTTCTATGAGCTGCAGGCGCGGCGCGGCAACACGCTGGCGAAGGATCTGATCGTGCAGACGCGCAGCGGCCGCGGCGCCTACAAACCGCTTCTGCACGGGATCGCTCGTAGCCGGCCGCGGGGTCGCGCGGTGCGTCTGCCCGAGACGAAGGCGCTGCCCAAGACGTTGACGCTCGAGCAGGTCGCGGCGGTCATCGACGCGCAGGAACGCCTGCGCGATCGCTTCTTCTTCGGCCTGCTCGCCGGGTCAGGGATGCGCGTCGGGCAAGCGCTCGGGCTGCGCCATGAGGACATCGTGTCGTGGGAGCGGCGGATCGTGATCAACGCGCGTGCGGGCGCGTCGCGGCGCGCGCGCAGCAAGGGCGGCGCCGAAGGCGGCGTGCCCGTCGCGGCCGAGCTGATGCGCCTGTGGAGTGACTACATGCACGAGGAGTACCGCGACCTGGACTGCGATCACGTCTTCGTGAACCTCTGGGGCGGTCAGATCGGGCGGCCGCTGACGTACTCCAACGTCGACCGGATCGTCGAGCGCACCCAGCGCAAGGTCGGCTTCGCGTTCACGCCGCACCAGTTTCGCCACACCTATGCGACGCTGGCCTACCGCGACGGCGTCGCGCTGGAAGTCATCGGCGCGTTGCTGACGCACCGCTCGCCGAGCTCGACGCTCATCTACACCCATCCCACCGCCGATGATCTGCGCGAGGCGCTGGCCGAGCGCGGCGTCCTGGAGAAGGTCGCCGATCTCGTCTGATGAGCAGCGACGCGCTTCGTGTTCTTGAGGGCGGCCGCGCGCCACACGGCTGGGAGGCGCTGTGGATAAAGGACGTCTGGAGTCAGAGCGAGCTGCCGCACGGCGATCTCGCCTCGACGTATCGAGGCGACGTGCGCATTCACTTCGCCGGCCTGCAGCAGGCGTGGCTGAAGGAGGCCGCCAAGCGGTGGGCACGCGCGCGTCTGCTCGGCGACACGACGCCACGGACGATGAGCTGTTACCTCGACGACCTACGGCATTTCAGCGCGTGGCTGGCCGGCCACGCGCCCGAGGTCCTCGCACCGCAGATGCTCTCGCGCGAGCTCGTCGAGGACTACCTGCTCTGGGTTCGTCAGCGATCGCCGTGGAAGCCGGCGACGCGCCAGCGGCGCGTCATCGCGCTGCGCAACCTGCTCGAGGAGCAGGCGCAGGACGGCCTGAGCGGCCTGCCGCGTGGGTCGATGATCCATGGCGCCGAGATTCCGCGCGTCGACTACCGCCTGCCCAAAGAGCTCGGCGATGACGTCTTCGCGCAATGGGTCAACCCCGCCAACCTCGGACTGCTGGCCAACGAGCAGCACCGCACCGTCGTCCTGCTCTTGGCCTTCACCGGCTTCAGGGTCTCGAGCATCGTCACGCTCGGCCGCGACGCGCTGCAGCTCGGGCCCGACGGGCATCCCTACCTGCGCTACTGCAACATCAAGTCCAAGCGCGAGGCGGCGCTGCCGATCGCGCCGCAACTCGCCGAGCAGCTCGGCCGCCAAGAGAGCTACCTGCGCGAGCGCTATCCCGACGGCGCCGAGTGGCTGTTGCCCTCCCCGCCGGCCGGCAGCGTCGGCTGCGCGAAGGGCGGCGCGTTTCACATGACGCACAGCACGATCCGGCGGATCGTCAAGCACTACGTCCGGACCGCGGAGATCCGCACGCCGGACCGCAAGCTCGCGCTCAACGTCCACCCACACCTGTTTCGTCACCACGTCGCGACGAGCATGGTCAACGACAACGTGCCGCTGACGGTCATCCAGAAGGTCCTTGATCACGGCTCGATGGAGATGACCGCGCACTACGCCCGCTTGCACGACGAGACGTTGCGCCGCGAGGTGCGCCGCTGGCATGAGCGCGTGAACATCCGCGGCGAGCGGATCGCGCTGCCCGCCGACGGGCCGCTGCAGGAGGCGGCATGGATGAAGGAACGCATCGCGCGGGCCAAGCAGGCGCTTCCCAACGGCTACTGCGGCCTGCCGCTCGTGCAGACCTGCCCGCACCCCAACGCCTGTCTGAGCTGCACGGACTTTCTCACCGACGGCTCGTTTCGCGCGACCCATGAGCAGCAGCGAGACGAGACGCGGCGACTGCTGGACCGTGCGCGCGAGAACCACCACGTCCGCCTCGTCGAAGTGCTCGAGCGCGACGAAGCGAGCCTGACGAACATCATCGCCGGGCTCGACGCGATCGACGCCGACCACAACTGCGACGGTGACGAGCTCGACCTGGTCGCGCTCGCCGACGAGCACTCCGGGGAGACGGCGTGATGGCAACCCAGCCCGCGCGACCACTTGCGGATGCTGCCGCGCGCCGCACGCTGGATGCCGAACAGCGCGTTCGCGCGGCACTGCGCGTGCTCGATCGCGACGGTGCGACGATCAACTTCGCGACCGTCGCTCAGCGCGCCCGGGTCAGCCGCGCGTTTCTTTACGAGCACGCCGACTTGCGTGCGGAGATCCAGTCGTTGCGCGTCGCGCAGGGCGCCGCACCGGGACGCCTGCCGATCCGACAGCGCGCCAGCGATGCCTCGCTGCGGGCTCGCCTGCGCGCCGCGCTTGACGACAACAAGCGCCAGCGCGAAGAGATCGCGGCGCTACGCGACGAACTCGCGATCGCACACGGCCGCGTCCGCGAGCTCGAGCTTGACCGCCGGGCACGCCGATGACCGCCTGGCCGGCGCCACCCGCGACCGCGGCGCTGCACGGCCCCGCCGGCGAGTTCGTCACCCGCACCGCCCCGCACACCGAAGCAGACCCGATGGCGCTGCTCGCCCAATTCCTCGTCGCCTTCGGCGCCGCGGCCGGCCGCGACGTTCACTACGCCGTCGAAGCGACACGCCATCACCTCAACGAGTTCGTGATCCTCGTCGGCCCCTCGGGCAAGGGCCGCAAGGGCTCATCCTGGGACCACGTCGACGCATTGCTCGAACAGGTCGATCGGGACTTCACCGATTGCTGCATCTCCTCGGGACTGTCCTCCGGCGAAGGCCTGATCTGGGAAGTGCGTGACCCCGATGCCGGCGACGGCGCGCCTCCCGGTGGTCGGGACAAGCGCCGCCTCGTCCTGGAGTCCGAGTTCGCGCAGGTCCTCAAGGTGCTGGCGCGCGAGGGCAACACCCTCTCGCCGGTGATCCGCAACGCATGGGACGGAAAGACGCTGCAGACGATCGCCAAGAACACACCGGTCCGCGCCCGCGACGCGCACATCGCGATCGTCGGGCACATCACCAAAGACGAGTTGCTGCGCTACATCACCGCGACCGAGCTTGCCAACGGCTTCTTCAACCGCTTCCTCGTCATCGCCGTCCAGCGCAGCCAGGAGCTGCCGTTCGGCGGCCGGCTCGCCGGCGATGAACTCGCGCGAGTTCGTGCCACGGTTCTGGCCGCGCTGCGGTTCGCGTCGCTGCCGCGCCAGCTCGCCTTCGATGCCGAGGCGCGCGAGCGCTGGATCGAGATCTACGGCCCACTCTCACGTGGTGAGCAAGGGCTGCTCGGCGCCGCGACTCGCCGCGCCGAAGCGCATGTCGTCCGGCTCGCCGCGATCTACGCGACCTTGGACTGCAGCCCCGCCATCTGCCTCCCCCACCTCGAAGCCGCGCTCGCGGTCTGGCGCTACAGCGCGGACTCCGCCCGCTGGATCTTCGGCGACAGCCTCGGCGATCCGACCGCCGACGAGATCTGGGCCCTCGCCAAGACCCGCTCCGCCGGCGTCACCCGCACCGAGGTCCGCGACCTGTTCAGCCGCAACAAGAAAGCCCGCGAAATCGAACGCGCCCTCACCGCCCTTGAAGAAGCCGGCCGCCTCCACCGCAGAACCGTCACCGACGGCCGCGGCCGCCCATCCGAAACCTGGCTGCCAGCCGCCCCACCACAAGCCGCCTAACAGCTGCTTGCAGGCGATAGCAGTAGCCGGTCGGCGAGCAACGTCGATGTCGGTGCGGGTCACCCGCCGCTGCTGGTCATCCTGACCGCCGCGCGCACCGACAGCATCGGCAACGGTGAGCATGAGCTTGATCAGTCGAGAGGGCTGCGGCCTGGGCCGCTACGTCAGGCGCGTGCCCTGCTCGAGCGTCTGGCGGTCGTCGGCGCTGAGCTCGAGGTCCAGCTTCTCGACGATCTCGACCCAGTCCAGAGCGGCGTAGTGCGACGGCGGGTTTGGGCGCTTCAGGTCCGCGACGAACTGCTCCAGATCACGCTGGGCAACTTCGCGTGCAGTTTCCCGATCACCGATGGCCAGGCTCAGCTCGCGTACTGCGGCCAGCCTGATGCCCTCCTCAGCGAAGTAGTCACGGAGCTCGCGCCGCTGGCCCAAGCGGTCAAGCAGCGGAATGATGTCCTGCGCCATTCGCTCGACGATCTGCGAGCCGATTACGCCCGCATCAATCGCGGCGGCGTCGAAGCGCCATTCATTGTCCGCCACTGACAGTGGCTTGAGTGTCCACGCCACCTTCTCGCCAGCGATCTCAGAGTGCGCCGGCTCATCGTCGAAGCGGATGCCGCATTCCAGCCGTGCGACGAGATATCCATCGGGAGCCGAGCGACCGTCGACGTACACGCCGGCGACCTGGCGGCACCCATCGGAATCACGACCCCAGCGTCGCGGATTGCGGTTCGCCTTGAACCCGTGGTCCTTCATGAGCTGCGGCAGCCCGGCGTGGCTTAGCTGGGCGTCGAGTTCCTTCCCGAGCTTCTTCGATTCGTCGGCCATGCGATTTCCCGAGATCTCCAGTGCTTTGCGGGAGGCGCGGCCAGTGGGCCCGGCCGACGACGGATGTGACGACAACGCCCGGCCCGAGCCGGGCCACTGCAAAGCCGCATCGGATCGGCAGCTCGAGCCCGCGATCCGACATCCGGCCAGCGCCACGACAGCGGCCCGTCGAAGGCGCCGTCGCCCGGCCGCGATAAGCGGCGGGTACGCAGCAGCGCGGCGGCTCGCCGATCGCGACGTGCTTGACGTGGCCAAACTCGCCGATCGTCCTGACGGTGCGACAGCGCTAGAGCGCGGCCGACGCTTTCAGGCGTAAGCAGCAGCGGAGCTTCGACAGTTCCTGGCTACCGCGTCGCACGGAAGGCAGCAGCGAGTGTCTCGACGCTCACCTCTCCTTCTCTCGTATTGGAGGAGTCGCTCTATCGCCCGCGCGGATGTCGTCTACGACCTAGCGGACGCGCCCGGTCCGACCGGCTCGTCATGCTCGGCGTCGCCGAGTGGTGCCAGGCGGGCTAGGCGGTTGCTGAGGCGAGCAGCACTACGCCCGAGAACCTCAGCGGCTTCGAGCTGCCCCCGGCACCCGCTGCGGCCTGCGTGATCGCGTCCCAGGCTTCTTCCTTTGCCTCGCCTGCGTGCTGCTCGATCATCACGCGGATCGGGGCGGAGACCGCCCTGATGTAGGTGGTGAAGTGCTCGGGAGAGTCGAACTCAAAGGTGACCTCGTCCTGCTCCACGGCGACCTTCGAAAACCCACCCCCTTCGAGCAGCCCGCCGATGGCGGCGGCCGTGGGCCGCGAGAGGGGACCGGGCGTTCCGGCCGGGGGCGGGAGCACGTCCAGCCGCGCCATCGTCGTCCTCATCGGAATCGAGAGAAAGGGGACTTGATCGGGCTCGCCCCACGAGCTGATCGCCATCCGCGCGCCCGGCTTGAGGAAGCCTCGGATGCGCGCCGCGGCGGCTTCCGCGTCAGGCTCGAAGATGATTCCCCAACGCGAGACCGCGGCGTCGAAGCTCGCGTGCGGAAAATCGAGGCTGGAGGCGTCCGACTGCAAGAACTCGACGTTGCCCAAGCTGGCCGCCGCCGCGCGTTCACGCGCGAACGCGAGCATCTCAGCGGCGATGTCCGTGGCGACAACGCGACCCTCAGGTCCGGCCTTACGCGCGGCGGTGAGCGCCGGCTCGCCATAGCCGGCGGCGACATCAAGGACCCGGCTTCCCGCCTGCACGTCAGCGAGCTCCACCAGCCGCTCGCTGATGTGCCCGTATGCCCTCTCACTGAACTCGCTCCACTCCTTCCAGCCCACCGCAGCAGAGTCCCACTGTTTCTGCTGCGCCTCGCGGAAGTCGGCCGGGTCGATCGCCTTGGACTCCATGCTCGCTCTCCTTCCCACCCCATTGCAATACACGCACGACGCTAACCGATTCGGATCACCGCGGACCCGTTGACTGCCGCTCTGAGGCAAAAGCAGCAGCGGGCCTCGATGTCGTTTCGGTCGTACTCCCTTAGCGCGTCCGATCCCAGACGACCCGCCAACCGTCGCAGACATGTCCGCGACACGTGCGCTCAACATCCATCGGGAGGAACGCCGGGTGGATGGACTTAGTGTTGATTATGTAAACGCAAGCGTTTGCCGATCTAAGGCTAGCGGTTCGACGCGCCGGACCGCCGTCTTGTGGACCGACCCGCTCGATACGCCTTCGCTGCGCTAGTAGACCGTGACGGTCTTGGCCAACAGCACCTGCGGTGTGGCGCCGCGCGTGTACCACGTGAACTTCGTCCGGCGCCTCATGCGCTCCGTGTCGAGCCGGACAAGGTCCGTCGCATCGCCACTCCACGAGTAGCCGCGCAGCGTTGCGCTCACGCACTTCTTCTTCAGGGTCTTCTTCTTGCCGGTCGGCCGCTTCCAGCAGACGTGGTAGGGCAGTGCACGCCCAGCGGAGTACCCAGTCAGCGTGAGGTACAGGACGCGGATGTTGCGCAGCACGTCGGCCTTGACCGTGAACGTCGTCGTCCGGCGTCGGGACCGTCAGCTGCACGACCGATGAAAACCCATCCGCGCACGACGGATGCGTGATCCAGCCGAACGTGTTGGGGTCATAGCTGACGCAGCCGCTGTGGGGCTCGCCTCCAGCATCACGACGTACGATCCGGGGGCGATCTGCGAGCTGTCCAGCCACTTGCCCGACTGGATCTCGCTGTCGGTCAGGGACCCCGTTGCGACCACGTTCTCCTGCAGGAACGTGCCGTCGGTCCCCCGGATTGACTTCGAGGCGATGTAGACGCGCACCGAGCCCGCGAACGGCGCGGAGAACGCCACGGTCGGGTGCCGCTCCTGCTGACCCACCGCCGCGATCGCGGTGGCACTGCCAGCGCGGGCGCGGTTATGGCGGCCAGCGTCACGAAAGCCAGAGAGACACACCGGCGACTCGAAGCATGCGGCACCGATACCCCGCCCATGAGGCGACCGCCGAGCGGCGCCAGCGCGCGCCCCGGCGGCCGTGGACCTGCGCCCGCACACCGGGCGCGCGCGGTTGTCCTACCGGCGCGCGGCGGAGATCATCTCTGAGGCGTCGGGCGGCTGGACGCTTCATCCGCTGCGCCACTCGGCGATCACGCACCTCGCTGAGGCCGACGCGTCGCTGCCGTTGTTGATGGCCAAGAGCCGTCACGCGAGCTTGCGGTCGTTGCAGCGCTACGCGCGGCCCGGCGCCGACGCGGTTGCGCAACTGACCGCCGAGCACGATCCCGAACGGCGCCGGCAGCGGTGATCTCATGACGCCCGTCGCGTTGCTCGGCGCGGAGCGGTTGGCGTGCTATGGCGCCTACGCGCAGGATCCCTCGCGTGAGCAGCTGGCGCGCTACTTCCGCTTCGAGGGCGACGACCGGCGGTTCGTGACGCGCTGGCACGGCGACCACAACCGCCTCGGCGCAGAGCTACAGCTGGCGACCTCCGCTTCCTCGGGCGGTTTCTGACCGATCCTCGCGACGCGCCCGCGGTCGCAGTCGTGTACGTCGCCGAGCAGCTCGCCGTCGATCCCGGGTGTCTCGTGCGGTACTCGCAGGGCGCGCAGGCCAACCGCCATCGCAAGCACGCCCAGGCGATCTGCGAGCGCTACGGCTACCGTCCCTACGCCGACGGGCGCGACAAGTTGCTGGCGTTCCTAGGCGCGCGCTGCGCGGCGGCGGCGGAGCGTCCGTCACTGGTGTTCGATTTGGCGACGGGCTGGCTGCGCGAGCAGCTCCTGCTGCTGCCCGGCGCGACGACGCTGGAGCGTGATGTCGCGGGTGTTCGCGATCCGCGATCGGGCCGAGCGTGAGCTGTGGCAGCGGATGGCAGCCGCGCTCGACGTCGCGCAGCGCGACCGCTTGGAGGAACTGCTGGTCGTGCCCTACGGCGCGAGCCTGTCAGGCCTTGAGCGGCTGCGACGGGCGCCGACGAGCGCGAGCGCGCCGGGGCTGCTCGGCGCGCTTGACCGTCTCCGCGAGATCCGCGCCCTCGGCGTCGGTGAGCTTGACGCGACCGGCTGGCCGGCGAGTCGAGTGGCGGCGCTGGCGCGCTTCGGTGTGACCGCGAAAGCTCAGCAGATCTCCCAGATGTCGGCGCCGCGGCGGGTCGCGACGTTGCTGGCGACCGTGCGCGAGCTCGAGGTCTGCGCGCTCGACGACGCGCTGGACGTCTTCGACATGCTGTTGGACAAGCTGCTGGGACGGGTGCAACGCGCCGCAGCAAGCAGCGCTCAGGCTCGCTGCCGCGGTTGGATGATGCGGCGCGCAAGCTGAGCACGGTCGCGCTGCTCGTCGCCGACGGCGACTACGACGACGTCGCCGCGTTGCGTGCCGCGTGTTCGCGACGGTGCCGCGAGAGCAGCTGCTGGCCACCGCCCAAGCCGTCGACGAGCTCGCCCGGCCCAGCGATGAGACCGAGGCGCAGGAGCTGCTGGCGGCTACAGCTTCGTGCGTAGGTTCCTGCCCGCGCTGCTGGCCACGGTCCGCTTTGACGCCGCGCCCGCCGGCCGGTGCGTGCTCGACGCGCTCGGGGCCGTCGGCCGGATCGACAAGCGCCGCCGGATCGACGCAGGCGAGGTGCCGATCGACGTGCTTACGGGCGTCTGGGCGCAGCTGGCGGTACACCCGGCCCGCCACCGACCCAGCCGCCCGCGCAGCCGTTGAATCTGCTGGTGTTGTGCCGGCCGCCGCTGCCCACCGCCGGCGGGCCCGGCAGTGGTCTGATCGAAAGCAGTATCGGGCTACTCGACGAAATCGGGATCACCGTCCCCGACGGCGACACCGACAAGCTATGGACGGTCGCCGCGACCTGGCGCGATATCGCCGCCGAACCCGCCGTGGCCGGGTTTGCTGATGAAATCAAACGCATCGCCGGTACGTTCGCGCCGATCACTGCGCCCGAGCTCGACCATATCGACGAAGACCTCACCGCCATCGCGGCCGCCGCCGCCGAAATCCTGACCGGGTTCGGTGCGATGGCCACCACCACCGAACACCATGACGAACTGGTGGCGATGCGCAAGGAAATCGAAGGATTCCTCGTCCAGTTCGCCATTGATTCCGCAAGAGGCCGCCGTGACCGGCGCGGTCACCATCGCCGCCAGCTTTGTCACCTTCGGTGCCGCGGCACCGATCGGCGCCGCGATCGGCGGCTCCCGACTCACGGCTCTATGTGTGAAGTACGGGGCGAAGATCCGCCCGTTCATCGCCCTGCTGGTGCTGCTCGATCTCTACGGCGTCGATGACGCCGAGACACGGACACGGTTCGAGCGCTGGGCGGACCGCACGAAGTCCACGGGTTGGTGGGAACCGGACGCGGACGTCGTGGACGACGACATCGCCCGCCTCCTCGCCGTCGAGACCGAAGCCATCCTGCTCCGCAGCTACTGCACGCCCGTTCTGCCGGTTTTCCTGCAGAGCCCGGCCTACAACCTGGCGCATGTTCGTGACCTCATCCGGACATGACGCCCGAGGACGCCGCCCGACTCGCCGGGATCCGTCAATCGCGTCAGAGCGAGATACTCGACCCCACGAATTCGCTTCGGCTGGTCACGGTCGTCGAAGAGGGCGCCATCCGCCGCCAGGTCGGCTCCGCCCGGATTCACGCGCAGATCGACCTGCTCGCCGAAGCCTCGACGAACTGGCCGAGCAGTACGTGATGGACGCCAAGTTCCTGGGTCGCCGTTCAGCGCCGGCACTCCACGGGGTGCGCAGGCGGTGTCACCCTGACCAACTCCGCGAACCGGAGCTCGACCCGGTCACGGCGTACGTCGAGGACAGCGCCGGCGCGATCCTCTACGAGTCCGAAGAGGACGTAGACCCGATGTCCGCCATCTTCGACCGCCTCCTCGACCGGTGCCTCACCCCTGACATGAGCCGAACGGTGCTTCGAACGGTCGAATCGTCACCCACTTGCAACTCGTTGCCGCAATAATCCCCCGAGCCGTACCCCGAACCTGACCCCGAGGAAAGGCGCCACGAAATCATGAACCCCGCTCCCCCCGACGACCTCTCCACGGCCCGTTTCCGCAGGTCGTCGTTCTGCGCTGGCGGTGTCTGTGTCGAGGTCGCGGCGCTCCCCGGCGACGAGATCGCCCTGCGGGACTCCAAGGACGACAGCTCTCCCCATCCTGCGCTTCACCCCCGAGGAGTGGGACGCGTTCGTGCGCCGGAGTCCTCGATGGACAGTTCTCACGCGACGCATTGCGCGCGTACGCGACCGACCGCTGAGCGCGGCCCAGGATCCCGGCTATGTGAGCGGTCGAGGTCGCACCAGTTGCTGTGGCCGGCCCGTCCGACAGCCGGGTGTGCGATCTCGGCCGCGGAACTCTTCGGGCCGTGCCGCCGCTCAGAACAGCTTGAGGTCGTCGCTCGTCATGCCGCGCAGGGCGTCGTAGTCGACGACCGCGCAGCGGATGCCGCGGTCGGTCGCCAGAGTGCGGGCCTGCGGCTTGATCTGCTGCGCGGCGAAGACGCCGGCGACCGGCGCGAGCAGCGGGTCGCGGTTCATCAGCTCGAGGTAGCGGGTGAGCTGCTCGACGCCGTCGATCTCGCCCCGGCGCTTCACCTCGATCGCGACGTGCTTGCCGGACGCGTCGCGGCAGAGCAGGTCGACCGGGCCGATCGCGGTCATGTACTCGCGGCGCACCAGCGTGTAGCCGTCGCCGAGGGTGTCCGGGTGCGCGGCGAGCAACTCCTGCAGATGCGCCTCGACGCCATCCTTGACCAGGCCGGGGTCGATGCCGAGGTCGTGCGACGAGTCGTGCAGCACCTCGTCGATCGTGATCACCAGCGACTCGTCGGCCTTGTACTTGACCGTCCACTGGCCGGGCTCCTCGGAGAGCCAGCAGGGGCGGGGTCATCCAGTTCAGCGGCTTGTAGGCACGGTCGTCGGCGTGGACGCTCACCGACCCGTCGGCCTTCACCAGGCAACAAGCGCGGGGCCATCGGCAGGTGGGCGGTCAGCCGGCCAGACGTAGTTGACCTGGCACCGCGCGATGACGAGACGCACTGACGACGAGGGTAGGGCCCTGCGCTCCGCGGCCCGACGCCGGACGGGCACCGCGACGACGGGGTGACCCTGACGGGCCGCCGCCAGAGATAGCTCACCTGGTGAGCGGGTTCTCCAGGAAGTATCTGGCTCGGAGCCGGTGAGCCGAATCGCGGCGGCCGCGACCGGCCGCTGCCAGGACGTGGTGCCCCCACACTCGCTCACTTGGTGAGCGAGTTGCCTACGAAGCATCCGGCCCGGAGCCGGCGAGCCAGTCGCCGGGCCGCGAGGACGGCCACCGCCGGTATGTAATGCCACCGGAAGTCGCTCACCTGGTGAGCGAACCCCCTTAAGATAACCACCCGGGCTCGGAGCCGCCCGAGTCAGCCGCCGGACCGCGAGCACGGGCCCGCCACCGGGACGTGGTGTCTCCGAATTCGCTCACCTGGTGAGCGGGTTCTCCAGGAAGACATCCAAAAAAAAGCCGGCCAAGCCGGTCGCCGGGGCCGCTGGTGGTCGCCCACCGCCGGGTTGACCTCGCGCCATCCATATTCGCGGAGATCATGGCGGAAGCGGATCACATCGTGGATCTTGGTCCGGGGGCAGGCGAGACTGGCGGCCGAATTATCTTCTCTGGGACGTTCTCCGAGCTGTTATTACCGTCTATAAAAAAGAGCGCGCAGGAAAGTGCCGATTTATCGCTCACCGGGCGGTATTTAAGAGGCGAGTTGAAGGTCTCGAAACCGCGCGAGCGGCGACGAGTGAACGCGAAACGCGTCGCTCAGGTTTTTCGGTGCGCGCGCGAACAATCTCAAGAACGTTGACGTTGAGATTCCGCTCGGAATGCTGGTCGCGGTCACTGGTGTTTCGGGGTCGGGTAAGTCGAGCCTGGTGCACCAGGTTATCTACCATTCACTCGATCTGGCCGTAAATAAGGGCCGTGAAAAGAATGGCTTAGCGAATGAGGCGGACGCATCAGCGAATCGCAAACAGTACCTCAAGCGCATGACCGGAAGCGATCTGCTTACGGGGGTTGTGATGGTGGATCAATCGCCGATCGGGCGAACTCCACGGTCGAATCCCGTCACTTACGTCAAGGCGTTCGACTTGATTCGTGAGCTGTTTGCTTGCACTCCGCAAGCAGAGAAGCGAGGCTATCCGGCCGGCCATTTTTCGTTCAACATTCCCGGCGGCCGATGTGAGACCTGTCAAGGCGACGGGACGGTGACCGTCGAGATGCAGTTTCTGGCTGACGTGGAACTCGTTTGCGATGAATGCAAGGGCACTCGTTACAAGCCGAGCGTTCTGGAAATCGAATACAAGGGCCTGAACATTCATCAGGTTTTGCAGCTCACGGTGAAGGAGGGTCTGTCATTCTTCGCCGATACTCCGCGACTGGCAAACCGTCTCAAGGTGCTGAACGATGTGGGCCTCGGGTATCTCCGGCTTGGGCAATCAGCGACGACACTTAGCGGCGGTGAGGCGCAGAGGGTGAAGCTGGCGGCGCACCTGGCGCAGGCAAGCTGTGAGGGAACACTGTTTGTCTTTGACGAACCAACCACGGGGCTCCACTTTGATGACATCGCCAAGCTTCTTTCTGCTTTCGAACGACTGATCGCAAGTGGCGGGAGCGTGCTGCTGATTGAGCACAATCTTGATCTGATCAAAGCCGCCGATTGGGTGATTGATCTCGGACCCGAGGGCGGGGAAGCGGGCGGCAAGGTTGTTGGTCAAGGCACGCCCGAGGCGATTGCTGAAAACCCGAATTCGTATACCGGCCGGTATCTGAGACAAGCATTAGCGCAGCGCGCCATCGCTTGAGTTCCATCGTGAACGAACTCCGTTCGCTACCTTCTGTTGATCAAGTGCTGCGCGAATTGGGAGAACTGCCCGTTCCGAGGCGGGTCATTACGGAGATGATCCGAGCAGTCCTTGACGAGACCCGGGCTGCTTTGCTCGCCGGATCAAGCGCGACCGCTAACTCTATTGTTCCGGCCGTCCGGCAAAGGGTTGAACTACTTCTCAAACCGTCTCTCCGGCGCGTGATTAATGCAACAGGAATCGTGCTGCACACGAATCTTGGAAGGGCGCCTCTGCCCGCGGTGGAAACCGTCTCGGGATATAGCAACCTGGAGTACGACCTCGAAGCGGGCAAGCGGGGCAAGCGTGATATTCATATCTCCCGGCTGACGGATGCGCTCCTCGGAAAGCCGGCCATCGCTGTCAATAACAATGCGGCCGCAGTTTTCCTGGTTTTGAATGAGCTTGCGGCGGGAGGCGAAGTCATCGTTTCCCGGGGTGAGTTGATCGAGATTGGGGATGGCTTCCGCATCCCTGAAATCATGACGCGTGCAGGTGTGACACTGCGCGAGGTCGGTACCACCAATCGGACTCACCTACGGGATTACGAGGAAGTCATAAACGCGAATACAAAGCTTATTCTGCGCGTGCATCCTTCGAATTTTCACATCTCGGGCTTCACAACCAGACCGGAACTGAACGAGTTGAGCAATCTCGGCGAGCGGCACAAGGTACCTGTTTACGAGGACCTGGGAAGCGGTTGTCTAGTTGACCTGAAAGAGTTTGGAATCACAGAACCGCTCGTCAGCGATAGCTTTGCGGCGGGCGCTAACGTGGTCTCGTTTTCCTGCGACAAGTTGCTAGGCGGCCCGCAAAGCGGATTGATTGCCGGCGATTCCGCGCTGGTAGGGCGCATACGCCGTAATCCGCTCTATCGCGCACTGCGTCTGGACAAGCTGGCTATTGAAGCGCTTGGAACGGCGCTACGGCGCACGCTTCTGGAACAATGGTCCGCCATTCCCGCGCTGCGCATGATCCGAACGACAGAAAGCGAACTGAAAGCTCGCGCTGAAGAGGTTGTCGCGGAACTTGGTGACGTGCGCGCGTCGGTAGTAGCCGCGCAATCTCCCATCGGGGGAGGATCAACACCGGATCAGACCCTGCCTACGTGGCTTGTGGTTCTCATGCCGGGCAATGCTGCACGACTGGAGCGTGCCCTACGGCGCACAGACCCGCCGGTTGTCGCCCGTATCCTGCAGGATCAGGTTGTCTTCGACATGCGGACGGTTGCCGACGACGAAATTGGTGATCTGGTGCAAGCGGCTCAAGCGGCGTTCCGTGCCGTTCAGGACTCGTAGCGCCAGACGATCTGCCCGCCAACGATCGTCGCGACGGGCCGCCGCGAACTCAGCGCCATGGAAAGGCGTGTTGCGGCTCTTCGAAGGCGAGCGGTTCACGTCATAAGTCCACTCGTGGTCGAGTCCGAAGATCGTCACGTCCGCCGGGCGCGCCCTCGCGCAGCGTTCCGCGGTCGAGGCAGCACGATTGCGCCGGCCCCGTCGTGAACAGCCGGACGAGCTTGCGACAGAGTCATCATGCCGGAGTGGTAAAGCTGCTCCAGCGACAGGCCGATCGCCGTTTCCAGCCCGATGATGCCGAACGGGCAGCGCTCGAACTCCTGCATCTTCTCGCCGCCCGCGATGCGGCGCGTGATCGGTGGCGATCGCGTCGATCGTGCCGTCCACCAAGCCCTTCTGTCACGGCTCCACGTCACGCCGGTTCTCGCAGCGGCGGCTTCATCTTGTAATTGCTGTCGTACGGCAGCATGTCGGCGTCGGTCAGGGCGAAGTGATGCGGCGTGGCTTCGGACGTCACCGGCAGATCCACGCCGCTTGGCGTAGGCCACCATTGCCACCGAGTGTTGGTCGACGAGATGTGCGCGACGTGGTAGCGCGCGCCGGTCAGTTCGGCCAGCAGAATGTCGCGCGCCACCATCACGTCTTCCGAGCCGCGGAATTCCGCGCAAGCCGAGCCGCGTCGATTCGAGCCCTTCGTGCATGTCGCCGCCCGCGCTCAGATTCAGATCTTCGCAATGGTCGATCACCGGCAGGTCGAGCGCGCGCGCGAATTCCATGGCGCGGCGCATCACGCGTGCATTCATCACCGGCCGGCCATCATCGGAGATCGCGACGATGCCGGCCTGCTTCATGGAGCCGATGGCGGCCAGTTCTTCGCCCGCGCTGCCCTTCGTGATCGCGCCGATGGGAAACACGTTCACGACGGCGAGCCTGGCGCGCGCGCTCGACGATGTAGCTGGTGACCGTGGCGTTGTCGTTCACCGGCTGCGTGTTCGGCATGCAGCAGATGGAAGTGAATCCGCCCGCCGCCGCGGCGCGCGATCCGGTCTCGATGGTTTCGGCATGCTCGAAGCCCGGCTCGCGCAGGTGCACATGCATGTCGATGAAGCCCGGCGCGACGATCAGGCCCGTGGCATCGAAGACTTCGCATGCCAGTCGCGTCGATGCTCGCGCCGACGGCGCGAATGACTGCCGTCTTCGATCGCGACGTCGGCGATCGCGATCCGAACCCTGAGGCGGGATCGATCACGCGGCCGCTTCTGAATCACGAGCCTGCTCATCGACCAAGCACCCGTTCGAGCACCGCCATCCGCACCGCGATGCCGTTCTCCACCTGGTTCAGAATCGCGGAGCGCTGGCAGTCCGCCACCTCCGACGAGATCTCGCGCCCGCGATTGATCGGGCCCGGATGCATCACGATCACATCCGGCTTGGCCAGTTCCAGGTGCTCCAGCCGCAGGCCGTAGAAACTGAAAGTATTCGCTCGCGCGGGAAAGGCGCTTCGTGCTGCCGCTCCAGTTGCACGCGCAGCATCATGATGACGTCGGCGTCGCGAATCGCCTCGTCCATGTCGTTGGTCAGCTCGACGCCGGGCGCGAGCTCGCCGAGTTCGCGCGGCAGCAGCGAAGGCGGGCCGCACAGCACGATCTCCGCGCCGAATTTCGAAAGCAGGATGGACGTTCGACCGCGCCACGCGGCTGTGCGCGATGTCGCCGATGATCGCCACCCGCAGGCCTTCCAGCGTGCCGCGGCGGTCGAGAATCGTGCGCGCATCGAGCAGCGCCTGCGTCGGATGCTCGTGCGTGCCGTCGCCGGCGTTGATGATCGGAATGGGCAGATGGCGCGACAAGAAAATGCGGCGCGCCGGAAGCCGCGTGCCGCATCACGATCGCGTCCGGCCGCATGGCGCCCAGCGTGTTCAGCGTGTCCACCAGCGATTCGCCTTTCGAAACGCTGGAGCCCGACGCCGTGATCGAAAGGGTGTCCGCGCCCAGGCGCTTGGCCGCAATCTCGAAGCTGGTGCGCGTGCGCGTGGAGGCTTCGAAGAACAGATTGACGATCGTGCTGCCGCGCAGAGTGTCGAACCGCTCGAACGGCTCGTTCGGAGGCGGCTGAAAATCTTTCGACGCGCGTCGAGGATGGCTTCGATCTCCGCGCGATCCAGAGCTCTCGATACCGAGCAGACCCCGTCTGCCATGGTCAAACCGTCGGCGGCTTCGTCGGCTACGCGTTCGCACCAGCAGCACCTTTTCCATGCTCGTCGATCTCCTGAAACTTCACTTCGATGATTTCGATGTCGGTGGTCTGCACCATGCGGCCGACGTAGCGCGCTTCGATCGGCAGTTCGCGATGGCCGCGATCGATCAGCACCAGCAGTTGCACGCGCGCCGGCCGGCCGTGATCGAACAGCGCGTCGAGCGCGACGCGGATCGTGCGGCCGGTGTAGAGCACGTCGTCCATCAGGATGATGTCTTTGCCCGACCACGGAGAAGTCGATCTGCTTGGCGTTCACGCACCGGCTTGTCGCCGACCGTGGACAGGTCGTCGCGATAGAGATTGATGTCGAGGATGCCGACCGGGACTTGCAGCTTCTCGAGGCTCTCGATCTTGGCCGCCAGCCGCTGCGCCAGCGGCACGCCGCGGCGCCGGATGCCGATGAAGGCCAGCTGATCGAGATCGGACGCTCTTTCCAGAATTTCGTGCGCCAGGCGGACCAGCGTGCGGTCGATCTCCGACGCGCTCATCAACTGCTTTTTCTCGCGAACGGTCGGCATAAAGGTTCGAACGGCAGAGCGGCGCACGGATTCCGCCCGGTGGTGAGGTGATGCTCACTGTCAGGCAGAGTAACACGCGGAGGGGCTCGGAGACCTATGGCAGACCGAGGATGAGTCTCCTCGCTGAAGCCTCATGGGGAAGCATGGCAAATCAATCGCGTCATCAGTACCGTTTCCTTGCGATGCGCCACTCGTCTGCTGAACTTTGGGGTGAATTTCGCGTAGAATCACTTGGAACTGGTATGTCAAAACGCACCAGACTTGTCATAGTCGCGGCGCTGCTCGCCCTTATGTTCGTATTGGCCGGGGGAACAGCCGTGCGTGAGTCGATGACTGTGGACGAGGTTTCACATGTCGGATCCGGTCTCAGCTACCTGCAGAGACTCGACCTGCGCTTGAATGCGGAGCACCCACCGCTTAGCAAAGTGATAGCTGCCATGCCGCTGGTCCTGACCGGCAAGCATGCTGACTACAACAGCGTTGCCTGGAAGGGGGCAGCTGACTTCTTTCCTGCGTACGAAACGCAATGGTTATTTGGCGACTCCGTTCTCGGCCGTTGGAACCCCTGGAAGCCGACTCTGATGATGGCAAGGGCGCCCATGTTGCTTTTGACGCTGCTGCTTGCATGGTTCACCTATTGGTGCGCGGACCGGCTTGGCGGGCCTTGGGGCGGTCTGTTGTGCCTGCTGGTCTTTGCAACAACGCCGACCTTTCTCGTTTTTGGCCCACTGGTGCTCACGGATCTGCCCGTAGCCCTTTTCACGTCGTTCGCCCTCTGGCAATTGGGAGAGTTGTGGGCGCAACCCCTCGGCGGAATGCACTTTTATTTGGGCTGGCGTTTGGCGCTGCGTGCCTGTCCAAGTTCACGGGTCTGCTCATCCTGCTAGTGGTTGTCGCGCTGTTCATCCACTCGCGAATCTGGCCAACATTCGGTGAGCCAAGCGAAAAGCAAGAGCGTAAACTTTGGCGGCGTGCGCGTTGGCTGGCCGTTCTTCGGGGCTGCATCTGGGCAGCGGCATGTGTTTATGTTTGCTATCTCATCCTTTCCTGGAACCAGTCCGATGAGGCACTCAACCGGGTTGGCAGCGGGCCGTGGGCATGGGTGATCCGCAGGCCGCTTATGCCTGTTTGGCTGTACGTGCGTGGTCT
>CAVUND010000006.1:0-117636 GCA_963742745.1 uncultured Actinomycetes bacterium
GGCGGCCGCGTCGTCGAGGTCCGCGCCGGCGAGGGTGTCCGCCGCGCCGTCCGGCAGGCAGCGCTCGAAGATGTCCCACAGGCGCTCGGTGCCGCCGATCCGTCCCGCCACCCCGATGCGACCGCACATCCACAGCAGGTGCAGCATCCGCCCGATCGTCTGGCGCGCGGAGACCTCGTCGGTCCACCAACCGTGGCGCCATGGCTCCGCAGAGCGATCCTCCAGGTCGCGCGCGCGCAGCGGCCCGCGCTCGCGCAGCTCGGCGACGAGGTCTTCCGCGAACGCGTCGTTGGCGGCGAGGAACTCGCGCGCGCGCTCGGCGCGCGGCGACGCGGCGCTCAGCCACGTGCGCATCGCCCAGCGATGCAGCGGCAGGTCGGCCGTCGCGACGAGCGAGGCCTCGTGCGCCCACGCGTCGAACAGCAGCCGACGCTCGTAGGCGGCGACCTCGAGCACGTCGTCGCGCAGCGGGCCGAGCCGCGCGAACAGCACGAGCAGCGGGCTGCGCGCGACCGCGCTGACGGGGTCGAGCTGCAGGCAGCCGATCCGCTGTGCGATTGCCGCGACGGCGTCGGGCCCGCGGCCGGCGGCGCCGCGCGGGACCGGCCCGGCGAGCCCCTGCGCGTGCAGGGCCAGCCGCCGCGCGTGCGCGACCGTGAGCGCGCGCGGCGTCAGATGCCCTCGCCCGGCAGGAACTCGTTCGTGAACGCCCGCTGCCCGACGCCCGCGTCCTCGATCACGCCGTTCTCCTCCAGCCACTGGGAGTAGCGCTGCCAGTCGATCCGGCGCTGGTAGCCGAACGGCCGCGTCTTGTCGCGCGGGAAGAACACCGGCAGCGTCGCCTTGACCTGCGCGCGCTGCAGGCTCGCCTTGAGGTCCGGGTTGGCCTTCACGAGCGCGTCGACGCCGGTGTCGGGGTCCTTGCGCAGCTGCTCGTGGCCGCGGGCCAGCGCGCGCATGAAGCGCCGCAGCACCGGTCCGCGCGAGCGCACGTCGGTCTCGCGCGCGACGATGACCAGCTCGTTGTAGGTCGGGATGCCGATCTCGTCCATCCGCAGGATCACGGGGTTGCGGTCCTGCAGGCGTAGCTGGACGCCCTCGACGTTCCAGAACATGCCGAGCACGGCGTCGGTGCGCTTGGTCAGCAGGGCCGGAACGAGGTTGAAGCCGACATTGATCGGCTTGACGCTGTCGGGGTCTGCGCCGGCGTCCTCGAGGATCGTCTTGAGGTACGCGTCCTGGTAGGGGATCCCGGCGGTGCCGACCTTCTTGCCCTCCAGCTGCGCGGGGCGGCGGATCGCGTCCTTGCCGCCGAGCGAGATGATCGACGTCAGCGGTCGCTGCACGAGCGCGCCGATCGACACGAGCTTGGCGCCCTTGGCGCGGGCCAGCAGCAGCTCGGGCTCGTAGGAGATCGCGAGGTCGGCCCGGCCCGAGGAGAGCAGCTTCAGCGGCGCCGACGGATCCGACGGCGTGCGCAGCTTCACGTCGAGCGCCGCGGACTTGAACTCGTCCTTCTCGCGCGCCGCGTAGATGCCGGCGTGGTCGGCGTTGGGCAGGTAGTCCAGGACGAGATCGACGCGTTCCGTGGCGGCTTCGCCGACCGTCTCCTTCTTCTCGCCGCAGGCGGCGAGGCCGAGCGCGAGCAGCCCGGCGAGCATGGCGGGCGCGAGGCGACGAGCGGTCACGGGGCGGTTCCTCTCGGTTGGTGGGCCCACGGAAGCAGGCGGCGCTCGGCGAGCGCGAGCAGGGCGAACAGCGCGACGGAGAAGGCGGAGAGGATCAGCACGGCGGCGAACGCGCGCGCGGTCTCGAACTGGGGGATCGCCTTGAGCATGAGGTTGCCCAGGCCGGCGTCGGAGCCCGCCAGCTCGGCGAGCGTGGCGGCGATCGCGGCGATCGCGACGCTGAGCTTCGCGCCGGTCAGCACGCCGGGTAGGGCGGCGGGCGCCTCGACCATGCGAAACGTCTGCCAGCGCGAGGCGCCGAACGTGCGCATGAGCTTGCGCAGGTCGGCGTCGACGCGGTCCAGCGCGTCGAGCGTCGGCACGACGACGGGAAAGAAGCAGACGAGCGCGACGATCGCGAGCTTCGGCGCGAGGCCGAAGCCCCACCATGCGACGAGCAGCGGCGCGATGAGCACGATCGGGATCGTCTGCGAGCCGACCATCAGCGGATAGATCGCGCGCCGTAGCAGCGCGCTGAAGTGAATCGCCACCGCGCAGGCGAGCCCGAGCACGATCGCGACGAGCATGCCGAGCCCGATCTCGCCCGCCGTCACGGTGAAGTTGCTCCACAGCAGCGCGCGGTCGTCGTGCAGCGCGGACGCGATCGCCGTCGGCGCCGGGAGCACGAACTCGTCGATGCCGCTGAGCCGGGCGTACGCCTCCCAGCCTCCGAGCAGGGCGAGCAGCAGGGCGGCGGCCGTCATGCGCGCAGCTCCTGCAGCGCGCGCTCGCGCAGGGCGACGAGCGCCGGATCGGTGCGCCGGCGTGGCCGCGCCACCCCGACGTCGAGCGACGCCACCACGCGGCCCGGGCGCGGCGACATGACGAGCACGCGGTCGGCGAGGACGATCGCCTCCTCGACATCGTGCGTGACGAGCACGACCGTGCGCGGCTGCGCGCGCAGCGCGCCCGCCAGCCAGTCCTGCATCTCCTGGCGGGTGAGCGCGTCGAGCGCGGCGAACGGCTCGTCGAGGCACAGGACGGTGCGGCCCGACAGCAGCGTGCGCGCGAACGCGACGCGCTGGCGCATGCCGCCCGACAGCTCGGCCGGGCGCGCGCTCTCGAAGCCGCCGAGGCCGAACTCGCGCAGCAGCGCGCCCGCCCGCTCGCGGGCGTCGGCGCGCGCGATGCCGGCGACATCGAGCGCGAGGGCGGCGTTGTCGACGGCGCTGCGCCACGGCAGCAGCAGGTCGCGCTGGGCCATGAGCGCCGCGGGCGCGGCGTCGACCGTGCCGGCGTCGGGCGCCAGGAGCCCGCAGACGAGCTCGAGCAGCGTCGTCTTGCCGCAGCCGCTGGGGCCGACGACCGCGACGATCTCGCCCGGACTGGCCGTCAGGCCGAGGTCGCGCACGGCGACGACGGGCTCGACGCCGCGGCGGGCGGCAAACGTCTTGCGCACGTCGCGCAGCGCAACGGTCCCGAGACCGGTCTCCACCTCTCCCGGCGCCTCCTCGGGCGTCCGCGTGCGCGTCAGCATGGCTCCCTTGCGCGGGAATTACCCCACAGGTTCGAAGGGTCTGGATCTGGCGTGATCCATCTCAGCCGAGCGGTCGCCCTCTCAGCACCCCTGTTGCTCAGCTGAGGCTATCAGCGCGACGTGCCGCGAACCCTCACAGCGGCGACGCCGGCTCGACGGCGGGCAGCGGCGCGAGGGCGTCGTGGCGTCCCTGCGCGGCAGCGATCACGCCGGCGGCGACGCCGTCCCAGCCGAAGAGTCGGCGCGCCGTGTCGACGAGCGAGGCCCGCACCGCGGCCTGCCGCGGACCCTCCATGGCCAGCCAGGCGACGAGCCGGTCGGCGATCGCGGTCACGGCACGGGGGCCGATCTCGAAGCGCAGCAGGTCGCGGGCGTCCGGCGCCAGGCCCGGCGCGAGCGTGGCGGCCACCTCGTCGAGGCCGGAGTGCGCGGCGACGATCGGCAACGCGCCCGCCGCCGCGGCCTCGGCGGCGACCATCCCGAACGCCTCGGGGAACGTGCTGGGCACGACCTGCGCGGTACAGGCCGACAGCAGCGGAGCGAGCTCGTGGTGCTCCAGGCGCCCCGTCCGCGTCACGCTCTGCGCCATCCCGCGCGCGGCGGTCAGGTACGCGGCGTCCGCTGCGCCGGAGTCGAGGAAGGCGGCGAGGTGGCGCAGGCGGTGCTGGTCGCACAGCTGCGCCACGGCACGGAGATCGCCCGTGCCGAGCGCGGTCACCAGCGCGTCGAACGCCTCGGCGAACGCGCCGAAGCCGACGACGACGAGCTTGGCATCCGGGCGCACGGCCAGCACGAGCGGCCAGGCGCCGGCGAGCAGGTCGACGCCCTTGTTGCGCAGCAGCTTGCCGACGTAGGCCACGTGCGGGCCTTCGGTCAGCTCCAGGCTCAGCAGGGCGCGGGCGACCGCGTGCTCGGCGCGCGCGAAGGTCCCACCGTCGTCGGGCCGCGCGCAGACCGCGAGCAGGCCATCGGCGATCGCGCGCACCTCGGCCTGGGCCCGGGCCGCCGTCCGCGGGCGAAAGGCCTGCGTGTCGACCCCGGGCGGGCCCAGGCGGGTGCGTGCCGCCAGGCCCGGGTCCTCCAGCAGCTCGAACATCCGGCGCGCCGTGTGGCCCGATCCGACGAGCAGCGTCGCCGCCCGCGCGATGCCCTCCCGCGCCGCGCCGGCGAAGCGATCGGGGGCCACGGCGACGGCGTACTCGAGATCTGAGCCATGGACCTTCACGGCGTAGGGCACGCCGGGCGGCAGGCCGCGGGCGGCGGCCACCGGGCCCATGACGAGGTGGTTGATCAGCGCGAGGTCGGGGCGGCGGCGCCCGCTGATCGCGGCGATCGCCCGGGCGTTGGCGACGACGTAGGCCTCCACCTCCGCGGGCGAGCACTCGACGAAGGTCTTCACCGCGAAGCCGGGGTAGCGATCGGCCACGTAGACGGGCAGCAGGCCGCCGATATCGGGCTGCCAGACGGTCACCGCGACCGGCTCGCGCAGCACCTCGACACCGGTGACGGCGCCGTCGGCGCCGAGCGCGCCGACGGCGTCGACCCAGTCCAGCTCAGCGGCCTGCGCGTCCTGCGCCAGCAGGTCGACGGTGTGGCCGGCCCGCACGAGCGCGGGCACGAGCCGGGCGTTGTAGACGTTGGACCCCGTGCCGCGCAGCAGGTAGCCGTGGAAGACGAGGAGATGCATGCGGGCTCCCCGTCATATCTCAATCCCTACTTCTTGGCGGCGACCGCCCGCTTGAGCTGGTCCTTGTTCATCTTCGAGCGGCCGTCGATGCCGAGCTGCCTGGCCTCGTTGTAGAGCTGCTCGCGGGTGCGGCCCTTCTCGCGGTTGGTGCCCGAACGCCGGCCGCCCCGGCGGCTGGGCGACATGTCCTGCGTGGAGCTCTTGGAGGCCGTCTGCGACTCGCCGGCCTGCGCGCGCTCCTTGTTGACGGTCCGCGCGGCGATCTCCTCGGCGCGGTCCTCGGACCGGCCCTGCTCGAGCTGGCTGTCCTTGATGTGCTCGTACTGGCGGGCGCGCTTGGTGCCCTTCTTGACGCCTGCGGGTGGCATGGCGCTCCTCCTCTGCGTATGACTGCGTTGTTGGCGGCGCAGTACCCGCAAGGCCCCTAGCGGAGCCGCCGGCCTCGCACGACGTACATCTCCTCCTCGTCGAGGTCGGGCCGCTTGGCCGCCATCAGGGGGCCCAGGGGACCGGTCTCGCGGTGGACGACGTCGGCCTCCAGGCCGGCCTCCTCGAGGGCCTCGATCGTCCGCGCGACGTCGATCACCGACGAGTGCACGAGCAGGACCGTGCCGCCGGGCCGCAGGTGATCGGCGACGTCGGCGCAGATGCGCTCCAGCAGCGCGCGGCCGTCGCCGCCGCCGCCCTGCCATGCGCGCGACGGTCCCCGGCTCGGGATGTCGTCGCTGGGCAGGTAGGGCGGGTTGGAGAGGACGAGGTCGAACTGCCGACCGGCCACGGGCGCGAACAGGTCACCGCGCCGAGGCGTGACCCGTACACCGTTGAGGCGCGCGTTGATCGTGGCGGTTACGAGCGCGCGGCGCGAGACGTCCACCACCGTCACCGAGCGCGCGCCGCACTGCGCGGCGGCCACCCCGATCGCCCCGCTGCCGGTGCCGAGCTCGAGCACGTCGGCGTCGCGCGGCGGCCGCTCGCGGCGCATCACGTCCGCCAGCAGCCACGTGTCGCTGTGCGGGGTGAAGACCCCAGGGAGGGTGATGATTCGCATGGTCGCCGGGTATGCCTCGCGGGCCTCGACCGCAAACCCCCGCAGAACGTGACCCTCGAGCCGACCATCGCCCTCGCTCCGCCCGCGCTCCGCGCGCCGTCGATGCGCGCGTTGTTCGACGCGCCGCGCGCTCCGACCATCGGCATCGAGGAGGAGCTCATGCTGCTTCACCCGGGCACGCTGGACCTGGTGCCGAGCTGCGAGCAGGCGCTCGCCGCGCTCGCCGGCGACACGCGCTTCAAGGCCGAGCTCGTCGCCGCGCAGATCGAGACCGTGACGCCGCCGCGGCGCACGGTCGGCGACGCGGCGCAGGTGCTGCGCGAGGCGCGCCGCGATCTCCTCGCCGCGCTCGACGGCCGCGCCCTCGTCGCCGGCGCGGGCGTGCATCCCTTCGCCGCCGCGCTCGGCGAGCTGCACGGCGCCGCGCGCTACAACGAGCTCGTCCTGGAGTACGCCGGCATCGCGCGACGCCAGGTCGTCTTCGGGCTGCACGTGCACGTCGCGGTCAGCGGCGCGGAGCGGGCGGTCGCCGTGCACGACGCGCTGCGCTCCTACCTGCCCGACCTCGCGGGGCTGGCGGCCAACGCGCCGTTTCACGAGGGCCGCGACACGGGCCTGGCCTCGGTGCGCCCGTCGATCGCCGCGATGCTGCCGCGCCAGGGCGTGCCGCCGGCGCTGGGCAACTGGGATGCCTTTGAGCGGGCGCTGAGCTGGGGCGAGACGGCCGCCGTCCTGCCGGCGCGCCAGCGCTGGTGGTGGGAGCTGCGGCTGCATCCGGCCTTCGGCACGATCGAGGTGCGCGTCGCCGACACGCAGACGACGGTCGACGAGACGGCGGCCTATGCCGCGGTCGTGCACGCGCTCGTGACGTGGCTGGGCGAGCGCGCCGCCGCCGGCGAGCAGCTCCCCGTCGCGCCGACCTGGCGGATCGCCGAGAACCGCTGGTGGGCGGCCCGCTACGGCCTGGAGGCGTCGTTCGCCGACCTCGTGACCGGCGAGCGCGAGCCGCTGCGCGGGCGCCTGGAGCGTCTCTTGGACGAGCTCGCGCCGGTCGCGGCGCGGCTGGGCTGCGCGGCGCAGCTCGAACGCGCGCGGGCGCTCGCATCCGGACCCGGCGGCGCCGGGCGCCAGCGCGCCGAGGCGGCGCGCGGCGGGCTGGACGGCCTCGTCGGCTGGCTGGCCGCGCGCGCGCTGGCGTAGGCGTCGCCCGAGCCCACGGGGTGGGTTCACCGGCGTCGAGCAAGGGGTAAGTGGCGCTGCGTGCTGACCACACCACAGCCCCGTGGCGAGCTCAGCGAAGCGCTGCTGGCCGCGCTCGCTCACCCCGTGCACCCGATCTCAGCCCCGCGGCTGCAGGCGCCGGCCGATCCGCTCGCCGACGAGGACCTGCAGCTCGCCCTGTACTGCTGCTACGAGCTGCACTACCGCGGCCTGCCGGGCGTCGCCGACGAGTGGGAGTGGGAGCCGTCCCTGCTGGGCCTGCGCCGCGATCTCGAGGCCTGCTTCGAGACCGCACTCACCACGGCCGTGCCGCGACCGCAGCTGCCGGCCGGGCCGCAGGACATGGACCTCGCGCTGCGCGCGATCGCCGAGTCCGACGACGCGCCGTCGGTATCGCGGTTCATCGACCGCCACGCGACGCACGAGCAGTTGCTCGAGTTCCTCGCGCACCGCTCGGCCTACCAGCTCAAGGAGGCCGACCCGCACTCCTGGGCGCTGCCGCGCCTCTACGGCGGTCCGAAGGGCGCCCTCGTGCAGATCCAGGCCGACGAGTACGGCAACGGCGACCCGGAGCGCATCCACGCCAAGCTCTTCGCCGACACGATGGACGAGGCCGGCCTCGACACGACCTACGGCGCCTACGTCGACCACCTGCCGGCCGCGACGCTGGCGACCGTGAACCTCATGTCGTTCTTCGGCCTGCACCGCCGCTGGCGCGGCGCGATCGTCGGCCACCTCGCGCTCTTCGAGATGGAGTCCTCGGTGCCCAACCGCCGCTACGCCAAGGGCCTGCGGCGCCTGGGCTTCGGCGACCGGGCAACGGAGTTCTTCGACGAGCACGTCACCGCCGACGCGATCCACGAGGCCATCGCGGCCGTCGACCTCGCCGGTGGCCTGGCCCGCCAGCAGCCTGAGCTGACCGGCGACATCCTCTGGGGCGCGGCCGCGCTCGTCGAGATCGACGGGCGCTGGGCGAGGCGGATGCTCGGCGCCTGGGAGGAGGGCGTCAGCTCGTTGCGGACCCCCCTGCCGGCATCGGCCTCCTCAGCCGCCGCGCCCTGACTCGGCGCCGCTCGGGGCGCGAAAGCGCACGAGCTTGTGCGAGCCGTCGCAGAACGGCCGCAGGCGCGACTTGCCGCAGCGGCACAGCGCGATCGTGCCGCCCTGGGCCTCGATCTCGTTGCCGTCCTGGTCCTCCAGGCGGACGGGACCTCGGACGAGAAGCGGGCCGTCGCGGTAGCTCGTGATGCGGGCGTCGGGCATGTCGCCTGCGCTCTTCCCGTTCGGGCCCCGCGCCATGCGCCGTGCGCTGCCTTACACACGGGCTTCGGCCGGCCCGGTGCTGACGGTCCCGGGCTCCTCAGCCCGCCCGGATCGGCGCCGTCAGCGCCTTGACGAAGTCCTCGAGCTGGCCCGTCGTCCAGCACTCGAAGGCCTCGCAGTGCTGCTCGTACGTCGCGATGACCGAGTCGCCGTAGTTCCAGTACAGCCGCGGCTCGGGGTTCAGCCAGAACGTGCGGCCGGCCCGGGCGGCGATCTGCGCGAAGATGTCCGCGCGCGGATCGCGGCCGTTCGTGCGCGCGTCGCCGAGCACGATGACGGTGGCCCGCGGGTGCAGGTCGTCCTCGACGAGCATGCGGAACTCCGACCATACGCGCCCGTAGTCGGTGTAGCCCGAGATGTCCGCCACGCCGGCGTCGCGCGCGATCGCCTCGGACACCGCGCGGAAGTCGCGCTCGCGGTCGAAGACGTCGGTCACCTCGCTGATGCGCTCGATGAAGACGAACGAGCGCATCTTGCGAAACGAGTCGTGCAGGGCGTGCAGGACGCTGAGGAAGAACACCGACGCGCTCGTCACCGAGGTCGAGACGTCGCACAGGACATAGATCTCCGGCCGCCGCGGGCGCACGGGCTTGAAGCGCAGGTCGACCGGCACGCCGCCGGTCTGCAGCGAGGCGCGCATCGTGCGGCGCACGTCGACGTGCGCGTGGCGGGCGTGGCCGCGGTGCTCCTGGCCCTGCGTCTTCAGGCGCCGCTTGAGCTGCGCGACGACGCGATGGACCGCCGCGAGATCCTGTAGCGGCCCGCTCGGCAGCGCGCGGTCGAGCTCGTTGAGCGGCCGCGACGGCGGCAGCTTCTCCGTGCGCTCGATCTGCCCGCGTTCGAGCTCGCGGCGCAGCAGCGCCTCGAATCGGCGCAGCGCGTCGCGCGGCAGGCCGGCGCGCCGCGGGTCGTCGTCGGGCAGCTCGTGGCGCGGCTCGACGCGCAGCCCGAGCGCGCGGCGGATGCGCTGCACGTCGACGCCGACGACGCCCGAGCCCTCGCCGTGGCGCCCGAACGCGGCGATCGCCAGGCGGGCGAGGTCGCGCATGAGCGACTCGTTGCCCTGCTGCAGCGCCGCCGCGATCTGGCGGCGCAGCTCCTCGAGGTCGAGCTCGCCGCCCTCGGCGGCCTCGCCGTCGCCCTCGCGCGCGTCGTGCTCGCGCACGCCCTCACGCAGCGCCGCCGCCTCGGCGGAGCGAAAGAAGAAGCGCTCGAAGACGAGCTCGAAGATGCGCCGGTCCTCCTGGGACTTCGCGAGCGTCGCGGCCAGCGCCTCGCGAAACGCGGTGGTGTCGGTCCACGGGACCTCGGCGAGGACCGCGAACGCGTCGAGCAGCTCCGCGGTGCCGCTGTTGACGCCCTCGGCGCGCAGCTCCTCGCCGAACTCGACGAGACGGGCGGCGAGACCGGGCGGGACGGTCGCAGCGGCCGGCTCGGGAGCAGCCATCGGCGCGGCCGGCCCGGTCAGGGCGCCGCGGGCGCCGCCCCGGCGCCCGCGCCCAGCCGGACGCCCACCCGCTCGGCCACGATGTCGAGGTCCGTACGGTGCTTGACGATCACCGACAGGGTCTCGCGGAAGGTGGCGGTGTCGATGTCCTGCGCGCCGAGCAGCAGCAGCGCGCGCGCCCAGTCGATCGACTCGGCGATCGACGGCGGCTTCTTGAGGTCGAGGTCGCGCACCATGCCCACGACCTCGACGAGCTTGCGCGCGATCGTGACGGGCAGGTCGGGGACGTGCAGACGCACGATCCCGAGCTCGTGCTCGAGCTCGGGGTAGTCGAGCCAGAGGTACAGGCAGCGGCGCTTGAGCGCCTCGGTGAGCTCGCGCGAGTTGTTGGACGTCAGCAGGACGACGGGGTGCGAGCGCGCCTCGACGAGGCCCAGCTCGGGGATCGAGATCTGAAAGTCCGACAGGACCTCGAGCAGCATCGCCTCGAACTCCTGGTCGGTCTTGTCGATCTCGTCGATGAGCAGCACGATCGGCAGCTCGGAGGTGATCGCGTCCATCAGCGGCCGCGAGAGCAGGAACTCCTCGCCGAAGATGTCGTCGTGGACGGCGTCCCAGGCGACGTGGGTGGGGTCCGCCTGGCCGGCCTGGATGCGCAGCAGCTGCTTGCGGTAGTTCCACTCGTACAGCGCCTTGGCCTCGTCGAGCCCCTCGTAGCACTGCAGGCGCACGAGGCGGCGGTCGAGCACCTTCGCCAGCGCCTTGGCGAGCTCGGTCTTGCCGACGCCGGCCGGACCCTCGACGAGGATCGGCTTGCCGAGCTTCGTCGCGAGATAGGCGACGAGCGCGGTCGCCTCGCCGGGCAGATAGCCGACCGCGCGCAGGCCGCTGCCGAAGGCGGCGGGGGAGTCCAGGGCAACGGCGGCCATCGCCGGATGATAGGAACTCGGCTTGTGTCGGTCTCGATCATCGGCGCGTCGGACCTGTCCGCGACGCCGGTGGCGCTGCTGATCGGCTTCGGCGTGCTCGTCGCGATCATCGGCCACCTCGCGGGCTCGCGGCGCACGGTGGTCGTCGGCCTGGCGATCCTCTTCGTCGCGACCGCGCTGCTGCTCGTCGGTGGCTACCTCGCCTACCAGGACGGCGGCGTCGACCCGCGGCCCTGCGACGCGCCGGGTGGGTGCTGACCGGGGTGTGGCGGATGGCTCGCGTCTATGCGCGAGCTATGTGACCCACCCCCACTCCGGGGGCGCGTCATCGGGGCGCGCCCGGTGCGATATCCGCACTCGGCGCGCCCCGCCCGCCCGCTCGCATCATCTGTCGGCGGGGCGGTCGGTTTGTTCGGCCGCTCAGATCGCGGCGCGCAGCCTCGCGGCGACGTCACCGGTCAGCGGGCCGTAGTGCGCCGGCCAGCAGGTCGCCGGCTCCAGCGCGGCGAGCTTGGCGATCGACTCGCCGCAGCGCGGCGTCGACCAGTTGAAGGCCGGGTGCGGCACGCGCGGGCGACGGCTCGCAAACGGGAACGCCGGATGGAAGAGCGCGAAGCAGTCGTTCGTGATCGCCAGGCGGTCCGACGCGCGCCACAGGCCGATGCAGCCCGGCGAGTGTCCGGGCAGGTGGACGACCTCGAAGTCGCCGACGCGGTGGCCCTCGGCGAGCGTAGCGGCGACGTCCAGCGGCCCGCTGTCCCAGGCGCCGAACGTCCGGCGCGTCACGCCGCGAACGCCGAACGGCAGCAGGCCGAAGTCGAAGTCGTGGGCGGCGCCGTCGCCCTCGACGTTCTCGCGGTCGTCGGCGTGGCAGTGGATCGGGGCGCCGACGGCGCGCGCGCCGCCGCGGTGGTCGGCGTGCGGGTTGCCGAGGATCAGGCGGGTCGCGCCGCCGAGCGCATCGGCCGCGGCTCGCACCGCCGCGCCCATCGGCTCATGACCGGCGTCGAACACCGCCACACCGCCGTCCTCGCGGACGAAGAACACGTTGATGCGCAGCGGAAATCCGCGTGTGATTCGCCAGACGCGATCGGCGATCTCGGTGGGAGCGGTCGCCATGCGCCGACATACTCCCACCGCATGGACTCCGCGCGGCACGGCGATGACGAGTTGGCGCCCCGGCCGCTGCGCGCCGGGGACAGCGATCGCGCGGCGGTGGTCCATCTCCTGCGCGCGCACCATCTCGACGGGCGGCTGACGGTCGAGGAGTTCGAGGACCGCGTCGGGCAGGCGCACGCGGCCGTCACGCTGATCGAGCTCGGCGATCTGCACAGCGACCTGCCCGAGCTGCCGGCGCGGCGCGGGCCGAGCGTCGCCAAGCGCGGAGACCGCCGCCAGCCGCGCGTGCCGGGGATCTTCTCCTTCGTCGAGCGCGTCGAGCTCGACGTCAGCCCGGCGGTCGCCCGCGAGGAGGCCTTCGAGCACATCGCACCGGCGCTCGCCCGCGTCGGCTACGAGCTGTCGGTCGTCGGCGGCGCGCTCATGTTCCGCCGCCACTCGCGCCCGACCTGGACGATCCTCGTGTGTTGCGCGTCAGCCCTCGTCGCGCGCCCGCGGGATCTCGCCCGGCTGCAGTGGCGGCGCGTCGTCGCCGTCACCTGGCTCGGCTTCCTCCGGAAGCTCGAACGTCAGCCGGCGCGCGTCCTCGCGCCGCACGGCGCGGTCGCGCCGCGCCACCGCCTCTGTCTGCGCCTCCGAGCGTGCCCCGGCCTCCGTCTGGGCGTTTGCCGGCGCCACGACCTCGGTCTGCGCATCCGACAGCGGCACGACCTCGGTCTGGATGTCGTCACGCACGAGCGAGCGCGCCCGGGCGCGCGAGCGCGCCTCCGGCGATCCCGGCGGCGGCGGGGGCGGTGGTTCGGGCGCGGCCGCCGGCAACCGCGGCTCGGGCCGGCCCGCGACCCGGATGCGCTGCCCGGCGAACGCCAGCGCGCCGGCCGCCACGAACGCCACGAAGAAGCCCCACTGGATCCCCACCGTGCCGCCCTCGCCGCTGACGTCGGGCCGGTCGAAGACGCGGTAGAAGATGAGCGCCGTGGCCCACAGTCCCGCGGCGAAGATGACCGTCCCGTCGCCGCCCGGCAGGTGAAACGGGCGCTCGTCGGCGCGCGCGAGCAGCAGCGCGATGACGCCGGCCGCGACGAGGAAGATCGCCGCCTCGACGAACGAGACCGCGCCGAACGCGCTGATCGAGTCGCTCACGAAGGTCTTGGAGCCCGCGATCACGACGTTCTTCTCGTACCAGGGCAGGAACATCGCCGCCAGCAGCCCGATGGCGGCGACCGCGGCGAAGCGCTGGTCGCGGTCCAGCGCGGCGTACGCCGTGCGCAGGCGCTTCGGCAGGGTGCTCACGTGGCGCGATTGTACGCGCGCGACCGGCCGTCGAACGTGGGTGGCGCCTGGCACGAGCTGCGCCGCCGGCAAGGCGGCGCCCGGTTTGTGATCCTGTGGGTCGCGTGGCGACGCTCACCACCGACGGCAACGACCTCGTGCTCGCGCTGTCGGCGTGGGAGAAGCTCGGCGGCCTGCACGGCGACATCCGCGTGCCGCTGAGCGGCGTCGAGGCGGTCGCCGTGACCGAGCGGCCGTTCGGCGAGCTGCGCGGAATGCGTGCGCCCGGCACCGGGTGGCCCGGTCGCATCGCGCTCGGCACGTGGCGCGGCCGCCGCGAGAAGGGCTTTGCCGCCGTCTACCGCGGCAAGGCCGGCGTGGTCGTGCGCCTGCGCGACGGCGAGTTCGCGTGGCTGTGCATGACCACGGACGATCCGCCGGCCGTCGTCGAGCGCATTCGCGCCGCGCTGTAGCCCCGACCGGTCCGGATCAGCGCTTGGCGCGCCGCGCCTTGAGGATGCGCAGCGTCGCCTCGCCGCTCGCCTTGCGCCCGGTGAGGTCCTGCGCGTGCAGCAGGACCTTGTAGCTCGCCGCCGAGCGCGGCGGCCTGGGCCAGCGCAGCGTGCGCACGCCGCTGCCGAGGCTGCCGCCGAGCACGATCACCGTGCGGCCGCCGCGGCGCACGCGCAGCGTGACGTTCGACGGCTTGGAGAGCGACAGCTTGAGCACCGCGGGCTTGCCGCCGCGGGCACGGCGCGAGACGAGCTGCACGACCGGCGGGCGCGTGAGGTACTGCGTCCAGCGCTCGCCGGCGGCGCAGTAGGGCGTGGGATCGAGGGCGGGCGCGGGCGGGGGCGCTCCTGCCGGCAGCGCCACCGCCCCGCCGGCGGGACTCGCGGGCGGCGCAGCCACCCGCGCGGCGTCCTCGGTCAGCCGCTCGCAGAGGTTGCGCAGGAAGTCGCGCGCGAGCGTGTGGTAGCCCACGTCGGCGTCGCGGCCGCCGAGCGCGTAGCGCGACCAGCCGCCGGTGTCGTACTCGAGCAGCTCGCCGCGCAGCTGCGCCTCGCCGGCCGCGAACAGCGCGTGGCCCTCGGCATCGTTGGCGAGGACGGCGAAGTCGTGCAGGCCGTTGACCGCCTGCGTGAACGCGTTGAGCACCCGCAGTCTCGGGGCGAAGGAGTAGATGAGGTAGTGCGCGCCGGCCGGAGTCGCCACGCGCACGCCCGCGGGGGGCGCCGCGCGGAAGATCCCCAGCCCGGCGCGCGCGGCCTCGAAGAAGCGCGGCTCGCCGAAGCGCACGGCGGCGCGCGAGAACGCCTGCACCGCGGTTCCCTGCGCCAGGCCGCTGACCCACGGCGGGCGCCCGCCGTCGAAGCGGAAGAGGTACTCCCAGGCGATGCCGCCCGCACGCTGGGCGGCGAGCGCCAGCGCCTCGTCGAGCAGCGCACGCAGCGACGCGTCGTAGCCGCCCCGCCACAGGCCGTTGGCCTTGCCGAAGGTGCCCAGCCACTGGATCTGCAGCCCCTCGCCGGCGTAGAACTGCCACACCAGCCGGCTGCCCGAGAAGGTCACGCGGGCGCCGTTGCGCAGCAGCGGCCCGTTGGACCACCACTCGCGGTTGCGCGCGACGGTCGTAAACAGCGCGGGCAGCCGCGAGGCGGTGAGCCCGCCGGTCGCGGCGACGTCCTCGAGGTTGCGCAGCACCGCGCCGAGCGCGACGCGCCGGGCGCCGGTCAGCTTGCCGCGCAGCGCGAGCGCGTTGACGTAGATGCCGCGGTTGGCGTCATGCGTGGGCTGGTCGATCTCGCCGGCGGCGAGCATCCGCGCCAGCTCGCCGCGCACGGTCCGCTTCGTGGCCGCGGCGCGGGCGGCGAGATTCCGTGCCGGTGCGCCGGGCGATGCGGCCGGCGCCGCCCGCACGGCAGGCAGCGACGCCGCTGCCGGCGGCAGCGTGGGGTCCTCGCGCGTGAACGTCGTTCCGTCGGGTCGGAGCGTCGTCAGCGGCGAAGCGGGGGCGGCGGGGGCGACGGTCAGCGCCAGCAGGAGCGCGGACGCGAGCGCCCCGATCGGGGTCCGGCGCACGGGAGCGATGCTAGGTTGAACACCCCGCCCGCGCTGCAGTTGTCCTTGCACGGAGGATCCCCATCGTTCCTGCACATCGATGCGTCATCCTGAAATCGCGCCCGATCAGGAGAGTGCTTTCGCCGTGACCCGCTCACTACGCCACGTCCTCGCCGCGATTGCCTGCCTCGTGCTGTGCGGGGCCCTCATCAGCGCCTGCGGCGATGACGACGAGAAGGGCGACACGGGCGCCCAGGAGCTGCTCGACCAGACGTTCGGCAGCGGCGCCGCCGCGATCGACAACGGCCGCCTGAACCTCGCCTTCCAGCTCGACCCCAAGGGCCTGCTCGCCCTCGGCGGCCCGATCAAGCTGTCGCTCAACGGCCCGTTCGCGGCCCCCAGCGGCGGCCAGCTGCCGCACTTCGACGTCGACTTCGCCGCGACGCTCGGCGGCCAGGTCTTCGACGGCACCGTCCTCTCGACCGGCCGCGCCGCGTTCGTGCGCCTCGACGGGACGGACTACAAGATCGACCGCGAGTTCGTCACCGCCCTGCGCGAGGGCCTCGCCGACGCGGCCGACTCCAAGCAGCCGGGCCTCAAGGCGCTGGGCATCGATCCGCTGCGCTGGGTCAGCGGCGCGCAGGAGCGCGGCCAGGAGCGCATCGCGGGTGTCGACACGACCCGCGTCGCCGGCAACGTCGCCGTCGACAAGCTGCTCGAGGACATCGACCGGCTGCTGACGAAGGCGGGCGGCTCCAGCGGCGCCGACGGCCTGCTCAGCCCGAAGCTTCGCCAGCAGATCGACGACGCCGTCAAGACCGCCAAGGTCGACATCTGGACCGGCACCGACGACAAGATCCTGCGCCAGCTCGCCGTCCGGATCGACTTCGCCTTCAAGGACGGCGAGAGCCCGATCTCCGGCCTCGAGGCGGGCAAGATCAACCTGCGCCTGCGCCTCAGCGACGTCAACAAGACGAAGGTCAGCGTCCCGGCGCCGGCCGACGCGCGCCCGCTCGAGCAGCTCACCGGCGGCAGCATCGGCGACTTCCTGAAGGGCATCGGCAACGGGCTGACGGGCAAGGGCGGCTCGATCGCCGGCGGTCCGTTCCTGCGGTGCATCACCGGCGCCGGCGGCGAGACCGCGTCGCTCGTGCGCTGCATCTCCGAACTCGCCGATTAAGCCGGCGGACCGCGGGTAGCCCGGCGGCGGGCCGCCGCCGCGAGCGGCCACGTACCCTTCAAGCCCATGCGCTCGCCCTCCCACACCGCGATCGGAACCTGGAGCGGTGGCCGCTACCTGCATTTCGGCGAGCCGATCACCGAGGCGCGCCTCGAGGCGCTGCTGACCCCGGGTGACGGCCTCGACACGGTGCTCACCGCCGACGCCTACGGCGCCGGCGAGGCCGACCGCCTGCTTGGCCGCGCGCTGGCCGGGACCGACCGCGACAGCGTCTGCGTCATCGGCGCGATCGGACACGACTTCTACGAGGGCGAGCGCGAGGGCGCCAAGGGCTACCCGCGCTTCACCGATCCGCGCCTGCGGGATGGCACCGGGAGCCACTACGCCGACTACGTGCGGATGGCCGCCGAGCGCAGCCTCGAGCGGCTCGGCATCGACGCCTTCGACCTGCTGCTGCTGCACAACCCCGACCGCACGGGCTACACGAGCGACACGGTCTGGGAGGCCATGCGCGCCGTCCGCGACGAGGGCCTCACCGGCCGCCTCGGCGTCGCGCCGGGCCCCGCCAACGGCTTCACGCTGGACATCATCGACTGCCTCGAGCGCTTCGGCGAGCTGATCGACTGGGCGATGGTCATCCTCAACCCGCTCGAGCCCTGGCCGGCCGAGCTGTGCCTGCGCGCCGCCCGCGAGCACGACGTCGACGTCATCACCCGCGTCGTCGACTACGGCGGCCTGTTCTGGGACGACGTCAAGCCGGGCCATGACTTCGCCCCGCGCGACCATCGCACGTTTCGTCCCGAGGGCTGGGTCCAGGCGGGCTCCGAGAAGCTCGAGCGGCTGCGCCCGATCGCCGACCGCCACGGCCTGACGCTGCTGCAGCTCGCGGCGCAGTGGTGCCTGGCCCACGACCCGGTCGCCTGCGTCGTGCCGACGCTCATCCAGGAGCCGGGGCCGGACGCGCGCTCGATCGAGGCCAAGCGCGCCGAGCTGCTCGACACGCCTGCGGAGGTCGTGCTCGACGAGACGGAGGTCGCCGCCATCCGCACGATCGGCGACAACACCGGCAGCATGTCGCTGAAGGGCGCCGATCCCGCCCACGAGGGCGAGCCGCGCCCCGATCGCTGGCCGCTCACCGACGACCTCGACGCCGTCGCGCGCCGCTGGGGCATCGAGCCCGACCGCGACCTGCGCCACCTGAGCGCCGCCCGTGGCTGACGCACCGGCCCCGGAGCGATCGGGGAGCGCAGTGACGAAGGCCCGCCGCTTCCTGCTGTCCGGCTCGGGCTGGCCGTACCTGCTCGTCCCGTTCATCCCGATCGCGATCCTGCTCGAGCTCAACCACGCCGAGGCGGCGATCATCTTCGGCGCCGCCGCGGCCGGCGTCGTCCCGACGGCCGCGCTCATGGGCCGCGCGACCGAGGAGCTGGCGCACCGCTCCGGTCCCGGGATCGGCGGCCTGCTGAACGTGACGTTCGGCAACGCGCCGGAGATGATCATCGCGATCTTCGCCCTGAACGCCGGGCTGCAGGAGGTCGTCAAGGCGTCGATCATCGGCTCGATCCTCGGCAACATCCTGCTCGTCATGGGCGCCGCGATGCTCGTCGGCGGCCTGAAGAAGCCGTTTCAGACCTTCAACCCGACGGCCGCCGCGGTCCAGTCCTCGATGCTGCTGCTCGCCGCCGTCGCGCTCGTCATGCCGACGGTCTTTCAGCTCGTGTCGGGCGGCGGGCTGCCGCAGGTCGGCGAGGAGCGGGTGAACTTCGGCGCGGACCTCGAGACGATGTCGCTGATCGTCGCCTGCATCCTGCTGGGCTCGTACGCCGCCGGCCTCGTCTTCTCGCTGCGGTCGCACCGCGCGCTGTTCAACCCGACGGCGGGCGCCGAGGGGGACATCGAGGAGGCCCGGTGGTCGGTCAAGACCTCGATCATCGTGCTCGCGTGCGCGGGCATCGCCGTCGGCGTCATGTCCGAGATCCTCGTCGGCTCGATCTCCGAGGCCTCCGAGGCGATCGGCCTGAGCGAGTTCTTCGTCGGCCTCATCGTCGTCGCGATCGTCGGCAACGCCGCCGAGCACTGGGTGGCGATCTACTTCGCGGCGAAGGACAAGATGGACCTCGCGGTGAACATCTCGATCGGCTCGAGCGCGCAGATCGCGCTGTTCGTCGCCCCGGTCCTCGTCCTGCTGTCCTTCGTGATCGGCCCGAACCCGATGGCGCTCGTCTTCAACGGCTTCGAGCTCGGCGCGGTCTTCCTGGCGATCATGATCGCCAACCACGTCACGCATGACGGGGAGTCGACGTGGTACGAGGGATTGCAACTGCTCGCCGTGTACGCCGTGCTCGGCGTGGTCTTCTTCTTCGCGTAGTGATCCGTTGAGTGGCACGTTCCGAGCAAACCCTCTGATGGGGATCTACGAATTCGCCGGGCTGGTCGTCGTGCTGCTCGTGCTGCTGTGGTTCGACCTGCACTTCTTCGCGCGCGGCCGCGAGGCGACGTTCGCCGAGAGCGTGCGCTGGTCGATCGGCTGGCTCGTGCTCGGGCTCGCCGTCACGGGCGTCGTCGTGGCGCTCAACGGCAGCGAGGACGGCGTCAACTACGTCACGGTCTACCTCATCGAGCGCTCGCTGTCGCTCGACAACCTCTTCGTCTTCATCCTGCTGTTCGCGTACTTCGGGGTGCCCCACGAGCACCGGCCGCGGCTGCTGTTCTGGGGCATCATGGCCGCGCTCGCGCTGCGCGGGCTGGCGATCCTCGGCGGGACGGCGCTCATCGAGCGGTTCCACGTCGTGCTCTACATCCTCGGCGTGCTGCTGATCGCGCTCGCCTACCGGATCTGGAAGGGCGTGGGGGAGAACGTCGACCCCGACCGCAACCTCGTCGTGCGGGGGGTGCGCAAGGTCTTCCCGGTCACCGACGGATTTCGCGCCGGGCACTGGTTCTCGCAGGAGGACGGCGCGCCGCCACGTGACGCCGATCTTCCTCTGCCTGGCGGCGATCGTCGCGGCCGATATCGCGTTCGCCGTCGACTCGATCCCGGCCGCCTTCGCGATCACGCAGGACCCGCTCATCATCTGGGCGGGCAATGTCTTTGCGCTGCTCGGCCTGCGGGCGTTGTTCGTCCTCGTCGAGGGCCTCATCAAGCGCTTCCGCTACCTCGACGAGACGATCGCCGTCGTGCTCGGGATCATCGGCGTGAAGCTGCTCATCGAGGAGTGGGTCCACATCGGGCCCGTCCAGAACCTGCTGCTCGTCGCGACCGCGTTCGCGGTCGGCATCGCCGCTTCGCTGATCGGCGACAAGCGCGACCCGGAGGGGGCGCGCCGCCGCCGCGCCGAGCAGGCCGACGACGCCGATGACGCCGAGGACGCCGAGGAGGCGCACCAGTTGTGAGGCGCGGCGGATGGGCGCGATGACGGCGGATCTCGATCCGCGCGTCGTCGTCCGCCGCCGCCTGCGCGCCCAGCGCCTGCGCGGCGAGCCGTGCGCGACCCCGGCCGAAGCGGTCGCCTGGAGCGGCGCCGTGCAGGCCCAGGAGTACGCCGAGGCGCTGTGGTCGGTCGGGATGCGGGTGCGCGACGCCACCGCGGCCGGCGTCGAGGCGGCCTGCAACCGCGGCGAGATCCTGCGCACGCACGTCATGCGCCCGACCTGGCACTTCGTGGCGGCCGCCGACCTGCGCTGGCTGCTGCGCCTGACCGCGGCGCGCATCCAGGCCGGGAACGCCGGGCGCTACCGCCAGCTCGGCCTCGACGACGACACGCTCGCGCGCTGCGACGACGTGTTCGCCGCGGCGCTCGCCGGCGGCGAGCCGCACACGCGCCGGGAGCTCGGCGCGGCCCTCGAGGCGGCGGGCATCGACACCACCGGCCAGCGCCTCCCGCATGTGCTGCTGCACGCCGAGCTCGCGGGCGTCATCGTCAGCGGCCCGCGGCGCGGCAGGCACCACACGTACCTGCCGTTCGAGGCGCGCGTGCCGGCCGCTCCCGAGCGCTCGCGCGAGGAGGACGTCGCCGAGCTCGTCCGGCGCTACTTCACGAGCCACGGCCCGGCGACGGTGCGCGACTTCGCCTGGTGGTCGGGGCTGACGATGGCCGACGGCCGGGCAGGGATCGCGGCGTGCGGGGAGGCGCTCGCGCGGGAGGAGGCGCCCGACGGGACGGTGTGGATCTCGTCCGCCACGGCGAGGCTCGACGGCGACGACGACGGTGGCGCCGCTGCGTTCCTCCTGGGGACCTACGACGAGCTCGTCGTCGGCCACCGCGACCTGCGCAACGCCTACGCCGACGGCCGCGCCACGAACGACCTGCTCCGCCGCCGGATCGTCATCGACGGCGTCACGGTCGGAGGCTGGACGCGGCGCCTCGCGCGCCGCGAGGTGACGATCGAGGCCGGGCTGGACGCGCCGCTGGGCGAAGCGGGCGATGCTGCGCTCGCAGCGGCCGCCGATCGCTTTGGCGCGTTCCACGGCCTGCCGGCGCGGCTGCATCGCTCGACTCGCGCCTGACGATCGCGTTGAGGCCGATCAGCGTGAGCGGGGTCGCGTAGGCGCCCGCGCGCTCGACGACCTCCCAGCCGGCGCCGATCGACCCGTTCGCGATGTAGAGCGACTCGGTGCCGAGCTTCCAGGCGACCACGAACAGCAGGACGCGCGTCGTGGCCGCCCGCGGCGACAGCAGGAGCAGGCCGAGGCCGATCTCGAAGACGCCGATGACGTCGTTCAGCGTGGCGGTGGCGCCGAGGCCGGCCGATCCGTAGAGATCCAGCAGCAGCGGCTTGCCCATGACGACGGCGAGGGCGCCGTGGCCGATGAGGTAGGCGGCGATGACGACGCGCAGGCCGGACGCCAACGTGCTTGCCTGCCCCCGGCGCAGCCGCGGGACGGTGCGCAGCGGTGAGAACCAGTCGCGCAGCGAGCGCGGCCGCCCGTGCCACAACAGCAGGGCGAGCGCCGGGCCGAAGTTGTACGCGCGCTCGACGAGCTCGAACACGCCCTGTCCGGCGAGCGGGCGCAGCGCCGCGGTGAAGAGCCCCCAGACCGCCATGTAGAGCAGGACCGAGCGCATCGGGACGAGCAGCACGAGGATCCCCATCGTGATGTCGACCGCCCCGGTCAGCGGCATGAGGTCCCAGCCCAGGCCGGGCGAGATGCCGAAGAGGGCGTAGTAGTCGAGCCACGCCTCCTTGCCCTTGATGCCAAAGGCCCCGTGGCCGATGAACGTGCCCGCCGCCGAGAGCCGCAGGATCCACTGGATCCACCACTCGAGCGTCCGGTCGGCGCGAGTGGCGGAGAGCTTGGTCGGCACCGTTGCGTATGTGGCTGACATGGCTGGCTGCTTCCTCGTCCTCTGGTTTCGGACAGCCAGCATCGAGCCGGCCGCCGCCGTCGTCGTCCCCCTGCCGGGTGAGCCGCGTCCCCCGTTCACCGGACCGGGCCGGATGGCGCAGGTCGTCGGGGTGGCGCGTGCAGGGAGTCACGCTAGGCGTGGCCGGCGGCCTGCACATCGGTGCCAGCACCTAAGTCGCTCAGGGGTAGCCCTGGTCGGGCGCCGCGCCGTACGCGGGCCCCATGACGTGCGCCGTGACACGCTGCGCTGACGTCAGACCGGCCCGCTGCGTCGACGGGACATGATCCACGCCGCGCCGGCGGCCACGAGGAGGGCCACTGCGCCAAGTCCACGCGCCAGCCAGTCTGGGCCGCTGTCAGCTCCGTTCGCCGAGCGCGCGGCAGCTGCTGGGCTGCCTGACGATGCCTGGGGGCGCGCGCCCGCCTCGCCCCCGGCGTTCTCTGTTGCGACCGAGCGCGAGACGGTCGTGACCGACGCTGGATGCTCGCTGGCCTCCGAGCCGATCCAGCGCACGACGGCGCCGTCGCGGTAGGTCTGGATCGCCTTCCACGCGATCGGGCCCTCGCGCTCGGGCGTCGAGGCGAGGAAGCGGAACGTCGCGAGGCCGTCGGGGCGAGTGCGCCCACGCCAGCGGATCGAGCGGATCGAGCCGTCGGGGTTCGTGCGCAGTTGTCGCGTCCAGCCGGGCGTGTCCTCGAACGAGAACGGCAGGACGTCCTTCGGCACGGCGAGCTCGACCTGGCGCGTGCCTGTCTCCTGCTCGGACGGGACGAGCACCGTCCAGAGCACGGGATCGCCCGGCGCCGCCTGCGCCGGGCGCACCTGGACGTGCGCGGCGGCGGGTGTGTCTGGCAGCAACGCGACTCCGGCCGCGATGACGATCGCGGCGAACGCCCGGCGCGGCATGGCCGGCCGTCTCATCGCTTCAGCCGGAAGCGAAACGAGCCGTTCTGACGATGCCCGTCGGCGGCGACGATGGTCCAGCTCGCCTTGTAGGAGCCCGCTTTCAGTCCGCCCTTCAGACCCGCGAGCAGGCGCTTGATGTTGCGCGGGTCGCGCCCGCCCGCTCCCTTGGAGACGACCGTGCCGCGCGGGCCGCTGACGCGCAGCGTGCCGCGCCGCAGCGAGCCGTCGAACGTCACGGTCACGCGGCTGATCGACGTCTTCGCAACCGCCCCCTTCGCGGGGCTCGTGGACTTGACCTCGGTGTGGGCAGCGGCGACCGCGACGGCGCCGAGGACGAGTACGGCCGCGAGGATCGAGATGAGCGCCGAGCGCTGTGTTCGCACGATGGTTGGTCCTCTCTGTGAACGGCGGGGGCACGCCGGGCCGCGGGGGGCGCGGCCCGGCGCGCGTGCCGTCAGCCGCGCAGCCTGGCGCTGACGATGTTGTACCGGTCGCCCGCCATCGCGTCCGCGGCGACTTCGAGTGCGGTCGTGGCCTTCCTCAGGCCGGTTGCCGCAGCCTTCGTCGGCTTCAGCGTGACGGTCGCGCCGCCCGCGGCATCGAGCGTCACGTTGCGACTGGCGAGGATCCGCGAACGCAGCCTGAGCTTCCTTGCCGCCACCTCGCTGATCTTCAACCGGGTGCGAACCGTCCGCTGCGCCGGTCCCGAGACCGTGACCGAGATGCCACGGGCGATCAGCACGGCACGCGACGGGGTCGTCGCGGGCAGCGTGAGCTTGAGGTTGCGCAGCGCGAGTTTCAGCTCCTCGATCTCGCTGCTCAGGGCAGCGATCCGCGCGCCGCTGTCGGTGCCGGCGGCGTTGAGGGCGCCGATCTGCTCGTTCTGCCGGGCGATCTCGTGCTCGAGCGGCTCGGTCGCGAGGTGGACCTGGCCGCTGGACCAGGACGCGAGCGTGTTCTGCGTCGCATCCGCGGGCGCGTACGAGCTCGCGTTGGCGCCGGAGAGCGCCTCGCACGCTGCCTCCCGCGCGGCGTCGGTGTCGGCAATCGCGGTGAGGTCCACGCCGGTCGCCGTCTTGACGACGCTGAGCCATGTCGCGGCGCTGTCGTCCACCCCGACCGCCGTGGCCTGGAACGGGACGTAGGCGTAGAACGGGTCGGTTCCCTGCCAGCTGCGGATGACCGCCGGCGTCGTCAGCGCCGGCACCTGGCACGTCGCGTGCGGCTGGGCGCCGGTCGTCGCGCCGACCGGCGGCAGGCCGAAGAGGTCGAAGTCGGATGCGGCGGCGAGGCCGGTGGCGCCCCCGGGGCGGTGGGCGTAGCTGATCGCGCCGCCGGTCGTCCTCCCGTTGGATTCACGCAGCAGGTACGTGTTTCCGTGGTTGGTGAACACGTAGCGCGTCTGTGAGGTGCACGTCGCGAGGTACTGCGCGGCGGTGTACGGCGCCGCCGGCGCGGTGCAGTTGACCGGCGCGGATGAGACGTAGACCGACGGATGGGCCGACGCGACCGCGGGGAGCGCGAGCGCCGCAACGGCGATCGCCACCCCGACGGCGGTGGGCCTGTGCAGCTGGATCATCGAACGACTCCTGTCCTTGAGGTGGACCGCTCGGCGCGACCGCCGGACGGGATGAAGACGGCCTGGTAGCGGCCGGGAGAACGACGTTTGGTGGGGAAGCGAAAGCGGCCGTTGCGCGCGACGGCGGTGGCCGACGGCACGACGGCGTTCGCGCGCAGCAGCAGCACGCGTCCCGGCAGGCGGGGGCTGACGACGCCGCCGGCGGACGTCCTGCCGCCGGTCAGCCTGCGCAGCGTCAGGCGCACCGTCGAGCGAACGGTCACCGACCGCGTCTGCGCGTTGATGCCGTCGGCGCGCGCGGTGATCGACGAGCTCTCCGACAGCGCGACGGAGGCGAGGAAGCTGCCGTCGCTGAGCGTCTTGACGGACCGTACGAGCGCCGCCCTGCGGGAGTGCCTGGGCTTCGCCGTGACGCGCACGGTGACGCCGCCGCGGGCCGGGACGATGCGGCCGACGGCGCGCACGCGGCCGGCTCCCGTCCGTCGCCGGGGCACGTTCAGGACGACCGCGGTGGTCCGTGGCGCCGCAGCGTCGGCCGGCGGGCCGCCGGGATCCGCGCCCGGGCCGCCCCCGCCGGGTCCACCGGGCAGGCAGGCGCCGACCACGTAGTCCGCTCCGAACGCCGTCTCGGCCGGTCCTACCCCGCCGGGGGCGCGGTCGACCCAGTGCTGGTCGGCCGGTGATGACATGCCGTCGTAGGTCAGTACGAACGGCCGCGCGAGCAGCGCACCCGGCAGCGCGCCGGTTGCCTCGGGCACGTCGATGGTCACCGTCCCGCCGGGGCCGGAGACGATCTCGCCGGAAGTGACGCCGGCGCCGGCGAACCCGCCCGCGAGCGTCCAGGTGCCGTGGTCGTAGCGCGGTGGACCACTCCGCGGCCCCTCGACGCGCACGTAGCGCTGCTGGCCCGCGATCGTGAAGATGACCGCCCAGCCGGCGGCGTCGGAGTCCTCGTGGGCCGGCACCCAGTCACCGCTCTGCGCCTTGACCACGACCTGCAGCCGCCCGGCCCGCTCGGAGAACCAGGCCGACGCGACGTCGGTGTTGGCGTGGTGCCCGTCGCCGGCATCGTCGGAGATCTGCACGCCGGCGGCGCACGGCGCGGGCGCGGCGCCCTGCGCCGCCGGGCACAGGGCCAGGCTCAGCGCGAGCGGCGCGACCGCCACGGTGGCGGCTCTGCGAATGAGGGCGACGCCCGCACCAAACGGGTGCGTCGCGAAGACCGACAAGGGGCGCATGAGCACCCTCCTTCCAGGATCGACGAGGTGGACCGGGCACACGGCCGGTCCACGACGGACCCGGGGCGCCCTAGCTGGTGAGTGCCAGAGCGGCCGGCGGCGGGCGCATCGCGAGCGCCGAGCCGGCGAGCGACGTCACGCGACGCGCGACGACGGCGACGTGACGCGTCGACAGGCTGCGTGGGGCGCGACGGAGGCGAGGCACGTAGCGCCGCGCCCGCATCCGCTCGATCAGCCGCTCACCGGGGGTGAAGCCGAGCAGCAGCGCCGCGAGCAGCACGCCCGCGGGAGCGAGCAGCAGCGCCACGCCGGGGGCCAACACGGCGAACACCACCGCCAGCGCGACGAGCGTGGCCATGGCCGCCACGCGACCGTGCTTGAATGACAGAGCCCCCATGAGGATCGAAACGTATAGCAGCCCGCGCCGCCTCGGCGCAACCAGACGCGGCGGAGCAGCGGCGGCGGTGCCGGGAGGGCGGGGCCTTGCTGCCGGCACGCTCATCGGGCACGATGGCACGTCGATGACCCGGCGCGATCGCCAGATGCTCCTCGGGCTCGCCGCGCTCACGCTGCTGCTCGCCTCCCTCACGCTCGCCGGCGTGCACAGCGATGTGCTGCTCGCCGTTCCGGCGCTCGCGCTTGCACTGCCGCTGCTGGCCGGCCGCTACGTCGGCGAGGAGCGCCTCGCCCGACTGGCGGCGACGTCCGTCGTCGTCAGACGCCGCGCCGCCCCGGTGCTGGCACCGACCGGCGGCTGCCCCCGGCACCGCCTGCCGCGCGGCGGGCGGCTGATCGCGTTCTCGCTCGCCGTGCGCCCGCCGCCCGCGCCGCCTGCGCTGACCGTCTAGGACGCTTCGGCCCTGCGGGGTCGGAGCCGGAGCTTCGATCCACGAGAAGGAGGGCCCGATGGCCCGTCGCACCGCCGCCGCGGCCGCGCTCTGCGCGCTGGCGCTCGGCATCCCCGCCGGCTTCGCATCGGCTCACGAGGGCAACCCGGATTACGAATCGCTCGTGCGCGGCGTCACGCCGCCGATCGCCGGCTTCAGCGTCGAGGTGCTCAACGGCGACGACCGGCTCGGGGTCCGGAACACGGGCCGGCAGACCGTCACGATCGTCGGCTACAACGAGGAGCCGTACATCCGAATGAGGCCCGGCGGCAAGGTCGAGGTCAACCTGCGATCGCCGGCGTACTACCTCAACCAGGACCGCTTCTACGGCGCGAAGGTGCCCGCCTCGGCGAAGGCCGGCGTCGCGCCACGGTGGAGAACCGTCGCGCGCACCGGTCGCTACGAGTTCCACGACCACCGCATGCACTGGATGGCCAAGCGCACCCCCGAGCAGGTCACCGACAAGGCCAAGCGCACGAAGATCTTCGACTGGAGCGTCCCGCTGCGGGCGCAGGGCGCCGCCGGCGCGATCACCGGCGAGCTCTACTGGCGAGGCACCGGATCCGCTGCGCCGGTCGGCGCGTACCTCGCGCTCGGCGCGTTGGTCTTGCTCGGCGGCGCGGCGATGGTGGTCGTGCGCCGCCGCCGGCGCTCCGCGGCGGCCAGCGGCGCAGACGCCGGCCGTCCGGAGGGAGATGCGGGCGGTTCGCCGCCGGTCGCCCCCCGCAAGGAGGCCTGGTGACGTGAGCCGCCGGGCGCTGACGGCGCTGGGCGCCGTGCTCGCAGGCCTGCTCCTCACACCGACGGCCGCGTCCGCCCACGCGCTGCTCGTCGACACGATCCCGCAGCGCGGCGCAGTCCTGAAGAGCCAGCCGCGCCAGATCGTCCTGCGCTTCAGCGAGGCCGTCGAGGCGAACTTCGGCGCCCTCCGCGTCTTCGACGCGAAGGCCGAGCGTGTCGACGACGGGCGCACCACCCATCCCGGCGGCAACAGCGCTCGGCTGGCGGTCGGGCTGAAGCCGGGGCTGCCGGACGGTACCTACGTGGCGACGTATCGCGTCATCTCCGCCGACAGCCACCCGGTGTCGGGCGGGCTCGTCTTCTCGGTCGGCGCCCCCGGCGCGGCGGCGGCGCCCTCGGTCTCCGAGCTCATCGGCGAGTCGCGCGCCGGACCGCTCACGCAGGCGGCGTTCGGCATCGCCCGCGGCCTGACCTACCTCGCGACGGCGGTCCTGCTGGGCGGCCTCGCCTTCCTGCTGCTGGTCTGGATGCCGGCCCTGCGCAGCGCCAGCGGCGCGACCGAGCAGTGGCGCGACGCGTCGGCCGCCTGCCTGCGGCGCGTCCGGCGGCTGCTGCTGATCGGCGCCGCCGTGGGTGCCGCCAGCGGTGGGGCCGGACTCGTCCTGCAAGGCGCCACGGCAGGCGCGACGAGCGTGTGGACGGCGCTCTCGCCGGGCGTCGTCGGCGATGTGCTGGGCACGCGCTTCGGTCACGTGTGGGGCCCGCGCGTGCTCGCCTTCCTGCTGCTCGGCGGGCTCGTCGCGTTCGCCCTGCGCGGCCTGCGCGAGCCCGCGAGCCACGATGCGCCCAGCCTGCAGCCGGTGGCCCTCGGCGCCGACGGGCTCGCTGCGCCCGCACTGCCCCGCGTCCCGCTCGTGCTCGCGGCGCTGCCCGCGGCCTTCATCGCGCTCGCGCCGGCGCTCGGCGGCCACGCGAGCGTGCAGCCGCCGGTGGCGCTGCTGCTCCCGCTCGACGTCGCCCACGTCCTCGCGATGAGCGCCTGGATCGGGGGCCTGATCATGCTGCTGTTCGCGCTGCCGGTCGCCACGCGGCGACTGGAGGCCGGCGACCGCACGCGCCTGCTCGCGGCCGCGTTGCTGCGCTTCTCGCCGATCGCGCTCGCCTGCGTCGTCGTGCTGCTCGTCACCGGCACCGTCCAGGCCTTCGAGCACATCGGCTCCTGGGCGGCCGTGCTCGATACGGGCTTCGGCCGCGCGGTGCTGATCAAGGTCGTGCTGATCGCCGCGCTGATCGCGATCGGCGTGGTCAATCGCCGCCGCGTGGTGCCGGGTCTGAAACGGCTTGCCGCCGCGACCGCGGCGCCCGGACAGCTCGGCCACCTGCTGCGGCGCACGCTGCGCGCCGAGGTCGCCCTCGTCGTCGCGGTGCTCGGCGTCACGGCTGCGCTCGTCAGCTACCCACCGCCGGACACCCTTGCGACCGGCCCGTTCGGTGGCAGCGTCGCGCTCGGCCCGCTGCGCATGGAGGTCACGATGGACCCCGCCCGCGTCGGTCCCAACGAGCTTCACCTGTACCTGCTGCGCGCGGACGACGGCACGCCGTTCGCCGGGACGAAGGAGCTGGAGGCCACGCTTGCGCTGCCCTCCAGCGACATCGGCCCGCTGACGCTCAAGGCGCGCGAGGCGGGCCCAGGCCACTACGTCGTCGACACCGTCTCGCTGGTGCCGGCGGGCGACTGGCGGCTCGACGTCACGAGCCGCATCTCGGAGTTCGACCAGTACGAGGCGTCGCTGGAGGTGCCGGTCCGATGACCGGCTCCGCCCGCCGTTCGCCGCCAACCGAAGGAGCCCGCTCATGAATCGCAAGACCCTCCTCGCCGCCGTGGCCGTTGGCCTGCTCGGCGCATCCGCCGCGACCGCGCAGGCCCACGTCACCCTGCAGCCGGCGGAGGCCCCCGCCGGCGGGTTCGTCCGTCTCGACGTCCGCGTGCCCAGCGAGCGCGACGACGCGGCGACGCGCAAGGTCGTCGTCGAGCTTCCCCCGGGCTTCGCCTCCGCGCGCTACGAGCCGGTGCCGGGCTGGAGGATCGCGGTGTCCAACCGCAAGCTCGCAACGCCGGTGACCAGCGAGGGGGAGACGCAGACCGAGGAGGCCGGCGCGATCACGTTCACCGCCACGGGCGGCAACGACGGCATCGAGCCCGGCCAGTTCCAGGACTTCGGCATCTCCCTGCGCATGCCCGAGCGCGCGGCGGGGACGAAGCTCACCTTCAAGGCGCTGCAGACTTACGCCGGCGGCGAGGTCGTCCGCTGGATCGGCGCGCCCGACTCCGACGAGCCCGCGCCGCAGGTGACCCTCACCGCCGCGGCGCAGGACGCGAGCGCCCACGGTGACCCTGGCGCCGGGAAGGAGTCCGCGACCGCGGCGACCTCGGCGAGCGACGACGACGACGAGGACGGCGGCAACGGCCTGGCCGTCGTGGCGCTGATCGTCGGTGGCCTGGGCCTCCTCGCCGGCGTCGCGGGGCTGCTCGCCGCGCGCCGCGCGCAGACGGCGTAGCCCGGAGGGAGGGCGCTCCGGGTCGACGGCCCGGGGCGTCCGCTACTCGTCGTCGAGCTCGTCGGCCTCGGGCTCGGCGTTCTCGTGGTCGTCGACGATGTCCTCGTCGGTGTGGACCGCGCCGGCGAGGCCGGATCCGTGGCGGACCTGGAAGGCCTGCATGAGCTCGTCGCGCGCGTCGCCGTCGATCGGGACCTCGTCGGAGATGAGGACCCAGTCCGCGCCCTCGAAGCTCTCCATGTTGAAGATCTCCGTGTCGACGTCGGGCGAGTCGTCGATGACGACGAGCACCTCGGTCTGCGGGTTGAAGTACGTCCCCGGTCGGATGACGATGTCTTCGAGGTCGAACTGTCGCGGATTGGCCATAGCCCTATCTCTATCAGGTCAGGTCGCGGATCCGCCGCTCGATCTCCTCCTCGACGTCGAGCGGCTCCCCGCCCGCCCGTACCCGCCGCGCGTTGCGGGCAAGCACGTGCTCGCGGATCTCCTCGCGCAACTCGGCGTCGACCCCGGCCGGCGGCGGACGGTCGAGCGCCGCGCGCTCGGCGTCGACGTCCAGCGGCGCCTCGCCGCGGCGCACCCGCCGCACGTTGCGCGCCTCGAGCATCTGGCGGATCTCCTCCTCGCGCTCGCGAGCGTCACCGGATCGCTCGTCGTCGTCGTCGCGCACGAGCCCGCCGCCGCCGATCTCGCGGTAGCTGCGCGCCGTCCCGGCGAGCGTGAACACGGCGACGAGCGCGCCGACCGCGGCGACGACCCAGACGAGCGTTCCGAAGGCGTCCTCCATCCGCCGGATGATCTCAGCGCGGCGTCTGCTGGTGGAAGGCCAGCCGCCACGCGCCGTCGCGCCGGACGTACGCGCTGCTGACCAGCGCCGAGTACTCGCCGCCGTCGCGCGCCGCGACGACGCCGTAGGCGACGACCGCGCCGTCGGTGCCCAGCGCCAACACCTGCGCGTCCTCGAGCGCGAACGACGTCCAGGGCGCGCCGCTCATCGACTCGAGGATCGCGTCGCGGTCGTCGAGGCGCAGGTCGCCGGGAAGCAGCATCACGACGTCGTCGTCGAGCACGCGCCCGTAGAAGTCCGTCGCCTCGGCGCCGCCGGCCGACAGCGCGTGCCAGCCCTCGTTCTCGAGGTCGATCAGCTCGTCGTGTGGGGGCATCTCGTTCCTCCGTTCGTCCAGATCCGGACTCTCTCGCAGGCCATACCCCGGACGTGCGGGTGTGACGTCCGCTACGCTGCGGGGTACACCGTTGACTGACCAGTCAATCTAGTCGCACCGACCCCCTCTTCAGGAGCCCACCCATGGTCGATTTCAGCCTGACCGACGAGCAGAAGAACCTCCGCGAGCTGGCCCACGACTTCGCCGCCAAGGAGATCCGGCCGGTGGCGTGGGAGCTCGATCGCGACGGCACGTGGCCGCAGGCGATCATCGACAAGGCGCACGAGGTCGGCCTCATGAACACCCACCTGCCCGAGGAGTACGGCGGCGCGGGCCTGAACTACCTCGACGGCTGCATCATCGAGGAGGAGCTCTCCTGGGGCTGCTCGGGCGTGCAGACCTCGCTCGGCGCCAACGGCCTCGCCTCCGCGCCGGTCATGATCGGCGGCTGCGAGGAGGTCAAGCGCGAGTTCGCCGAGGACCTCGTCGCCTCGCCGAAGCTCGCCTCCTTCTGCCTCACCGAGCCCGACGCCGGCTCCGACGTGTCGGGCATGCGCACGCGCGCCGTGCGCCAGGGCGACAAGTACGTCCTCAACGGCTCGAAGTGCTTCATCACCAACGGCAGCTACGCCGACTGGTTCGTGGTCTACGCCAAGACCGACCCCGAAGCCGGCCACCGCGGCATCTCCGCCTTCCTCGTCCGCAAGGACGCCACGGTCATCGTGGACAAGAAGGAGGACAAGATGGGCCAGCGGGCGTCGAACACCGCGACGATCACGTTCAACGAGACCGAGGTCGACGCGCGCTACCTGCTCGGCGAGGAGAACAAGGGCTTCAAGCTGGCGATGATGGTCCTCGACCGCACCCGCCCCGGCGTCGCGGCGATGGCGACCGGCATCGCGCGCGCCGCGTTCGAGTTCGCCACCACGTACTCCAAGGAGCGCGTCCAGTTCGGCGTGCCGATCGCCATGCACCAGGCGATCCAGTTCATGATCGCCGACATGGCGACGAAGGTGCACCTGTCGCGCCTGGCGACGTGGAACAGCGCCGTGCTGCTCGATCAGGGCAGGCGCAACACGCTGGAGTCCTCGCACGCCAAGCGCTTCGCCGCCGACTCCGCGATGGAGGTCGCCACCGACGCCGTGCAGGTCTACGGCGGCTACGGCTTCATCAAGGACTACCCGGTCGAGAAGCTCATGCGCGACGCGAAGATCATGCAGCTCTACGAGGGCACGTCGCAGATCCAGCGGCTCGTCATCGCCCGCGAGACGCTGCTGCCGCGGCGCATCGAAGAGCCGGCGACGGCGACCGCCTGATCGACCTGCCGGCGACCCGCGCGGGCGGCCCCTGCGACCGCCCGCCGTCGTCCGCGCAGACGCCAACGCTCACGCCCACGCCCGCCGACCCGCTGATGCCGCCCCGCAGGGCATACTGGACCGATGGCCTCTCGCCATCGTTCGACGGAGGCTGCCGTGGCGGACGCGGCGGCCCAGAGCGACGTCCGCGCGGCGGCCGGCGCACGCACGCCGACCGGCGAGTCCAAGTCCGACGCGCCGCGCCACGGAGAGGGCGGGCCGGGGTCGAGCGATCCGCTGCTCGCCGGCCTGCGCCGCACGGGGCTGCTGCGGCTGCTGGTCCTGCACCTGCTCGGCGCCGGGCCGTCCTACGGCAACCAGCTCATGGAGCGCGTCGGCTCGCTGACCGGCGGCCTGCTGGCCGTCAACCCCAACACGATGTACCCGCTGCTGCGCGCGCTGGAGGCCGAGGGCCTCGTGGCCGGCGAGTGGGAGCACCCCGAGCGCCGCTCGCGGCGCTTCTACCGCCTCACGGACAGCGGCAGCGCCGAGCGCGACCAGCTCGCGGCGGACGTCGTGCCGCGGCTGGACGAGATCGCCGCCGCCGTCGACCTGATCCGGCGCGAGCTGGTGGACTGAGCCCGATGGGCACGGTCGCGGCGCGGCAGCTGCTGCCGGCCGCCTCGATCGCAGAGGTCGAGGCCTTGTGGCTCGACCTCGACCGCTGGCCCTCGTTCGTCGACGGCTTCGGCACGCTGGCTCGCCGCGAGGGCGACTGGCCGCAGGCCGGCGCACGGATCGTCTGGGACTCGCTGCGCAACGGCCGCGGCCGCGTCGTCGAGCAGGTCACCGATCAGGAAGCCGGCATCACCCAGATCGTGCGTGTCGAGGACCCGCAGCTGCGCGGCACGCAGCGCGTGCGCTTCGGCGCGTACGATGGCGGCTGCGAGATCTCGCTCGAGCTCGACTACGCGCTCAAGCAGCCCGGCCTCGGCGGCCGGCTGACCGACTTGCTCTTCGTGCGCCGTTCGCTCGGCGACGCCCTGCGCCGCACGCTGCGGCGCTTCGCGGTCGAGCTCGAGGCCGACCGCGCCATCCAAGCTGAATCTGAGCGGCCCCGGCCGCGTTCCCGCAACGAGAAGGAGTCCTGACCAAGCATGTTCGTGTTCAAGGCCGCGGTCGTCGGAGCCGGCACGATGGGCGGCGAGATCGCCCAGGTGATCGCCTCCGCCGGCATCCCGGTGGTGCTCAAGGACGTCAAGCAGGAGTTCGTCGACCTCGGCCTCAAGAAGGCCCAGGAGGTCACGGCCGGCCAGCTCGCCAACCTCGTCGGCAAGCAGAAGATCAGCGAGGAGCAGGCCGACGCGCAGGCGGCGGAGATCCTCGGCCGCATCCACGGCACGACCGAATACGAGGGCTTCGGCGACGTCGACTTCGTCATCGAGGCCGTGCCCGAGCGGATGGCGATCAAGCAGGCCGTCTTCGCCGAGCTCGACGCCCTCACGCCGGGGCACGCGATCCTCGCCTCCAACACGTCGGCGCTGCCGATCAGCGAGATGGCCGACGCGACGTCGCGGCCCGACAAGGTCGTCGGCTTCCACTTCTTCTATCCGGCGTCGTTCATGCGCCTCGTCGAGGTCGTCGAGGGCGCCGACACGTCGCCGGAGACGATGCAGGTCGCCACGACGTTCGCCCAGGCGATCCGCAAGATGCCGATCGCCTGCGGCGAGGAGCCGGGCTTCGTCGTCAACCGCATCCTCAACTCGGCGATCAGCGAGATCTGGCGCTTCCAGGAGGACAACGGCCTGTCGATCAAGGCGATCGACGACGCCGTCTCGGCCTCCCGCGTCGCGCCGATGGGGCCGTTCTTCCTCACCGACCTGCTCGGCCTCGACACGGTGCTGCACGTCGCCGAGCACCTGCAGGAGTCCTACGGCCCGGAGAGCTTCTACGTCCACCAGGGCATGAAGCAGTACGTCGAGGCCGGCGACCTCGGCGTCAAGACCGGCAAGGGCTTCTACGACAACGGCCAGCCGCGCTCCGAGGGCGAGACGGAGTTCGACCACGAGGAGCTCACGCAGCGCTTCGTCCTGAAGGCGTTCGTCGAGGCCTGCCTCGTGCTCGAGGACGGGATGGCCACCGTGCGCGACATCGACCTCGGCATGATGGCCGGCGCCGGCCTCATCCCGCCGCCGTTGCAGCGCGCCGACCAGACCGGCCTCGACGACGTCCTCGCCGCGCTCGAGCGGGCGACGGCCGAGTGGGGCGAGCAGTTCGCCCCGCCGCTGATCCTGCGCCGGCTCGTCGCGCAGGGCCGCCTCGGCGCGAAGTCCGGCCAGGGCTTCTTCGCCTACAAGCAGCCCGACGACGGCTTCGAGCAGGGCGAGGCCGTGCAGCTCGAGACGCGCGACGGCTACGCGATCGCCTGGCTGGACCGCCCCCCGGCGAACTCGCTGGCGCCGCAGGTCATCGCCGAGCTCGGGCGCGTCTGGGAGCACGTCGACGCCGACGCGTCGATCCGCGCGCTCATCATCGCCTCGGCGAACCCGATGCTGTGGTGCGCGGGCGCCGACATCAAGGCCTTCACGAAGCTCGACGCCGAGGCCGGCGCCGCGCTGCTCGACGAGATGCACGCCCTGCTGCGCCGGATGGAGTCCTCGGCGACGATCACGATCGCCGCGGTCAACGCCGTCGCCTACGGCGGCGGCTGCGAGCTGGCGATGGGCTGCGACGTGCGGATCGCCGCGCAGTCGGCGAGCTTCGGCCAGCCCGAGGTCAACCTCGGCATCATCCCCGGCTTCGGCGGCACGCAGCGCCTGCCGCGGCTCGTCGGGACGGCGCGGGCGCTCGAGCTCAACCTCACCGGCGATCCGATCTCCGCGCAGGAGGCGTTCGAGATCGGGCTCGTCAACCGCGTCGTGCCCGACCACGAGCTGCACGACGTGGCGCGGGCGTGGGCGCGCAAGCTCGGCGGCCAGGCACCGCTGGCGGTCGGGGCCATCAAGCGCACGACGGCCGGCGACGCCGACCTCGACGAGGGCATCGCGGCCGAGAAGGCCGCCTTCGGCGAGATCTTCGCCAGCGCCGACGCGCGCGAGGGGATCACCGCGTTCCTCGGCAAGCGCACGGCGCAGTGGAGCGGGAAGTAGCGGCCTCGGATCGCGCCGCGGTCGCGGCCCTGGCGGAGCTCGTCCGCTCCGCCGGGTCGGTCGTCGCCTTGACCGGCGCCGGAATATCGGTCCCCTCCGGGATCCCCGACTTCCGCACCCCCGGCACGGGGATCTGGGAGAACGTCGACCCCATGGAGGTCGCGCACATCGACGCCTGGCGCGCCGATCCGGAGCGCTTCTGGTCCTTCTACGGCGACCGCTTCCAGACGCTCGGCGACAAGCAGCCCAACGGCGCGCACGGCGCGCTCGCCGAGCTCGAGCGCCGCGGGCGACTGGACGCGGTCATCACGCAGAACATCGACATGCTGCACCGCAAGGCGGGCACCCGCGAGCTCGTCGAGGTGCACGGCTCGATCGAGGCCTGCGTGTGCCTGACCTGCGGCGAGCGGCCGGCGCTGGCGAGCGTGCTCGAGCGGCTGGCGGCCTCGGCGGTGCCGCTCTGCGACTGCGGTCGCCCGCTCAAGCCCGACGTCGTGCTGTTCGGCGAGTTCCTGCCCGAGGCGGCGCTCGAGCGCGCGACGCGGCTCGCCGAGCGCGCCGACCTGCTGCTGTGCATCGGGTCCTCGCTCGAGGTCTATCCGGTCGCGCAGCTGCCCGCCGTCACCCTGCGCCACGGCGGCGAGATCGCGATCGTCACGCAGGGCACGACGCCGTACGACGCGCACGCGGCCGTGCGGCTGAGCGGCGACGTCGAGGCCGAGCTCGAGGCGCTCGTCGCGGCGTTGTGACGCGGCCCGCGCGCCCGGGGCCGGAGTGCGGCGGTCAGGTCAGCTCAGGTCAGGTCAGGCGCTTGAAGTGCGTGCGCTTGATCAGCGGCTTTCCGAGCTCGCGCGGCTGGACCTCGTGCACCGCGTCCTCGGGCAGCGGGACCTCGTGCTGGGCGACGAGATCGACGGCGACGACCGGCGCGTCGTCGGGCATGCCGCCGAGCTCGCGGATCTCCGCCAGCGAGATCGTCCCCTTGTCCCATTGGTAAATCGTGTTCTCGACCCAGACCTCGTACTGCGGGTCGCCTGCTTCGGTGCTCATGTCGGCCTCTCGTTCGTGGTGGCGACAGGGATCGCGGACAGCATCCGCAGGCCGCTGGCTACCCGCTGGCTGCGCCCGCAACCCGTCAGACGCCGCCCGCGGTCCGCGCCCGCAGCGCGGCCTCGATGCGCCCGAGCACGACACCGACGAGCGCGATCTGGTCGAAGTCCAGGCCCCCCTGCAGCGCGGCGTTGGCGACCGCGCCGACGTCCGCGCGCCGCTCGCGCAGCTGGGCCAGGCGCTCGGGCAGGCCGCTGACCTCGCGCCAGGGGTCGAGCTCGGCGAGCGCCGCCTCGAAGGCGATCCGCAGCCCGAGCGCGGCCTCGCGCCAGCGCTCGGCGTCGGCGTCCAGGCGCACGCGCAGGGTCAGCTCCTCGCAGGCCAGGGCGACGTCGCGCGCGGCGAGCAGCGCCGCGAGGCGCTCCTGCGGGCGCAGCGCGTGAACCCGGCCCGCCCCGCGCGGGGACATCGGACCCGCCCCCCCCGGCCGGGGCAGCTCGCGGGCGCGATCCCAGCGCCCCTCGGCGACACGGTCGCCGTTGCCGAAGCCGATGCGCACGACGAGCGCCTGGCGCCGGGCGACCTCGCGGGCGTAGGGATCGGCGGCCGCGATGCGGTGCGCGTGCAGCACACGGTTCAGGCGCGTCACGGCCTCCTCGGCGAGGGCGTCGAGGTCGGCGCCGGCGAGCCAGGCGGAGGCCGCCTCGTAGCCGTCGAGGGCGACGGTGTCGACGAGCGTGGCCCGTGACGTCGTGACCGCCTCGGGCACGGGATCGGCCGGCGCGTCAGTCGCCCGGGCGCGCCGGCGCCGCGGCAGCATCCGCCGCTGCGGTGCGCCCAGAAGCTCGATGACGAGCACGTGGGCGGGGGGCTCGCCGAGCTGCTCGCGGATCGTGTAGCGCCCCGGCTCCGGACCGAGCGGCCAGGGGAACTCGAACTGCACAAAACGAAACCGCCGCGACTCGGAAGTCACGGCGGTTTCGGGTACGTCCCCTGCTTGAGTGACGGCTACTCGGCCTTGTGTGCGCGGCTCGCGCGCCCGACGTCGGCCTTGATCGCGTACTTCGACGGCGCGAGCTTCACCGTCGGGTTGTCGATCTGGCCGAGGCGGTCGATCAGCTTGATCCACTGCGACGGCTTGAGCACCGACTCGGTCAGCTTGCCGCCCTTGCTCGGATCGAACTGCGGGCGGAAGCCGACGTGGATGTGGTCGCCGTGGTCGCCCATCGCCAGCGTGTTCGTCGCGCCCTCGTAGTTCATGAGCGTGATGATCTGCGCCGGCTGCATCGTGCCCTGCAGCGTCAGCAGACGGCGGACGGCGATGTCGGTGATCGAGCCGGCGCCCTGGTTGCCCATGATCGGGATGCCGTTGATCTTCGCGATGTCGACCGCGTTGCCCGACGAGTGCGCCGAGACGTTGCCGCCGGCGGTGTAGAAGCCGTGGCCGCAACGCAGCGAGGTGACCGTCGGCTTCAGGCCCGACGAGGCGAGGAACTCGAGCGTCGCGAGCACGCGGCGGTCGACGACCCCGGCCTCGACGTCGCGGCGACCGCAGGAGTACAGCTCGACCCGCGGGTTGGCCAGGACGCGCTGGATGAGCGTGTCCTTGCTCATCAGCAGGATCTGGCCGATCGTGGCGCCCTGGGCGTTCTCCCCGAAGAACGGGTTCTTGCCCTGGGCGCGGTAGATCGCGGTCGACTCGAGCAGCTTCCAACCGTCGAGGATCGGCTTCGGATCGATCCGCGGAGCACCGCGGCCGGCCGGGCGGATCTCGAACAGCGTGTGCGGCGCGACGTTCGGCGCGGTCGTGCCGATGCGGCCGAGGACCGTGCCGGCGATGACGCGCCGGCCCGGGACGAGGCTCTTGAGCACGACGTCGTCACGGTTGAGGCCGTAGACCCCGGTGAAGTAGGACTTGATGCTCGTGCCGTCCGCCAGGGCGGACTCGGACTCGAGCAGCTGCTCCTTGCCACCGGCCGACATCGCGTTGGGGCGCGTCGGGTTGGCGAACAGGCGCTCCTTGGCGAGCGCGGCCGTCTTGTCGACGACCGGAGCCGCCAGGTCCTTCACCGCGCTCTTGACCTTGTTGGAGCCGGCGCTGGCGGCCTGCTTCGGCGCGTCCTCGGCCTTGGGAAGGGCGAGCTCCTTGGCGATCGACTCCTTGCTCTGCGTCTTCTCCTTGGGCACCGGCACCTGCTTGGCGACCTTCTTCAGGCCCGCGTAGGTGTAGGTGTTGCCGTAGACGTCGCGCAACATCACGAAGTTGCCCAGGCGCTTGTTCTGGCCGACCTTCACGATCTTGCCGTCCTGGACGGCGACGACCGGCGAGCCCGCCTTCGCGAAGATGTTGATCCCGCGGCGGGTGGTGTTGGACTCGACCGGCAGCGCGGCGTTCTTGCCACGGGCCACGCGGCGGTTGGCGTCGCGCTCGGAGATGTCGTCGGCGTACTTCGCCGCGGCATGGACCGGGAACAGGCCCTGCGTCAGACCGCTCAGCGAGCCGATCAGGTCAGCGGGCATGCCACCGATGAAGCGTGCCCGCATGAGGACCGAATCGACGTACCAGTCGGCGTGGTTGTAGGCGAAGATCGCCTTGCGCAGATCCTGGTCGGCGCCCGCTGCCTTGAGGTAGCGCGCGGCCGCGAAGATCGCGTCGACCGGGTTGTACGGGTCGATCTTGCCGTCGCCGTTGGCATCGACGCCGAAGGACTTCCAGCTCGACGGGATGAACTGCATCCAGCCCATCGCGCCGGCAGAGGACACGTTGAGGTTGCGGCCGTAGTCGGTCTCGATCTCGTTGATCGCCGCCAGGACCTCCCAGCGGATGCCGTACTGGATGCCGGCCGCCTGGTAGATCGACAGCAGGAACGGCGGGATGCGGAACTTGTTGATGAAGAAGTTCGGAACGCCGACCGGCACGGGCCCCAGGGTGGCCAGCGACATCGTCGGGTTCGAGAGGGTCGGGACGCCATTGGAATGACGCAGGCGGGTCTTCGTGGGGCGCTCACGCTCGGGCTGCTGAGTGCTGAGAAGACGACCGGCCGAGTCGAAGACCGGCTGACCGACGGAAGGCTTGCCCTTCTTCTTGCTCTTGGGCTTGAGGACGTCCAGAAGCTGGTCCTGTGACTCCGCGGCGGGGGAGGCCGGGGTCGCCGGAGCACCCTGCGCGGGCGCGGTCGGCTTGATGGACAGCAGCGGACCACCGGTGGTGACACCGGCCTGGGTCGTCTCGACGAGGCTCAGAAGCGGCAGCTTCAGGCCGGGGAACTTGACCTGGTCAAGCGGCGTGTCCGCCGGGAGGTCAAGCGTGATCGTCCGCTTGATGTTGCCGAGGAGCGTGAGCTCGAATGAGCGGGGCACGGCCGCCGCTGGTGACGCGATGGTTCCAAGACCGACGCCGATGCCGCCGGTCATGGCCAAGGCGATGAGAAGCCTACGCTTGTGGTGCATGTGGTCCTGCATCTCCCCCCTGGAGGTGTCCCAAATACGCGATCCCGATGCGCGTGCGCGGCAGACTATCGGGAATTGGCGTCGAACGCTAAACCCGCGATAAGCGACTGCTCGCGCCCTGCCATTACAGCGTGCCCGGCGGACGAGGGCAAGTCCCGGTCGCAGGTGTGCCGATCCGGGTCGCCGGGGCCCCTTGGCGCGTTGTCAACACGCGCGCCCGCGAGGGAAGGGCACTGCGGTAGCCTCAGACCGCCCCGCCAACCAGGAGGAAAATCCCCCCGATGAGCGACGATGACGAGGCCGAAGGGCTGCGCGAGCGGCTGACGAAGCAGGGCGAGGACACGCTCGGCAAGCTCGCCGAGGACCTCATGGCCAATCCGCTCGTCGCGGGCGCCATCCAGCGGGCGTTCGACGCCCGCGAGAAGGCCTCCAGCGCGCAGGAGGCCGCGCTCGGCGCGCTCATGCTGCCGTCCGCCGCCGACATCGAGCGCCTGACGCGACGCGTGCGCTCGGTCTCGCAGCGGCTGGAGGGCATCGAGGACGGCATCGACCGCCTCGACGAGCGCGTCGGCGCCACCGCCACGTCGGAGGGCGTCGAGACGCGCCTGAAGGCGATCGAGAACCATCTCGCGGCGCTCACGAAGGAGCTGCACGCCCTGACCGCGGCGCTGCCGACGGCGGCGAAGTCCGTCTCGCCGCGCCAGGAGCGCCTGAAGGTCTCCGGCTGAGACACAGCCGCGCGGGGCTACTCGTCGCCGCCGGCCAGCGCGGCCGCGCCGACGCGGCCGAGCCGCTCGGCCGCCCGCAGCAGCCCCTCGGCGTCGATCCGGCGCCGCTCCCCGCCGGCGTCGAAGACGTCGCTGACCGCCAGCAGGCAGGCGACGCGGATCCCGCGCAGCTCGCCGACGCGCAGCAGCGTCGCGGCCTCCATCTCGATCGCCATCGCGCCCGCCTCGCGCCAGGCCGCGGAGCGGCCGGCGTCTCGGTCGTAGAAGAGGTCGCTCGTGGCGATCGTGCCGCGGTGCACGCGCGCGCCGTCGAGCGCCTCGGCCTGCGCCGCGGTGCCCAGCGCCGCCACGAGCCCGGCGTCGGCCGTGACGAGACCGTCCGCGCCGAGCGCCCGGCTGGCGCCGTCGCCGGCCAGCGCGCCGTCGGCGACGACGAGGTCGCCGAGCGCGAGGTCGCCGTTCAGCGCGCCGCAGGTGCCGACCCGGATCGCGCGGGCGAGGCCGAGGTCGCAGAGCTCCTCGAGCACGATCGCCGCGCTCGGGCCACCCATGCCCGTGCTCTGGATCGTCATCGGCTCGCCGTCGGCGGCGATCCCCGTGTAGCCCCACAGGCCGCGGTTGTGGTTGAACATCTTCGGCTCGGAGAGCACGAGCTGCGCCAGCGCGAGCGCGCGACCGGGGTCGCCCGGCAGCAGCGCGCGCGGGGCCAGCTCGGCGGTGGGGTGGATGTGGACGGGCATCGGGGAGCGCCATATGATCGAGGCATGGCCAAGAAGAAGAGTGCTTCGCGGACCGATGCGGTCCGCGACGCCGTCGATCAGGCCTTCAAGTCGCAGATGCCGCGCGAGCGGCTCTCGGACCTGCTCGACGAGATCGGCAACACCGCGGGGCGCCTGCGCGGCGCCGTCGACGAGCTGCGCCCGGCGACCGAAGCCGAGATCAAGGACCTGCGTGGCGAGATCGCCGCGCTGCGCTCCGAGGTCAAGGCGCTGCGTGAGCGCATCGAGCCGCTGGAGGCCGCGCCCAAGCGGGCGCCGGCCCGCCGCGCGCCCGCCGCGAAGAAGGCGCCGACGCGCAAGCCGGCGGCCCCGAAGCGCGCCGCCAGCAGCCGCAGCACGAGCACGGCCGCGGCGAAGCCGGCCGCCGCGAAGCCGGCCGCGGCATCACGGGCGCGCAAGTCGCCGCCCGCCGCCGGGTAGGCGCGTCGCGCGCCATCCGCCCCAGCCACCAGCCACCACGGATCAGCCAAGGAGGTCACGCATGGGTGCCGAGTTCAGCGGCCCGAAGGAGTTTCGCGCGGTGATGGACCGCATCTTCACCCTCATGAGCGAGGACCCCGACATGGGTCCCAAGCTGCGCGACGCCGACGTGCCGCAGCGCTTCGAGTTCGAGGACGTCGACATGGTCGTCAACATCCGCGCCGCCGAGGCGGGCGAGGAGGGCTGCCTGTACTGGCAGTGGAACGACGACATCGACTGGAAGCCCAAGGTCAAGATGGCGATGTCCTCCGAGACCGCCAACAAGTACTTCCAGGGCAAGGAGAACGTCCCGATCGCGATCGCGCGCCGGCGGATCAAGACGAGCGGCGACGTCAAGGCCGCGCTCGCGCTGATCCCGATCACGAAGCCGGTCTACGCCCAGTACCGCGAGGTCGTCAAGGCCGAATACCCGCACCTCGAGGTCTAGATGGTCGAGTCCGACCAGTGCGCCGCGCCCGCGCCGGACGCCCTTCCGCGCCTGCGCCCGGACATTAAGCATCGTTGACAGCGCGGCGCTCGAGGCATATGAATCAGCCATCAGGTCGAACAGTGGACGGCTCGCCGTCCGCGAGGCGCCGCCGGTACGAAGACGAGCGCCGTCGACCTCGGCAGCGGGGCCTGTTCCCCGCGGACGGCGGGACCACGGTCCCGCCGTCGTTCTGAGCACATCGGGGGGTCATGCCCGGGTCGCGACCGCCGAGCGCCGCGCAGGTCGCACGCGACATCGGGACGACGCCGGGCACGCTGCGCCGCTGGATCGACGGCGGTTTGATCCCGCAGTACGAGGGGGCCTGGACGCCGGCCGCGGTCGCCCACGCCAGGCTCGTCGCGCGCATGCGCGAGCGCGGCTACTCGCTCGAGCAGATCCGCACGGCCGGCGAGAGCGGGCGCCTGGTCTCCAGCTACATGCAGACGCTGCTGCCGGCCCCTGCCGCAACGCACACGCTCGAGCAGGCGTTCGTCGAGACGGGCCTGGAGCCGGCGCTCAGCGAGCGGATCCTGACGACGCTCGGGCTGCCGGCCCAGACCGACCGCCGGCTCTCCGCCAGCGAGCTCGAGCTGCTGCGCCACGCGGCGGCGGCGCTCGGGGCGGGGTTTCCTCTCGTCGCGTTCCTGCAGCTCGTGCGCGTGTACGGACAGGCGCTCGCACAGATGGCCGACGCCGAGGTGCGCCTGGTGCACCTCTACGTCCACGAGCCGCTCATGCGCGACGGGGTGCCGGGCGTGGAGCTCGGCGAGGAGATGCGGGCCCTCGTCGCCGAGGTCCTGCCGCTCGCGTCGCCGATGATGGACCTCGTCCACCAGCGCCTGCTGGCCCACTTCATCGACCAGGACGTCATCGGCCACATGGAGGCCGAGCTCGACGGCCATCCGGACCTCGACCTCGGTCACCTGCGCGTGGCGATCGCGTTCGCCGACCTCGCCGGCTACACCCGCATGACCGAGGAGCTCGGCGACGAGCACGCGGTCGACGTCGTCGAGCGCTTCGTCGCCGACGTCGAGCAGACGCTGCCCGAGGACGCGCGCATCATCAAGACGATCGGCGACGCGGTGATGGTCGTCGGCAGCGACGCCGGCGCGCTGGCCGACTGGGCCGTCGCCTTCCAGGCGGCGCAGACCGCCCGGCCGCTGCCGCGGATCGGCATGCACTTCGGCGAGGTCGTCTACCGCGACGGCGACTACTTCGGGCGCGAGGTCAACCAGGCGGCGCGCGTCTCGGCGCGCTCGGCGGCGGGCGAGGTGCTCGTGACGCGGCCGGTCGTCGTGGCGGCCGGGCCGGACATCGCGTTCGAGCGCATCGGCGAGGTGCGGTTGAAGGGCTTCAGCGAGGCGACCGAGCTCTTCGTGGCGCACCGGCGGGCGCCGGGCTGAGGGCGGGGCTCAGGCGTCGAATGTGTGGTGCACGGCCTCGACGTTGTTGCCGTCGGGGTCGAAGACGAAGGCGCCGTAGTAGCCGGGGTGGTACTGCGGCCGCAGGCCCGGGCCGCCGTTGTCGCGCCCGCCGGCGGCGAGCGCCGCCTCGTGAAACGCGTCGACGGCCGCGCGATCATCGGCGCGAAACGCGACGTGGGCCACGGTCGGCGCGTCGTCTCGCTGGAGCCAGAAGTCCGGAAACCGCGTCCCCATACCGACGACGACGCCGGGCACGGGCTCCATGATCACGCGGTAGCCGAGCGGCGCGAGCGCCGCGGCGTAGAAGGCCTTGCTGCGCTCGGCGTCGGCGACGTGCAGCTTGATGTGGTCGATCATGGCCGGGAATCTACGCCCGCTACCGATGGCTGTGGGACCCGGCATGCGCGTGCGCGGCGGCGAACGGCGGCTTTGACGGCCGCGGTGCGGCCGCGGCACGTCGCTCGGGGAGCGAACGCTCACCCGAGCGCCGACCCGGAACGTCAATCCAGCATCCGTCGCGCCGCCGCCCAGCGCGAGAGCTCGTGGCGGCTGGAGAGCTGCAGCTTGCGCAGCACGGCCGAGACGTGGGCCTCGACGGTCTTGGCCGAGATCCCGAGGCGCTGGGCGATCTCCTTGTACATGTAGCCGCGCGCGATGTGCTGCAGGACCTCGCGCTCGCGCGGGGTGAGCTGGTCGAGGTCGGCCTCGTCGGCGGCCGCCGACGCCGGGCTCGGTCGAGGGCCGCTGCCGCCCGCGAAGGCGTCGAGCACGAAGCCCGCCAGCCGCGGCGAGAAGACGGCGTCGCCCTCGTGCACGCGGCGTACGGCGTCGGCGAGGTCGGCGCCGGAGATCGTCTTCGTCACGTAGCCGCGCGCGCCCGCGCGAACCACCGCGATGACGTCCTCGGCGGCATCGGAGACCGACAGCGCGAGGAACTGGGTCGCGGGCGCGTCGGTGCCGATCTGGCGCAGGACCTCGAGGCCGCCGCCGTCGGGCATGTGCACGTCGAGCAGGACGACGTCGGGCGTCGCCTCGCGGATGAGGGCGACCGCCTCGGCGACCGTGGCGGCGTCGCCGACGACGTCGACGAGGCCGTCGAGCTCGGAGCGCACGCCCGCGCGAAACAGCGCGTGGTCGTCGACCAGCACGACGCGCACCTCCGGTGCGGCGTTCACGACGCCTCACCGCCGCGCTCGAGCACGAGCTCGACCTCGGTGCCGCCGCCGCCGGGCGCGGCGTGGATCGCCGCCCGCCCGCCGTGGCGCTCCATCCGCCCGACGATCGACTCGCGCACGCCGCGGCGGTCGGCCGGGATCGCCGCCGGGTCGAAACCGGGGCCGCGGTCGCGGACGAAGACCTCGAGGCGCTCGTCGCCGGCCTCGGCGTAGACGGCCACCGCGCCCGCGTCGCCGGCGAACTTCGCCGCGTTGAGCATCGCCTCGCGGGCGGCGGCGACGAGCGCCTCGCCGTCGCGGTCCAGCGGTGCGTCGCCGACGGCGACGACGTCGATCGCCACGCCGCGCGACTCCTCGACCTCCTGCGCCGCGGTCTGCAGGGCACCCGCCAGCCAGCGCTCGCCGGCCGGGTGCTCGGCCGCGCCGCTCAGCCACGTGCGCAGCTCGCGCTCCTGGCGGCGGGCGAGCGCGGCGACCTCGCGCGGGTCGTCGGCGCGCTTCTGCACGAGCGCGAGCGTCTGCAGCACCGAGTCGTGCAGGTGCGCGGCGACCTCGGCGCGCTCCTGCGAGCGGATCCGCTCGGCGCGCTCGAGCGACAGCGAGGTCACGAGCCGGAAGAAGAACGGGGCGAAGATCACGACGAGCGCGATCGCCACCACGATCGCGGCCAGCGCGACGTCGGTGGCCGCTGCCAGGGCGCCCGTGATCTGCAGGAAGACGATCGCCGCGGCGATGACGAGCGTCACGCCGATCCCGATCCTCGAGATGACCGCCGGGCGCGACTCCGTGCCGGCATCGTCGAGCAGCAGCGGCGCGACCGACGAGGCTGCGCCGGCCGCAGCCGCCGGCCGCGCGGTGCCCGGCCGGCCGGTGCCCGGCCGCCCGGCGGGCTCGCCCAGGCCCGCCCGGTCCGCGCCCGGACGCCCGACCGACTGGCGCCAGATGACCGCCCCGCCCGCCGCGACGAGCACGAACGGCCACGTCAGCGCGTCCGAGAACGGCAGCCCGACCTCGCGGAAGGTCAGCAGCAGCGCCACGACGAGGCAGCCCGTGCCGAGCGCGACCTCGAGCGCGGCGCGGCGGTTGCGCCTGGTCCGCAGCGCCTCGGCCGACACCGGCGCCGCGTCCTTGTCGCCCTCGGCGGGGACGAGCATCCAGGCCAGGATGTAGGCGACGAGGCCGAGGCCGCTGGCCAGCGTCGTGGCGCCGAAGACGACCCGCAGCAGCAGCGGGTCGATGTCCAGGCGCTTGCCGAGCCCCTGGCAGACGCCGGCGACCATGCCGTTGGCGGGGTCGCGGCGCAGCTCGCGCAGCGGCGCGGCGCGGCCGGGCGGGGTCGTCGCAGCCATCTCGCTCATTCTCGCCGCGTCAGCCCGGTCGTGAGCAGGACGGCCCCCACGACGGCGAACGCCATGGGGGCCATCGAGCCGAAGCTCAGCGCGATCGTCCCGGCCGCGTCGAGCAGCAGCACGATTCCGAACGCCGCCAGCACACAGCCGGCGACGAGCAGGAGGCGGTCGGGACGCTCGCGGTTCACGACGTGGTGCAGGCGCTGTTGCGCTCGGTCGTGGTGCGGTCGGGCCATTCACGACCACTGTGGACGGTGTCGCGGGTGCGGCTGACCTCGAGGAAGCCGAGGCCGACGTCGCCGTCGATGACGAGCCGCGGCGTGTCGCCGTCCGCGCGGCGCGTGTCGCGCCAGTCGACGTCGATGCCGCCACTGTCACGGTCGAAGACCGCGACCGCGCCCATCCCGATCTCCGCGCGGCTGGCGACGCAGACGTCCTCGTCGACGATCACCTGCGCATGGCCCATGCCGATCCGCACGTTCAGCGGGATGTCGCCGGCCGGCAGATCGACGTCGCGCAGGTCGATGACGAGCTCGCCGGCGCCGAGGCGGTAGGTGTCCTTGACCTCGGCCAGCGTGCCGGGGCGCTCCCGGTGCTCGCCGAAGCCGCCGTCGAGGTCGATGTCGGCGGCCGAGACGAACGCCAGCGGAAGCGCGATCGCCAGGGCCGGCAGCACGAGCCAGCGCGCGCGGCCGACGAAGGCCGCGGCGACGAGGCCGGCACCGGCGGCGATCACGAGCGCCGCCACGACGACGGCGCCGCCCAGGCCGCTGGCGAAGAAGCTCGCCACCGAGAGCGCGAAGCAGCCGGCGAGCAGCCCGACGCCGAGCGCCGCGCGGCGCACGATGGAGCCCGGGCTGCCGGACGGTCGCTCGCCCGAGACCAGCCACCAGACGGCTAGACCGGCGAGCACGATGAAGCCGAGCGGGACGAGGGCGCCGCCGAACGCGAAGCCGAGGCCGAAGCCGCCGACGACGAATCCGAGCACGATGAACGCGATCAGCAGGCCGACGGCCAGGGTGCGATCGGGCGGCGTCGCGGCCGACGGTGCGTCCGCGTTGTCGAGCGGGACGAGCAGCAGGGCGGCGGCGTAGACGATCAGCCCGGTGCCGCCGAGCAGCGCGAGGGCGACGAAGCCGATCCGCACGAGCGTCGGGTCGATGCCGAAGTAGCGGCCGATGCCGCCGCAGACGCCGCCGACCATCCGGTCGGTGGACGTGCGCGTGAGGCGGCGGGGCTCGGGGGGCGGGTGGCTGGGGTCCGAATCCGGGGGCGGAGGCGGTGGCGGCGGGGCGGGGTGCTCAGGTGTCGATTCCATGTGGTGAGTGTCGGTCCGGCCGGCCGCGCTGCCTATCGGGAATGCTCCCTAGGGGACCCACCCTAGACTCGCGGCGATGGACCTCCTCGAGCGCGTCCGTGCCACCGGCCTGCTCGCGACCGGCCTACCGGTCGTCGTGCTGCTGTCGGGGGGCCGCGACTCGGTCTGCCTGCTCGACGTGGCGGTGCGGCTCGCGGGCGCCGAGGCGGTCGGCGCGCTGCACGTCAACTACGGCCTGCGCGACGCGGCCGGCGGCGACGAGGAGCTCTGCCGGGCGCTCTGCGCGCGCCTCGGCGTCGACCTGGAGCTGCACGCCGCGCAACGGCCGCCGGACTCGGGCAACCTGCAGGCCTGGGCGCGCGACGTGCGCCTCGGGCTCGGCGCCCGCCGCGCGCTCGAGCGCGGCGCGCACCTGGCGACCGGCCACACCGCCTCCGACCAGGCCGAGACCGTGCTCTACCGCCTGGCCGCCTCGCCCGGGCGCCGCGCGCTGCTGGGGATGAGCGAGCGCGACGGGCTGCTGCTGCGCCCGCTGCTGCACGTCACCCGCGAGGAGACCGCCGCCCACTGCACGGCGCGCGGGCTGGCCTGGCGCGAGGACGCCTCCAACGACGACCCGGCCTTCGCCCGCAACCGCGCGCGCGCCGGCCTCGTCCCGGCGCTGCGCGAGCTGCACCCCGCCGCCGAGCGCAACGTCGTGCGCACCGCCGAGCTGCTGCGCGACGAGGCCGCCGTGCTCGACGAGGTCGTCGCCACGGCGCTCGCGGGCCGCGACCACATCGCGCTGTCGCACCTCGCCGCCCTGCCGCCGGCGCTCGCGCGGCTCGTCGTGCGCCGCCTCGCCGAGGACGCCGCCGGCCGCCTGTGCGCCCGCGCGCCCGGCCGCCTGGCCGAGATCCTCGCGCTCGGCGACGGCGCGCTGGACCTCGGCGACGGCGCGCGCGCGGTCGTCAGCGGCGGCCTGCTGCGGGTCGAGCCCACGCCGCCGGGACCCTCCGCGCCGAGCGCCGCCGGTCAGTCACGCTCGCCCGCCTGACACACTGCGCCGTCCATGCGCGACGCCGCCGTCGGCGAGATCCTCGTCCAGCCCGATGAACTCGCGCGCCGCGTCCGCGAGCTGGGGCGCCGGATCACCGAGGACTACGCGGGGCGCGAGTTGCTGCTCGTCGGCGTCCTCAAGGGCGCCGTCTTCTTCCTCTCCGATCTCATGCGCCACATCGGCGTCCCGTGCGAGGTCGACTTCATGGCCGTCGCCAGCTACGGCTCCTCGACGGACTCCTCGGGCGTCGTGCGCATCCTCAAGGACCTCGACACGACGATCGAGGGCCGCGACGTGCTCATCATCGAGGACATCGTCGACTCCGGGCTGACGCTGCAGTACCTGCTGCGCAACCTCGGCGTGCGCCACCCGGCGTCGATCGAGGTCTGCGCGCTGCTGACCAAGCCGGCGCGGCGCAAGGTCGCCATCGAGCCGCGCTATGTCGGCTTCGAGATCCCCAACCGCTTCGTCGTCGGCTACGGCCTCGATCACGAGGAGCGCTACCGCAACCTTCCCTACGTGGCCGTGCTTCAGACCGACGGATGAGCTGCCGATAGGAACCGCAAAAGCGGGGACCGCAACGTCTGATCCAGTGGGCGGGGCCACCACGTACCCCTGCTAGTCTGGCCATCCCCCGAACGACCTGGGTACCCACACTTTATGAGCCGATTTTCCAAGAGCGCCATGTTCCCGATCCTGATCGTCGTGATCCTGGCGTTCTTCGCGCAGCAACTCATCTCCAGCCCCAACAAGACCAAGGATCCGGGCTTCGGGAAGTTCACCCAGCAGCTCAACACCGGCGCCATCAAGAGCGTCGAGATGCGCAACCGCGCCAACGAGCTGATCGTCACCCTGCGCGAGGACAAGGGCGAGTACAAGCTCGGGTTCGCCCAGGCCTATGGCGACGAGCTGACGAGGACGCTGGCGGCGGCCGAGAAGGACAAGAAGATCGCGTCCTTCGACATCAAGGGCACGGGCGCGACGTGGTGGTCGTCGCTGATCTACATCCTCCCGTTCCTGCTGTTCATCGGCTTCTGGATCTTCCTCATGAACCAGATGCAGGGCGGCGGCTCGAAGGTCATGTCGTTCGGCAAGTCCAAGGCCAAGCGGATGTCCGTCGACGCGCCGAAGATCACCTTCCGCGACGTGGCGGGCGCCGACGAGGCGGTCGAGGAGCTGCACGAGATCAAGGAGTTCCTCGAGAACCCGAAGAAGTTCCAGGCGCTCGGGGCGCGGATCCCCAAGGGCGTGCTGCTCTTCGGGCCTCCCGGCACCGGCAAGACGCTGCTGGCACGCGCGGTCGCCGGCGAGGCCGGCGTGCCGTTCTTCTCGATCTCCGGCTCGGACTTCGTCGAGATGTTCGTCGGCGTCGGCGCGTCCCGCGTCCGCGACCTCTTCGAGCAGGCCAAGCAGAACAGCCCCTGCATCATCTTCATGGACGAGATCGACGCCGTCGGCCGCCATCGCGGCGCCGGCATGGGCGGCGGTCACGACGAGCGCGAGCAGACGCTCAACCAGCTCCTCGTCGAGATGGACGGCTTCACGATGACCGACAACATCATCCTCATCGCAGCCACGAACCGTCCCGACATCCTCGACCCCGCGCTGCTGCGGCCGGGCCGCTTCGACCGCCAGATCGTCGTCGACCGCCCCGACCGCAAGGGCCGCGCGAAGATCCTCGAGGTCCACACGCGCGGCAAGCCGCTGGCCAAGGAGATCAACACGGACGATCTCGCGGGCCAGACGCCGGGCTTCACCGGCGCCGACCTCGCGAACCTCGTCAACGAGGCCGCGCTGCTCGCCGCTCGCACGGGAAAGAAGGAGATCGGCCAGCACGAGCTCGAAGAGGGCATCATGCGCGTCATCGCCGGGCCGGAGAAGAAGACCCGGGTCATGAGCGAGCAGGAGCGCCGGATCACCGCCTTCCACGAGATGGGCCACGCGATCGTCGGCCACTACCTCGAGCACTCCGACCCGGTTCACAAGATCTCGGTCATCGGCCGCGGCCAGGCGCTGGGCTACACGATCTCGATGCCGCAGGAGGACCGCTTCCTCACGACGCGCGCGGAGCTCACCGACTCGATGGCGATGACGCTCGGCGGCCGCGCCGCCGAGGAGATCGTCTTCAGCGAGATCACGACCGGCGCGTCCAACGACCTCGAGAAGGTCACGTCGACGGCGAAGAACATGGTCATGCGCTACGGCATGAGCGAGCGCCTCGGCCCGCGCGTCTTCGGCCACGACCACTCCCAGCCCTTCCTCGGCCGCGAGTTCGGCTCCGAGCCCGACTACTCCGACGAGATCGCGCGTGAGATCGACGACGAGATCCGCCGTGTCGTCGAGGGCGCCCACCAGCGCGCCCGCGACATCCTCACCGAGCATCGCGAGACGCTCGACACGGTCTCGGAGATCCTCATCCGCCGCGAGACGATCGAGAAGGGCGAGTTCGAGGCCCTGCTGCTCGGCACGCCCGAGTCCGAGGTCTTCCCGGACGCCGCGCCGGAGCTCCCGGCCCCGGCGACTCCCGTGGACAAGCCGGGCGCCAAGGCGCCGCGCACCCTGCCTCGCCCCGGCCTCGCCGGCGGCGTCGAGGTTCGCGCGGACGAGCCTCGCAAGCCTGGGCTGTAGCTCTGCGCCGACGTCTGTGCGCTTCGCGCGATCTTGCGCGGGTTGCGGCGTGACTGAACTGCATCGATGAGGGTGTGAGTTGGTTCGTGTGGCGGGCGTCGCGCCAGGGTTTGCGTTCGAGGGGTGTGTCGAATACCTCGCGGCCCACGCGAAGTACTCGACACACCCCTCGGGGACGGACCGATGAGTTGGGGGCGCCCGCGCGGTCATTACTCATGAGACCCTGAAGACAAGGAGCCCCCATGAGCCTTCCGCAGATCGTGTCCCGAGACGAATGGCTGGCCGCCCGCACGGCGCTGCTGGCCAGGGAGAAGGAGCTGACCCGCGCCCGCGACGCGCTCAACGTCGAGCGCCGCCGGCTGCCGATGGTCGAGATCACGAAGCCGTACGTGTTCACCGGGCCGGACGGCGAGGCGTCGCTGCTGGACCTGTTCGGCGGCCACCTGCAGCTCATCCTCGGCCACATGATGTTCGACCCGAGCCAGGAGGACGGCTGCCCGAGTTGCTCGGCCGGCGCCGACGATGTCTCGCGGGGGCTGGTCGAGCATCTGCACACGCGCGACACCGAGCTCGTCTACGTCTCGCGCGCGCCGATCGAGAAGCTCGAGCGCTGGAAGGCGAAGAAGGGCTGGTTTGTTCCCTGGTACTCGTCCTACGGCAGCGACTTCAACTACGACTTCGACGTCACGCTCGACGCGTCGGTCAAGCCGCCGGTCTACAACTACGGCGACCGCGAGGCCTACGAGCGGGCGGGCTCGGAGCATCCGTTCGACTACGAGCAGCCGACCGAGATGCCGGGCACGAGCTGCTTCCTGCGCGACGGCGACCGCGTCTTCCACACCTACTCGTCGTACGCGCGCGGCGCCGAGATGACCGGCGGCTCGTACTACTTCCTCGACCTGACGGCGCTCGGTCGCCAGGAGGAGTGGGAGGAGCCGAAGGGCCGCACGGCGAGCGCGCGGGCGGGGCAGCCGGACTTCGCGAGCTGAGGCGGCGCGGTCGCTCACCGACGTCCGCCGCTGCCGGGCTGTCGGCGAACTGCATCTCTATGGCGGGGGTCCTCAAGAAGTCGTCCATATGTCGGACGTTTCCTCGGGGACCCCACGGCGACCCGGCACGAGCGCCCTCGCCCCGACCGACTGACGCCCGTCGGCGTCTTCATGACCCGCGGCCATGACCAAGCTCAACATATTCCAATCGGGTAATATGTTCGCACGATGTCGCCCTACGCCGCGCTCGCCGAGCCCAACCGCCGTGAGATCCTCGATCTCCTGCGCGCCGGCGAGCGTTCGGTGGGCGACCTCGTCGAACGGCTCACGCTGAGCCAGCCCGGCGTCTCCAAGCACCTCAAGGTGCTGCGCGAGGCCGGGCTCGTCGCCGTCCGCAGCCAGGGCAAGCAGCGCCTCTACGCGCTGCGCTCCGAGCCGCTGGCGGAGGTCGACGCGTGGCTGGAGCCCTATCGCGCGTACTGGTCGAACCGGCTGGACGCCCTCGAACGACACCTGGAGGACAACCCATGATCGACGGCACCCTGGAGACCATCGACGGCCGCCCGGCGCTGCGCTTCGAGCGCCGCATGGCACACCCGATCGAGCGCGTGTGGCGCGCGGTCACCGAGCCCGCCGAGCTCGCGCAGTGGTTCGTCGCGCCGGTCCCCTGGACGCCGGCGCTCGGCGAGACGTTCGGAGAAGGGGAGCAGTCGGGCGAGATCACCGCGCTCGACGCTCCGACGCTGCTGCGCTGGACCTGGGCCCGGGAGCGCTACTCCTTCGAGCTCGAGTCCGCCGGCGACGGCTGTCTGCTCGTCTTCACCCACGTCTTCGACGACCGCTACGGACCGGCCGCGCAGCATGCCGCCGGCTGGGAGACCTATTTCGAGCGCCTCGACGTGCTGCTTGCGGGCGGTGCGCTCTCCGAAGAGGACGCGCACGGCTCGATCACCGAGCTGCACGAGATCTACGCGGCCCGCTTCGGGCAGGACCCGGCGCCGGGCCGGCGCATGATCGCGACGATGGGCTTCCGCGACCTGACGCTCGAGGTGCAGGACGGCGACGACGGCGGTGTGCAGCTGCGCCTCGAGCGCCGCTACCGCCATCCCGTCGAGCGCGTCTGGCGCGCGATCAGCGAGCCCGGCGAGCTCGCGCACTGGTTTCCCGCCGACGCGCCGATGGAGGTCGTCGCGCGCGACGCGCCGCACCGCCTGGTCGCGACGTGGTTCGGCGACGAGCTGCGCTTCGAGCTGCGCCAGGAGGGCGAGGGCTGCGTGCTCGTCTTCACCCACGCCTTCGCCGAGCGCGACATCGCGGCGCGCACCGCGGCCGGCTGGGATCGCTGCTTCGCGCGCCTCGAGGCGCTCTTCGCCGAGCAGCCGATGGACGAGGCGACGTCGCTGGAGCTGTGGTCCGACGTGCACGAGCGCTACGCCGAGCGCTTCGGCGTCGACCCGGAGATCGGCCGCCGCGCGTACGCCGAGCATCCGGCGACGTAGGCCGATCGGCGGCCTCGGCCGGGCCGCCCGGCCGGCACGGAGAACTTCCGGGCGCGGCTATTGACTTCGGCGACCGCGCGCTGGGAGTATCGAACGGTGATGCAGCGTGCGCTTATCACATTGTCGTGCTTGGCTGCGCTGGTCCTCACGCTCACGCTCACCGTCGCCGCTCCGGCCGGCGCGGCCGCCCGCCTCAGCCTGAAGCCCGCCACGACGTCGAGCCCGATCGCGATCTCCGACGACGGCCGGACGGTGTGGTCGGTCAACCCGAACGCCGACACGGTGTCGGTGATCCGCACCGACACGAACGCCGAGCTGCGCCGCATCCGCGTCGGCGACGAGCCGCAGAGCGTGGCCCTGAGCAACGACGGTCGCCGGGCCTTCGTCGCCAACGCGGCGGCCGGCACCGTGAGCATCATCCGGATCGTCAACGGCAGACCGGCCCGGTTCCGCGCCTTCGTGCAGCGCACGCTGCGGACGGGCGCCGAGCCCTGGAACGTCGTGGTCTCGCCCGACAGCCGGCGGGCCTTCGTCGCCAACTCCTCACAGGACACGATCACGGTGATCGACGTGGCGCGCACGCGGATCGTCGGCGACGTCAACCTGCGCGCCGGCCGCTGCGGCGATCCCGGCCGCGCGCGCCACTTCCAGCCGCGCGGCCTCGCCGTGACGCGCGACAGCCGCAAGCTCTTCGTGACGAGCTTCCTGGCGTTCACCCGGGCGGGTGGCAAGCAGGGCGACGACAACGGCCGCCAGGGAATCGTCTGCCGCCTGACGATCAACACGCGCTCGTCGCGGATTCGCGACTATCGGCCCGTCCAGGCGATCGCGCTCGCACCGCGGGTGACCGGCTTCAACGTCGACTCCAACGGCGATGGCACGCCCGACCCGACGTCGGCGTTCCCCAACCAGATGCAGAGCATCGTCATCCGCGGCAACCGCGCGTATCTGCCGAACATCGCCGCGTCGCCCGACGGCCCGCTGCGCTTCAACGTCGACACGCAGGCGTTCGTCAACGTCATCGACGGCGTCAACGGCGTGCGCCAGACCGACGCGAGCGCGGCGAAGTTCCTGAACCTGCACCTCGGCGCGCGCGAACCCGAGGCGGGCAAGAAGAAGCTGTTCTTCGCCAACGTGTGGGCGATCGCGTTCACCAACGGCGGCGGCGCCGGCTCGGCCTACGTCGTCTCGGCCGGCAGCGACCTGCTCGTGAAGGTCAACGTCGGCCCCGACGGCAGGCTCGCCTTCACCGGCGACGCCGACACGACGCGCTACATCGACCTCAACGACCCGGCCAGCCCCGCCACCGCGGGCGCCAACGCGGGCAAGAACCCGCAGGGCATCGTCATCAACCGGACCGGTAGGCGGGCCTACGTCCAGAACTTCGTCTCGCACAACGTCTCGGTCGTCGACCTGACCACCGACCGGGTGATCAAGGCGATCAACACCGCGCCGGCGCCCGCCCCCGGCTCGCAGGAGGAGCGCGTCGCCGCCGGCGCCGAGGTGTTCTTCTCCTCGCGCGGCAACTTCACGCTGGGCGCCGCCCGCAGCAGCGAGCGGCTGTCGAGCGAGGGCTGGCAGAGCTGCGCGAGCTGCCACTTCAAGGGCCTGACCGACGGCGTCGTCTGGGAGTTCAACGCCGGCCCGCGCAAGTCCGTGCCGCTGAACCCGACGTTCGACCCGCGCAACCGGACGATCCAGCGCGTCCTCAACTACTCGGCGATCTTCGACGAGGTCCAGGACTTCGAGCTGAACATCCGCAACGTCTCCGGCCCGGGCCCGCTCGCGGCCGCCGCACCCTGCGCCGTCGATCCCGCCGGCGCGACCGCGAACGACCCGGCCCACGGGCTGCTGGTCAGCGACACCGGCGCGCCGGAGTGCGCGCCGACGGTCATCAACGCCTTCGCCAGGCCCAACGCCGGGCGCCCGCAGTGGGACATCACGCTGCCCGGCAGCACCGTGCCGATCTCCGCGCTCGACGCGATGAACGAATGGGTGCGCTTCGCGGTGCGCACGCCGCGAGCGCCGTTCACGACGTCCCAGCTGCCCGGCCGCGGCGTGCCGGCCGCGACGCTCGCGCAGGGCCGCGCGCTCTTCCAGGCCGCCGGCTGCGCGAGCTGCCACTTCGGGTCGACGTTCACGCTGAGCCAGAAGGACTTCGTCTCGCCGCCCGCCGCGGCCGAGCTCGCGACGGAGACCAACCCGGCGCCGCCCGCCGGGGTCACGCCCGTCGGGGCCCAGTTCCTGCCGCGCTTCCTGCGCGACGTCGGCTCGTTCAACCTCGGCGTGCTCGGCGCCGGCAACCCGCTCGGGGCCAACATCGGCGCGCCGGAGAAGGCGACCGCCAACCTCGTCGCCGGCGTCTCGACGACGCCGCAGGACGCGCTCGGCAAGGACCACAACCTCGACGGCAAGGGCAACGGCTTCAACGTGCCGTCGCTGCTGGGCATCAACGCCGTGCCGCCCTACATGCACAACGGCGCCTGCGAGACGCTCGCCTGCGTCCTCGCCGACCCCAAGCACCGCACGGCGAACGGCACGCGGCCCGACGCCGCGGCGACGGCCAGCGCGCAGAGACTGATCGTCGCCTACCTGCAGTCGATCGACGCCGGCACGCCGCCGCTCGCCGCCACGCCATAGCGACCGCACCCCGCCGCGGCCGCGCCGGCCGCGCTAGCGTCCGGTAGCCCGATGGCCGCCCCCGTCCCCGAGCCGGTCGTGATGGGCGTCGTCAACGTCACGCCCGACTCGTTCTCCGACGGCGGCGAGTGGCTCGACCCGGCGGCGGCGATCGCCCACGGTCACGCGCTCGTCGCGCAGGGCGCCGCGATCCTCGACATCGGCGGCGAGTCGACGCGGCCGGGCGCCGAGCCGGTCGGCGAGGCCGAGGAGCTGCGCCGCGTCGTGCCCGTCCTCACCGGCCTCGCCGGCGCCGGCGCGCGGCTGTCGATCGACACGTCGAAGGCCGCGGTCGCGGCGGCCGCGATCGACGCCGGTGCGAGCATCGTCAACGACGTCACCGCGCTGCGCGGCGACCCGGCGATGGCGGCGCTCGTGGCGCGGCGCGGCTGCGACGTGTGCCTCATGCACATGCTCGGCGAGCCGCGCACGATGCAGCGCGACCCGCGCTACGGCGACGTCGTCGCCGACGTCCGCGCGTTTCTCGAGCAGCGCCTGGAGCACGCGGTCGCGCAGGGGATCGCGCCCGAGCGCGTGTGGCTGGACCCGGGCATCGGCTTCGGCAAGACGATCGACCACAACCTCGAGCTGCTCGCGCGCCTGGACGAGATCGTGGCGCTCGGCCGGCCGGTCGTCGTCGGCACGTCGCGCAAGAGCTTTCTCGGCACGATCACGGGCCGCGAGCCGGGTGAGCGGGTCGCGGGAACCATCGCCACGAACGTCCTCGCGCTGGCGCGCGGCGCGCGCGTCTTTCGCGTCCACGACGTGGCCGAGGCGCGCGATGCCCTGCTCGTCGCGGCTGCTACGTTGCGCGGGCGATGGACGGCGCCGACGACGACATCGACGACGACGACATCGACGAGGACTTCGACGACGAGGGGATCCAGACCGTCGTGACGGTCGAGGTCAACGGCCTCTCGCTGTTCACCCACCACGGCGTCACCGCAGCCGAGCGCGAGGTCGGCCAGCGGCTCATCCTCGACATCCGCCTGGAGCTCGGCGAGGCCGACGCGACGGTCACCGACCGCGTCGAGGACACGGTCGACTACGCGCGCGTCTGCGAGGTCGCGGCGCTCGTCGCCACGCAGCGCTCCGACAAGACGCTCGAGCGCCTCTGCGCGGCCATCGCCGACCGCCTCATCAAGGACTTCGACGCCCAGGCGGTCTCCGTCAAGGCCTCCAAGCCCGAGCCGCCGTTCGCGCTGCCCGTCGACGACGTCTCCGTCGAGGTCTGGCGCGAGCTCGGCGAGCTCGACTGACGCCCGCGCCGCGCTCGGCTACGAGCGCCGCAGCCGCACGAGCTTCGTGCGGTACCGGCGGTAGCGGTCGCCGGCCTTGTCGAAGCGCCAGTGGCTCGTGCGCTCCCACGTCGGACAGCAGCCGGGATCGCTGCCGCGCGCGTAGCTCTCGTGCGTGCGCAGCTCCAGGCCCGGATAGCGCTTCGTGAAGTCCTTGATCCGCAGCGATCCGGTGCTGAACGAGCCGCCGCGGGGAGAGGGGCCGGTCGAGTCCTTGCGCGGGTAGGAGAACAGCGTCCTGCGCACGGCCACGCAGCCGTCCGCGCCGGGCCGGAAGCTCACGATCTTGGCCTGCACGCCGCGCGCCGCCGCGCCGGCGCGGACCTCGAAGGCCAGCTCGCGGGCCTGCCCGTCGCCGTCGGCGTCGAGGATCCGCCCGATGCTGACGTACTCCATCTCGCGCGAGAGCGTGATCGCCCGCTCGCCCCCGGCGCAGGAGTCCACCACCTCGACGACGAGCGTGCGAAAGACGTCCTCGCTGCGCGAGCAGGGCGGGTCGGTCGTGCCCTCGGCGTTGAAGCAGGCGGTCTCGCGCACGCGCACGGTCTCGTCCGTGCCGTCGCCGTCGAGGTCGGCAAGGCGGGGTGCGTCCAGCGGCTGGCTCGGGCGGTCGGCGGCCAGCGCGGATGCGCAGAGGCCGGCGAGCGCGGCGGCGGCGACGAGGCAGAGCAGGTAGCGGGGCACGGCGGGGCATCATGGTCGCTCGCGCGTGCGTGAGTCAAACTCCGGGCGATGGCGATCGGCTACCTGGGGCTGGGCTCGAACGTCGGCGACCGGCGCGCGCACCTGCAGGCCGCCGTCGACGCGCTGCCCGGCCACGGCATCCGCGTGCTGGCGAGCTCCTCGACGTACGACACCGATCCCGTCGGAGAGATCCTCGACCAGCCCGACTTCCTCAACGCCTGCCTGCGGATCGAGACCGACCACGGCCCCGACGCGCTGCTGGACGCCTGCAAGGCCGTCGAGCGCGAGCTGGGCCGCCAGGCCGGCGGGCCGCGTCACGGCCCGCGACCGATCGACGTCGACGTGCTGCTGCTCGGCGAGGTCCAGTACGCCACCGAGCGCCTGACGCTGCCCCACGAGCAGGTGCTCGGGCGGCGCTTCGTGCTCATCCCGCTGCTCGAGCTCGAGTTTGCGCTGACGACGCCGTCGGGCGCGCGCCTGGCCGACGCGCTCGCCGTCCTGCCCGTCGACGAGGACGTGCGCCGCGCCGGCCCGCCGCTGCGGGCCTCCGCCACCGATCCCCGACCCGAGTGAGTAGCGTTTCGCGGGTGAGCGGACACGACAGCAGCAGCGCAGGACCACCGGTCGACGAGCAGGAGGGCGGCCGGCGGCGCGACGCGGCCGAGGAGGCGCGCACGCTCGTCTCGGCGGTGACGGTCGGCTACCTGGCGACCCTCGGCGAGAACGGCGACCCGTGGTGCTCGCTCGTCGTCTACGGGCCCGACCCCGTCGGCAACCCGGTGCTGCTCGTCTCGACGATGGCCGAGCACGGGCGCAACCTCGCCGGCGACCCGCGCGCGAGCCTCGCGGTCAACGATCCCTCGGCGCCGGGCGACCCGCTCGACCGGCCGCGGATCACGCTCGCCGGGCGCGTCACGCGGCCGGAGGGCGACGCCGCCGAGGCGGCGCTCGACGCCCACGTCGCGGCGATCCCGGGCGCGCGGCTGTACGCCGGCTGGGACGACTTCTCGGTCTTCGTCCTCGAGGTCGAGCGCGTGCGCTGGGTCGGTGGCTTCGCGCGGATGGACACCGTCAGCCGCGAGGAGTACCGCGCGGCCGAGCCCGACCCGACCCAGCCGATCGCCGCCAAGGCCGTCGAGCACCTCAACAAGAGCCACACCGACGGGCTGCTCGCGATCGCCCGCGAGCTGGCCGGCGCGCGCGGTGCGGTCTCGGCGGTCTGCACGGGCATCGACCGCTACGGCATCGACCTCAGCTGCACCGGCGCCGGCCAGTCCGCGGCGGCGCGCGTCGAGTTCGACGAGCCGCTGGCGAAGGCCGGCGACGTGCGGCCCGCGACCGTCGAGCTCGCCCAGCGCGCCCAGGCGCTGCAGGCGGGAACCTAGTGCCTCGAGTCTGGCTCACGACACTGGTGACGATGCACTGGCCCAAGCTCACTCGCCCGCCAGCCACTGCGGCGGGAAGGTGCCGGCGGGGACGTCGCCGGGGAAGTCCTCGAACACGCGCATCGCCAGGGCGGCGGCGGGGCGACCGGTGAGCAGCGGGCGCGCGTCGCCGATCGTCGCCAGCAGCCGCAGCGACGAGCCGATCTGCAGGTCGGCGGCGTTCGGCTGGTCGGGGTCGAGGCCCAGGACGCCGGCGTCGATCCAACCGTCGACGCGCTCCAGATGCTCCGGCAGCGCGCGCAGGTCGGCGCGCACGGCGTCGTCGCCGGCGCCGTGCAGCCGCCGCTCGATCGCGATCACGGCCGGCGCGACGACCTTCACGACCGGGCGCGGCAGGCGCGGCAGCTGCGAGGCCTGCTGGTAGCTGGGGATCGCGGACGGCGCGCGCTTGAGCGCGCCCCACACGATGCGCCGCACGAGCGGCTGGAGCACGTCGTCGCCCCACTGCTCGGCCTCGAGCACGGCGGCGCGGGCGGCGGCGTCCTCCTCGGGCGGCAGCAGCGGCGGGTCGGGCACGAGCTCGTCGAGCGTGCGCATGATCGCGCGCGAGCCGCTGACCTTGGCGCCGCCGTCGAGCTTGAGCGCCGGCACCGATCGCACGCCGAAGCGCATGCGCATGACGGGCACGTGCGTCGGGATCAGCAGCTCGACGGTCTTGTAGGGGATGCCCTTCAGCGCGAGCGCGGCGCGGACGGCCTCCGAGGGATGCGAGGAGTGGACGACGTAGAGCTTGTGCACGCGGCGCAGAGCCTACGGGGGTGGGCGGGGATACAGTCCGAGACCATGCTCCTCGCCGTCGATGTCGGCAACACGCAGACGCACTTCGGCACGTTTGCGGGCGACGCCCTCGTCGAGCAGTGGCGCTTCTCGACGATCGCGGGCTCGACGGCCGACGAGATCGGCGCCACGCTGCGCAACCTGCTCGAGCTGCGCGGGATCGGCCTGGCCGACATCGGCGCCTCGATCGTCTCCTCGACGGTCCCGACGCTCGCGCCCGAGTGGCTGGCGATGAGCGAGCGCTACCTGCACCACACGATGCTCGAGGTCGGCCCCGGCCTGAAGACGGGGATGGCGCTGCGCTACGACAACCCGCGCGAGATCGGCGCCGACCGGCTCGCCAACGCGGTGGCGATCCGCAAGCGCTTCGGCGGCCCCGCGATCTGCGTCGACTTCGGCACCTCGGTGAACTTCGACATCGTCGGCCCCGAGGGCGACTTCCTGGGCGGCGTGCTCGTGCCGGGCGTGGAGATCTCGCTCGCCGCGCTCACCGAGCGCGGCGCGCGGCTGCCGCAGGTCGACCTGCTGCCACCGCGCACGCTGATCGGCAAGTCGACCGTCGACGCGATCCGCTCGGGCGTCATCTACGGCTTCGCCGGCGCGATCGACGGGATCCTGCGCCGCCTGCTCGACGAGCTCGGCGACGACACCGACGTCATCGCCACCGGCGGCCTGGCCGACGCGATCGTTCCGTTCACCGAGCTCATCGACGAGGTCGACGACATGCTCACGCTGACCGGGCTGCGCCTGTTGTACGAGCGCAACGCCTGACTACCCTGAAGCCCATGCCGCAGCGCACCCTCAACGACTCCTGGCGGCTCGCCCACCTGCACGTCCCCAACCGGGTCGTGCTCGCGCCGCTGGCCGGGATCGGCAACTGGTTCGTGCGCCTGCAGGCCAAGCGCTACGGCGCCGGGATGGTCGTCTCGGAGATGGTGTCGAGCTTCGGCGTGCACCACGGCAACGAGAAGACGACGACCGAGATGCTGCGCATCGAGCCGGCCGAGCGCGCCGGCGGGCCGGTCGCGATCCAGCTCTTCGGCCAAGAGCCCGACGTCATGCGCTCCGCCGCGGCGACGATCGCCCGCGACACCGACGCGGACCTCATCGACCTCAACATGGGCTGCCCGGTACCGAAGGTCTGCAAGACCGGCGCGGGAGCGGCGCTGATCGACGATCCCGATCTCGCGGTCGCGGTGGCCGTCGCCGCGCGCGAGGGGTCCGGGCTGCCGGTCACGGTGAAGATCCGCAGCGGCCGGCGGGTCGGGGATCGCAGCGGCTTCGAGCTCGCGCACCGGCTCGTCGACGAGGCCGGCGTCGCGGCGATCGGCTTTCACCCGCGCTCGGCGCAGGTGCACCACAAGGGCTCGCCGGACCTCGACCTCGCGCGTGAGCTGACCGCGTCGCTCAACGCGCCGGTGATCCTCAGCGGCGGCATGAACGACCCGGCGTCGATCCTGCACGCGTTCCGTCACACCGGCTGCGAGGCGATCATGCTCGCCCGCGGCGCGCTGGGCAACCCGTGGCTGTTCGCGCGGCTGCTGGGCACGCGCGACGACGAGCCCACGACGGCCGAGGTCCTGGCCGAGCTGGAGTGGGTCATGCAGCGCGCCGTCGAGCACATGGGCGAGCGCCGGGCGGGCCGCTATCTGCGCAAGTTCTACCCCTGGTACGTGGAGCGGATCGGCGGTTCGAAGGCACTGCAGGCGGCGCTCCAGGCGACCGACACGATCGACGAGGCGCGGGCCGTGATGGCCACGGTGGACGTCGTAACGATTGCCGCTTGACGCGCTGCTATCCTGCGGCGTCGCCTGCGGACCCCTCCGCTCCCTGAACCCGCCCTGCAGCGGGGATTCGAGACCTCCTCCTCCATGCCCAAAGACGTCATCCTCACTGCCGACGGCCTCGAGAAGCTCAAGGCTGAGCTCGTCCTGCTCCAGGGCGACAAGCGCAAGGAGGTCGCGCAGCGCATCAAGGAGGCGCGAGAGTTCGGTGACATCACCGAGAACTCCGAATACGACGACGCCAAGAACGAGCAGGCGATGCTCGAGGCGCGCATCGCGCAGGTCGAGGAGCGGCTGCGCTCGGCGATGGTCGTCGAGGCCAAGGACGTCTCCACCGAGGTCGTGCAGGTCGGCTCGGTCGTCAACGTCAAGGACGAGGACTCGGGCAAGACGCACAAGTTCACGATCGTCGGATCGCCCGAGGCCAAGCCACCCGAGCGGTTGTCCTACGAGTCGCCGGTCGGCAAGGCGCTGCTGGGCCACAAGCGCAACGACATCGTCGACGTCCCGCTGCCCAACGGCAAGAAGCTGCACTACAAGATCACCAAGATCGACGTCGGCCTCTAGGCCGACGTCGTCGCAAACGGTCACCTCCTGGCTGGGGTCGCGAAGCGACTCGCCGCCGGATGACGGCGAAGCTCTCCGTCTCGGAGTCCGGGCACGGATGCCCGGACTCTCGTCACTCGTCGGCATGGATGCCCGGACTCTCGTCACTCGTCGTCTTGGCCCCTATGAGTCGCTAGCCACTAGGCTCAAGCACCCATGGCTGACGAGCTGCTCGCCGTCAGGCGCGCGAAGCTCGAGAGGCTGCGCGCCGACGGCATCGACCCCTTCCCGCACGAGTTCCCCGGCGTCGAGCCGGCGGCCGGCGTGCTCGCCGCCCACGAGGGTCTCGAGGCGGGCGAGGAGACCGACGTCACGCACCGCGTCGCGGGCCGCCTCGCCGCCCGCCGCGGGCAGGGCAGGATGGCGTTCCTCGACCTCGTCGACCGCTCCGGGCGACTGCAGCTGCAGGCGCGCCTGGACGTGCTCGGGCCCGAGCTGCACGAGCGGCTGCTCACGCAGATCGACCTCGGCGACATCATCGGCATCGACGGCACCGCGCTGCGCACGAAGCGCGGCGAGATCTCGCTGCGCATCGACCGCTTCACCGTGCTCGCCAAGTCCCTGAGACCGCCGCCGGAGAAGCACCACGGCCTGCAGGACGTCGAGACGAGATATCGCCGCCGGGAGCTCGACCTCATGGCCAACGAGGAGGCGCGCGAGCTGTTCATCGCTCGCGCCAAGATCGTGTCCGCCGTCCGCCGCACCCTCGACGACGCCGGCTTCATCGAGGTCGAGACGCCGGTCCTGCAGCCGCTCTACGGCGGCGCGCTCGCGCGCCCGTTCACCACGCACCACAACGCGCTGGACCGCACGCTGTATCTGCGCATCGCCACGGAGCTGTACCTCAAGCGCTGCATCGTCGGCGGCCTCGAGCGCGTCTACGAGCTCGGTAAGGACTTCCGCAACGAGGGGCTGTCGACGAAGCACAACCCCGAGTTCACGATGGTCGAGTTCTACGAGGCGTATGCCGATTACAACGACGTGGCAGATCGTCTCGAGACGCTCGTGCGCTCGGTCGCCCAGCAGGTCGGCTCCGTCGGCGCGATCGACTTCGAGTCACCCTGGCGGCGCGTCACGCTGCGCGACGCCATCCGCGAGGCGAGCGGCATCGACTTCCTCGCGCTCCCCGAGCGCGACGATCTCGCCGCCGCGATCGGCGACCGGATGCCGACCGACGGCCGGACGTGGCCGCAGCTCGTCGACGACCTGCTGAGCACGTTCGTCGAGCCCGAGCTGGAGCAGCCGACGTTCCTCATGGACTATCCCGTCGAGCTGTCGCCGTTCGCCAAGGCGCACCGCACGCAGCCGGGCCTCGTCGAGCGCTGGGAGGCCTTCTGCGGCGGCGTCGAGATCGCCAACGCCTTCACCGAGCTCAACGACCCCGACGAGCAGCGCGCCCGGTTCGAATCCCAGGCCCGTCTGGCGGCCGAGGGCGACGACGAGGCGGCGCCCTACGACGAGGTGTTCGTCGAGGCGCTGGAGCACGGCATGCCGCCCACCGGAGGAGTCGGCCTGGGCATCGACAGGCTCGTCATGGCGCTGCGCGACCGCTCCTCGATCCGCGAAGTCGTGCTGTTTCCCGCGATGCGTGACGCATGAGTGCAGACGCAACATTTCGGGGACCGGGGCGTTGGTAGACTGCCCCATGCCCGCCTTCTGTTCCCGACCCCTCATCCATTTCGCTTGCGGAGCCGAAAAGGATGGAAACACAGTCGGGCAATTTGCCGTCCATAGAATGACATCCGGACCACGCATGAACCGAGGCTAGAGGCCCCGCCCCAGCAGGAAGGATCAAGCAGCATGTTCGAGCGATTTACAGAGCGAGCCCGTCAGGTGGTCGTTCTCGCGCAAGAAGAGGCGCGCACGCTCAAGCACAACTACATCGGGACCGAGCACATTCTGCTCGGCCTCCTCCGTGAGGAGGAAGGCCTCGCTGCGCGGGTCCTGGAGAGCCTCGACATCACCGTCGAGCGTGTACGTGCTCAGGTTGTCCGGATCGTCGGGTCGGGGGAAGAAGTCACCTCCGGTCAGATCCCGTTCACGCCGCGTGCCAAGAAGGTCCTCGAGCTTGCGCTGCGCGAGGCGCTCAGCCTGGGGCACAACTACATCGGAACCGAGCACATCCTGCTCGGGCTGGTGCGTGAGAACGAGGGCGTCGCCGCCCGGATCCTGCTGGACTTCGACGCGGACTCCGAGAAGATCCGCAACGAGGTCATCCGCATGCTGTCGGGTCCCGGTGGGCGCCGTCAGGGCGCGGGCGCGGGTGCCGGCGCGAGTGGTGCGTCGTCGAGCGCGTCGGGCGAGGGCAAGAAGTCCTCCAAGCTGCTCGACCAGTTCGGCCGCAACCTCACCAAGCTCGCCGAGGAGGGCAAGCTCGACCCCGTCGTCGGGCGCGCCACCGAGATCGAGCGGATCATGCAGATCCTGTCTCGCCGGACGAAGAACAACCCCGTGCTCGTCGGCGAGCCCGGCGTCGGCAAGACCGCCGTCGTCGAGGGCCTCGCTCAGCGGATCACGACGTCCGACGTTCCCGAGTTGCTCAAGGGCAAGCAGATCTACACGCTTGACCTCGCCGCGCTCGTCGCCGGCTCGAAGTACCGCGGCGAGTTCGAGGAGCGCCTCAAGAAGGTGATGAAGGAGATCACCCAGCGCGGCGACATCATCCTGTTCATCGACGAGCTTCACAACCTCGTGGGAGCCGGCGCGGCCGAGGGCGCGATCGACGCGGCCTCGATCCTCAAGCCGGCGCTCGCGCGTGGCGAACTGCAGACGATCGGCGCCACGACGCTCGAGGAGTACCGCAAGTACCTCGAGCGCGACAGCGCGCTGGAGCGTCGCTTCCAGCAGATCCGCGTCGAGCAGCCCTCGACGGAGGAGACCGTGCAGATCCTCAAGGGCCTGCGCGACCGCTACGAGCAGCACCACAAGGTCAACATCACCGACGAGGCCCTCGAGGCCGCGGCGGAGCTCGCCGACCGCTACATCTCCGATCGCTTCCTGCCCGACAAGGCGATCGACCTCATCGACGAGGCCGCGTCGCGCATGCGGATCAAGTCGATGACCTCCCCGCCCGTGTATCGCGATCTCGAGGAGGAGATCGAGACCACGCGGCGCGAGAAGGAAGCGTCGATCGAGGCCCAGGAGTTCGAGAAGGCCGCCAACCTGCGTGACGCCGAGCGGCGCCTGACGCAGCGCAAGCGTGAGCTCGAGGAGCAGTGGGAGGCCGGCGAGGCCGAGACCGAGCGTCCGTCGATCGGCGAGGAGGAGATCGCCGACATCGTCTCGATGTGGACCGGCATCCCGGTCTTCAAGCTCACCGAGGCCGAGACGGCCAAGCTCATGCGCATGGAGGAAGAGCTCCACAAGCGCGTCATCGGCCAGCAGGCTGCCGTCGAGGTCATCTCGAAGGCGATCCGCCGCTCCCGTGCCGGACTGAAGGACCCGAAGCGGCCGACCGGCTCGTTCGTGTTCCTCGGACCGTCGGGCGTCGGCAAGACCGAGCTCGCCCGCACGCTCGCCGAGTTCCTCTTCGGCGACGAGGACGCGATGATCCGCGTCGACATGTCGGAGTACATGGAGAAGCACTCCGTGTCGCGGCTCGTCGGCTCGCCTCCGGGCTACATCGGCTTCGACGAGGGCGGTCAGCTCACCGAGGCCGTGCGGCGCAAGCCGTACTGCGTGCTCCTGCTCGACGAGATCGAGAAGGCGCATCCGGACGTGTTCAACATCCTCCTGCAGATCCTCGAGGACGGTCGCCTGACCGACTCGCAGGGCCGCACGGTGGACTTCCGCCACGCGATCGTGATCATGACGTCGAACATCGGCGCCTCGGAGATCGCCCGCAACACGCCGCTCGGCTTCGCCGTCTCAGACGACGAGACCGGCATCACGTACGACGACATGAAGAACCGGATCATGGGCGAGCTCAAGAAGGTCTTCCGGCCTGAGTTCCTCAACCGGATCGACGACGTGATCGTGTTCCACAAGCTGCAGAAGGAGGAGATCAAGGAGATCGTCGACCTCCTCCTGCGGCGGATCCGCGAGTCGATGGCCGAGCGCGGGCTGCAGCTCGAGCTCACCGACGAGGCGAAGGACCTGCTCGTCGAGAAGGGCTGGGATCCCGCGATGGGCGCCCGCCCGCTGCGTCGCGCGATCCAGCGCTACATCGAGGACCCGCTGGCCGACTTCGTCCTGCGCGCCGAGCTCACGCCCGGTGCGACGGTCATGGTCGAGAAGGCGCCCGAGGAGGACGACCGCGAGGTCTCCCTGACGGTCGTCGAGCCCTCCAAGGTGCCGGCCGCCGTGGGCGGCGGGACGGCCGAGGAGGTCGGAGGAGCCGCGACCGACGAGGGTCCGGCCGAGCCGGGCGGCGCGCTGGACCAGCCGACGCTCGAGGAGCCGCCCGAGACCTGATCGTCTCGTAGGCACCACGCAAGCTGTGATCGAGGGCGGCCCGCGGGTCGCCCTCGCCGGGTTGAAGGGGCTGGAGGCTCGGCGTACGCTGCGACGTGGGTGCGCCGCCGGGTCTCGTTCACAACGGCATCGGCACTGCTGTGCGCAGTGTGGTTGGCCCCGGCCGTCCACGCGAAGGCCCCGTCGTCGGAGAAGAAGGTCAACACGATCCGGGTCCCGGCGTCCGGCAACGCTGCCAACGGCAGGCTGACGACGAAGCTCAAGTATCAGACCGCCACCGCGTCGGCCGCGGCGTCGACCGGCGACACGATCGCGCTCGCCGGCGGACAGGTGTTCACGCTGACGACCTGCGTGGTCTACCACCTGCAGGGCACGGCCCCCGTCAGCTCGTGCGCCGATCGCACCGTCGACACGCGCTCGAACTCGTCGACCGTCAGCACGTTCGCTCCCTCCGTCACGCTCTCCGGCCAGCCCCGCCCCGCGGGGGCGGCATGGGGCTACTTCAAGGCGTACACCCACGTCCTGCAGCAGACCGGCGGCGCGTGGGCGCTGTACGCGCACAGCTGGCCCGATGCCGGCCTGCAGGGCGCCGGCATCCCGGTCGCCGCGCTGAACGCGACCGCGGCGACGCTGCCACCCAACTCGACCGTCACCCTGCACGATGCGGCGTACAACGGCCAGCTCGGCAGCGGCCAGGCCGACAGCATCTGCGCCGCCCAGCCGGTGGCGTCCAACGGGACCGCTCTGCCGGCCGGCGTGACGTCGAGCCATCCCGGCTTCTCCGGGGCGCCGGCGTACTACGAGGTCGGTCTGCCCACGGGCGCCTACGCCGGCCAGGCGCCGCGTGGGGCGATGCTCGTCATCCACGGCGGCGGCTGGACGCTCAACGGGATCGGCGCGGTGCAGATCAGCCGCACGGAGGCCGACCGCTGGCGTGCGCGCGGCTTCGAGACCGTCAACCTCACCTACGGCGCCTGCGGCGCGTCGTTCACCGACGTGGCGTGGTTCTACGACAAGGCCCGCGCGCGCTTCGGCGCCGCGGCGAAGATCTGCGCCACGGGCATCTCGGCCGGCGGGCACCTCGCGCTGCAGCTCGCCGCCACGCGACCGGATGTCTACTGCGTCGACAGCATTGCGGGGCCGACCGACCTGCGCACGATCCAGTCCCAGCTCGCCTACGACGCCGCCACCGGCGCCCTGGGCTCGACGCTCGGCCCGCGCTGGGTGCGCAACCTCGCCGCCGCCGCGTTCGGGGCCGAGAACCTCGCCTCGCTCAGCCCGGCGGCCTCGGCCGCGGGACCGATCTCGAACACCCGCCTGCTGCAGGGCTTCTCCGCCGATGACGCGATGGTCCCGTGGGAGCAGGGCACGGCCCTGCGCGACGCCATGCTCGCCGCCAACCCGGCGGCCTACGCCGACACCGTGCGGCTCGCGCCGGGCACCACCGTCGCGTTCGGGCACGGGCGCACGACGCAGGCCGGGCTCGACGACTTCTACGCGCGCGAGACGCAGCTCGTCTCGCCGATCCTCGGCCCGACGATCCCGCTCGACCTGCGCTGAAGCCGGTGCTGTCGGCGGGCGTCGGCTACAGCAGCGTGCCGCGCGCGGCGTCGAGGTCGACGTGCGACTCCCAGCGCGCGATCCGGCCGTCGCGGATCGTCCACAGGTGGGCGGCGGCCCAGCGCAGCTCCTGCTGGCTGCCGCGCGGTCGCGCGGTGATCGAAACGAGCGCGAGCGCGTGGTCGTCGCCCATCGGGATGACGCCGTCGGTGGTGATCTGCATCGTCTCGTAGCCGCCGTCCCAGCGTGCGACCCACTGGCGCCAGCCCTCGAGGCCGTACAGGGAGGTCTCGACGGGACGCAGCGCGTCGCAGACGAGCTCGACATCGGGGTGCACGCTGTCGGTCAGCGCCGCGAGCCCGTCCTCGTTCCAACGGCTGTAGAGCTGTTCGGCGACGTCAGCGGCGATATGTGGCATTGCGATCCACGATACGGGGCGCGCGAGCGGGCTTGGCCCGATGTTCGACTCCGCATTCGTGCACGCTCAGCGAACGGTGTTCGTTGCGGCGTCACGCCGAGTGGACATGGACCTCCTGCGGCTGGCCGCGCTGACGTACCTGCAGCCCCTGAGCATCCGCGAGCTCGCCACGATCGCGCCCTGCGCGGCGGAGATCGCGGTGCCGGCCGGCCGCCGCGTGCTGCTCGACGGGCCGCTGCATCAGGAGCTCGTCCTCGTCGCGACGGGCCGCGGCAGCGTGCGCTGCGCCGGCGAGACGATCGGCGAGCTGGGGCCCGGCGACGCCTTCGGGACGCTCGCCGCGCCGCGCTCGGCGTACGCCACCGCGACGGTCACGGCGCTCACCCCGCTGCGGCTCGTCACGTTCAGCACGCACGAGGTCCGCTATCTGCGCCGCACCGCGGCGGAGACGCTCGACGCGCTGCTCGCCGTCTGCGCGGCGGGGCCGGCGCCACGCGGGCACTCCCGCGGGTCGAAGGCGTCCGCCGCCGCGCCCGCGCCGCCGCCGCCGCCGCCGCGTAGCATCCGCCGCATGACCGTCTGGCCTCCGCCGGGTGACGGAGGCGCGCCGCGTCCGCACGGCGATGCCGAGCGCGCCACCCGCGCCACCCGGGTCGTGCACGCGGGGCTGCCGGCGGCCGCGCAGGGAACGCCGTTTCTGCCGGGCCCCACGCTCGCCGCGCCGTATCACCTCATCGGCCCGACCGACGCGACGCCGTACGGCTACGGCCGCTACGCCAACCCGACGTGGACGGGCTACGAGGCGGCGCTGGGCGAGCTGGAGGGCGGCGAGGCCGTGCTCTTCGCGTCGGGCCTGGCGGCGGTGGCGGCGGTGCTGCTGCCGGCGCTCCAACCCGGCGACGTCGTCGTCGTGCCCGCCGACGGCTACCCGGGCGTGACGACGATCGCCGTCGAGCAGCTGCGACCGCACGGCGTCGAGGTCCGCGTCGTGCCCACCGACGACGCGGCGATCCGCGCCGCGCTGCCGGGCGCGACGCTCGTCTGGATCGAGACGCCGTCCAACCCCGGGCTGGTCATGCTCGACGTCGCCGCGCTGGCCGCGGCCGCGCATGACGCGGGCGCGCTGCTGGCGGTCGACAACACGCTCGCCACGCCGCTGCTGCAGCGCCCGCTGGAGCTCGGCGCCGACCTGTCGATCTCGAGCGCCTCGAAGGGCCTGACCGGCCACAGCGACCTCGTGCTCGGCTACGTCGCCGTCGCCGATCCGGCCCGGGCCGCGCAGGCGCGCGCCTGGCGCAGCCTGACCGGCGCGATCGCCGGCCCGTTCGAGGCGTGGCTCGCGCACCGCTCGCTCGCGACGCTCGACGTGCGCCACGTGCGCCAGTGCGCCAACGCGCTCGCGCTGGCTCAGGCGCTGGTGGCTCGCGAGGACGTGCGCGGCGTGCGCTATCCCGGCCTGCCCGGCGATCCGGGACATGAATTGGCCGCGCGGGTCTTCGGCGGCGAGCGCTTCGGCGGCGTCCTGTGCTTCGACCTCGTGACCGAGGTGCGGGCGCAGGCGTTCCTGGGGGCGGCGGCGCTGATCGCCGAGGCGACGAGCTTCGGCGGCGTGCACTCGTCGGCCGAGCGGCGCGGGCGCTGGGGCATCGACGACGTCTCGCCGGGCTTCATCCGCATGAGCGCCGGCGTCGAGGACCCCGGCGATCTCGTCGCCGACGTCTGCGCGGCGCTCGACGCAAGCGGGTCCTGAGCAGCGTCCCGGCGGAGGGTGTGTCGAATACCTCGCGGCCGGCGCGAGCAATTCGACACACCCCTGCGAGCGCGGGGGCGAAGCCGTCGGGGCCGGAGCCTAGGGTAAGCAGATGGCCAGGCCCACGACCGTCCACGTCTGCTCGCAGTGCGGGCACTCGAGCGTGCGCTGGCACGGCCAGTGCCCGGGCTGCCAGGCCTGGAACACGCTCGTCGAGGAGCGCGCGCCGGCGTCGGGCGGGGGCGCGGGATGGGGCCGCGGCGGCGGTGGCGCCGCCGCCGGCGCCAAGGGCGTGCGCGCGGGCACGCCGACGCGCCTGGCCGACGTCAGCACCGAGCGCGTCCCGCGCCTGCTGACCGGCATCGGCGAGCTCGACCGCGTCCTCGGCGGCGGCCTCGTGCCCGGCTCGCTCGTGCTGCTCGGCGGCTCACCGGGGATCGGCAAGTCGACGCTGACGAACATGGCGATGGGCAACCTCGCCGCCGCCGGCCGGCGCACCCTCTATGTCTCGGGTGAGGAGTCGGCGGCGCAGATCCGCCTGCGCGCCGAGCGGCTGATCGCCGCGACGACCGGCGCGCTCGACGTCCCCGTGCTCGCCGAGACCGACCTCGACACGATCCTCGCCACGCTGCGCGCCGAGCGTCCCGAGGTCGTCGTCATCGACTCCGTGCAGACGATGCACGCCGCCGATCTCAGCGGCGCGCCCGGCTCGGTCGGCCAGGTGCGCGAGACGGCGGCGCGGATCATGCAGGTCGCCAAGGCCGACGGGATCGCGGTGCTGCTCGTCGGTCACGTCACGAAGGAGGGCGCGCTCGCCGGCCCGCGCGTGCTCGAGCACCTCGTCGACTGCGTGCTGCAGTTCGAGGGCGAGCGCGAGCGCACGTACCGCACGCTGCGGGCGCTGAAGAACCGCTTCGGCTCGACGAACGAGGCGGGCGTCTTCGAGATGCGCTCGGGCGGCCTCGTCGAGGTGCTCGACGCCAGCGCGCGCTTCGTCGCCGAGGCCACCGGCAAGGCGGGCTCGGTCATCCTCGCCGCGATGGAGGGCTCGCGGCCACTGCTGGTCGAGGTCCAGGCGCTCGTCTCGCCCTCGGAGCTCGTGCCGCCGCGGCGGGTCGTCAACGGCCTGGACCGCAACCGTCTCGCGCTCGTGCTGGCCGTGCTCGGCCGCCACGCCGGCATCGGCGCGGGCAGCGCCGACGTCTTCGTCAACGTCGTCGGAGGGGTGCGCGTAGAGGAGCCCGGCGCCGATCTCGCGATCGCGCTCGCGGTCGCCAGCGCCGCCCGCGGCGTTCCGCTGCAGGCCACCGGCGGCGGGCGGCCCGGGGCCGCGCTCCCGGTCGCCTGCTTCGGCGAGCTCGGGCTGACCGGCGAGCTGCGGACCGTCGGCCACGCCGACCGGCGCGCCGCCGAGGCCGCGAAGTTCGGCCTGCGCCACGTCATCTCGCCGGAGGTCGCGCCGACGCTGCGCGAGGCGCTGCGCGCGGCCCTGCCCGCGCGAGCTCCGCAGGCGGCATGACGGACGGTCAGCATCAGCGAACGCGGCGAACGGAAGAACTTCGCCGCCACAACCCGAAATTCCTAAGTACCCGCTAAAATCGGGTAGGTGCAGCGAGTAGGGGACGAATCACACGAGCTTGAGTCTCGTCAAGAACCCCGACTCGTCAAGGCGTTGGAGATGGTCGCGCCCGGCACCACGCTGCGTGAGGGCCTCGACAACATCATGCACGCCCGCACCGGCGGCCTCATCATCGTCGGCGAGGTCGACGACCTGAGCTTCCTCTTCTCGGGCGGCATCAAGCTCGACATCGACTATTCGCCCGCGCTGCTCTACCAGGTCGCCAAGATGGACGGAGCCATCGTGCTCAACGTCAACGCGACGAAGATCGCCATGGCGAACGTTCAGCTCATGCCCGATCCCACGATCCTGTCGGTCGAGACGGGCACCCGCCACCGCACGGCCGAGCGCGTCTCCAAGCAGACCGACGCGCTCGTCATCGCGATCTCCCAGCGCCGGGAGGTCGTCTCGCTCTACGTCGACGGCGGCAAGTACATCCTCGAGGACATCCCCGTCGTGCTGGCCAAGGCCAACCAGGCGCTGGCGACGCTCGACAAGTACCGCACCCGTCTGGACCAGGTCTCCACCCGCCTGACCGCGCTGGAGTTCGAGGGCGGCGCCACGCTGCACGACGTGCTCACCGTGCTGCAGCGCTCCGAGCTCGTGACGCGCATGGCCGTCGAGATCGAGCGCTACATCGTCGAGCTCGGCAGCGAGGGTCGCCTCATCGAGATGCAGCTCGAGGAGACGATGGTCGGCACCGCCGCCGACAAGGCCGCGCTCGTGCACGACTACCTCGCCGAGAACAGCGACGAGGCGTTCGCCGGCGCGCTGGACCAGATCGGTCGCCTGCCGCACCACGACCTGCTCGACTTCGGCCGCCTGGCCGAGCTGCTCGGCTACGACCGCAAGCTCAACACGCTCGACTATCCGGTCTCGCCGCGCGGGTTTCGCATCCTTGGTCGCATTCCCCGCTTGCCCAAGCTGGTCGTGGCACAGATCGTCAACGACTTCGGTGGCCTCGACGAGCTCCTGGCCGCGACCGACGTCGAGCTCGAAACCGTCGACGGCGTTGGCGAGATACGGGCGAAGGACATCCGCGAGGGCCTTCGCCGCTTACAGGAGATCAACCTCGTGGACCGTTACCTGCAGACGTAAGACCTGTTTCACCGTCCGGCCGCCGCCGGCATCAATTCGCAAGGAGGGCATCATTCCCGAAGCCGAAGAGCAGCTGCTGGAGGACCTGAACCGTACGCTCGAGAACATCGAGTTCGAGCTTGGCGACAACGTCGTGTATCCGCATCATGGGGCCGGTCAGGTTCTCAAGAAGGAACGGCGCAAGATGTTCGGCGAGGAGCGCGAGTACCTCACCATCAAGATCCTGCACAACGACATGACCGTCATGGTCCCGTGCGAGAACGCCGCGCTGGCGGGCCTGCGTCGCGTCATCGACGAGGAGACCGTGCAGAAGGTCCTCGCCGTCCTGGCCGACGACGTTTCGGAGATGCCCAAGAACTGGAACCGGCGGTTCAAGCACAACCGCGACAAGATCAAGACCGGCGACATCTACGAGCTCGCCGAGGTCGTGCGCAACCTCGCGATCCGCGAGCACGAGAAGGGCCTGTCCACCGGCGAGAAGCAGATGTTCACGCGCGCCAAGAAGATCCTCGCGTCCGAGCTCATGTACGCGCTCGACAAGGACGAGGAAGAGGCCGAGCAGCACCTCGACGATCTCCTCGCCGACAGCGCCGGCGTGGTGTCGAAGTAGCGATCGCGCTCGTCGTAGCGGCGGGACGTGGAGAGCGCCTTGGGTTCGGGGAACCCAAGGCGTTCGTCAGCCTCGCCGGGCGCCCGATGCTCGAGTGGAGCATCGACGCGCTGCAGGCGGTCGGCGCGGTGCAGACGATCGTCGTCGCGCTGCCGCCGGGCTGGGAGGGATCGCTGCCCGCAGGGGCGATCGGCGTGCCGGGCGGCGCCCATCGCTCGCTCTCGGTGCTCGCCGCGCTGCGTGCCGCGGCCGGCGATCCGGTGATCGTCCATGACGCCGCGCGCCCGCTCGTGCGCGCGCAGGACTTCGAGGCCGCACTCGACGAGCTCGAGCGCCACGGCTGCGACGCGGTGATCGCCGCGGCGGCCGTCGCCGACACGATCAAGCAGGTCGACGCCGACGGCGTCGTCACGAGCACGCTGGACCGCGCGTCGCTGTGGGCGGTGCAGACGCCGCAGGTCTTTCGCCGCGCGGCGCTCGAGCAGGCGCTCGGCGCGCCCGACGACGTGCTGGCCGCCGCGACGGACGACGCCTGGCTCGTCGAGCGCGCGGGCGGGACGGTGCGGGTGATCGCCTCGCCGGCGGAGAACCTCAAGGTCACGACGCCGGGCGATCTGCAGCTCGCCGAGCTGACGCTGCGCGAGCGCGCCGCTGCCGCTGCCGCTCCGCCGGCATCCGACCTAGATGGCTGATTCCACGACCGGCACCGCCAGCTGCACGCGTCTCGCGGCGCAGGATCGCCACGGACCGAAGGAGTCCGTGCCGCTGGCACTGTCCACCTTCGCCCCGCGGCGCCCTGCATCCGCGATACGCGCACATCTGGCGGCGCCGGCCGCGGAACCAACCATCTAGCATCCGCCGCGCATGACCGAGTCTCGTCTCCGGCGCCCTCTCGCGCTCTTCGTCGCGTTCGTCATCGTCGCCGCGACCGCGGGCGTGGCGTTCGGAGATGCCGCGCCCGCGCCGGCCGGCAACCTCGGCGGCGGCGCCATCGCCGTCCCCGTCAGCGAGAGGACCGTGGCGAAGGACATGCTGCTGTCGATCCGCACGGGCACCGAGGGGCGCATCGGCGTCGAAGGGCAGATCTACGCGAGCTGTGGGCTGGGGACGATCAGCGGCGACGCGAAGGTCGGCTCCGACGGGCGCTTCACGCTGCGCGGCGCGGTGACGCGGCGCCCGCTCGTCGGGACGAGCCACCGGTCGACGTTCGTCGTCAAGGGCTCGCTGCTGGCCGACGGCGGCACGGGCACGGCGAGCGTGAAGCTGCGCGTGCGCACGAAGGGCCGCGCGACCCGCACCTGCACGAGCCGCACGGTGACGTGGACGGTGCGCCGCCCCGCCGATGCGGTCGCCGCGGCGCCCGGTCCCGCCGAGGCGACGCTCTACGGCCTGACCTCGCAGAAGGCGGCTCGCGCCCGGCAGGGAATCGTCCTGCACGCGGCCAGCGGCGGACGGCGGATCGAGCGCGCGACGTTCGGCTACCGCGCCAACTGCGAGCGCGACCGGATCGTCGAGTCAGACGACGTGAACATCTCACCGGAGTTCGACGTGGCGGCCGACGGGTCGTTTCGCGCCGTCGAGCGGTTCAAGGCGACCTTCGCCGACGTGATCGTGCGCACGACGGTCGTGCTGCGCGGCCAGTTCGACGCCGCGGGCAGCGCGGCCGGCAAGCTCTCCGTGACCGAGCGCTACGCCAGCCGCCGCAGCGGCAAGCGCGTCGACGTGTGCGCGACCGGCACGCGTTCGTGGTCAGCTCGCCAGTAGCGCCGCGCGGGTCGCGCCGATGCTGACCGACTACCACCTGCACCTGCGCCCCGACGCGGAGGGCACCGACGCCGAGCAGTACTTCACGCCGGCAAACGCCGAGCGCTACCGGACCGTCGCCGAGGAGCGCGGGATCGCCGAGCTGGGCTGCGCGGAGCACGTCTACCGCTTCGCGCAGGCGCTCGAGGTCTGGCGCCATCCGCTGTGGCGCGCGAGCGCGACCGACGACCTCGACGACTACGCCGGCTTCGTCCGCGAGCAGACCGACCTCAAGCTCGGCATCGAGGCGGACTTCATCGCCGGCCGCGAGGACCGCATGGCGACGCTGCTGGACGCCCACGACTGGGACTTCGTCGTCGGCTCGGTGCACTTCGTCGGCGAGCATGCCGTCGACCACGACGGCTACGAGGTCTTCGACCACCGCTCGCAGCGCCCCGACGAGCTGTGGCGCCGCTACTTCGTGACTTTGGGTGAGGCGGCGCGGACGGGGTTATTCGACATCCTCGCCCACCCGGATCTCGTGAAGCTGTGGGGCGCGAAGCGCCCGGTTCCCGAGGGCGACCTGCGCCGCTTCTACGAGCTGGCGATGGACGGGATCGCGGAGTCCGGCATCGCGGTCGAGGTGTCGACGGCGGGGCTGCGCAAGCCGGTCGGCGAGCTGTACCCGGCACCGGCGTTCCTGCAGATGTGCCTCGAGGCCGGCTGCTCTGTGGCGCTCTCGAGCGACGCCCACGTGCCCGGCGACGTCGGCCGCGACTACGAGGTCGCGCTCGAGCTGCTGGAGTCCTTGGGCGTGGGAGAGCTGGCGGTGTTCGAGCGGCGCGAGCGGCGGATGGAGGCGATCGGATGAGTTCGGGTGACGGTGGCGGCTCGCGGACCGGTCTGGGCTGGGACTCGCACCGCTTCAAGGCCGGACGCCCGCTGATCCTCGGCGGCGTGGAGTTCGAGGGCGCCGAGCTCGGACTCGACGGCCACTCCGACGCCGACGTGCTCACGCACGCCGTGATGGACGCGCTGCTGGGCGCCGCCGGACTCGGCGACATCGGCGTGCACTTCCCCGACACCGACGGCGCCTACAAGGACGCCGACTCGATCGAGCTGCTGCGTGAGGTCGTCGCGACGCTGGCGTCGCACGGGCTGGCCGCCACCCACGTGGACGCGACGGTGTTGATGGAGCGTCCGAAGGTCGGGCCCTACCGCGACGCGATCCGCGCGCGTCTGGCCGACGCCCTCGGGCTCGAGACGGGGGCGGTCAACGTGAAAGCCTCAACCGGCGAGGGGATGGGCTTCGTGGGGCGGCTGGAGGGAGTGGCGGCGCTGGCGGTGGCGACGGTCGAGGCGCGCACCGTGTGATCGCTGGTCAGGTCCGCCCGAGCCAGTTCGCCGTGACCCCGACCTCCGTGAAGCCAGCGCGCAGGATGTTGCGGTGGGAACTGCTCGGCCGGTCGTCTCGGCGCTCGCCCGTCTCCGTGACCACGACGTCGCAGCCGAGTTCTGCGGCGCTGCGGATCCGCGTTGCGAGGAGCGCGTTCTGTGCCCCTTTTCCGCGGTGGTCGGGCAGCGTCCCGGCGAACCCGAGATACGCCACTCCGTCCGCCGCGAACAGCCCGGCGGCGCCGACCGGCTCGTCGCCGTCGAGGGCAATCCAGCCCCGCCAGCCACGATCGTGGGCGCCGGCAATCGGGAGCTCGACCGCCTCGGGCAAGCCGTGCAGCGCCTCAGGAGAGCGCTCGACGCACGCCAAGGGGGCGCTCTGCGATGAGGAGCGCGGCGTTGTCGACCAGCAGCGCCCCACGCGCGAGGAGCGGCGCTTTCGCGGCGTGTGCGACCGCTGGGTCGGACGACGGTTTACGTTGCTCCGTCGGTCGCCGCGGCGTCTGCGAGCGCGGCGTGCAGCAGCGTGCGTGCTGAGGAGCGCATGAGGTCGGTGGCCTGCTCGCGCGTGAGCCCGCCGATGTCTGTCAGCCAGACGAGCGCCTCGATGCCGAGCGTGGCGCGGATCGCGAGCACGAGCCGTCGCAGCTCGGATTCGGGGATGCGCGTCCGCGCCGGCTCGAGCGCGTCCTCGATCCAGGCGATCACGCGTCCCTGGCGCAGCGGCAGGGTCTGTGGTCTGGGGACCGGTGTTTCGAGTGACAGACGCAGCATCGTGCGCAGCTCGGGCTCGTGCTCGATGATCTGATGGGCGATGCTGTCGGTGACGAGGTCCAGCCGGGCGACGGGGTCTGCCGGGGCGTCGTCGTCGAGCAGCGAGGTCGCATCCAGCTCGGGGTAGCTGGCGATCAGCAGCGCGCGCTGATTGGGGAAGTAGCGATAGGCCGTGGTGCGGGAGATCGCCGCGCGCTCGGCGGCCTGCTCGACCGTCGGGGTGACCCCTTCGGCCAGCAACCCGCGTGTCGCCGACACCATTGCCGCGCGGGTGCGGGCTTTCTGATGGGTTCTCCCCATCAGCTCATATGGGGTTGCTATATCCATCGTGGGATTGTAGTGTCCATGAACGGCATGATTGTACCATCTTACCCCGCGCAGCCAGATCTGCGCAGCGAGGAGCCATGATGAGCAGCGCAATTCCGATCATTCGGCAGGACGGCGAAGGCGAGCTGATGTGGTTTGCCGGTGGCGGCGCGTTCACGTGGAAGGCCACCGCCGCGGAAACCGGTGGCGCTTTCATCCTGATGGAGGACCGCATGCAGGGCGGCAAGGTCACGCCCTATCACCGCCATCCCAACGAGGACGAAGCGATCTACGTGCTCGACGGCGAGCTGCTCGTCGACGTCGAGGGCGAACAGACCCGGGTCGGCCGGGGCGGCTTCTTCTTCGCGCCGCGCGGCGTGGCACACGCGTTCATGGTGATCTCCGAGAGCGCGCACGTGCTCGGCCTACAGACGCCCGGTACGGGCGAGTCCTTCTATCGCGACGCAGGTGAGCCGGTCCACTCGGCGGAGGACGCTGCCCGGCCCGCCGACTGGCCGCGGCTGCGACAGGTGGCGGAGCGCTCGCAGTGCATCGAGTTGCTCGGCCCGCCGCCGTTTGAGGCCGCCCAGCAGGCGGCAAGCGGCGCTGCGTCCTAGGTCGGGGGCAGACACGCGCGGGGAACATCCGTCGTGGCGTCGCGAAGACGCATCGACCCCGCGCGCGCGCCGCACACCGAGCTCGCCGACGCCCAAGCGCTGGCGTTCGACGATGGGGCGTTCGACGTCGTGCTGTCGACGTTCGGCGTCGGGGGATCCCGCACTATCTTCAACCGCACACGTTCTTGCCGCGTGGCCGGCGCCTACTGGCTGATTGGGCGCCCGACGTTCTCGACATGCTGCTGGATGTAGGGGGCAGATCCGCAAGATTTGGCGCTGAAGCTCCAGGGCCCGCGAAAGCCAGGCGACGAGGACCTCGTGTACCTGTGGGTGCGGCGACCGATCATCGAGTGGGCGCTGCGGCGCGCGGCGGCAGCCGAGCCGGCGGTCGAGATTCGCGCGGGCATCCGGGTGACAGGGTGAGCCGTGCTGAGCGCAGCCCGACCGTCGGGGATCTAGTGCGCGATGCCGTGCTGGTAGGCGTAGGCGGTTGCCTGGGAGCGCGACGAGAGCCCGAGCTTCGTGAAGATGTTGCTGACGTGTCGGGCGACCGTCTTCTCGCTGATGCACAGCTCGGTGGCGATCGCTCGGTTGGTCTTGCCCGCAGCCACGAGGATCAGGACCTCGCTCTCGCGCCGGCTCAGGCCTCCCGGCCGCGGCGATCCGGACAGCCGGGCGAGGCGCTCGAGGTCGGGGGCGGCGCCGAGCTTCTCGAGCGCGCCGCGTGCCGCCGCGAACTCGAGCTCGGCGCTCGCGTCGTCGCCGAGGTCGCGGCAGGCGACTCCGATGTGCACGCGGGCACGCGCCGCCTGATGGGGGGCATCCAGCTCGCGCCAGGAGCGATGCGCGGCCCGGAGCTGGGTCAGCGCCGCTCGCGGATCGCCTTCCGCCAGGAACACGGCGCCGGACGCGTCAGCGGCGACAGCACTCAGGTAGGGGGCGGAGAGGTGCTCGGCGATCCGGCCGAGCTCGTCAGCCGCCGCCCGGGCGGTCTTGACGTCCTGGGCGGCGAGCATGATCTCGACACAGGCCGGAAGCAGTCGTGCGCGCGTCATCGGGTCCTGCGCCTCGTCGAGCGCGCGGCGGATCGCTCCCACCGCGAGATCGACCCGCCCATGCGCCAGGCGAAGCAACGACATCCCGGGCTCGGGATCGTGGGCCGCCGAGCTCGCACGGCGGTAGGACGCCTCGGCCGCGGCGAACTCGCCGCGCAGCCGCTGGATCTCGGCCAGCTGGTAGTGCGCCGATCCGAGCGCATCCCAGCTCGGCGGGCCTACGAGCAACTCACACGCCCGCCTCGCTGATCGCAGAGCGTCCGTCCACGCCCCCTGCAACTGGAGGATCTCGCACCGATGGACGAGGCAATAGCCCCGGAAGGGCACCATGTCGGGCTGCGCGTCGCACCAGCGCGTCAGCGCCGCCGTCCACTCCCTCGCGCGGCGGAGATCGAACACCCCCTGGCAGAGCGCGATCACCTGGCAGTAGGCGATGCCCGTGAGGATCGGCGCGACGTCGTCCGCGGTGACCGTGACCATGACGTCGTCCAGGAGGGTCATGGCGTCGGCGACACGCCCCTCCAAGATCAGGGCGTAACCGCGGCACAACCGCGCGAACATCGCCGCGTCCAGATCCGCGAGGCGTTCCGCGACGTCGCCGGCCTCGGCGATGCTCGCAGCGGCGCCGGCGTCGCCTTGGAACAGACGCGGGAGCTCGGTGAGCATCTGAAACCACGCGTGCGCGACGCTGTCGCGGCGCTGTTCCTCCAGGAGCCGCCCGCCGCGGGCGACCCACCCCATCGCCGGCGCCAGGTCGCCGCGGAAGAACAGGCCCAGCGCCTGCCAGAACGCGCACCGGGCTGCGCGCTCCGCGTCGCCTCGGCCCGTCCAGGCACGGTGCGCGGCGGTCCAGCCCTCCTCGCAGGCCTCGTCCTGGCCGAGCATGTACGCGGAGGTCGCGAGGCGCTCGAGATCCTCGGCGTCCAACTCGCCGTCGCGACGAGCCGCTGAGAGGTCCGCCAACGCGTCCCCCCACATTCGACGTGCGAACGCTTCACGAGCGCGCACTTCACGATCGGCTACGCCCATCCGCGCCACGATACGCCCGACGGTTCGCGCCTGGGAAGCCGCGAGGCGCGACGTCACGGCGAGGAGCCCACGCTACACAGAAATGCCCACGGCCCCTTCTCCTTGGATTGGGTGTTTCGCCCGAAGTCATGACGCCGCTGCCCACCTACTGTCGCGGCATCTCTATGGCAAGCGACAAGGAGCAGACCATGAGCACGATTCAAGGCGAGACGACGACAGCGGAGGAGCACGCGGCGCCGCCGCAGGCATGGGATGCGATCGCGGAGGGCTACGACCGCTACGTCGCGCCCCAGGAGGTCGACCTCGCCACCGAAGCGCTGAGCCTCGCGGGCCTTGCGACCGGCGAGCGCTTCCTCGACGTCGCGGCAGGGACAGGCGGGCTCAGCCTGCCGGCGGCCCGGCTCGGAGCGCGAGTGCTGGCGACGGACTGGTCGCCGGCGATGATCGATCGCTTCCAGGCGCGCGTGCGAAACGAGCGGCTCGACGCCGAGGGGCGCGTGATGGACTGCCACGCCCTCGATCTCCCAGACGACAGCTTCGACGTCACCGGGTCGCAGTTCGGAGTGATGCTCGTCCCCGACCAGCCCCGCGCGCTCCGCGAGATGGTTCGCGTGACCAAGCCCGGCGGACGCGTGGTCCTGATCGCGTACCGCTCGCCGGCGGAGTTCGAGACCCTCCAGATCTTCATCAGCGCGCTGAAGGCCGTCGCTCCCGAGTTCCCCGGCCTGCCCGACGATCCGCCGCCGCTCGAGTTCCAGCTGGCCGACCCCGAGGTCCTACGCCGGCGGCTGACCGATGCCGGACTGCAGAACGTACGCGTTGAGCGCACGGCCGAGCTGCCGAGGTTCTCCTCGGGGCAGGAGATGTGGGACTGGATGCTCTACAGCAACCCGATCACCGGAATGGTGCTCGCGGAGGAGCTCAACCTCACCGAGGACAAGCAAGCGACACTGCGCCAGGTCCTCGACGGCATGCTCCGCGACCGCTCTGAGCAGGACGGACGAACCACACTGACGAATCGGGTCAACATCGGTCTCGGCACGAAGTAGGCGACCTCCGCCAGCGACCCAAGCAGCCGCTGCTTTCGCCTGGTTGCGGTATCCGCCCCCCAGCGCGATCAGAGTTTCGCTCCTCGACGTTTCCGGCACCCTCGGCGCCGCCGGCCCCGCGCAGCCCGTCGGCACGGCCCGGCCGATGATCGAGAGCGCCCCTGTGCGCGAGAAGCTTGCCTATGTCAAGTGATTGATGCTCGTAGCGGGAACTCATCCGATGCATGGCATCGGTGGGGAGCGGCGTTGACGACGATCCGGTCGCTGCCAGGATCGGGTGTGGGCGCGACGTCGATGATCTTGGAGCGTACTGCTGAGGGGCCTGGGGCGGCATTGAGAGCAGATGGTGAAAGTGGCGGGCGAGGTGGCGTTTGAGGCAGCGCAGCGCTCGCTTTCTTGGTCTTGCCTTCGGCTTCTTTGCGGGCGAGGTAGGCCTTGGTGGCTGGGTCATAGCGGGCGCGGGTGATCGCGATGACGTGTAGCGCGTAGTTGAGCTGGTGGTCACCGCCGCGATCGAGCCGGTGCTGCTGGCGTTGGCCGGAGGAGCACGGGATCGGTGCGGTGCCGGCTAGCCGCGCGAAGCTCGCGTCGCTGGCGAACCTTTCGGCACGGGCGGTGCGGCCGATCAAGATCGCCGCGGTCAGCGCGCCGCAACCGCGTTCGGCGAGCAGCTGCGGACGGTGCGACTGCGACGAGCTCGAGCAGCTCGCGCTCGAGCGCGTCGATCTGGCGAGTCAGGCGTGCGCAGCTGCGCGATCTGATCGCGCGCGACGCGGAAGCGAGCGCCGACAGGCAGGCGCCGCAGACGCCGGTCGATGCGATCCAGCTGCCGAGGTGTTCAGCGCGCCGCGGCCTGCAGTGACTGCTCAAGCTCGCGCGCAGAGCTCGAGCAGATGCCAGCGCAAGCGGTTCTGGATGCGCGTGCGCTCGGCGACGAGGTCCTTGCGGTGATCAGACAGCAACCGGATCTCCACCGCCTGCTCATCGAGAAACGCGGCCGGGAAGTCCTGCACGCCATCCTTGACGACAGCTCGGGCGATCGCGAGCGCATCGATCTCATCAGACTTGCCGGGCTGGCGCTCACCGCGCCTGGAGGCGCCCATCCGGTGCGGCGCGACGCGGACGACCCGCTCGCCAGCGGCGATTAGCGCCTGCTCAAGGCGCCCGGACACGCCGCGGCAGTCCTCGATCGCCCACACCGCTCGTCGTCGAGCTCGCGAGCCCAGCGCACAGCGGCGAGATGCCCCGCCTCGTCGGCGCTGATCTGCCGGGTGCCGCGCACCGGGCCGGTGCCCGTTATCGACGGCAGCCAGCGCGTGCGAGCGCTTGTGCGTGTCCGCCCGATCACGATCATCTGCACCATCCCCTTCGTTGATCATAGCGACGAAGTGGATCTTCGGCGGACAACCGTCAGTTGGGGCGACGCCACGCTCCTATCAAGTCACGCCGAAGGTCCTCGGGCGGCGGCGGGCGACGAAAGCTTCTGTGGGTCAGACCAACGATCGACACAGCACTCTGGAGTCAGCCCGCCGCCAGCCCGAGGACCAACCGCATCCGTCGGACGTCATTCCGCCTCGACCCCGGCGACGATGACACTGACAGCACTCTCGGCAATTCGAGCCACATGGACTTTCCGGCGGGATTGCCGAGCCGCTCGCGACCCCTGGTCCGTTGCCCACATATCTGCCCAAAGCGTTCGCGCCGGCGCGGTAGCGTGGCGCTGCCATGCTCGTCGATCACTGTCCAATCGAGCGTCGCGTCGCGGCCCAGCATCCCGGCCACACCCACACGTCATCGGCGCGCTCACGCGAGAGCGCCGCGGTGGTCGGTCGCACCGTCTCTGGGGTCGCCGTCGGGTACAAACGGGATCCGCTGGCGGCGATCCTGCAGCGGGCTGTGGCGGCGCGTGCCTCGGGCGCCGCCTCCGGGCCTGCCACGGCCGTCATGCAACGCATGTTTCTGCAGGGCGCACCGGTCCGGACGCTCGCGGCGCTGAACGCGGCGTTGCTGTCGTTCCCAAACCTGGACCGCACGATGCCCCTGCCTCCGGGCGCTCTGCCCGGTGCGGTGCCCGGCCAGCATGTGCTGCCACTCACGCTGGCGGCTTTCGCCCCGGGGGCGACTGCGCAGGGCGTCGACCAGTCGATCGCGGGGTCGGGGCTCTCGCTCTCCGACTGGATGGAGGTAAACGACATCATCGGCGCTGTGGATACCGGTCTCGCTGCCGCGGCGACCGCCGCTCTCGCACCTCCGCCGCCGCGTCCGCCCGCCGACGCTTCGTTTGACGTCCATGGCTATAAGCATTTCGGCGGCGGCGGACCCGCGAATGTCGCGCAGGGCGGCGACCAATGGTCGCTGGGCCTGAACGCCGCCCAGGGGGTGATGGTTGCGGCGAGCCGCGGCATCGAGCAGCACCTCCGCGCGCACGGAAATGCTCAGGGCGTCACGACGTACTACTACACCACCAGACACAACGCGAACGTCGGCAATAGCGAGGGCGGGGCGACGAGGAAGTACACGATTCACATTGACTACAACGTCGCCGCCAACACCGTCGAGTACCACGGCTACCCCGACAAGGCGGCGGTTGCGGAGGGTCTCGGCTACAGCAAAAACCGCAAGCAGTGGAACGTCTGACGGCTACCGGACGGCGCGCCGGCGGCATCGGTCCCGCCGCGCGAGCAGCAGAACCGCGAGCCGTGTGGCGAGCCAGCGAGCGGCCCGGTCACAGACGCACCACCCGCGGCACGAGCGCTCCCCTGCGCGAGAAGGGATGCTCTGCCGAGAGCGCTGGTCACACGCGATAGGGAAACTCTGCGCGCTCGTGGCGGGGTGCTCCCTCGCATAACGGTGATGGGCCGCGGAATTCAGCGACGTCGGGCCGCTTGCCGCGGGCCGGATGTTGCGGGATAGTTGGCCCGAGGGGGTTGGAATTGAACGGTGGCTCGATCCTCGGGGTACTGGCGCTGCTAGCGGCGGCGGGGGTCGGCGGCTACCAGGTCATCTCCGTTTCGACCGCGGAGGACGCGCCGCCCGTCGCGACATGCACCGGGGCGGCGGCGATCGACTTCGGCTGCCAGGCGCGCCACTACCGCGGGCTCGCCCGCCGGGACGGGGCGACGGCGGCCCTGCGCGCCGTCGATGCAGACCAGCGCCGCAACGGCTTCGTGCGCGCCGCGTGCCATCAGCTCACGCACCGGATCGGCCAGGTCGCGGGGTCGATGCACGGCATCGCCGCGCTGGCCGACAGCCAACCGGTGTGCGCATCGGGCTACCCCCACGGGGTCCTGCAGGCAGTCATGAGACGCGCCGGGCCGCGCCGCGCGATCGAGCGCGCGACGGCGATCTGCGCCGCCACCCGCGCCCTCAAGCGGCGCTCCGCGGCGCATTACAACTGCGTGCACGGCATGGGCCACGGCTACATGGAGCTGTTCTCCAGCCGGGTCTTCGAGTCGCTCCGCGGCTGCGAGGCGCTGCGCGACCGCTGGGAGCAGGACGAGTGCTCCGGCGGCGTGTTCATGGAGAACGTCACCGCGATCGACAACCGTGAGCGCCCGGCGCGGTCGCTGCGCTCCGACGAGCCGCTGTTCCCTGCACGGCCGTCCCACGGCGCCGGTGGGAGCAGTGCTTCGACTGGCAGATCACCTACGCGCTGTACGTCAACGACAGCGACTTCGCGAAAGGTGTTCGCGCTCTGCGCCGCCACCGCCCGCGGGGCGCGGCGGCCGTGCTATCGGGGCCTGGGCGGCGACGCGCTGCAACAGAGCAAGTTCGTCACCTCGCAGCCCGGCCCGCCCGGCGACGATCCGGCGGTTGTGCGCCCTGGGGCCCAGTCGCACGGCGCGGACGGGCGTGCATCGAGGGCGCCGTTCGCAACATGTACCGCGACTACGCCGACGGTGACGTCCAGGCGCGCGCGCTGTGCGCGTCGATGCCGCGCGTCGGCGCAGATCAGGCCGCGTGCCGGCTCGCCGAGGCGAAACGCGGCGGGAGGTGGCTCTTCCCGAGGCGACGAGCGGATGAGCCGGCGGCTGAGGATTGCGCTGGCCGCTTTGGCGACGTGCGGGGCGATCGCCGCCGGCGCGACGGCGCTGCGCGCGGGCGGCGGTGACGCCGCGGGGGCGGTCGCGGCGTGCCGCGGCGCGGAGGCGCTGGACTTCGCCTGCCAGGAGCGCCGCTCGCTGCAGATCGCGCGTTCGCGCGGGGCCGCGGCGGCGCTGCGCGACCTCGCCCGCGAGATGGCGCGACAGCGGCTACGTGCGCGCCGCCTGCCACCAGCTCACGCACCGGATCGGGCGCGCCACGGGCGCGAAAGCCGGCATCGCGGCGTTCCGGGCCGGCGACCCGGTGTGCGGCGCGGGCTACTACCACGGCGTCACAGAGGCGGTCATGACGAAGCTCGGCGCCGACGGCGCGGTGCGCCGCGCGGCGACGGTCTGCGCCGCGGTGCGCAAGCCGGGGCGGCGCTCGCCGGACGAGGCGAACTGCGTCCACGGCATGGGCCATGGCTTCATGGGCGTCCTGCGGCGCCGGGTCGGCGCCTCGCTGCGCGCCTGCGATGGGCTCCGCGCGGGATGGGAGCGCCGCGACTGCTACAGCGGCGTCTTCATGGAGAACCACGCCACCGCGGGCGACTCGGGGCAGGGCTCGCTGCGCCCGGACGAGCCGCTGTATCCCTGCACGGCCGTGGCGCCGCGCTACAAGACGCAGTGCTACGAGCGCCAGAGCACGTACGCGCTGTTCGTCAACGACGGCGACGTCGCTGCGGTGTTCGCACTCTGTGCGCAGGCCGAGCGCGGCTTTCGCAGCGCCTGCCGTCGCGGTCTGGGCGGCGACGTCGCGGCGGAGACCAAGCTCGTCGGCGCCGGCCGCGCGCAGGCCGCGGCGCGGCGGCGGCTGTGCATGCTCGGCGAAAGCTCCCGCGCGCGCGCGGATTGCGTGACCGGCGCGGTCGGCCAGATCCTGCAGGACCTCGCGGGCGGCCCGGCGCAGCTCGACGCGTTCTGCGCGGCGTTCGAGGTCACGGCGACGCAGCCCGAGCACGCCGCCTGCCTGCGCGCGAGCGAGGCGGGCTACCGCGCGCTGCTCGCGCAGCAGACCGGCCGGCGCCAGGCGCCGCCGACCGCGGCCGGAGATTTCGTCTGTCACCTCAAACCGCCCGGCGCCCGGCGTCGAGCCTCGTGAAGGAGGGGAAATGCGACGGGTCACGCTCGCTGTGTGCACCGCGCTCTGCATCGGTCTGCTGAGCGCCTGCGGCGGCGACGACGACAAGGAGAAGAGCGACAAGGCGGGCAGCCGGACCGCGGTCTACTTCGGCTGGCTGCTCGGCACGCGCGAGCCGGCCGCGGTGGCGATCGAGATCGACCGCGCCGACGCCAAGGGGATGAGCAAGGTACGCGCCTACGTGTGCGACGGCCGCGGCGAGCCGGCCGGGATGGCGGTCTGGTTCGGCGCGCCGGTCGACGTGACCGCGACCACCGAGCCCGGTGAGAGCGCGGAGCTGACCTCCGCGGGCGGCGACGAGAAGCTCGTGCTCGAGTACGTCGCCGCGGGGCGCGTGCAGGGCTCGTTCACCGACGAGAAGGGCGCGCGCAAGCAGTTTGCGGCGTATCCGGCGATCGACGGAGCCGGCATCTACGAGGTGTCGCTGAGCGAGGACCTGAAGTACAAGGGCGTCTCGACGGACGGCAACGAGCTCGAGGCGACGGCCGAGAAGAACGGGCGCACCGCCGGGACGATCACGACCGCCGACGGGAAGAAGGTGACGTTCGCCGTCCAGAGCCTCGCGCTCGCCACCCCCGCCAACCTGGCCGCCCGCGGCCTGCCGACCGACTACGGCCAGTACAAGGCGGTCAACCAGGTGCCGGGCGAGTACGTCGCGGTGATCGCGCCCGGCGGCAGTCACTGGCTGGGCCGCAGCGGCAACGTCAGGGGCGGCTCGACCGGGTGTGAACATCATCGGCCTCGACAAGAAGTGCTGAAGCGCCGGCTCGTCGCCGTCGCCGCGCTCGGCGTGGGCGCGGCGGCGGCGGCGAGCCTGGCCTGGAGCTCGGGCTCCGCCTCGCGCGACGCCGGCGCGGAGGAGTCTCGTGCGCCGCCGGGCTGCGCGGGCGCGGCGAGCGTCGACCTCGCCTGTCAGCTGCGCCGCTTCGGCTCGATCGCGCGCGTGTCCGGCGTCGACGCTGGTTTCGCGGCGCTCAAGCGCGCCTACGAGCGCGAGGGGTTCGTGCGGGCGGCGTGTCACCCGATCGTCCACGAGATCGGCCATGCCGCGGTGGCGCGCCACGGCACGAGGCTGGCGGAGGTGTATGCGCGCGGCGATCCGTTCTGCTCGGCCGGCTACTTCCACGGCGCGACGGAGCAGATCGTCGTCGAGCTCGGCACCGAGCGGTTCGTCGCCGTGGCGGACGGCCTGTGCGCCGATCTCGGCGGGCACGCGCGCCACTCGATCTACCACCGCAACTGCGCGCACGGCATCGGTCATGGGTTCATGCTCGTCTTGCGCGGCGACCTGCCCGCGGCGCTCCAGACGCTGCGACACGCTGCGCGACTCGTGGGAGCGGCGCTCCTGCTACGGCGGGGTCTTCATGCAGAACGTCATGGCGCTCGGCCGGTCGAGGTACCTGCGGCGCGGCGATCCGCTGTATCCCTGCGGCGAGCTCGCCGACCGTCACCGCGCCATGTGTTACAAAAAACAGGCCGGTTACGCGCTCTTTGCCCGCAACGGCGATATCGGCGCGGTCTTCGCGCTCTGCGCGCGCGTCGAGCCCGCGTTCCGCGGGCCGTGCGACGAGGGCCTGGGAACGAGTGTCGCGGTCCATCACCTCAAGGAGGTCTTCGCCGAACGCGACCTGCGGCGGCTCACGCTCGACGCGTGCGCGCTGGGCGCGCGGCAGGCGGACCGCGCCGCCTGCGTGGCCGGCGCCGTGCGCGCGCTGATCAACTTCGACCATGGCGTGCGGCGCGCGGTCGCGCTGTGCTCCGCGGCGCCCGCGCTGCTGCGCCTCGGCTGCCGGCGGACGGTGCGCGAGAAGCGCACCTATCCCGAATGAGGCGTGGGGCGATCGCGCTCGTCGTCGTCGTGGCGGTGGCGGCTGCCGCGGCGGTCGCGCTGCCGAGGGGCGGGGCAGCCGACGAACCGCGGGTGGTCGCGTGCGAGGGCGCGGCGGCGCTTCGGTTCGACTGCTTCGAGCGCCGCTACGTAGCGCTCGTGCAAGCGCGCGGGGCGGCGGCTGCCCTGCGCGACCTCGCTCGCGAGCGCGCGCGCAACGGCTACGTGCGGGCGGCCTGTCATCAGCTCACACATCGCGCCGGGCGCGCGGCCGGCGCGATCGACGGCATCCACGCCTTCGACGACGGCGATCCGCTGTGCTCGTCGGGCTTCTACCACGGCGTGGTCGAGGCGGTGATGGCGCAGATCGGCTCCGCGCACGTCATCGAGCGGGCGGCGAGCGTCTGCGCCCGACTGCGCGAGCGCGACCGGCACGCGGCCGATCACTACAACTGCGCGCACGGGATGGGGCACGGCTTCATGGGGTCCTTCGCCAGCGACGTCTTCGCGTCGCTGCGCGGCTGCGACGCCCTCGCCGACGGCTGGGAGCGCCATGCGTGCTACGGCGGCGTGTTCATGGAGAACCTCTCGGCGATCGGCAACCCGACGCGGCCGCCCACGGCGCTGCGGCCGCGCGACCCGCTGTACCCGTGCACCGCCGTCCGCCGCCGCTACCGGGAGGCATGCTTCGACAAGCAGACAACGTACGCCCTCTACGTGACCGACAGCGACTTCGCCCAGGTGTTCGCGCTGTGCGCGCGCAGCGAGCGGGCGTTCCGCGGCGCCTGCTACCGCGGCCTGGGCGGCGACATCGCCGTCGACGCGGCCAAGCACGTGTTCGAGGCGCGAGCCCAGGCGCGCTCGCGCACCCGCCTGTGCCTGCTCGGCCCCAACCGCGACGCGCGGCGCGAATGCGTGGTCGGCGTCGTGCGCGTGATCCTGCGCGACCTCGCCGGGGGTGTCGCCCAGACGACCATCTTCTGCCGGACGCTCGGGAGCAGGGATCTGCGGCGGGTCTGCGTCCGGGCGCGCGAGGCGGCATACCGCGAACTGCCGCTGCATGACGCGCTGCTGAGATCCGCGCCCACCGATCCGTCCGTTTCGCCGACCCGCCGCGCGCACCTTGGCAATGGACGAACAGGAGCAGCGCGACCGCCGGGGCCATGAGAGCGCTCGGATGCGCGAGGAGAGCAGACATCGGCTCTTCGGGGCGCTGGCTGGCGCTACGTAGTCGTGATGTGCGCGTCAGTCGGCGATCGTCGTGCGATCGGCGCCCGCACCACCGACAGAGCGAGATGCGGATTGTCGACGGTCCTGCCTCTGGATGATGAGTCAGGCGCGGTCATCGGAGAGCTTGACGAGGGCGTCGGGACATTCGAAGGGGTCCGTGTGCTGCTCGCACCGCCAGTTCAACTGGTGTCCCATCATCGCGCAGCACGGACGCTCTCGTGTGAGCTTCGGTAACGCCGTCAGGCTACAGCCGCGACACGGCGTCACCGCTAGCGTTAGATCGTCCAATGTCGCCAAGCAGGACTGCCGCTCGGCGCGACGACCAGCACTCTGCCGGGCGCCTCGTTGAGCGCCGGTCGTGCCTCAAGGCAGACTCAGGGCGAACGGGCTGATAGCCACGACAGCGAGAGAGGCATCGACATCTCGAGTCGGCGGGCATCCGCCGAGCCGCGGTCATTGAGATGACGCTGCCCGGACGCCAGCCCTCGGCGCGGCGCGTCAGCGAAGTGTCAGAGCGTGATGGTGGCGCTGGATCGCGCTCCCCATCACCGCCCGAAACAACGGGAAGAGGAACATGGACGTCTCGACGTGCGAGAAGTTCACGTGCTCGACAGCCGCTTCCAATATGACCCGCTGGTCGCCGGCAACAGCGATCAGCTCCAACGTTGCCATGCAAGGGGATGGGCTGCAGCGGAACGACTCGGTCAGCTCTTCTTGCCTCACTGTTGGCCTGCGGCTCTGCGGGTCACGACTGTCACCTGCACCTCTTCGAGCGATCGGTCAGCGACGATCCATCGGAGTACCGCTGAAAATCGACGAGCACGCCGAGACGACCGCGCTCGAGGCGTTGATCGGGAATGTCGTGCGGTAGACGGCCAAGACGTCCGTCAACTACCCGGTGCCTGCGGCCGCACAAGCGTTCCAGCCGAGCGTTGGGATGCGAACTCTGCCGGCGAGGCTGAGCTGAGTCTTGCGGCTCCTGTCCATGGCGATAGACATGGCGCGCGTCGAAGACACGTCCATTCGCCTGCCTGGGACACGCGCATCGGGTCGTTCGCAGAGTTCTGCAACTCGACGGATCCGGGTGCGCCCTGAGGGCTCCTCTCGAATTCTCCCTGAGTCGTGTGGCATCAGGAGGCCGTCGGTGCTGGCGTGTCGTGGGACGGTTCGGGGCGTCATCGACGCTGGGAGGGATACATCATGGAGCCGGTCGTGTTGTTGGATGCTGCTGGTCGTCGCCGGTCGGCGGCTACGATGCCGGGCCACCGTCGCGGTCAGGCCCCGCGCAACAAGGGTAGGCGCTACCCGCCGATCCGCCGACCGTCGAGGAGATCGTGCTGGTCATGCGCCACGCAGGCGACCACGCCCACGGCCGGCGCTTACGCGGGCTGATCGTCGTGATGTGGCGCGCCGGGCTTCGCATCAGCGAGACGCTCGCGTTGACCGAGAGCGACCTCGATGCTGATCGCGGCGCGATCTTGGTGCGTCACGGCAAGGGCGACAAGCGTCGGGAGGTCGGGATGGACCAGTGGGGCTGGGAGCTGCTGTGCTCGTGGCTCGCCTATCGCGTGCAGATGCCGCGATCGGGCCGCTGTTCTGCGTCATCGACGGGCTCACTCGCGGCCGGCCGCTGACGACGACGAGCGTCCGCCAACAGCTGCGGCGCACCGCTGCGAAGGCGGGAGTGCGCCGCCGATTCGCTCCGCACCAGCTGCGTCACGCGCACGCGGTCGAGATGGCGCGTGAGGGCGTGCCGCTGAACGTCATCCAACGCCAGCTGGGGCACGCGAACCTCGGCATCACGTCGGTCTACCTGGAAGGGATCGACAACGCCGAGATCATCGACACTGTCCACGGGCGGCGTGCACCGATGATCTCCGCCAGCGCCGGTTTACGCCTGCTGCGATAAGGGTCGCAGCTGTCCGGCACAGCCGCGCGTGGCCGCGATCACCTCGGTCGCGCGCTTGGTAGCAGCAAGCGGCGGCGCCGTCGCTCGCACGCGATCGGGGAACTCTGTCGTCCAGCGGCGCGGCTGCTCAGTCGCAATGCAGAAGCGCCTATGTCTCGTTCGCGGACGGCTGAGGTTGCCTGTCCGGACTGTGCGGCGGGCCTCCAAGGCCGACGCCCGAAACGATCCTGGTCACGACCGCGGGCGCCGACGATGGATCGTGCTCGGGGTGAGGATGTAGCGTGGCGCTACAGGCGACGCGTGCTCGAGGACGCGTCACGACGAAGGGAGCGCCGCAGATGTCACAGGCCGAGGTCAATCCGTCTCACATCATGCAGGTCGGCATGGGCTTCTGGCCATCGAAAGTGGTGCTGTCGGCGGTCGAACTGCAGCTGTTCACCCACCTGGCTGCCGGCTCTCTCAACGGCGAGGAGATCGGCAAACGCATCGGCCTTCACGAGCGAGCGATCTATGACTTTCTGGACACCCTCGTGGCGTTGAAGTTGCTCGAGCGCGACGGTGACGGCCGCGAGGGCCGCTACAGCAACACGCCTGACACCGCGGTTTTCCTCGACAAGGACAGCCCTGCGTATATCGGCGGCATCCTGGAGATGAGCAACGCGCGGCTCTATCGATTCTGGGGCGACCTCACCGACGCACTGCAGACCGGCAAGCCACAGAACGAGATCAAGCACACCGGCAAGCCGATGTTTGACGAGCTCTACAGCGACCCAGCGCGCCTCGAGCAGTTCATGCAGGCGATGGCGGGCATCTCGACGGGCAACTTCCAAGCGCTGGCCGAAAAGTTCGATTTCTCGAAGTACGAGACGGTCTGCGATGTCGGAGGCGCCACGGGCCGGCTCTCTGCGGCGCTCGCCGCCCGCCATCCGCACTTGCGCTTCACCAGCTTTGACCTGCCGGTTGTCGCCCCGATCGCCGAGAAGGCCATCGCAGCGGCCGGGCTTAACGAGCGCGTGGCCGTGGCCTCGGGCGACTTTCTCACCGATCCGCTCCCCCACGCCGATGTGATCACGATGGGCCTCATCCTGCACGACTGGAACCTCGAGGGGAAGATGCATCTGATCAGATCGGCGTACGACGCCCTGCCCGAAGAAGGCGCGTTCATCATCATCGAGAACCTCATCGACGACGCTCGGCGCGAAAACGCGTTCGGCCTGATGATGTCGCTCAATATGCTGATCGAGTTCGGCGACGCCTTCGATTTCACAGGCGGCGACTTCGCCGGATGGTGTCGCGAGGCGGGCTTCCGCGACGTCCAGATCCTGCCACTGACCGGCCCGGCGAGCGCCGGCATCGCCTACAAATAGTCAGCGGTGGCCGTCAGGAGGCAACCGGCGCCGAGGGACGACTCGACGCGCAGAACCCGCTGAGGCGCGGCACTCACGTCGCGCTTGCCAGGGGCGCGGCCCAGGCTCCTCCCTTGGACGAGACGGGGAAGCGATCGGCCCGCAAGCGTTCCGGAATGCGCGAGCAGGAGTACTCCGCCGTCTGGTGCTCAGCGCTTGGCGGGCCGGGCGGAAGCCGCGTTGACCAAGCGCTGCATGAGATCGGCGGCCTGCGAGTCGTCGAGTTGATGCTCGCGGGTCAGTGAGCGCCAGGTGGAGAACGCCAGTGCGTGGCCGACCGCGGCGCTCACGCGTTGACGGGCGGCGCCGCGCGAGCGTCTGCCGGCCATGAGTATGCGGTGCGCGGCGTCGATGTAGTCGTGGAAACCCTGGAACATCTGTTTGACGAGGGGGACGGTCGCTTCGTCGCGCAGGATGTTGTCCATCATGCGTTCGGTGCGCGCGTAATGGGCGTAGAGCTCCTGCAAGGCCATTCGCAGGCGCCTGTCGGGATCGTCGGTCGCTGCCCATCGAGCCAGGTCCGGGAGCGGGTTGTTGGTCATCCAGTGCTCGGTGCAGGCGGCGAACAGGGCGGCCTCGTCGGGGAAGTGCCGGTAGAGGGTCGACCGGCGCACCCCCGCGTGCGCCGCCACGGCACTCAAGGACGTTCGTGAGGGCCCAAGCGTGCCGTGGAGCTCGACGGCGCTCTCGGTGATCTGTCGGCGGGTGCCCTGCTCGAGCTCGGCGCGACGTTGCTTGCGATATGGGCGCTTTTGATCGGTCATCACTGTCCGGTCATTATTGACAGGGGTCGTCGCATCCCCTACAGTCTATGCGACACTACTGTCCCATGAAAGGCGGATGACATGGAAGCGACAGAAGCGAAGGTTCTCGGTCCTCGCGACGGCAAGGCGGGGTTCTTGGGCAGTATCGGGGTTCGCTTCATGATCGACGGCGACGAGGCCGGCGAACGGTTTTCGCTGGTCGAGCATCCGCTCTCCGCACGCGCGCTGGCGGCACCGCTGCACCGTCACGCACGCGAGGACGAATACAGCTTCGTCCTAGAGGGCTGCGTCGGGTGCCTGCTCGGAGACGACGTCGTCTACGGGGACCCCGGCGACCTGATCTTCAAGCCCCGCGGCCAATGGCACACGTTCTGGAACGCTGGCGATGAGCCGGCGAGGCTGCTCGAGATCATCTCGCCCGCCGGCTTCGAGCGGTTCTTCGCCGAGCTCGTCGAGCTCGGTGGCGTCGCACAGGCCGATCCGCAGACCCTCGCCGACCTCTGCGCCCGCTTTGAGCTCGAGATGGATCCCGCCAGCCTGCCGGCTCTTCTCGAGCGCTTCGGGTTGCGGTTTCCCGGCGAGCCGATCTGACGCGTCCAGACCACAGCGCAGGCTGCGCCTCGCGCGACGCGAAGGCGCCGATGCATCGCTGCCGCGGAACCCTTGCCAACACGGCGGACTCCTCGGGACCAAAGCAGCGGCGTGGGTCAAGTTCGCGTCGAGCTATGCGGCGAAGGCACCGCCGATCAGAGCGGCCTTGCGATCGGGCTCCAGTTGCCGCGAGTCATAGACCGAGGTGAGCCTCGTTATCAATCCCTCGGCGTCAAGTTCGATCGCCGTGATGCCGGTGAGCGAGTTGGCCCCTGGACTCGCGGTCCACTCGAAACCGCCGCCCTCTCTGCCACCGACGACGTGGCGCAGCCGGCTCGAACGACCGTACGGAACATCGTTGACGATCCGGTCGAGGTAGGCGGTCGCCTCGATCCGGCCGATCACCTGCGTGCGCAGCGACATGTCCTCGAGGAGGACGTCGGTGTGCATGAGATCGCCTGCCGCCGTGGCGTCGCCTGCCTCGAACGCGCCTTGCAGCGCTGTCGCCACCGCGACGAGCTCGGGCGCGGCCTGTGTCGCGACCTGACCGTCTTTCAGGTCCGTCGGGAAGCTGTCGCCGGGGTTCGGAACTGGGCGTACAGCACGTCGTCGAATGACGAGGAGTCCCAGTAGTCGACCCAGCGCACGATCTTGCCCTCGGCAACGTCGATCGCCGCGAGAATCCTCAGCTCGCCGCCGAAGAGCTCCGGCGTGTCGGTCATGTGGACGAGAGCGCTCGCTCGTTGGACGAGCACGCCGGTCGCGTAGGAGCGGGCCGGCGGCGACCAGTTCGGCATGTACTGTTCGAAGGCGCCCTTCAGCGCGTCGTAGCTGTCGAAGTCCCACCCGAGCGTGGCGTCGATGTACGACGCCAGGTCCGGCGAGAAGTATGCCATCGTGCCTTCGACGTCGCACGCCGTCTTCGTCTCGAAGAACGTCGCGAACGCGTTCTCGAGCGGTGCCGTCATATGACTGTCCCTCCTTTGGATCTGCAGCCGGGACCCGACCCTAACCGAGCGAGGGTCCTCCGGCGGCGGTCGCGTGAGGGCGGACGCCTGCCTGCACGAAGCCGTCGCGCCGCTGATCTGAGTGTCGCTCGGTGCTGCCTAAGCAACCGCCAGGCAGAGTTTCCCTTCTCGACGAAAGCAGCGCTCGTACCAGCGACCGCCCTACCCCCGCGCCGCTGCCCGCCGCGCCGCCGCCGCCGCCCGCGCCTGCTCGTGCTCGGCCTGGCGGCGCAGTTCCTGCAGCGACCGGCGCAGGTTCTCGCGCACGGCGGGTGCGGCGACCTGCTCGGCGAGCCAGCCGACGATGCCCGAGCCGGCCACGCCGTATTGCAGGCGCAGCTCGACGCGGGTGCGCGCCGCGGGGCGGGCGGGGCCGGATTCCCGCAGGCGCCAGCGGCCGCGCTGGTCGATGCCGGTGACCGACGTCCAGGCGAGGTCGCGGTGCTCGTCGCACTCGACGATCTCGACGAGGCCGCCGACCTCCGCCGAGCCGACGCGCATCAACGTGCGGTAGCGGGCGCCGAGGCCGCGGTCCTGCTCGGTCGTGACCTCCCAGCGCGTGATGCCGTTCATGAAGTGCAGGTAGCGCGTGGGGTCGGTGACGAACTCCCAGATCAGCGCCGGCGGCGCGGCGACGTCGATGGCGGCTCCGACCCTCATCCGATGATCGGCAGCCGGCGCTCGGCGGCGAGCGCGTCGAGGGTCTCCTGCATCGTCGTCGTGATGTGGTCGTAGACCTCGTCGATATCGGGCTGCGGGCCGAACTGCTCGCGCAGGTGGATCGCGGGCAGGACCTCGACGGTGATCTTCGCCGGCAGTGGGACGTGGCCGAGGAAGTCGCCGACGTTCAGGCCCCAGGGCACGGCGATCGAGAGCGGCAGCACCTTCAACCGAAAGAGCTTGTCGAGCATGAGCGTGCGCGCCAGCCCCTCGCCGCGGCCGAGGAACAGCGCGGTCTCCTGCCCGCCGATCGCGACGACGGGGACGATCGGCACGTCGTGCTCGAGCGCGAGGCGCACGAAGCCGCGGCGCCCGGCGAAGTTCACCGTATTGCCCTCCCACGACGGCCGGTGCACCTCGTGGTCGCCGCCGGGATAGACGAGCACCGCGGCCCCTGACTGCAGCGCGCGCGCGGCGTTCTCCGGTGAGGCCGGGACGGTCCCGTACTTACGCAAGAAGCCAAGCCCCGGCATCGACATCACGAGGTTGTGCGCCAACTGGTGAAAGCGTCGCTCGACGCCGAAGTACGTGCTGAAGGCGAGGGTGAACACCAGTGAATCAGGTGTCATGTTCCCGCCGGAGTGGTTGCCCACCATCAGCACGCCGCCCTCCTCCGGCACGTTGCCCAGGCCGCGCACCTCGCCGCGAAACCACAGGCTCGCCAGCAGCCACTGCGCCGGCAGGCTCTCGCGGATGAAGTCCGGGTCGCGCTCGTCGAGGTCGGCCGTGGGCACCCGCCCGCGCGCGCCCCGCGCGATCGCGCCCACGAGCCGCTCGAGCGGGCTGCGGCCGGGCGGCGGCCCGTCCTCGGTCTCACGGCCTCCGTCGCGCGCTCCGCCGCCCCCTCGTGGCTCCCGCCCGTAAGAGGAGGTGCCGGCGAACGGGTCGCCGTCGGCGTGATGGCCGTTGCGCGACGGACGGCTCGCGGTCTGCGTATCCATACCGCCGTGAGTCTACGCGGCCTCTCGCGCCCCGCTGACGGGCAGCGGGCCCGCGTCGGACGTGCGCGCGAAGAGGTCCTCGAGCAGCTCGGCGGTGCGCTCGGCGCGCTCCACCTGCGGCACATGGCCGCAGCCGTCGAGCACGATCTGCTCGGCCGACGGCAGCCAGCGCTCGACGTACCGGCCGAAGGCGGGCGGGATCACGCGGTCATGCGAGCCCCAGACGAACAGGGCGGGCGGCTCGAGCTGCGACAGGCGCCCGTAGAAGCCGTTGCGTCCGTACGGGGCCTCGAGGTAGATGTTGCGCGCCGCCGAGAGGAACGCGATCCGCCCGCCGGCGGTCGCGTAGATGCGCTGAAACTCGTCGACGACGACGTCGGCCACGCTCGGGTCGATCCCGTCGGGGTCGGCGAAGAGGCCCCAGAAGTGGTCGGCCACCTTGTCGCGCGCGAACCGGTGCGGCAGCAGGCCGAGCTCGGGGCGCATGAGCCGCACGATCGGGTGATACGTGCGCTTGACGAAGGCGACCGCCGGACACAGCAGGCCCAGCGACGCGACGCGCTCCGGACTGCGCAGCCCCAGCTCGATCGCGATCCGGCCGCCCATCGAGTTGCCCACGACGTGGGCGCGCTCGATGCCCAGCGCGTCCATCGTCTCCAGCACCGTCTCGGCGAACCAGCCGGCGGTGTACGGCGCGGTCGTCGGCTTCGACGAGGCGCCGAAGCCGGGCAGGTCGAGCGCGTGGACGCGATGGCGCTGGGAGAGCGCCGCGGCCGTGTCGAAGAACGAGCTCTTCGCGCCGCCCAGCCCGTGCAGGAGGACGACGTCGTCGGGGCCCTCGCCCATCGTGAGCGTGGAGACGCGCCGGCCCGGCAGGTGGACGTCGTGGATGCGCAGCAGCGGCGGGCGCCCGTCCTCGTGGCGAAAGAGGCCCTCGAAGGCGATCGCGAGGTCGAGGTTGCCGCGGGCGTAGAGCAGGCGCCGGCCGAACGCCTCGATGCCCGACAGCTCGCCGCAGCGCAGCGCGATCCAGGTCGTGGCGTCGGTGCCGATCACGACGTCGGGCGTGCGGCTCGTCGCGCCCTTGCGCACGCGGGCGGCATGCTCGGTGCAGCGCACCTCCCAGGTGTGGCCGACGTCGCCGAGCACGATCCGCCAGGTGGCGTCGAAGCCCGGATCGGCCCCCAGATAGCGGTCGGGCAGCGAGCGAAAGCCGGCCTCGACGGCGGCCAGACGCACGCGGTGGGGGGCCGTGGCAGCCATCGTCACGCAAACGTACCCCGCAGCGCGGCCGAGGGCACGCTCGCGTCGCGCGGGCGCTCGGTTTGGGCCGCTGAGCGGGCGCTTTGCTCGCTAGGGTCAACGGATGCCCTCGATCCGCCTGTACGACACCCGCTCAGGTGAGCTGCGCGAGCTCGTCCCGCACGCGGACGGCCACGTCGGCATCTACGCCTGCGGGCCGACGGTCTACGGGCGCATCCACGTCGGCAACGCCCGGCCGTTCGTCGTCAACTCGCTGCTCAAGCGCTTCCTCGAGCACGAGGGCCACGCCGTCACGCTCGTCATCAACATCACCGACGTCAACGACAAGATCTACGACGCCGCGCGCGCCGGCGACGTCCCCAGCGCCGACCTCGCCGCCGAGATGGCCGCCCACTACATCGCCGACACCGACGGCTTCGGGCTGGGCCGCCCCGACTCAGAGCCGCTGGCCTCCGAGACGATCGAGCCGATCGTGTCGCTGATCGCCGAGCTCATCGAGCGCGGCCACGCCTACGCCGTCGACGGCGACGTCTACTTCCGCGTTCGCTCCGATGCCGAGTACGGCTCGCTGAGCCGGCGCTCGATCGACGAGATGAACCAGGGCGAGGGCGTCGAGGGCGCCGATCGCAAGGAGGATCCGCTGGACTTCGCGCTGTGGAAGGCGCACAAGGAGGGCGAGGACACGGTCTGGTTCGCGCCCTGGGGCCGCGGCCGGCCGGGCTGGCACATCGAGTGCTCGGCGATGGCCGAGGACAAGCTCGGCGTCGGCTTTCAGATCCACGGCGGCGGCAACGACCTCGTCTTCCCGCACCACGAGAACGAGGCCGCGCAGACCCGCATGGCGCGCGACCAGGAGCTCGCGCAGATCTGGATGCACAACGGGATGCTCCAGTTCGGCGAGGAGAAGATGGCCAAGAGCGTCGGCAACGTCATGCCGCTGTACGACGTCCTCGACGACGTCGGCCGCAACGCGCTGATCATGCTCTTCATGGGCGCCCACTACCGCCAGCCGATGGCGTTCGACGACATGCGCCTCATGGAGGCGCTCGCCCGCGTGGCGCGCGTGCGCGACGCCGCGCGCGGCCTCGTCGACGGCGAGTCGCCGGCCGACCTGCGCCATCTGCGCGACGCGTTCTTCGAGGCGCTGCGCCAGGACTTCAACACGCCGGCCGCGCTGGCCGCGATGTTCGACTGGGTCAAGGAGGCCAACCGGCGCTCCGAGGAGCCCGTCGGCCGGGCGGACCTCGTCGAGATGCTGTCGGTGCTGGGCCTGCAGAACCTCGCCGAGCACGGCAGCGAGGCCGGCGCCGAGGAGCAGGAGCTGCTCGACCAGCGCGAAGCCGCCCGCCAGGCCAAGGACTACGCCGAGGCCGACCGGTTGCGCAACGAGCTGCGCGCGCGCGGCTGGGAGGTACGCGACGGGGCGGCCGGGCCGGAGCTCGTGCGCATCGAGCAGTGATCCTCTACGGCCGCAACCCCGTGCGCGAGGCCCTGCGCGCCGGGCGCCGCCAGATCACGGAGGTCTGGGCGACCGAGCGCCTCGTCGCCCGCGAGCCATGGCTCAGCCAGGCCGGGGCGCGCATCACGAGCGCCCACGAGATCGAGCGCCGCGCCGACTCGCCCGACCATCAGGGCGTCTGCGCCGAGGCCGGCGGCTACCCCTATGTCTCCGGCGCGGAGCTGCTGATGCGCGACGACCCGTTCATCGTCGCGCTCGACGAGCTGCAGGATCCGCAGAACCTCGGCGCGATCGCGCGCAGCGCGGAGTGCGCCGGCGTGACGGGGCTCGTCATCTGCGAGCGCCGCGCGGCGGCCGTGACGCCGGCTGTCGTCAAGGCCTCGGCGGGAGCCGTGGAGCATCTGCGGATCGCGCGCGTGCGCAACATGGCCGACTTCCTCGGCCAGGCCAAGGAGGCCGGCGCCTGGTGCTACGGCGCCGACGGCGCGGGGGACACGGCCTACGACGCGCCGGACTACACCGGCGGCGTCGTGCTCGTCCTGGGCGCCGAGGGCAGCGGCCTTCGCCCGCGCGTCGCGAAGTCCTGCGATGCGCTGGTCGCCCTGCCGCTGCACGGGCGTACGGAGTCGCTCAACGCCAGTGCCGCCGCCGCGATCCTCGTGTACGAGATCTTGCAGCGTCGCTCCGCGGCTTGACAGGACTCCATAACTCGGGGTACTGTGGCGTCGCGTCAGGGTGAACCTGAGGTAGAGCATCGGTATCCGCATGAGGCAGATGGCGCCCTGGGAGGGGACCGCCACTGAGCACACCGGCCGCAACCCGGCCGGGAAAGGACTGCTCGTGGCAAGAATCTCCCATAAGGCTCATTCTCAGGTACAGGTTGATGATTACTTCCTCATCGCGCTGGCCAAGCAGGGCGACCGCACGGCGTACGACCGCATCGTCCGCCGCTACTACGGCTTCGTGCGTCTCAAGGCGTCGTCGTACTTCCTCGCCGGCGGTGACGCGGACGACCTGATCCAGGAGGGGCTCGTCGGGCTCTACAAGGCCGTGCGCGACTACCGCTCCGACCGCGAGTCGTCGTTTCGCAACTTCGCCGAGCTGTGCATCACGCGCCAGATCATCACGGCGGTCAAGACCGCCACGCGCAACAAGCACACGCCGCTGAACCAGTACGTCTCCTTCTCGGCCACGCCGGCCGGCTCCAGCGGCGACAGCGAGCCCACGCTCGAGGACGTCATCCCCGGCTCGACGATCCACGACCCGGTCAACCAGGTCATCTCCTCCGAGGAGCTGCACTCGCTCGTCGGCTGCCTGTCGACCGCGCTGTCAGACCTCGAGGGCCGCGTCCTGGCGCTGTACCTCGACGGCCGGCCCTACGAGGAGGTCGCCGAGCGGCTCGGCTGCGACGCCAAGACCGTCGACAACGCGCTGCAGCGCGTCAAGCGCAAGGTCGGCTCGCATCTCACCCAGCGAGCCGTCCTCAATTAGCCAGGCAGCCCGGACGGACGGCGGGGGCCGATAGCATCGCGTTCATGACCGTCATCGCGATCTCCACGCTCGGGCTCATCCTGCTCGTCCTGCTCGTCGTCGTCGTGATCCTCGCGGGCGGCGGCTACATGGCCATGACGCGGCGCACGCGCGCTCGTGAGGCCGCCCTGCAGCGCGAGCTCGCGCAGGCCGAGGACGCCCTCGCGCAGGCGCACGCGCTCGACAAGGGCTGGGACCGGACCACGCTCGAGGCGGCCGCCCGGGCCGCCGCCGCCGAGCGCTTCGGCGACGGCATCGTGGGAGCGCCGCAGCTCGTGCAGGTCATCGACCGCCCCGGCGCCGATGCCGATCAGGCCGTCTTCCGCGTCGAGAGCACCGACGGACGCGAGCATCGCATCACGCTCGGCCGCGCCGGCGGCCAGTGGGGCCCGGCCGCCTGAAAGCGCCGCCGGGCCCGCGTGGTGCCGCGCCGAGCCTGTACTAGGCGGCTGCGCGCTTGACGAGGTCGACGACGAAGATCAGCGTGGCACCCGGCGGGATGTTGCCCTGCCCGCTCTCTCCGTAGGCGAGATCCGGCGGGATGACGAGCAGCCGCCGGCCGCCCTGCTTCATGCCCACGATGCCCTGGTCCCAGCCGGCGATGACGTTGCCCTGACCGAGCACGAGGTCAAACGGCGTGGGCGGGGAGCCGTCCCACGACGCCTCGAACTGTTCGCCGTCGAACAGCGCGCCGAGGTAGTGCATGGACAGGTTGTCGCCGTCCTTCGCGGCGGCGCCCTTGCCGACCACGATGTCCTTCTGCACGAGCTTCGTCGGCGGGTCGCCGGAGGGCTTGGTGATCGTCGGCTTCTTCGACGTGTCCTTGGAGACCTTGATGCTCGCCAGGCTGAAGGGCTTGCCTGTCGTCGTGGTCGTGGGCGTCGTCTCGGTCGGGGTGTTGGAGGGGATCGCCGGCTCGAGCGCAGCGTCGCCGCCGTCGTCCTCACCACATGCGCCGAGGCCGAGCGCGCCGACGGCCAGCAGCGCGATCACGCGGCCGCGCATCGCGCTACCCGACCTTCACGAGGTCGACGATGAAGACGAGCGTCTCGTTGGGCCCGATCGGCCCGACGCCGCGCGTGCCGTAGGCCAGCTCCGGCGGGATGACGAGCGTGCGCCGCCCGCCCTCGCGCATGCCGGTCACGCCGAAGTCCCAGCCCTTGATGACGCGTCCGCCGCCGAGCGGGAAGTCGAACGGCTGGTGGCGGTCCCATGAGGAGTCGAACTGCTTGCCGGTGTCGAACGACACGCCGACGTAGTGGACGGTGACGTGATCGCCCGGCTTGGCCGCCGCGCCCTCGCCGACGACGACGTCGTCGGTGACGAGCTCCGCCGGCGGCGCGCCGGTCGGCTTGGGGACCTCGGGCTTCGTGTTGAGGTCGTCTGAGATTTCGAGCTTTGTCATGACGCGAAGCCTAATCGGCGCGGCCGCACGCCAGCCTCTGCCAGCATCGCCTCGCCATGCGTCGCCTCCTCGCCGCCACCCTGCTCACCGCTGCCGTCCTGCTCGCCGTCGCGGCGACCGCGACCGCGGCCGCGACCGAGCGGCTCCGTCCCTACACCCCGTGCGCGAAGACCGGCGGCGCGATCATCGTCGAGGTCAACGGGGCCACCTGCGACGAAGCGCGGGCGGTCGCCACGGCGCTGGCCGGCGTCACGCCCGCCGGCGTAGAGGCCGTGCTCCTCGCCCAGGGCTGGACGCCGCTGCGCGCCAACGCGACCGGCTATGACGATTCCTACGACATGTTCGCCGTGCGCGGACGCGCCGCGCTGTGGATTCGCGAGCCCGGCGCGTCGCCGGACATCGACGGCTGGACCGCGGGACGCGAGCTGCTGCTCTCGCGCGACAAGCTCGTCGCCGGCGCTGCACCGCCGGTCGGGACGGCCGCGTGCACCACGGCGTTCCTGGTCCGGCTCGGCCGCCACCTCGCCGGCCTGAGCTCGGGGCACTGCGCCGGTCTCACCCGCAGCCGCAGGACGCTGCGCCGCAACACGGCGCTGCGCACGGCGAATCCCGTCGGGCTCGTCCTGGGCGGCGTGCAGCGCAACCTCTGGCGCAAGCGGGCGACGAAGCGCTCGCCGCGCATCGACGCGCTCGCGCTGCCGGCGCCGTCCGGCCCCGGCCGCTTCTCGGCGCCCGTCATCGACCGCGGCATCATCGGCGCGCCGCTGTTCGTCGTCGGTCGCGCGCGACATCGCCTGGGGCACGAGGTCTGCTTTGCCGGACGCACGAGCGGCACCGACCGCTGCGGCGATGTCATCCGCTCCTATCCCGGCACCGGCGGGCTGCCCTGCACGACGATCACCGCGGATCTCGGCGACAGCGGCTCGCCGGTCTACACGCCGCCGGCCGCCGACGGCAGCGTGCGCGCGGTCGGCATCGCGACGCTCGTCTTCGGCCCGTTTCAGAGCATGTGCTTCACCCCGATCGGCCCAGTGCTCGACGCGCTGAACGCCACGCTCGTCACGGCTGCCGCGGGCTGACCCGACGCGGCGCAGAGAACTGGCCGTTGGGTTAGGTTCGGCTCGGTTCAAGCGAACGATGGAGGTCGCATGTCGGTGATCGTGACGTTGCGGGTGAGCGGAGATCCGGCCCGGTTTCAGGAGGTTGTCAACGAGCAGGCCGAGACGATCGAGCAGATCCTCGGGATCGCCAAGAGCAAGGGCCTCATCGCGCACCGCTGGTACGGCGGCGACGGCGAGTTCATGGCCGTCGACGAATGGCCCGACGGGGACAGCTTCCACAGCTTCTTCAACGAGGCGCAGCCGCAGATCGGACCGCTCATGGAGGAGGTCGGCGTCACCGCGCCGCCGGAGATCAAGGTCTGGCAGACGCTCGACACGAACGACGAGGTCGGCTGGGACTGACGCGGGTCAGGCCGCCTGGCACTCTTCGATCCACGCGTCGAGCGTGCACCACCAGCCAAAGAGCCAGTCGATGCGCTCGTCGGCCTCGATCGGGATCTCGCCGGCCGGGGCGACCCAGAGGCGCAACTGCACCCGCTGACCGGTCGCCATCCCCTGCCAGAGCTGGCGGATCCCTTCAGGGACCCCGGCGTGGGCGATGAAGACCACGTCGGCGTGCGGCGCGGCGTCGATCGCGGCAAGCGCCCCGCCCGGCCGCGGCGCGCTGACGTGGCGCATCCCGCGCGCCCAGGCGGCCTCCTCGGCGTAGCCCGCTCGCTCGAGGCGCTCGATCCCGCGGCGCCGGCGCGCGCGGGAGAAGTTGCCGCCCTCCGGGAAGATCAGCAGCGCATCCTGCTCCCCGAGGTCCGCGGCGAGCGCGGCGATCTCGGGCTCGATGTCGCCGCCGCGCGGATCGACGAAGCGGTTGGGCAGGCGGTGGCCGAGGATGTCGATGAGCGGCTCCAGGCGCAACGCCTCGTGCAGCACGACGCGCAACCGCCGCCGGTGGCGGACGAGCAGCTCGTGCAGGATGAGCAGCGAGTCGCCCTCGCCGGCGTGGCGGCTGAGGACGATCACCGGACCGCGGCCGCAGGACAGCGCTCGCTCGGCCTCGGCGGAGTCCGTGACCCGCACCTCGGCGCGCATGAGCCGCGTCATCGTGCGGTGCACCCCGGCGACGAACCAGCGCACGAGGGCATAGTGCGCGCGCCGCATGCGCGGCGAGTCCATGCGGCGCCCGAAGCCGCCGGCGACCCACAGCCCGCCGCACGCCGCGGTGCACACGAGGTGGCGAAACGAGTAGTCGACCATGATCGCGGCCGTCCGCACGACCCGCGAGCCGGTGCGCAGCGGCGCGAGGATCGCGGCGATCAGCACCAGCAGCGGCGAGAGGACGACGAGCGACGCCTCGAAGAGCAGCACGAGCGGAGCGACGACGAAGCGGCGCACGGCAAACGGGACCGCGGTCACCCGCATCACGTTGGCCCGGACCCGGACCCGGACCCGGGGCCGGACCGCGACCCGAGCCCGTGCTCGTCGAGGTAGCGCGCCGAGGCCTCGTATGCGCGGTCGATGCGGGCGGGGACGCTCGTCGTGTCGCGATAGCGAAACTGCGAGCGGTCGGTGAAGCGCGGCGGGTCCTGCTGCCCGGTCTCGAGCACGTGCACCTCGACGCCGCTGGGCACGGTCGCGAGGTCGCCGACGAAGCGGTGGCGGCGGGCGATCTCGAAGGCCACGAGCGCGACCTCCCACGGCGAGCGCGGCGCCTCCAGCGGGCGGTCGAGGCGCCCCACGTGCAGGACGAAGACCTGGCGCGCGCCGAGCGCGATCGCCCGGCTGAGCGGGATGCTGTTGACGACGCCGCCGTCGATGAAGTGCTCGTCGCCGATCCGCACCGGCGGCAGCAGCCCCGGTACGGAGGCCGAGGCCACGACGGCGGGGACGATCGGCCCGTCGGCGAACCAGTGCTCGCTGGCGCGCTCGATGCTCGCGGCGACGCACTGAAACGGCACGGCGAGGTCCTCGATCCGGCTGACCGGCAGAAGCTCGGTGAGCATCCGGCACAGCGACCCGTTGCCGTGCAGGTGCGTGCGCGTGCGCGCGAGCGTCGCGAGGCGCCGCACGACCGAGCCGTCGAAGACCCGGCTGCGATCGATGTCGCACCACGCCTCGGTCAGCCGCTCGACGCCGGCCGCCGTCGGCTCGGCGGCGATCGCCACGCCGTTGATCGCCCCGACCGACGTCCCGAGGACGAGGTCGGGAACGATCCCGTGCTCGGTCAGCGCGCGCAGCATCCCCACCTCGTGGGCGCCGAACGGCCCGCCGCCGCCTCCGAGCACGAAGGCCACTCGGTTGGGATCGGCCAACGGCGCTAGAAGTCCACGACGCCGAGGATGAGCAGCAGCAGGACCGTCCCGACGAGCGACACGAGCAGCGAGCCGCCGCAGCCGAGGCGGTTGGAGAAGAAGAACATCATGGCCGCGGCAGACCTACCCGGTGCCGCATGCCACCACTCGGAGAGCGGGGCACGGCGTCGCCGCCCGGGAGCGACGAGTGAGCGGGGGCTAGACTCGTCTGCGGGGCCACAGCGCCCCCGTCGCTCCCGTCCGCGCGCGCTTCTGCTCTGGCGCCGCGCCACCGACGGCACCAAACACAACGAGGGAGCACCCGCATGGCCTCAAGCGGCAAGAAGAAGACCACGATGGCGAAGCTCAACCGCGAGGCGAAGATGCGGGAGCGCAGGATGGACAAGGCCGCCCGCAAGGACGCGCGCAAGCAGCTGGCCGAGGACGTGGCCAACGGCGTCGTCCCGGCACCGGACACCGACCACACGCTGATCGGTGACGAGCCGGAGTCGGCCGTGGCGACGAGGGCACGCGCCGCCGACCGCGCCTGAGCCTCGCCCTCTGGAGAGATCGGCGGTCAGACCGGCCAGGACTCGCCGGTCCAGGCCATCTCCCAGAACGCGAGCTCGTAGCGGCTGGACGTGAGGAACACCTGCTCCAGCCGCACCCGCTCCGCCTCGGACGACGCGGCGCCCAGCCGGTCGACGAGCGCCCGGCACCAGACGGCCAGCTCGGCGAACTCCGCCGAGGCGTACATGTCGACCCACTGCGCGTAGCGGTCCTCCGGCGAGCGCGGCTCCGTCGCCAGTGCCGCGCCGATCTCCGCGTAGCCCCACATGCACGGCAGCAGGGCCGCGGCCAGCTCGGCGAAGTCGCCCTGCGCGGCCGTCCGCACGAGAAAGTCGGTGTAGGCCTGCGTCGTCGGGGCGGCCGGCTCGGCCTCCAGCTCGGCTGGCGTGATGCCCAGCCCGGCGGCCAGCGAGCGGTGCAGGTCCATCTCGGTCGTGAGGATCTCGGTCGTCAGCTCGGCGAAGCGGGTCATCGTCGCGAGGTCCGGCGACCGCGCGGCGCCGAGCGCGAGCAGGCGCGCGTACTCGACGAGGAACAGGTGGTCCTGGCGGACGTAGAAGGCGAAGCGCTCCGGCGCCAGCGTGCCGTCGGCGATGCCACGCAGGAACGGATGCTCCAGCTGCGCCCGCCAGACCGGGTCGGCCGCGTGGCGCAGCCGGGCGGAGAGGGCGAGGCCGGTCATGGTCGGCGCCCCGCGCGGGTGGTCGGGTCGTTCATGTGGGGCATGAACAACCCGACCAAGGCGTGCCGTTCAGCCCTCGATGGGCCGGAAGTCCCCGAACGTCCAGTGCACGTTGTAGCCGCCGTACGTCCCGGCCGGCCCGCCGCGCAGGCCCGGCAGCACCTCTTCGAGCATGAGCTCCTCGATGAGCGCCGAGCGCAGGGCGAAGTCCTCGATCTCGGGGAGGTACTCCTCCTGATTTGACGGCACGAGCAGCGTGTCGAGCGTCTCGCGCACGACGATCTCGTGCGTCTGCGTCGTCACCTCGCCGGTGAAGTGGCCGCGCAGCGCGTTGCCGACCTCCTCGCCGGTGTGCGGCGTGGGGAGGATGCGCTTGTTGGCGCGCACGTCGTCGATGAGCGGCTCGCCGCGCTGCGCGCGCAGCCGCGCCGCCGCGATCGCGTCGCGCTGCACCGGGCTCGTCGGCTCCGCCTCGCCGAGCAGGAGCTTCTTCCAATGCGCGCGCGTGAGCCGGTTGGGATGGTGAAAGGGCACCGCGTAGGGGCCGGGGATGCCGAGGTCCGGCGCGTTCCACAGCAGCCGGCCGCCGGGCGCGGTGATCCCGGCCAGCGACTCGGCGACGCGCACGAGCGCCTTGGGCGGGATGAGGTGGAAGACCATGCTCGACATGACCACGTCCATCTGGACGCCGCCGGTCACGTCGCTGAGCGGGCGAAAGCGCCCGTCGGCGCCGATGAGCGAGTGGCACTGCGTCCACGAGGACTCCTGCACGAGCGCGTGGCCCTGGGCGAACCAGCTCGAGGGGATGTCGACGAGGTGCAGCTCGAAGCCGACGCCGCGCCGCGCGAGACGCCGTTCGAAGCCGCGCTCGCGGCAGGCCTTGAGCGTCTCGATCGCCGCCAGCGCCGTGCCGGTGCCGTAGTCCAGGACGCGCAGCACCGCGCCGCGCGGGAGCGTCTCGACGCGCTCCTCGAGCGTGTCCATCGTCTGCGTGACGAGCTGGCTCGTCGACGCCGACGCCCACAGGCGCGGGTGGCGCAGGTCGCCGTGGTCGAAGACGAGCTCGTGCAGTCCGCGCCCGTCGCGCAGGTCGGTGCCCGGCTGCGGGCTCCAGGTGTCGCGCCGCGGCGCGTCGGGATCGCCGCGCGCGATCATCGGGCCGGAGCGATCGCCGAGCATGTGGTTGAGGCTGACCGCCACGAAGGGGCGCGTCGTCGGGTAGCGTCGCTCGCCGGTCGCCGCCTGCCGCAGCCCGGCGCGCCGCGCGGCGGCGATGAAGGCCGGCCGCTCGACGGGGTACTGGCCCGTGTAGCCGCTGTAGGCGTCGAAGGCGATGCTGTGCAGCGCGCCGAGGTGGCGCGCCGTCACCGGCGGCGAGACGCAGTGCGCCTCGAGCACGAGCACGCCGTGGCGGGCGACGTGCGGTGCCCAGCGCGCGAGGTGGGCGCTGAGATCGGCCTCGACGTCGGCGCCGACGAGCGCCGCGCCGTCGTCGGCGATGTAGGCGCCGCTCGACATGCCGGCGCCGCCCTCGGGCGCGTGGCCGCCGCTGTAGCGGCGCTCGTGATCGACGAACGCGTGCACGTGCAGCCCGTCCTCGATCGGCAGGCCGTGGGCGTGCAGCGCGTCGCGCACCGCCGTCGGGTCGCCGGTGTCGCCGCGCAGGACGAGGCCGTCGATGCCCGCCGCCTGCAGCGCCTCCTCGGCGCGGGCCACCGCTGCCTCGCTGCGGTCGATGCCGACCATTCGCAGCGGGCGTTCGCCGAGGTGGCGGCCGCGCAGCGTCGTGTCGCGGACGAGCTCGTGCATGTGCACGAGCCAGCGCCCGTCGTCACAGCCGGTGAGCACGACGAAGCGCGGCTGGTCGGCGAGCGGCTCGCGGTCGAAGATGCTGGCGACGATCGGATCGGCGTCGGCGAAGTAGCGCCCGTGCGCGACCGAGCTCGCGCGCAGGTTCATCTCGTCCTGGACGTGCCACTCGCGGGCCTTCTCGTTCCCGGGGGCGTATGTGGCGGTCAGCTCGCCGCGGTACAGGTCGGGGAGACGGGCGAACATCGGCAGGTAGGAGCCCCCGAGGCCGAGGTGGGCGACGAAGTCCAGGCCGTGGCGGCCGGCCTCGGTCCAGGCGCGGTCGTCGTCGACCCAGCCGAGGGTGCTCAGCAGGCGGCCGGCCTGCTCGCCGCTGTCGCCGTCGGGCAGCTGCGGTCCGGCGCCGTCGGTGGCGAGGCCGCCGGTGGCGTCGAGCCAGAGCAGGACTGGGGAGGCCAGGGCGCCGTCGAGCTGGGCGCCGACTTGCTCGCGCAGCGCCGGGTCGAGGTCGTCGAGCTCCCAGCGCGCGGCGGACGCGTCGACGAGCTCGGCGAGACGCGCGGCCCGCTCGCCCTCCCACGACCGCGTCCAGGCGCCGGGACCGTTGTCGGTGAACGTCGCGAGGTAGTCGCCGAGGGCGATGAAGCGGGCATGGTGGCGCAGGACGGCGCGACCGGTCTCGGTCCAGCGGATCGTCGTGTGCTCGGGGGCCTGCTCGGGACCCTCGGCGGTCCAGCCGGCCTGGGCGAGCGTGCGCAGGCCGACGCGGATCTGGCCGAAGGCGGGCTTGGTCAGGCCGGGCTGCAGCTGCGCGACGGTGTCCTCGCGCTGCGCAGAGGCCGCGAGCAGCCCGATCGCGTCGAGCCCGCGCAGGGTCGCCGACAGCACCATCCCGTCCTGAAACAGGAAGCTCAACCGTCGCAGGGCCTCCCTGCCGACAGCCCGATCCGTGAGCGCCACCGCGACATCTTCTCCGATCGGGGCGCCGGACGCGATGGCGCCGGGACGTGACGAGCGTGGACCGGTCGTTACAGCAGCCCGATCGTGTACGTGGTCGTCTGGGTGCGGGTGTTGCCGGCGTTGTCGCCGGCGGTCACGGTCAGCGTGTGGCTGCCGAAGCCGGTGGGCACGGCCGCGCCGTTGGCGACCGGACGGCCGTCGACGCTCGCAGCGCAGGTGGCGAGGCCGCTGGCGCCGACGTCGTCGGCGCAGGAGAACTGCGCGCGGGGCGGGCTGAGCAGCAGGTGCAGCAGGCCGTAGGAGCCCATCGGGCTGCTGATCGAGATCCGCGGCGCGACGCGATCGGCGGCGGCGTAGTTGATCGTCTGCGAGGCGAGGTTGCCGGCGTTGTCCGACGCGTTGATCGTGAACAGGTGCGTGCCGAGGCTCGTGTCGATCGGCTGGCCGTCGGGGACGCTGCCCGCGCAGGTCGCCAGGCCCGACCCGCCCGCCTCGTCGCTGCAGGAGTAGTCGGCGACGATCGTCGCGCCGGCCTCGTAGACGCCGTCGGGTCCGGGCGATACCGCGTCGATCGTGGGTGCCGTGGCGTCGACGACGATGTACTCCGCCGTGACGGTGGTCGTGTTGCCGGCGCCGTCGGTCGCGGTCACCGAGAACGTGCGGTGCCCCAGCGTGGCGGTGTCGATCGCCGCGCCGACGGGCACGGTGCCCGTGCAGCTCGCGATCCCCGACCCGCCGGGCTCGTCGGCGCACGTGTACTGCGCGCTGACGACCTGGTTGCGCGCGACGCTCTGACCGTCGAGCGGGCTGTCGATCGCGGCCGTCGGGTCGGTTTCGTCGAGGACCGTGTACCGGACGCTCTGCGACCCGGTGTTGCCGGCGTTGTCCTTCGCGCCCGCGCACGTCACGGTGATCTGACCGATGGGTCCACCCGCGGAGGTGGCCGTGGCCTGCTCGGCGACGCCTGACATGGCGTCCTGCGTGTCACATCCGGCGGCCGGCACGGCGCCCGCGGGGTAGCTCGCGCCGTCGCTGACGCCGGTGACGCTCACGGCCGGCGCGGTCGCGTCCCGAGGGATCGACACCGTCTGGGACTCCGTGCCGCCGCGGCTGGTCGCCGTGCACGTGTAGCTCGTCGCCGGCTGGTCGGCGTCGATGTGCAACGGGTCGCAGCCCTGCTGGGAGCCGATCTCCGACTCGTCGTCGCTGATCTCCCAGTCCAGATCGACCGCGCTCGTGTACCAGTCATTGTCGCCAAGCGTGCCGGAGATGTGCGGCGCGACGACCGGCGCGGTGTCATCCGGCACGTCGGTCTGCCCCCAGAAGTTCTGACCCCAGCAGCTGATGGTGCCGTCGGCCCTGAGTGCGCACCCGTGCACCGTGCCGGCGCCGACGGATTGGAAGGCTCCCGCCGGCGCGTCGATCTGGCCGTAGTCGTTGCGCCCCCAGCATGCGATGCCCCCGTCGGGACGTAGAGCGCACGTCGGATAACCGCCGGCGCTGACCGTCACAAACGCTCCGGCCGGCGCGTTGGTCTGTCCGTCCGCGTTCCCGCCCCAGCACGCGATGCTGTCGTCGACCCGGACCGCGCACGTGTGGATCACGGCGGTGTCGACGGAATAAAACGCTCCCGAGGGCGGGTTGGCCTGCCCGTTTCGGTTGAAGCCCCAGCAGGCGATGCTCCCGTCCAACCGCAGGGCGCACGTGTGAGGGCCACCGGCGCTGACGGACGTAAACGCCCCGGAGGGCGCGTTGATTTGTCCAAATTCGTTTGAGCCCCAGCAGGCGACGCTGCTGTCGGGCCTCAACGCGCACGTGTGCTTGTCGCCGGCGCTGACGGACAAGAACGCTCCGGAGGGCGCGTTGGTCTGTCCATGGGAGTTGCTGCCCCAGCAGGTGATCGTGTCGCCGGACTTCAGCGCGCACGTATGGGAATAGCCGGCGCTGACGGACTTGAACGTGCCCGACGGTGCGGCGGCCTGGCCGTCCACGTTGTAACCCCAGCAGGCGACGGTGTCGTCGGTCTTGACCGCGCAGTTGTGATAGCTCCCGACGCTGAGGGACTCGTAGTGAATCGCGGCTCGGGCGCTCGCCGGCGGTGCGAACGCCATGGCGGCGCACACCAGCAGCAGTGCGCGCAGTGCCACCGATCCTGCGGTGCGGGACGAGTGATCGGCGGTGCCCATCGATTCCCCCTGACGACGACGTGTGCTCGGGTCTGCACCGGCGAGCCTGCCGCCTGCCGTCATGGCGCGTCAATGGGGGATTTCCGCCAACCTGGGTCAGCGTCGCTGCGCGGGCCTCGCACCGAGGTCCGGTGCCAGCGGGCGGATCTCGCGCGCGGGCGAGCCGGCGTAGAGGAAGCCGCCGGGGTACTCGCCGCCGCGCACGAGCGACGAGCCGCCGAGCATGCCGTTGGGGCCCATCCGCACCCCGCGCAGCAGCAGGGAGTTCGCGCCGAGGAACGTGTTCGTGCCGATGATCACCGGCGCGATCGCGACCGGCTGCTCGTAGTTGGTGACGTGGCTGCCGTCGTGGCGATGGTCGGAGTCGAAGATGCTCACGCGCTCGCCGGCGGCCGAGTCGTCGCCCATCTCCACGAGCTCGAGCGCGTGCAGCGCCACCTGCGCGCCGAACTGCACCCGCTTGCCGAGCACGATCTCACCGCCGTCCATCGCGTCGAGCAGGCAGTAGTCGCGGATCGTGCTGTCGTCGCCGATGCGCACGGTGCCGCCGCGCAGCTGGATGCGGGTGCCGGCTCTGAACGTGACGCGGTCGCCGAGGTCGAGCGTGTTGTCCGCCGCGGCCCAGACGTCGAGGATCTGGCGGCGGCCGAGCTGGACGTGCTCGCCGAGGCGGATCGTCAGCGTGCCGGCCTTCCCGCCGTAGGGATGGATCTCGACGTCGGGCAGCTCGTAGAAGTGCGCGCCGTGGGGGGCCTGCAGCTCCAGGCGCCCGCCGGCGCGGCGCAGACGGGCGTCGAGGCGCCGCGCCCACAGCTCGAAGCGGGCCCGCTCGGCCGTCAGGCGGGCGGCGCGCGCGACGGATCGCAGGGAGGACATGCTCACGCGCGCATCATGGCAACGCGCGCTCGGGCGGTGGCGTTTCGACGATCTCGCTGCCGGCCGGGGCAGCGCCTGGTGCGGCGGTGGCGGGCGCCGGTGCGCCGGGTCCTGGGCGCCGCTCGCCGAAGGCCCAGCGCACGCGGCGCTCGAGGAACGGCTGCTCGACGTAACGCCACGACAGCGCCGACAGCGCGACGGTGACCGGCAGGCCGATCGCGATCATCGCGATGACGAGGGTCGTGGTGCCGGCGTCGGCGCCGACGAGGTCGATCACCTCGAAGAGCACCCAGACGTGGATGAGGTAGATCGCGTAGGAGCGCGCGCCGAGGTACCTGATCGGCCGGTTGTCGAGCCAGCGCGGGGCCCGCTCCGTGCCGAGCTGCCAGGCGATCACGGCGGCAAGCGCTGCGCCCGCGCACACGACGGCCATCAGCGCGCGGCGGCCGAGCGCGTGGTGCAGCGCCGTGGTCTGCACGGCGTAGTCCCAGTTGGCGTACAGCGCCCAGGCGAGGATCGTGACCGCGCCGAGCGCGTAGGCGAGGCGCCTGGCCAGCCGCGGGTCGGCGCGCAGGCGCGGCGCGGCGAGCGGCTCGGCGGCGGCGAGCATGATCCCGGGGATGAAGGCGTAGACGATGAACGGCGGGCTCGTGAGGACGGCGAACTCGTCGCTGCCCTGGCGCAGGTAGATGCTCACGAGGCCGACGGCGCCGAGCGCGATGAGCGCCGCCTTCGCGCGGGTCCGCGCGCTCGTGATGCGCCCGCCGAGGCGGTAGGCGAGGGCGGCCGCGAGCGGCAGGAGGAGGTAGAAGGCGACCTCGGCGCCCAGCGACCACGCCTGGCCGTAGGGCAGCGTCGCCGAGCCGCCGGTGTAGCTCTGGGTGAAGGTGAAGACCGACAGCACCTGCCACCACTCCGACCGTGGGCCCGTGCCCGAGGGGTTATCCGGCGTCGGGCCGATCGCGCCGTCGAGGCCGAAGCGCAGCAGCACGATCGCGGCGACGACGTAGAAGGCGGGCACGATCCGCAGCGCGCGGTTGCGCAGGAAGCGGCGGGCCGACGGCCGCTTCGTGCCGAGGATGTAGGAGCGCACGAACGGCCGCGCGACGAAGTAGCCCGACAGCGCGAAGAACAGCCCGAGGCCGAGGTCGAGCCGGCCGACGAGCTCCTTCGCCCAGCCGTAGTTCTCGAACGCCTGGCCGGGGTCGGCGTTCACGAAGACATGCCCGAAGAAGATCATCAGCGCGGCGATCGCGCGCAGGCCGTCGCCGCCGAGCAGGACGCCGATCAGCCCGTCGCCGAAGGCAGGCTGTGCTTCGGCGCGGTCATCCGTGGCCGTGTCGTCTTGCGCCATCCCGCTCGCAAGCCTGCCACATCCCGCACCAGCCTCAGCCGCGTCCGGCGCGGCCCGCGCACGTTGACCGCAGCGACTTGCGAGCCCGATCGGGGTGTGGGAAGGGTCGGCGATCGTCGCGGTGGCCGAGGAGGCGGATATGGGGATTCGATCGAGTCGTGCAGCGCAGACCCGCGGTGTGACATGCGCATGGGCGGCGAGCCCGCGGCGCCGCGGCGCGCGGCTGACGACCTGCGGCCTGGCGGCGTGCGCGGCGCTGCTGATCGGCGCGGGCCCGGCGCAGGCCGTGAACTACATCGTCGACAGCACCGGCGACGGGTCCGACGTAGCCGCCGGAAACGGCCTGTGCGCGACCGTGTCCGCGACGTGCACGCTGCGCGCCGCGATGGAGGACGCGCAGGCGCTGGGCGGCACGAACACGATCACCCTGGTCGGGCTGCCCGATCCCTCGACGATCGACCTCGGCAGTGCGCTGCCGACGATCTCCGGCCAGACGCTGACCATCACCGGCGCGGGTCAGGACGCGCTGACCGTCCGGCGCGTCTCGGGCGGCGACTACCCGATCTTCACGACCAACGCCAGCGACGTGAGCATCGCGGGCATGACGATCACCAACGGCCGCGCCGTGCCGCAGGGCGGGCCCGTCTTGGGCGGCGGGATCTACAGCGTCTTCGGCAGCCTCGAACTCGATCGACGTCGGGGTCGTCGGCAACGCTGCGGCGATGACGTGATCCCCGGCTCGCGCAGCTCGTGGAGAGGTCGGGGGTGGCGGCGTCCCGGCCGGGGCCGGCCTACGCCGACCGGGGGGTGTGTCGAATTCCTCGCGTCCGGCGCGCCGTAGTCGACACACCCCGACCGATGCCGGCCTACGCCGACCGGGGGCGTGTCGAATTCCTCGCGTCCGGCGCGCCGTAGTCGACACACCCCGGCCGATGCCGATGCCGATGCTGAACCCGGTCCGTCCGCCCGGCGCGTCCGCCGACCGACACCCTCATCGATGTCTTGCCGGCAGCCACCCACGTGGCGCGACGCGCAGAGACGGCAGATGGTGGTTGAATCGACCATCTCGTCGAGGCCGACCTCGAACAGCCGACGGCACTCGGGACCCTCGCGAGGCTCGACGCACGCTCACGTTCGTCGGACCACGAGCGCGCCGCGGAGATTTCGTGACCGCGGATACCCTGTAGCCACGGGCGTTTTCGCCCGACGCGCCCGCCTAGCTCAATTGGCAGAGCACTTGATTTGTAATCAAGAGGTTCTCGGTTCGATTCCGGGGGCGGGCTCTCGCCGACGCCGGCGGCTACTTCACGACGTTTGTGCAGCTCGAAGAGGCGGGGCTCACCGGCGAAGCCGACCTTGCTCATTCGTCCCGCTCGGACTTCATGCACCATCAGTACTGCCCGTTCACTTCCTCGCTGGCTTGGCTGCGGCCGAGTCCATGCCGGGCTTCGGCAGCCGTGGGAGTTTCTGTGTATTGCCGTCGTGCCTGGGCGAAAGATGGTTGACCGCAGTTACACAGCGGGTTAGTGTCGCGTTCCCGGCCGTGAAAGGACCGCGCCATGTCACAGTCAAACGCCGAGATCCTCCGCAAGGGATATGACGACTTTGCCACGGGTGACGTCGAGGCGGTTCTCGCCGTGTTCGCCGAGGACATCGCCTGGCACGTGCCCGGCAAGAACCCGTTGTCAGGTGACTACACCGGACACGACGAGGTCGTCGGGTTCTTCGGACAGCTCGGCGAGCGCTCGGGCGGGACGTTCCACCTCGAGGTGCACGACATCCTCGACAACGGTGAGAACACGGTCGTCGTCCTCGTCGGCGAGAAGGGCGAGCGCAACGGCAACCGGCTCGACGTCGAGGCGGTCCACGTCTGGCGCGTCGAGGACGGCATCGCGAAGGAGTTTCGCGCCTTTCAGCACGACGACTACGAGAACGACGAGTTCTGGGCCTGACGCCGCGTCGGCCGCCCGCGGATCAGGTGATGCGGACGTCGATCCCGAACAGCAGCAGGGGCCAGATGATGACGGCGATGATCGCCGACAGCAGGCGACCGACGGTGCTCAGGTGATCGAAGTAGTTCTGCGACGCCGCGACGAGCAGGCCGAGGACCAGGTAGACGATGCCGCCGATGCTCAC
>CAVUND010000007.1:0-32598 GCA_963742745.1 uncultured Actinomycetes bacterium
TCACGAGCTACCGCGACGGTCCGCTCCTCGTCCGAGGTCCCGTCCGCCTGGAGGATCAGGATGGCAACGAGATCGAGGCCCAAGGCGGCACGATCGCGCTGTGCCGCTGCGGCAAGTCGCGCCTGCGGCCGTTCTGCGACGGCTCGCACAAGCTCGTGCGCTTTCGCGCCCCGAGCGGCGCCGAGTCAGGGCGCGGCGGCTGAGGAGGCCGGTGCCGGCAGGGGGGTCCGCAACGAGCTGACGCCCTCCTCCCAGGCGCCGAGCATCCGCTTCGCCCAGCGCCCGTCGATCTCGACGAGCGCCGCCGCGCCCCAGAGGATGTCGCCGGTCAGCTCGGGCTGCTGGCGGGCCAGGCCACCGGCGAGGTCGACGGCCGCGATCGCCTCGTGGATCGCGTCGGCGGTGACGTGCTCGTCGAAGAACGCCGTTGCCCGGTCGCCGAAGCCCAGGCGCCGCAGGCCCTTGGCGTAGCGGCGGTTGGGCACCGAGGACTCCATCTCGAAGAGCGCGAGGTGGCCGACGATCGCGCCGCGCCAGCGGCGGTGCAGGCCGAAGAACGACATGAGGTTCACGGTCGCCAGCGTCGCGGCCGGCAGGTGGTCGACGTAGGCGCCGTAGGTCGTGTCGAGGCCGGCCTCGTCCATCGTGTCGGCGAAGAGCTTGGCGTGGATGCGCTCCGGGTCGCCGTTGCCGTACTCGTCGGCCTGGATCTGCACGAGGGCGCCCTTCGGACCGCCGTAGAGGCGCGGCAGCGCCCAGGAGTGCGGGTCGGCCTCCTTGAGCTGGTAGGCCGAGCGGTGCGCGAGGAACTCGAGCAACTGCTCGTGCGTCGCGTGGCGGTCGATGAACCGCGACACCGACGGCGCGTCGTCGGACTCGGCGATCGCGCGCAGCGCGAGGTCCATGTCCTGCGGCCCGGCCGGCAGCGGCGGTCGCGGCACGGCCGTGGTGAGCGCGGTCTCGAAGCAGGCCTCGAGATCGCGGCGCAGGCCCAGCAGGGACGGCTCCCACTCCCACTCGTCAGCGACGCCCGGCAGGCCGCGGTAGTGCAGCTCGTAGCAGCAGTACAGGGCGAGCTGCAGGTCCTCGTCGGCGAGCGGATCGGCCGGCGCCTGCAGCCGCGGGGCTGAGATCGGGTGCACGGGGCGAGCGAGCGCGGCCAGCAGCGCTTCGCTGAGCTCGCCACGGGGCTGTGGTGTGGTCAGCACGCAGCGCCACTTACCCCTTGCTCGACGCCGGTGAACCCACCCCGTGGGCTCGGGCGACGCCTACGCCAGCGCGCGCGCGGCCAGCCAGCCGACGAGGCCGTCCAGCCCGCCGCGCGCCGCCTCGGCGCGCTGGCGCCCGGCGCCGCCGGGTCCGGATGCGAGCGCCCGCGCGCGTTCGAGCTGCGCCGCGCAGCCCAGCCGCGCCGCGACCGGCGCGAGCTCGTCCAAGAGACGCTCCAGGCGCCCGCGCAGCGGCTCGCGCTCGCCGGTCACGAGGTCGGCGAACGACGCCTCCAGGCCGTAGCGGGCCGCCCACCAGCGGTTCTCGGCGATCCGCCAGGTCGGCGCGACTGGGAGCTGCTCGCCGGCGGCGGCGCGCTCGCCCAGCCACGTCACGAGCGCGTGCACGACCGCGGCGTAGGCCGCCGTCTCGTCGACCGTCGTCTGCGTGTCGGCGACGCGCACCTCGATCGTGCCGAAGGCCGGATGCAGCCGCAGCTCCCACCACCAGCGCTGGCGCGCCGGCAGGACGGCGGCCGTCTCGCCCCAGCTCAGCGCCCGCTCAAAGGCATCCCAGTTGCCCAGCGCCGGCGGCACGCCCTGGCGCGGCAGCATCGCGGCGATCGACGGGCGCACCGAGGCCAGGCCCGTGTCGCGGCCCTCGTGAAACGGCGCGTTGGCCGCCAGCCCCGCGAGGTCGGGCAGGTAGGAGCGCAGCGCGTCGTGCACGGCGACCGCCCGCTCCGCGCCGCTGACCGCGACGTGCACGTGCAGCCCGAAGACGACCTGGCGTCGCGCGATGCCGGCGTACTCCAGGGCGAGCTCGTTGTAGCGCGCGGCGCTGTGCAGCTCGCCGAGCGCGGCGGCGAAGGGATGCACGCCCGCGCCGGCGACGAGGGCGCGGCCGTCGAGCGCGGCGAGGAGATCGCGGCGCGCCTCGCGCAGCACCTGCGCCGCGTCGCCGACCGTGCGCCGCGGCGGCGTCACGGTCTCGATCTGCGCGGCGACGAGCTCGGCCTTGAAGCGCGTGTCGCCGGCGAGCGCGGCGAGCGCCTGCTCGCAGCTCGGCACCAGGTCCAGCGTGCCCGGGTGAAGCAGCATGAGCTCCTCCTCGATGCCGATGGTCGGAGCGCGCGGCGCGTCGAACAACGCCCGCATCGACGGCGCGCGGAGCGCGGGCGGAGCGAGGGCGATGGTCGGCTCGAGGGTCACGTTCTGCGGGGGTTTGCGGTCGAGGCCCGCGAGGCATACCCGGCGACCATGCGAATCATCACCCTCCCTGGGGTCTTCACCCCGCACAGCGACACGTGGCTGCTGGCGGAGGTGATGCGCCGCGAGCGGCCGCCGCGCGACGCCGACGTGCTCGAGCTCGGCACCGGCAGCGGGGCGATCGGGGTGGCCGCCGCGCAGTGCGGCGCGCGCTCGGTGACGGTGGTGGACGTCTCGCGCCGCGCGCTCGTGACCGCCACGATCAACGCGCGCCTCAACGGCGTGCGGGTCACGCCGCGGCGCGGTGACCTGTTCGCGCCCGTGGCCGGCCGGCAGTTCGACCTCGTCGTCTCCAACCCGCCCTACCTGCCCAGCGACGACATCCCGACCCGGGGCCCGTCGCGCGCATGGCAGGGCGGCGGCGGCGACGGCCGCGCCCTGCTGGAGCGCATCTGCGCCGACGTCGCCGATCACCTGCGGCCCGGCGGCACGGTCCTGCTCGTGCACTCGTCGGTGATCGACGTCGCGCGGACGATCGAGGCCCTCGAGGAGGCCGGCCTGGAGGCCGACGTCGTCCACCGCGAGACCGGTCCCCTGGGCCCCCTGATGGCGGCCAAACGGCCCGACCTTCACGAGGAGGAGATGTACGTCGTGCGAGGCCGGCGGCTCCACTAGGGGTCTTGCGGGTACTGCGCCGCCAACAACGCAGTCATACGCAGAGGAGGAGCGCCATGCCACCCGCAGGCGTCAAGAAGGGCACCAAGCGCGCCCGCCAGTACGAGCACATCAAGGACAGCCAGCTCGAGCAGGGCCGGTCCGAGGACCGCGCCGAGGAGGTCGCCGCGCGGACCGTCAACAAGGAGCGCGCGCAGGCCGGCGAGTCGCAGACGGCCTCCAAGAGCTCCACGCAGGACATGTCGCCCAGCCGCCGGGGCGGCCGGCGTTCGGGCACCAACCGCGAGAAGGGCCGCACCCGCGAGCAGCTCTACAACGAGGCCAGGCAGCTCGGCATCGACGGCCGCTCGAAGATGAACAAGGACCAGCTCAAGCGGGCGGTCGCCGCCAAGAAGTAGGGATTGAGATATGACGGGGAGCCCGCATGCATCTCCTCGTCTTCCACGGCTACCTGCTGCGCGGCACGGGGTCCAACGTCTACAACGCCCGGCTCGTGCCCGCGCTCGTGCGGGCCGGCCACACCGTCGACCTGCTGGCGCAGGACGCGCAGGCCGCTGAGCTGGACTGGGTCGACGCCGTCGGCGCGCTCGGCGCCGACGGCGCCGTCACCGGTGTCGAGGTGCTGCGCGAGCCGGTCGCGGTGACCGTCTGGCAGCCCGACATCGGCGGCCTGCTGCCCGTCTACGTGGCCGATCGCTACCCCGGCTTCGCGGTGAAGACCTTCGTCGAGTGCTCGCCCGCGGAGGTGGAGGCCTACGTCGGCGCCAACGCCCGGGCGATCGCCGCGATCAGCGGGCGCCGCCGCCCCGACCTCGCGCTGATCAACCACCTCGTCATGGGCCCGGTGGCCGCCGCCCGCGGCCTGCCGCCCGGCGTGCCCTACGCCGTGAAGGTCCATGGCTCAGATCTCGAGTACGCCGTCGCCGTGGCCCCCGATCGCTTCGCCGGCGCGGCGCGGGAGGGCATCGCGCGCGCGGCGACGCTGCTCGTCGGATCGGGCCACACGGCGCGCCGGATGTTCGAGCTGCTGGAGGACCCGGGCCTGGCGGCACGCACCCGCCTGGGCCCGCCCGGGGTCGACACGCAGGCCTTTCGCCCGCGGACGGCGGCCCGGGCCCAGGCCGAGGTGCGCGCGATCGCCGATGGCCTGCTCGCGGTCTGCGCGCGGCCCGACGACGGTGGGACCTTCGCGCGCGCCGAGCACGCGGTCGCCCGCGCCCTGCTGAGCCTGGAGCTGACCGAAGGCCCGCACGTGGCCTACGTCGGCAAGCTGCTGCGCAACAAGGGCGTCGACCTGCTCGCCGGCGCCTGGCCGCTCGTGTTGGCCGTGCGCCCGGATGCCAAGCTCGTCGTCGTCGGCTTCGGCGCGTTCGCCGAGGCGTTCGACGCGCTGGTGACCGCGCTCGGCACGGGCGATCTCCGTGCCGTGGCGCAGCTGTGCGACCAGCACCGCCTGCGCCACCTCGCCGCCTTCCTCGACTCCGGCGCAGCGGACGCCGCGTACCTGACCGCCGCGCGCGGGATGGCGCAGAGCGTGACGCGGACGGGGCGCCTGGAGCACCACGAGCTCGCTCCGCTGCTGTCGGCCTGTACCGCGCAGGTCGTGCCCAGCACGTTCCCCGAGGCGTTCGGGATGGTCGCCGCCGAGGCCGCGGCGGCGGGCGCTTTGCCGATCGTCGCCGCGCACTCCGGCCTCGACGAGGTGGCCGCCACGCTCGCGCCGGGCCTGGCGCCGGACGCCCGCGACCTGCTGCGCTTCGAGATCGGCCCCCGTGCCGTGACCGCGATCGCCGACCGGCTCGTCGCCTGGCTGGCCATGGAGGGTCCGCGGCAGGACGCGGTGCGCGCCTCGCTCGTCGACACGGCGCGCCGGCTCTTCGGCTGGGACGGCGTCGCCGCCGGCGTGATCGCTGCCGCGCAGGGACGCCACGACGCCCTCGCGCCGCTGCCCGCCGTCGAGCCGGCGTCGCGGCTGTGAGGGTTCGCGGCACGTCGCGCTGATAGCCTCACCTGAGCAACAGGGGTGCTGAGAGGGCGACCGCTCGGCTGAGATGGATCACGCCAGATCCAGACCCTTCGAACCTGTGGGGTAATTCCCGCGCAAGGGAGCCATGCTGACGCGCACGCGGACGCCCGAGGAGGCGCCGGGAGAGGTGGAGACCGGTCTCGGGACCGTTGTGCTGCGCGACGTGCGCAAGACGTTTGCCGCCCGCCGCGGCGTCGAGCCCGTCGTCGCCGTGCGCGACCTCGGCCTGACGGCCCGTCCGGGCGAGATCGTCGCGGTCGTCGGCCCCAGCGGCTGCGGCAAGACGACGCTGCTCGAGCTCGTCTGCGGGCTCCTGGCGCCCGACGCCGGCACGGTCGACGCCGCGCCCGCGGCGCTCATGGCCCAGCGCGACCTGCTGCTGCCGTGGCGCAGCGCCGTCGACAACGCCGCCCTCGCGCTCGATGTCGCCGGCATCGCGCGCGACGACGCCCGCGAGCAGGCGGGCGCGCTGCTGCGCGAGTTCGGCCTCGGCGGCTTCGAGAGCGCGCGCCCGGCCGAGCTGTCGGGCGGCATGCGCCAGCGCGTCGCGTTCGCGCGCACGCTGCTGTCGGGCCGCACCGTCCTGTGCCTCGACGAGCCGTTCGCCGCGCTCGACGCGCTCACCCGCCAGGAGATGCAGGACTGGCTGGCGGGCGCGCTGCTCGCCCAGCCGCGCACGGTCGTGCTCGTCACGCACGATGTCGAGGAGGCGATCGTCCTCGCCGACCGCGTGCTCGTCATGTCGCCGCGCCCGGGCCGCGTGGTGGCGTCGCTCGACGTCGGGGTGGCGCGGCCACGCCGGCGCACCGATCCGGCGCTCGTCGCCCTGCGCGAGCGCGCGCTGCAGGAGCTGCGCGCATGACGGCCGCCGCCCTGCTGCTCGCCCTGCTCGGAGGCTGGGAGGCGTACGCCCGGCTCAGCGGCATCGACGAATTCGTGCTCCCGGCGCCGACGGCGATCGCGTCCGCACTGCACGACGACCGCGCGCTGCTGTGGAGCAACTTCACCGTGACGGCGGGCGAGATCGGGCTCGGCATGCTCGTCGCGATCGTGCTCGGGCTCGCCTGCGCGGTGGCGATTCACTTCAGCGCGCTGCTACGGCGCGCGATCTATCCGCTGATGGTCGGCTCGCAGACGATCCCGATCGTGCTCATCGCGCCGCTGCTCGTCGCATGGTGGGGCTTCGGCCTCGCGCCGAAGCTCGCGATCGTCGCGCTCGTCTGCTTCTTTCCCGTCGTCGTGCCGACGCTCGACGCGCTGGATCGCGTCGACGCCGACCTGCGCAAGCTCATGCGCACGTTCGGCGCCTCGCGCTGGCAGACGTTTCGCATGGTCGAGGCGCCCGCCGCCCTGCCCGGCGTGCTGACCGGCGCGAAGCTCAGCGTCGCGATCGCCGCGATCGCCGCCACGCTGGCCGAGCTGGCGGGCTCCGACGCCGGCTTGGGCAACCTCATGCTCAAGGCGATCCCCCAGTTCGAGACCGCGCGCGCGTTCGCCGCCGTGCTGATCCTCTCCGCCTTCTCCGTCGCGCTGTTCGCCCTGCTCGCGCTCGCCGAGCGCCGCCTGCTTCCGTGGGCCCACCAACCGAGAGGAACCGCCCCGTGACCGACCGCCGCCTCGCCCCGCCATGCTCGCCGTGCTGCTCGCGCTCGGCCTCGCCGCCTGCGGCGAGAAGAAGGAGACGGTCGGCGAAGCCGCAACGGAACGCGTCGATCTCGTCCTGGACTACCTGCCCAACGCCGACCACGCCGGCATCTACGCGGCGCGCGAGAAGGACGAGTTCAAGTCCGCGGCGCTCGACGTGAAGCTGCGCACGCCGTCGGATCCGTCGGCGCCGCTGAAGCTGCTCTCCTCGGGCCGGGCCGACCTCGCGATCTCCTACGAGCCCGAGCTGCTGCTGGCCCGCGCCAAGGGCGCCAAGCTCGTGTCGATCGGCGCGCTCGTGCAGCGACCGCTGACGTCGATCATCTCGCTCGGCGGCAAGGACGCGATCCGCCGCCCCGCGCAGCTGGAGGGCAAGAAGGTCGGCACCGCCGGGATCCCCTACCAGGACGCGTACCTCAAGACGATCCTCGAGGACGCCGGCGCGGACCCCGACAGCGTCAAGCCGATCAACGTCGGCTTCAACCTCGTCCCGGCCCTGCTGACCAAGCGCACCGACGCCGTGCTCGGCATGTTCTGGAACGTCGAGGGCGTCCAGCTTCGCCTGCAGGACCGCAAGCCCGTGATCCTGCGGATGGACGAGATCGGCATCCCGACCTACAACGAGCTGGTCATCGTCGCGCGCGAGGCCGACGTGCGCTCGCGCGGACCGGTGCTGCGGCGCTTCATGCGCGCGCTGGCCCGCGGCCACGAGCAGTTGCGCAAGGACCCCGACACCGGCGTCGACGCGCTCGTGAAGGCCAACCCGGACCTCAAGGCGAGCCTGCAGCGCGCGCAGGTCAAGGCGACGCTGCCGGTGTTCTTCCCGCGCGACAAGACGCGCCCGTTCGGCTACCAGCGCCGGATCGACTGGCAGCGCTACTCCCAGTGGCTGGAGGAGAACGGCGTGATCGAGGACGCGGGCGTCGGGCAGCGGGCGTTCACGAACGAGTTCCTGCCGGGCGAGGGCATCTGACGCCGCGCGCGCTCACGGTCGCGCACGCGCGGCGGCTGGCCCTGCACGCGCAGGGGCTCGCCGGGCCGGTCCCGCGCGGCGCCGCCGGCCGCGGGCCCGACGCCGTCGCGGCAATCGCACAGCGGATCGGCTGCCTGCAGCTCGACCCCGTCAGCGCGGTCGCGCGCAGCCCGCTGCTCGTGCTGTTCGCGCGGCTCGGCCCGCTGCGCGACGACGCGCTCGAGGTCGCCGCTTACGAGCGTCGGCTGCTGTTCGACGCGTGGGCGCACGAGGCCTCGCTCGTCGCGACGGCCGACCTGCCGCTGCATCGCTGGGCGATGCGCACGTGGCTGAGCGCCGCGTCGCCGCGCGCCGAGCGCGCGCGCGAGTTCCTCGCCGCGAACGACGCGTTCGCGGTAGACCTCGTCGCCGAGCTGCGCGAGCGCGGGCCGCTGCGCGCGCGCGACCTGGAGGATCGCTCTGCGGAGCCATGGCGCCACGGTTGGTGGACCGACGAGGTCTCCGCGCGCCAGACGATCGGGCGGATGCTGCACCTGCTGTGGATGTGCGGGCGCATCGGGGTGGCGGGACGGATCGGCGGCACCGAGCGCCTGTGGGACGTCTTCGAGCGCTGCCTGCCGGACGGCGCGGCGGACACCCTCGCCGGCGCGGACCTCGACGACGCGGCCGCCGAGCGCGAGGCAGCGCTGCGCGCCGTGCGGATGCTCGGCGTGGCGCGCGCCGGCCACGTGCGCGCGCACTTCCTGCGCCGCCGCTACACACGTCTGCCGGCGACGCTCGACGGGCTGGTCGCCGAGGGCCGGCTGGAGCGGGTGGCGGTGGCCGGGCTGCGCGGCGACTGGTTCGCGGCGGTCGAGGATCTCGAGCGGCTGCCCGGGCTGGCGCCGGGGGCCCGCACGACGGCGCTGTCGCCCTTCGACAACCTGCTCTGCGACCGCGCCCGCACCGCCGAGCTGTTCGGCTTCGAGCATCGCTTGGAGATCTACGTGCCGGCAGCACAGCGACGCTGGGGCTACTACGTGCTGCCGATCCTGCACCGCGAGCGGCTCGTGGCGCGTGCCGACCTCGCGCTCGACGGTCGTGCCGGCGTCCTGCGCGTGCTCGCCCTGTACCGCGAGGACGGGGTGCGCCGCACGCCTGCACTGGACCGTGCGGTGACGGTCGCGCTCGAGCGGCTGGCGGCGTGGCGTGGGGCGGGCGGCGTGCGGCTTGGGTGAGTGTCGCGTGGGTGCGCTTCGCGTCGTGGGAGTGTCGTGATCGCGTCGCCGAACTGTGTCGTTGAGGGTGTGGGTGGTTGTGGTGCGGGGCGTGGTGCCGGGAGCCGCGTGGATCGCGGCAGCGTGACGCGGAACTGTTCGTAGCCAACAGTTTCGCGTCGCGCTCCATCCGAGAGGCGGGGCGATCGGGCAGCGTGACGCAAACCTGTTCGTAGCCGACGGTTTCGCGTCGCGGTGCCGCGCACGACGACGAAGGGCCCGGCGGCTGCCGGGCCCTTCGAGGAACTGCCGGTCGGCGCGATGCCTACGCGTTGGCGAGCTCGCGCTCGGCCGCCTTCAGCACGCTGACGCGGTTCTTGTGCGCGCGCTCGTAGGTGCGGACCTTCTGCGCGAGATCGTCGTCGCCCTCGTTGAGGACCGTCGTGACCTCGGCTGCGGTCAGCTCGTCGTAGCCCGGCCACGGCTCGTCGCCGCGCAGCGACGTGATGCGGCTCGTGATCGTGGTGCGGTTCTCGTGCTTGCGCTCGTAGCTGTCGATCTTCGCGAGATCGATCTGCGAGAGGTCCGACAGCTTGGCGGTGATCTCGTCGGCCGTGAGGTTGTCGTAGTCCCTGATCGGGAGATCCTCCTCGGACGCGACGGCGCCCTTGATCTGGCCCTCCGCCTGCGCCACGCCCGGCACCTTGCGCGCCTGGCGCGACGTGCGCTTGGCGGTCGAGACGGCCTTGCGGGTGGTCTCCTTGGCGACGTTGCCGGCCTCGCGGACGGCGTCGGCGGCACCGGTCTTGGTGAGGTCGTAGGAGGAGTTGCCGCTGACCTCGGCGCGCACGACGGCGGTCGTCAGCTTCGGGATCTCCTTCAGGACGCGCTGGAGCATGCGCTCCTCGTCACCGCGGATCGACGCGGCGAGCTTGGCGGTCTCCTCGTCGCCGACCTGCTCGGCCAGGCGCTCGATCGCCGTGTAGGTGGCGATCTCCAGCGCCTCGGAGGCGCAGGCGTCCTTGGCGTTCTTGAGGACCTTCTCCTCGCCGCCGCTGCCGCGGACGAGATCCAGCGGCGTCTTGCCGATGGCCAGCGCCTGGCCGACGACGCTCTGCACGGCGCCGACGACGAACGTGATGGCGTTGGCGCCCTGGCCGAGCGCCTGCAGGCGCCGGGCGACGCGGTCGGCGTGACGACGCGTCTCGTCAAGATGGGTCTCCAGCACGGAGCGGTAGGACCCGCGCGGGGTCATCGCGATCTGCGACTGCAGGACGCGGATGAGCGACTGCTCGCTGGCGTGCGCCTCGCTGAGGTACTGCACGACCTTCTGCTGATCTGAGTTCATCTGGGTCTCCTGATCGAAGTCAGGGCCGCGCGTACACAGCGGCCGGTGGGTCTGGGCCCGGCGTACCCGCCGGGCACCATCTCTATTACTCCTAATAACGTTGCCGGTAACGACCATACCCAAACATAGGTTCGTGCCCGGGCGCTCGCCGGCGGTCACGGACGCGCTCAGGCGGCCGCAGCGACGAGCGCGGCAGCGGGCGCGCGCATCGCGTGCGCGCCCGCCAGGCCGCGCCACTCGCCGAAGCGCGCGAACAGCGCCCGCACCTCGGCCTCGTCGGCGCGCGCCGCAGGGTTGCCGCCGCTGCGCGCGTGGCCGAGCAGCTTCAGGAAGCCGAGGTCGCCGGCGGGGAGGACGTCGTAGCGGCCCTGGCCGTGCTGGGCGAGCATCTCGACCGTCCAGCGGCCGATGTTCGGGATCGCCAGCAGGCGCCGCCATGCGCGCTCGTGGTCGGGCCCGTCGAGGTCGATGCGCCCGGCCGCGACCTCCCGGGCGACGCGCACGAGCGCGACCGCGCGCCGGCCGGCCAGTTCGAAGCTCTCCAGGCGCGCCGGCGAACAGGCCGCGACCGCGGCCGCCGACGGCACGTCGCGCAGCCCGCTCTGCGGGCAGCGCGCGCCGAGCGCACGCACGATCCGGGCCTCGATGAGGTTCGCCTGCGATGTCTGGATGAGCTGCTCGCAGATCGCCCAGGCGAGCGCCTCGAAGGCGACCGGGCGGCGCGCGACGCGCAGCCAGGGTCGCCGGCGCAGCGAGGGGCCGACGAGCGGGTCGTCGCGGTAGCGCTCCCAGAACGGGCGCAGGTCGTCGTCGACGCCGAGCGCGAACCGCATCCGCGCGATCGCCGCCCCGGCGTCGGCGCGATCCTCCGCCCACGCCCCGAACAGCACGCAGCGCTCGCCGGGCTGGGCGACGCGGACGATCGCCGGGCGCCCCTCGATGTGCAGGAGGCGCTCGAGCACGGCGCCGCGGCGGCGCAGGACGCCGTCGCGCCCGCCGTATGGCGGCAGCCGAAATGGCCAGCGCGGGACGACCTCGGTGCGCATCTCGTGCTCCACGTCCAGAACCTACGGCTCGGGCAGGACGCCCGCGGCGCGGCGGGGCGGGAGGCCGTGGGCCTCCCGCCCTGCGCGCTTCGCGTGTTGCCGGGCTCAGGTGTCGCCGTTGGCGGTGACGTTGCCACCGACGACATCGTTCGACGTGCCGCCCGCGGTATTGGGCAGGAACTTCGCCGCCGGGTTGACCTCCGTCACCGGGTTGGCGCCGCCGCCATCTGACCAGCTCAGGCCCTCGCCCTCGGCCGCCCTGACCACCGCCCGATCACCGGCCGCCGTCGACGCCGCTGTATCGCTGGAGACGCGCTCAGCGGACGGCGGATCCTCACAACCCCCATTGGCCGTCAGCACATCGTTGCCGTTGTTGCCCTGACAGTTATCCGTACCGTCACCACCGGCCAGCACGTCATCGTCGTTGCCGCCATACACCGAGTCATCGCCGTCACCGCCGTTGAGGATGTCGTTGCCATCGCCACCGCGCAGCGTGTCGTTGCCGGCGCCACCGTTGAGACGATCGTTTCCGGGCCGCCGATCACCTCTATCGCCGGCCTGGCCGCCGAGGTCATCATCGCCCCGGGACCCAAAGATCCTGTCGTTGCCGGCACCGCCACGAATCTTGTCGTTGCCACCGACACCACAGATCAGATCATCGCCACCGCCGCCATCGATCACGTCATCACCGTTGGCGGCATAAATCACGTCGTTGCCCGGCGTCCCGGTGATCGTCATCGGCGCGTTCGCCGTCGCCGTACTCGTTCCCGGATACCCCGACCCGCGATAGATCGTCGCCGGCACACCGAAACACGATGGAGGGCCAGCCACGGCCGCTTCGAACTGCGCCGAGACGTTCAGATTTCCACAGCAGGCGAGGCTTGAGAAGGTTCCGACTTCGCCTACACCTCGGTTCGCGCTGCCGGGCTCGTACACGGATCCAGTACCGGAGTCCCCGCAGTTCTCCAGCCCGCCCGGATACCAGTATCCGAGGAGGTCGCCGGCTTGGACGACGATCGGAGCGGGAGGAGTGAACACCTCGAGATCGGTGTCCGTCGCGATGGTGACCGGATCGGTGCTGCCGACGACCTGATAGCTGGCGCCACCCAGCGACCGCCACACCTTGAACGCGATCACGTAGCCCGCCGATCCTTGTGATTGAAACGCGAAGCTCGTGACCGTTCCCGCGGACGGAACGGCATACGTCGTGTCGACGAGGCTGAACTGCCCGGTGCAGTCGGTTCCATTCGCGAAGTTTGCCCCGACCGTGACCGCGCCCTGCGCCACCGCAGAGCCACTCAGCATCATGCCGGCGCCGACCGCAACCGCCAACGCCCACGACCTACATCTGTTGGACATGCTGTCCCGAGCCTTCCCGCTCGCCCGCCCGCGTGCCCCAGGCTGCGAACCCGGTTCGTTGTTCGAACGACTCCGGTTTCCGGAGCGTCTAAATATCCCGCGCGCGAGCCTACCCCTGCGACCAGAGAAAAGGTGAAAGAATTCGGCGCTACTTGCCGCGCTCGCCGAGCACGTGCACGTCGACGAGGAACGAGCGGCTCGCGAGCACCGGCCCGAACGTCCGCCGCCGGCGCCGCGCCATACGACGGGTGCGCCGCCGCTGCGCCAGCGCGACCGTCGCCGCGCCGGCGACGACGCTGGCGCCGACGAGCGCCGCGGTCTGCACGACCGCCGGGCTCAGCGCGCCCGGCGCGCGCAGCAGCTCGATCGGGCGCACGGTCACGTCGCGCAGGACCGGCACGCCGTCGAGCACCTCGGGCTGCTCCTCGTGGGCGGCCTGATCGAACAGCTCGGGGCGCAGATCGTCCACGCGCACGGCGTCGGGCGACGCGGGCGGGCGATCATCGGAGGGCTTGGGCCTGAACACGAGGTCGGATACTGATGGGAAGGTCAGACGTTTGTGCCCAGCGACGCTACCGCTTGCACCTCAGAAGCGCGATTCGTAGATGCGGTAGCGCTTGACGATGCGCCCGCCCATCGCCTCCATGCCGCGGTTCATCGCCCGGTTGGTCTCGAGGATCCAGCCCATCTCGCCCCATTTCTGGGGCGTTGCCTTGGCCATGTCGAAGTGCTCGACGTAGAAACGCGCGGCGGTGCCGGTGTGCTGGTACTCGGGCTTGACGCCGAGAAAGCCGACCCGCACGCGGTCCATGATCTTCGCGCGGCGCAGGAAGTGAACCCAGCCGAACGGCAGCAGGCGCCCGTTCATCTTCTTGAGCACCTGGTTGATGTCGGGCACGGTGATCGCGATGCCGATCGTCTCGCCGTCCTTCTCGGCCAGCATGAACCAGTGCTTGTCGAAGACGAGCTGCAGCTCCTCGGCGTAGTGCTTGAGGTCTGCGTCGGAGTAGGGCACGAAGCCCCAGTTGCGCTTCCAGGCGGCGTTGTAGACCTCGCCGAAGACCTTGATCTCCTTGGAGAGGTCGCGGCGGCGCATGTGGCGCAGCTGCACGCCGTGCTTGGTCTCGGACTGCTCGGAGAGCTCGAAGATGATCGGCAGGATCTTCTCGCGGTCGTCGATGACGAGCTCCCACATGAGCAGGTCGATCGCCTTCGTCAGCCCGGCCCCCTCGACGAGGCGCTGGTAGTAGCCCGGGTGCCAGGGCTGCTTGATCATCGGCTCGCGCAGATAGCCCTCCACGAGCAGTCCGGCCTCGTCGTTCATCGTGTAGTCCATCGGCCCGATCATGTGCCGGCGGCCGCGCTCGGTCAGCCATTGCTGCGCGGTCCCGATCAGCGCGCCCGCCACCTCCGCGTCGTCCTCGAGCTCGAAGAAGCCGAACATGCCGGTGCCCGCGCCGTGCTGGGCGTCGTAGGCGCTGTCGATCTGCGCGGAGATGCGCCCGACCACGCGACCGTCGCGCCGGGCCAGGAACTCCTGTGCGACGGCGTGCTTGAAGTACGCGTTCATCCGCCGGCTGTGGAACATGTGGCGCTCCACGCGCAGCGGGGGCACCCATTGCGGAGAAGTAGAGTGCAGCCGGAACGGGAGCTCGACGAACTCCTGCCGATCGCGCCGCGACGAGACGGGGCGTACCTCGAGACTCACGGCGCCCACGCTACATGTCCTCTACGACTCACGACGTCTTCGCCAAGGTCCGCGGCCACGAGCGCTCCGAGCAGCTGCGCGCCGCGCGCGAGGCCGACATCCTGCCCTACTTCCGCACGCTCGAGGGACCGGCCGGCCCCGTCGTGGAGATGGAGGGCGCCCAGCGGATCATGCTCGGCTCGAACAACTACCTCGGGCTGACCGCCGACGCGCGCGTCATCGCGGCCGCGCACGCGGCGGTCGAGACCTACGGCACCGGCCTGACCGGCTCTCGGCTGCTCAACGGCACGATCAAGCTGCACCTCGAGCTCGAGGAGGAGATCGCCGACTGGATGGGCACCGAGGAGGCGCTCGTCACCTCCACGGGCGCACAGGCCAACCTGACCGCCCTGGGGACCCTGCTCGCCCCCGGTGACACCGTCGTCGCCGACTCCGGCGACCATGCCTCGATTCTCGACGGCTGCATCCTCAGCCGCGCCAAGCTGCGCGCGTTTCGCCACAACCGGATGGACAAGCTGGAGCGCACGCTGCAGAAGGCCAAGACCGACGACGGCGGCATCCTCGTCGTCGTCGACGGCGTCTTCTCGATGGAGGGGGAGATCGCGCCGCTGCCGCAGATCGCCGACCTCTGCGAGCGGTTCGGTGCGCGGCTCATGGTCGACGAGGCGCACAGTGCCGGCGTGCTCGGCGCGCGCGGCGCGGGCGCCGCGGAGCTGTTCGGGCTCGAGGACCGCGTCGACCTGCGGATGGGCACGTTCTCCAAGTCGCTGGCCAGCTGCGGCGGCTTTCTGGCCGGCACCCACGAGGTCATCGACTACCTGCGCGTGCAGAGCCGCGCCTTCCTCTTCACGGCCTCCAACGTGCCGGCGGCGGTCGGCGCGGCGCTGGCCGCGGTGCGGATCATCCGCTCCGCGGACGGGCCACCGCTGCTGGCGCGCGTGCTCGACAACGCCGCCTACCTGCATGCGGGACTGAAGGAGCGGGGCTTTCGGGTCGTCGCGCACGAGGGCGATCACATGTCGCCGATCGTGCCGGTGATCGTCGGCGACGACTGGAAGGCGGTGCTGCTGTGGCGCGCGCTCTACGACGCCGGTGTCTTCGTGAACGTCGCGATCCACCCCGCGGTGCCGCCCGGCGGCGCGCTGCTGCGCACGAGCGTCATGGCGACACACGACCGCCCCACGCTGGACCGCGCGCTCGACGCGTTCACCGCCGTCAAGACGGACTTCGAGGCCCAGCACGGTCCGTTGCCCGCCTGACTGCCGCCGGTTGCGGCTTGGCATCCGGCCCGCTGCCATTGTCCAAATCTTCACAAGCTGACAACGGAAGAAAAACATCGCTCTGAGCGAGCGCTTCTGCTGCAGCGGCTTGCAGTGTCCCCGCGGGCTCCCGTACGTTCATCGAGCGATCAGCGCAGGCGAGCGGGGAGAGACGCAGACCACGAGAAGACCCTTGGACGGAGGTTCCAGGGGACCGTGGTGTGCAGCTTCGACGCGGGCGATGCGCAGCGTAGCTCCTGGTTGGCCCGAAAACATCACCGACGCGCTGTCCCCTGAACGGAACGGGGCAGCCGAGGAGGATCCATGCACGACGCGTCCACGACGATGGCCCCTGCTCCGCCACAACACATGCAAGCGCTTCAGCGCGCGAACGAGGTGCGCCTCGCCCGCGCGGAGCTCAAGCGCAACGTGGGCGTGGGCGCGATCTCAGTCGCCGAGGTCATCCTGGCCTGCCCGTGGGAGGCGGCGAGCATGACGATCGCCGAGCTGCTCACGAGCCAGCGCCGCTGGGGCACGTCGCGAGCCAGCAAGTTCCTCGCGGGCATCGGCATGCCCGAGACGAAGTCGGTGGGATCGATGACCGAGCGCCAGCGCGCCCTGCTGGCCGCGATGGTCTGAGGCAGTGGGCAGGCGGGCGGCGGGAGCGAGGAGCGCTCCCGCCCACGCCCACGCCGCCCCTGGGCGCCCCGGCCACCCCGGCCGCCCTCCGCGGCCCGCTACGGACTCCAGCCGGCACGCCGCGACGCGGCGACGGCAGCGCCGGCGAGCCGCTCGAGCTCGCCGCCCGAGGTCGCCCTGGCGGCCACGAGCGTGCCCTGCACGCGCCCGCCCCAGCGCGCGACCGTGACGTACGGGCAGGCGGCGACGCCGTAGACGCTCGCCAGGATGGCGTCGCGGTCCCAACCCACCGCGAAGCGCCAGCCACGCTCGCGCACGGCGGCGCGCAGGTCGCCGAGGCTGCCGCCGATCCCGACGACCGCGACCTGCAGGCCGGCGTGGCGGCGGGCGAGCGCCGCCAGGCGGTCGAACGCGCCGAGGCAGTCGCCGTCCCGCGTGGCCGCCAGGCCGAGCACGAGCGGGCCGCGCTCGGTCAGCGCGCAGACGTTGAGCACCGTCGGACCGCGCACGTCGCAGGCGGCCCGGCGACCGGCCTCTCCCTGGCCGGCGCGCCGCGCGACGTTCGCGTCGCAGGGATCGTCGTCGTCGCAGACGATGTCCGAGCTCGCACGCACGACGGCGAAGGGCGGCAGCGGGTCGCCGGCGGGCAGGCCGGTCGCGCGGGGCGCGTCGGGCCCGGTCGCGCGGATCGACAGCGCGGCGACGGCGAGGATCGCGGCGATCCCGATGAACCACGCGTAGCGATGCCCGGACGCGCCGCCGCTCGTCGGGCCGGGCGGGCGCTGCGGCGGGGCCGGCAGGGGCGGCGGGGGGCGGCGGGCCTCGGGCTCGAAGCCGAGCGGGCCGTCGCCGCCGCTCATGCGGGCACCTTGCACGGTCCGGCGGCGCCGCCCGGCGGTGTCGCGCCGGCCGGGAGGTTGCCCGCGATGCAGCCCTCCAGGCCGAGCAGGCGCCCGAGGTCCTGCGACAACAACAACTTCGTCAGCGGCCCGCGGACGAGCACGATGATCGGGTCGTCGCCGAAGCGTTCGCGGTAGGTCGTGGTCGCCGCGTAGGAGGGGCCCTCGGTGCCGACGAGGGTGTCGATGCCGGCATCGGGCTTGAGCTGCGTGGCGCACGCCACCCCGGCGAGCGCGAGGAGGACGGTCAGCGCGAGCACCAGCGCCGGCCGCCTGGCCGCGAACGCCACGGCGCGGTGCAGCGGGCGTGGGTCCTTCAAGGTGCCAGCAGGCTAGTGCTTGGTCGCGTCACGACGCCACGGTCAGGCGGGGCGCGCCGAGTCCGGATATCGCACCGGGCGCGCCGCGATGCCGCGCCTCGGGGCGGGGTCTGTCGAATGCCTCGCGCGAGCCGCGACGTATTCGACACACCCCCGGCCTCGCTTCACTCCATCCCGAGCGGGCCCTGCGACTCGCCGGCCAAAAACTGACGCACGAACTGGTTATCAGACTCAAACAGCTCGGCGGCCGGACCGGACTCCACGATCTTGCCCTTCCACAACACCGAGATGTGCTCAGCGACCCGCCGCGCGGTCATGATGTCGTGCGTGATCAGCGTAAACGCCGGCGGCGGCGTCCCACGCCTGGACGCCTCGCTCATCATGTCCTCGTGAATCTCCTGAATCAACTCGCCCAACAGCGCGGTACGCACCGGATCCAAACCCGAATCGGGCTCATCGAAGAGCACGATGTCCGGATCGAGCACCAACGCACGCGCGAACCCCGCCCGCTTGCGCATCCCGCCCGACAACTCGTTGGGCATCTTGTCATGCGCGTTTTGCAACCCCACCTCGCCAAGACGCCGATTGACGATCTCGCCGATCTCCTCCTCGCTTTTCTCGGTGTGCTGACGCAACGGAAAACACGTGTTGTCAAACACATTCATCGAACCGAACAACGCACCATCCTGAAACAGCACACCAAACTTCTGACGCATCTTAAACAGCGCGTCATCCTCCATGCCCGGCACCGACTCGCCATGCACCAGCACATCACCCCGATCGGGATACAACAACCCCACCATGTGCTTGATACACACCGACTTCCCCGTCCCCGAGGGCCCCAAGATCATCGAGATCTTGCCCTCGGGGATACCCATATCCAACCCACGCAGAATCTGATTGCGCCCAAACGCCTTATGCACATCGACGAACTCCACCGCATCCCTGACACCATGCGAACGCCGCGCACCCGTATGCCAGCGATACTCCTCGCCGTGACCGGCCTGCGTGGACATCGTCTACGACGCGTGACCACCGCCCGCGGTGGTCACGCCCCCTTCGCCGCGGCCAGCGCCTGAGCGGCCGCGGCCGCCTTGGCGAGCAGCTCGCCGGCGTTGCCGGCGGGCATCTTGCCGTGGCCGGGGTTGTACGCCTCGTAGGCGGCCTGCGCCGCCGCCTTCGCCTCGGCCTCGAGGCGCTGCACGTCGCCGCCGGCCTGCGGCGCGGCCGGCGCCGCTGCCGCCGGCGCGGCCTCGGAGATGACCTCCGCCTCGACGTCCGACGACGCGTCGAGCGCCGCCGCGACGTCCGCGACCGGCGCCGCCGTCCGCAGGCGGATCGTGCCGTGACCGGCAGGCCCTTCCGGCTCGGCTGCCTCCGCGGTGACCGGCGCCTCGACCTCCGGCGCCGCCTCGAGCACCGCCTCGACCGCCGCTGCCGAAGCCTCCGTCCGCAGACGGATCGTGCCGTGACCCACGTGCCCCTCTGGCTCGGGCTCGGGCGCCGCGGCCTCCGGCTCGGGCTCGGGCTCGGCCGCCTCCGGCTCGGCCCCGGCCTCCGCGGCCGGTGCGTCATCCGGAGCGCTCGCGCCCGCGCCACCGTAGGTCGCGCCACCGAGGCGCAGCCGGGACGGTGCCGCCGCCGCGGGCTCGGGCTCCGCCGCCGCAGCCGGCTCGGGCTCCGCCGCCGCAGCCGGCTCGGGCTCCGCCGCCGCAGCCGGCTCGGGCTCTACCGCCGCAGCGGGCTCCGGCTCAGAGGCCGCCGCCTCACCCCCGGCGCCGCCGTACGTCGCGCCACCGAGACGCAGCCGGGACGGCGCCGCCGCCGCGGGCTCGGGCTCTGCCGCCGCAGCGGGCTCCGGCTCGGGCTCGGGCTCTGCCGCCGCCGCAGGCTCCGGCTCCGCTGTCGCCGCGGGCTCAGGCGCTGCGGCCGGCGCCTCCCCGCCGGCACCGCCGTACGTCGCGCCGCCGAGACGCAGGCGCGCCGGCGCCGACTTGGCCTGCTCGACGAACCGCTCGACGGCCGCCGCGTCGCCTCCTTTTTCGGCAGCCGCGGCTGCCACACCGCCCGATTCCTCGCGCTTTACCTCGTCGCCCTCGCCACTGCCACGCAACCGCACAGGCATCCTTCGCTCACCCCCCGATCGGAGCGCGTGGATTCGCGCCCCAGAACAGCTGTGTGCCGAGCATCCCGATTAGGTGCACCAGCACGATGTTCAACACCATCGACTTCGCCGTTGCCGTCCCCACGCCGACCGGTCCACCACTCGCGTTGTAGCCGTAATAGCACCCCACGAGCACGATCGTCGTCGCCATAACCATCGCCTTCAACAAGCTGTAGAGCAAGTCCGGCGGATTTTGGAACATCCAGAAGATGAGGAAGTACCCGCCGCTGGAGACCTCGCCGATCTGCTGCACCACCGCGATGTAGCTCGCCAGGAAGCCCGCTCCGATCGCCGCGATGTAGACGAACGGCAGCACGAGCCAGGCGGCGAACAGCCGCGTCGCGCAGAGGAAGGTGATCGAGCTGATGCCCATGACCTCGAGCGCGTCGATCTCGTCGGAGATCCGCATCGAGCCGAGTTCGGCCACGATGCCCGTGCCGACCTTCGCGGCCATCATGTAGCCGAAGGCATAGGGGACGAGCTCGCGCAGGTCGCACCACGCCGCGAACACGCCCGCGTACGCGGGGTTGCCGACCGAGCGGTTGAAGTACGCACCTTCGATGCCGCATTGCAGACCGATGATGAACACCAGGCCCCAGATGACAAGGGTCGAGGAGACGATGAGGATCCCGGCCTGGCGCAACGCCTCGCCGAAGAAGCGAAAGACGCGCAGCCCGTAGACCTCGCCGACGATCCGCCCGCTGAACTTAACGATCCCGCCGGCGTTGGCGATCCACTCGCGCGGGACCGCTGTCCAGCCGTTGGCCATCACCTGAGGTTCGCCAGTTCGGGGTTCGTCGCCAGCAGCGTCTGCGTGAAGACGTAGTTGAACGCGAAGATGCCCAGGAAGGCGATCACCACCGCCTGGTTGACGGCGCGCCCCACCCCCTCGGCTCCGCCGGAGGCGGTCATGCCCTTGTAGCAGCAGACGATCGCGATGATCGCCCCGAACAACGTCGTCTTCAGCGCCGACCCCCACAGGTCCGTGAGCGACGCCTGACCGAAGAACGTCGCCCAGAAGCCGCCCAGCGGCGCGCCGTTGACGATCGTCGCCAGCACGCCGGCGAAGACGCCGAACAGCAGCGCGTAGACGTTGAACAGGCCCGTCACGAGCATGAGCGCCAGGAAGCGCGGCACGACGAGGTTCTTGATCGGGTCGATGCCGAGCACCTGCAGCGCGTCGAGCTCCTCGCGGATCTTGCGCGCGCCCAGGTCGGCGGTGATCGCCGTGCCGGCGACGCCGGCGAGCACGATCGCGGTCACGAACGGCGCGAACTCGCGGATCGAGGCGAGCACGAAGAAGCCGCCGAGGCGGTCGATCGCGCCGAAGAGGACGAGGAAGTTCGCGGCCTGCAGACCGGGTGCGCCGTAGCCGAACGCGACCGTGGAGACGAGCAGCGGAAACCAGCACAGCTTCAGCGCGAAGAGGAACTGGCTGACGAACTCGCCGCCGTAGGGGTAGGGCGGTCGCACGGCAGACACGATGGTCTTGCCCGTGAGGATCATCATGTCCCCCACCTCTTCGAGCAGGCTCTTCGCCGGAAGAAACGCTCGATCGGCGACGTTGCGAACCATTGCTGCTGTCTCCTCCCTTCTCCCGACCACGGCGCCATCCGCGCGCCGCGTCGCAGCGTATGTGAGCGGCAGGTCCAGTGCCAACGCGACACGTGCCGGATGTCGCGATCGACTGCCGGGGCGCCCGCCGGGGCCGTGGTACGTTGGCGCGGCTTTGCGGAGGGTCACGGCCAACCTGTGCGCATGCGCCGCGGCGACCGCCGCGAGCCTCCTGCTCGGCGCCTGCGGCGGGGTGCAACGGCGCGACGCCGATGCCCCCGGCGGCACCTACACGGTCGCGATTGCGCGCAGCTCGTTCCCCGCGCGGCAGCACCTCGCCGAGCGGGCGCAGCTCGCGCTGACGGTGCGCAACGCCGGCGACGAGGCGATCCCCGAGCTCGTCGTCACCGTGCGCGGCTTCACCGATCGCTCCGGCGGGGCGCGCAACTCAGACCTCGGCCGCGACCTGTGGATCGTCGACGAGGGGCCCGGGGCCGCCGCCAGCGCGTTCGAGGACACCTGGATCGCCGGGCGCCTGGAGCCCGGCCGCACGACGACCTTGCGCTGGAACCTCACGCCGGTGGTGGCCGGCACGCACACGGTCCGCTACGAGATCGCGCCGTCGCTCGCCGGCGGCGCCCGGTTGCAGCTCGCCGGCGACGGTGGCGGCCGGGCCGCGGGCGCCTTCCGCGCGCGAGTGTCGGAGGCGCCGGCCCGAGCGCGGGTAGATCCGCGCACCGGCCAGGTCCAGCGCAGCGAGTAGACATCGCCCCCTGGCGGGTAGGCCCACCGCACAGCTTCTGCTGCCTTGCATCCGGCAGCGGCCGCCCAAGGCCGGGACGAACTCAAGAGGACGGAGAACACATGGCATACAGCGCGCTGGAGACGTATCTCAACGACCATTTCGCCGGAGCGACCGCGGGCGTGAACCTCGCCAAGATGGCCGCCGAGGAGCACAAGAGCGACGAGCATGGCCCCTTCTTCGGAGAGATCTCATCCGAGATCTCCGCCGATTACGAGAAGCTCCAGGAGCTCATGGCGTCGCTCGGCGTCGAGGAGAGCGCCACCAAGGGCGCGCTCGCCGAGATCGGCTCGAAGATGATGGCGCCGAAGTTCACCTCCGGCGAGGACGACGAGCTCAACGCGTTCGTCACGATCGAGACGCTCTCGATCGGCGTCGAGGGCAAGGTCTGCATGTGGAAGGCCCTGAAGACCGTCGAGGGCTCCTACCCGGCGCTGGAGCAGGCCGACCTCGACACGCTCCTCGCCCGCGCCACCGATCAGCGCGAGCGCCTCGAGGCCGAGCGCCAGAAGATCGCCCCGCAGGCACTGCAGCACACCGTCAACGCCTAGTGTCGTGAGACACGAGCCGGTCGCAGCGCGCACGTGGGAGGTGGTCGAGCGGCCCCCGGGTCGCTCGATCGCGTAGTGGTGCGCTATCGCGGCAGGCGCGGGGCGATGATGCGGTACGCCTTCAGGCCCAGGCCCAGCCGCTCGCGGTCCTCGGATTGCATCGGGTCCAGGCCCGTCAGGTCGCGCACGCGCTCGAGGCGGTAGGCGACCGTGTGGCGGTGCGCGTGGATCGCGGCCGCCGTCGCGCTCATGTGGCAGTTGGCCGCCAGGTAGGCCTCCAGCGTGCCGATCAGGTCGGTGCGGTACTGGTCGTCGTAGCGCACGACCGGCGCGACCGTGTCGTCATAGAAGGAGCGCACCTCCTCCGGATGGGAGGCCAGCACCCGAAACAGCAGCCGGTAGGTGCCCTGGTTGATGTCCTCGGCGATCGGCTCGCCGGACACCGTCAGGACGTCGAGCACGAGCTCGGCCTCCTGCACCGCGCGGCCGAGCTCGCCGGGCTCTGAGTAGAACGAGGACAGGCCGACGGTGCCGTGGCGCTGCAGCCGGTCGGCGAGCCGCGCCGCCGCGGCGAGCGTCGCTTCGGCGGGCTCGGCGCCGGCGATCGCCGGCAGCAGCGCGTAGACACGGCCGCTCGGCGATCCGCCCGTGATGGCCTCCATGTGCTGGGCCAGCGCGCCGGGCACGTCCTCGGCGATCGTCGCCACGACGTGGCGCGGACGGTCGGTGTGCAGCTCGGCGCACAGCGCAACCGCCCCGCGGCTGAGGTCGCAGCCCAGGCGCGCCGCGCGGCGCACGAGCTCGTCGGGCGCCAGCTCGGTCCCCGCGCGCAGGTCCTCGAGGAAGGAGCCGCGCAGGTTCTGCTCGACCTCGTCGCGGGCCTCCTCGACGGCGACCTCGGTCAGCGAGGCGACCGCCGCGAGGTGCAGGTACTCCGCCGCCTCGCCGCCCGGCGCGCTGGCCCCTTCGAGCAGGATCACGCTGCCGACGACCTCGTCGCCGGAGGCGATCGGGATCTCGATCGCCAGGCCGCGCGGCGGATGTGGCAGGCGGTCGCCGACGCAGTCGCCGACGTAGCGGCGCAGCTCGGGCAGGCGCTCGGACAGCGGGCCGCCCTGCGGCGCCAGGACCGCGGCGCCGAGCCGCGGCACGACGATCGCCACCGTCCCGCCGACGGCCTCGGCGGCGAGCTCGGCGACGCGTTGCAGGCCGTCGCCGGCGAGGATCGCGTCGACCATCCGCAGATGCAGCCCCCTCAGCCGCTCGACGAGGGTGGCCGCGGTCGGGGCGGCCACCCTCGCCGCCCGCTAGGACGCCGCCGCGGTGGCGGCGTCGGGATGGGCCTGCAGCGTCTCCTCGCCCGATTCGCCCGTGCGGATGCGGTAGGCCTCCTCGACGGGAAGGACGAACACCTTCCCGTCGCCGACGGCTCCCGTGCGTCCGTGCTTGAGGATCGTGTCGACGATCGTCATGAGGTCCTTCGTCGCGACGACGCACTCGATCTTCACCTTCGGGCGCAGGTAGTTGGTCAGCTCCGCCCCGCGATAGCGCTCCGTGATGCCCTTCTGGCGCCCGGATCCTTTGACCTCGCTGATCGACAGCGAGGGAAATCCGAGCGCGAGCAGCTCCGTGCGGATCGGCTCGAACGCCTCGTGGCGCACGTATGCGATCACCATCTTCATGCGGGGTTCTCCTTCGGGGACAGCGCGGTGACGGGTGCGGGCGGGACGCTCACGATCGGGCCGCCGCCATAGCCGATGAGCTCGGCCGGCGGGATGAACGCCTCCGGGTAGCCATACATCCCGTGCTCGGAGATGTCCAGGCCGGCGTCCTCGTCCTCTTCGCTGACCCGCAGGCCCATCGTGGCCTTGATCGCACCGAGGGTGATGAACGACAGCGTGAACACGGTGAGGAAGGTCAGCGCGACCGCGGCACCCTGCACGCCGAGCTGCTCGAGGCCGCCGCCGTAGACGAGGCCCTCCTTGCCGACGCCGACATACTCGGCCAGCCGCGGCGACGTGAAGATGCCGCAGGCCAGCGTGCCCCAGATGCCGGCAACACCGTGCGCCGACAGCGCGCCGACCGGGTCGTCGAGCTTCTTCTCGATCGCCAGCACGCAGGCCACGACGAGCATGCCGCCGACGAGGCCGATGATCGGCGCCGCCCAGAACTCCACGTAGCCGGAGGGGGCGGTGATCGCGACGAGGCCGGCGATGGCGCCGTTGCCGATCATGCCGATGTCCAGCGTGCGCTGCAGGAGGCGGCCGATGATCATCGCGCCGATCACGCCGCCGGCCGCGCCGAGGTTCGTCACGGCGATGACCTCGGCGAAGCGGTTGTCCGCGGTGCCGAGCGTCGAGGCGCCGTTGAAGCCAAACCAGCCGAGCCACAGGATCAGCACGCCGAGGCCGAACAGGGGCATGTTGTGCCCCGGGATGGCGCGCGGCTTGCCGTCGGCGCCGAACTTGCCCTTGCGCGGGCCGAGCAGGATGACGGCCGCCAGGGCCGCGCTCGCGCCGGTGAGGTGCACCACCGAGGAGCCGGCAAAGTCCTGTACGCCGCTGCCGATCTCGGCGAACAGGCCGCCGCCGAAGCCCCAATGGGCGATCAGCGGGTAGATGACGCCCGCGAAGACGATCGCGAACGGCACGTACGCGGCGAACTTCATCCGCTCCAGGGTCGTGCCCCACACGATCGCCAGCGAGACCGCTGCGAACATGAACTGGAAGATGAAGAAGGAGGCCGTCTCGCCGCTGGCCGCGGCGCCGTCGAGCTCACGCCCGAACTGGAAGAGAAACCCGGTGTCGCCGGCCAGCCAGCCGCCGCCGCCGAAGGCGATCGCGAACCCGAACGCCCACCAGACGATCGAGGCGACGGAGAAGTTGACGAGGATCTTGGCGATGCCCATGCCGGCGTTCTTGCCGCGTGAGAAGCCGATCTCGAGGAACGCAAAACCCGCCTGCATGAAGAACACGAGCACGGTTCCGACCAGCACCCACGTCACGTTCACCTCGCTGACGAGGGCCTCGAGCGACGGCCCATCCTGAGCCAGTGCTCCGGCGGGAAGAGCGAGGAGGACGGCGATCGCCGCAAGGGCTCCCCGACCGAGGGTGGTACGTCTCATGTACGGATTCCTCCTTGAGGTTGAAATGCGCCATCAGTCTCCGACCGGCGACGCCACGGGTCTTTGTCCCGATGTCGAAAGATCAGATCGCGGACTTCGCCACGAAGGATTGACAGCGTTGCGGCGGGGTCTAGGGTTGGGCGGAGCAGCGCCGCGCGCCTCGTGCGCGTGGACAAACGCGGGGGGCTCGGCCTGTCCATCGGGACAAGGAGCGGACCGCCGAGCGCGGCTAGAGTCACCGCGTTCACACCGAGGAGGACCATGAGCAGAATCAGGCAGCAGAACGTGACGGCCGCGCAGTGGAGCGCCAACGGTGGCGCGCTCGGATCTCCGGACCTCACGGTTTCCGGCAACGAGGTCTTCGGCGCCAACGTCTTCAGCATGGAGGTCCAGCGCGCCCGCCTGCCGAAGCACGTCTTCAAGGCCCTGCAGAGCTCGCTCGCCGAGGGCAAGGCACTCGACACCGCGCTCGCGGACTCGGTCGCACAGGCGATGAAGGGCTGGGCGCTCGAGCGCGGCGCGACGCACTACACGCACTGGTTTCAGCCGCTGACGGGCATGACCGCCGAGAAGCACGACTCGTTCTTCGCCCCCACCGGGGACGGCAACGCGATCGCCGAGTTCTCCGGCAAGGAGCTCATCCAGGGCGAGCCGGATGCGTCCTCGTTCCCGACCGGCGGCATCCGCGCGACGTTCGAGGCCCGCGGCTACACCGCGTGGGATCCGACGTCGCCGGCGTTCATCCTCGAGAACCCCAACGGCGCGCTGCTGTGCATCCCGACCGCGTTCGTGTCGTGGACCGGCGAGGCGCTCGACACGAAGATCCCCCTGCTGCGCTCGATGGACGCCCTCTCGCAGGCCGCAATCCGCGCGCTGCGGCTGCTCGGCGACGAGGAGGCCACGCGCGTCTTCACGTCGGTCGGGCCCGAGCAGGAGTACTTCCTCATCGATGAGCAGTACTACTACGAGCGCCCTGACCTGCTGACGACCGGGCGCACGCTGTTCGGCGCCAAGCCGCCGAAGGGCCACGAGCTCGACGAGCACTACTTCGGCTCGATCCCCGAGCGGATCCTCGCGTACATGATGGAGACCGAGCGCGAGCTCGCCAAGCTCGGCGTGCCGGTCAAGACGCGCCATAACGAGGTCGCGCCCAACCAGTACGAGCTGGCGCCGATATACGAGAACTCGAACGTCGCCTGCGATCACCAGCAGCTGACGATGCAGCTGTTGCAGAACACGGCGCGCCGATACGGCCTCGTCTGCCTGCTGCACGAGAAGCCGTTCGCCGGCGTCAACGGCTCGGGCAAGCACAACAACTGGTCGATAGACACCGACACCGGGGCCAACCTGCTCAATCCCGGCGCCACGCCGAGCGAGAACGTCCAGTTCCTGTTCTTCTGCACGGCGGTCGTGGCGGCCGTCAACAAGCACCAGGCGCTGCTGCGGGCGTCGGTCGCCAACATCGGCCAGGACCACCGCCTCGGCGCCAACGAGGCGCCGCCGGCGATCATCTCGATCTTCCTCGGCGGCGAGCTGGAGAAGGTGTTCGACGCCATCGGCGGCGGCACCGCCGCGGTGAACTCCGACAACGGCTTCCTCGGGCTCGGCACGCCCGTCCTGCCGCGGCTGCCGCTGCACGGCGGGGACCGTAACCGCACGTCGCCGTTTGCCTTCACCGGCAAAAAGTTCGAGTTCCGCATGCTCGGCTCGAGCTCCTCGCTCGGCTTCCCGAACACCGTGCTCAACACGATCGCGGCGGAGGCGATCGACGAGCTCGCCGACGCGCTGGAGACCAAGCTCGGCGCGGGCGCGTCGCTCGACGAGGCGGTCATCGACACCGTCAAAGACAGCTACAACGCCAACCGGCAGATCGTCTTCGGCGGCGACAACTACGCCGAGGAGTGGCACACGGAGGCCGAGGAGCGCGGGCTGTACAACCTCAGCTCGACGGTCGACGCGCTGCCCTGGTTCGTCAACGAGCAGACCGTCGACGTGATGGGCAAGTACGGCGTGCTGTCCGAGCGCGAGCTCGAGGCGCGCTACGAGGTCGGCGTCGAGCAGTACGGCACGAAGGTCAACATCGAGGCGGAGACCGCTGCGTCGATCGCCCGCACGATGCTGCTGCCGGCGGCCGTACGCCACCTCAACGAGCTGATCGCATCGGGCCGCGAGGGCCTGATCGACGAGTTCGCGCCGCTCATCGCGGACTTCCACAAGGCGATCGTGGCGCTCGAGAAGGCCAACGAGGACCCCGGCCTCGAAGGTCTGGAGCTCGCGCAGTACTTCCGCGACACGGTCCTCACCGCGATGGACGACGTCCGCGCGATCGCCGACCGGCTCGAGCGGCTCGTCGCCGACGACCTGTGGCCGCTGCCGAGGTACTCGGAGATCCTGTTCATCAAGTAGCGCCTCCGCTCCACCCTGCTGCGCCCGGAAGCCCTGCCACCGCAGGGCTTCCGTCGTGCCGGGTCCTCACCGGCCGGTTTCGGTGTCCAGCTTCCACTCCCCGTCCTCGCGGACGTAACGGGTGGTCGGCTCGCCGTCATCGAACACCGGCAGGACCTCGGCGGTCGCTCGGTCCCCGGCGATCTTGATGTCGGAGATCTTCACGTCATCGCCATCGACCTTGCCGAGGACCTCAGGGCTGTCGTCGAGTGCGGCGGCCCGCGAGAGCACCTCAGCGCAGCCCTTGCCGCCGACGACCGCGCCGCCGGCCGCCATCTCCGCCCTCGCCCGCGCCGAGAGCGCGCCGCAGGCGCCGTTCCAGTCGCCGGCCTTGGCGTCCGCGGCGAACTGTCTCGTGACATCGATGATCGCGTCGCCGGCCGTCTCCTCCCCACAGCCGGGGAGCGCCGCGGCCACGATCACGACGACGAGCGCTGACAACAGTCGGCTGCCCGCGGAGCGCGACGAGATCATGCCGCGCTGACTACCCGTGCCGGCAACCACCATGCGCCAGACTCACCGGGCTCTCACTCCCGCCGGGTATCACCCCGAGATGCGCAAGCTCGCAGCAGCGTGGATCGCGGCGCTCGCCGCCGCCGCCGGGCTGGCCGCGTGCGGCGACGACGACGAGCCCCACCGCGGCCTGCCGCAGGGCAGCGAGCGGGTCACGCTGAAGCCGGCCGACTTCACGACGCGCATCGACAACCCCTACTTCCCGATGAGCGTCGGCACCCGCTGGGAATACCGCGAGACCGACACGGGCGGCGGGCGCGCGAAGGTCGTCGTCCGGGTCACCGACGAGACGAAGCGGATCGCCAACGGCGTGACGGCGCGGGTCATCCGCGACACCGTGACCGAGCGGGGCGTGCCGGTCGAGGTCACCGACGACTGGTTCGCACAGGACAAGGACGGCAACGTCTGGTATCTCGGCGAGTACGTGACCAACTACGAGGACGGCAAGGTCGCCGACCACGCCGGCTCGTTCGAGGCGGGCGTCGACGGCGCGCAGGCGGGCATCGCGATGCCGGCCGATCCCGAGCCGGGGCTCAGCTATCGCCAGGAGTATCTCAAGGGCGAGGCCGAGGACCACGGCGCGATCGTCACCGTCGGCGAGGAGCAGGTCGAGGTGCCGTTCGGCTTCTACGAGCAGGACGTCGTCATGACGCGCGACCTCGTGCCGACCGAGCCGCGCGCGCAGGAGCTGAAGTTCTACGTCCGCGGCATCGGGCCCGTGCTGAGCGTGCACACCGACGGCGACGGCGGGCGCGCCGAGCTCGTCGCCTTCAAGCGCGGCCGCTGAGCCGCTACAGGGCGGTGACCTTCGGCGCCGGGCGCTCCTCGGCGAACATCCGCAGGGCGAACACCCCGGCGGGGTGCGCGCGCCAGCGCAGCACGGCGGCGCGCATCTCCTCGTGCATGTCGTCGGGCTGGGGCAGCGGCGTGCCGTACACCGGCGGGGCGATCAGCGGCGCGGCGAGCGCGGCGAACGCCAGGTCGGCGGCGCTGAAGCGATCGCCGGCGAGGTGGCGCCGCCCGTCGGAGAGCAGTCTCGCCGACCGCGTCGAACTCCGCGTCGACGCGGACGACCGCCGCGCGCACCGAGTCGTCGTTGACGTCGAGATAGCGGCGGATGACGCGCTTGGCCGGCGCGAGCACGAACGGGAACATGCGCCGCTCCCAGGCCGGGACGCCGGTGAGGTTCCACGGCGCGTAGCGCTTGGCGTCGCTGAAGACCTGGTCGTAGAGCCAGCGCCGGCCCTCGGGCCCGAGCACCGTGTCGAAGCGCCGCTCGAGCGCGACGACCTCGGCGTGCGCGGCGTCGTCGTCGGCCGGGTACAGGCGCCGCGCGACCGGCGTGTGCTCGTCGGCGTAGCGCAGGATCGCCGCGGACTCGGCGAACACGCCCCCGTCCGCGGTGCGCAGCACCGGCGCGGTCCGCCCGCCGCCGGCGCGCTTGACCGCCGCCCAGTGCACGAGCTGGATGTGGCGCTGCTCGGTGTAGTCGATGCCGGCCCGGTCCAGCGCCCAGCGCGCCTTCTCGCAGTAGTGGCTGATCGGGATCGTGACGAGGATCGTCTTGGTCAGCGCCATCGGGCGATCCACCGTATCGGCAGCCGGTCGTGGTGACCAGGCAGGCCGAGGCGGGTCAAGCACTGCATCGATGAGCATGTTTGGCTGGGGTGTCGTCGTCCGCGCCGGCGCTCGCGTGGCGCACGTTGTACGCGGAAATAGCGGAGAACGTGACACACCCCCGAGACGAGTGTCACCGGGTCAGGTCATGTCCGGCCCAGCCACCACCACGGACCGAAAGGCAGCAGACCCGAGCGAGCATCGATTCCGCGCGGCTGCCAAGCTGCGCGCCGTGATCGAGCCGCTGCGCACCGTGACCGCCACCCGTTACGTCGAGGCCCTGCGCGAGGGCGGCTCGCTGCCGGGGCTCGTCGAGGCCGATGACGACGGCATGTACGTGACGAAGTTCCGCGGCGCCGGGCAGGGCGAGAAGGCGCTCGTCGCGGAGGTCGTCGCGGGCGAACTGGCACGCGCGCTGGGGCTGCCGGTGCCCGAGCTCGTCGTCGTCGACGTCGACGTCGCGCTCGCCGCGGCCGAGCCCGATCCCGAGATCCAGGACCTCATCCAGGCCAGCCCGGGGATGAACCTCGGCATGGACTTCCTGCCGGGCTCGCTGCCCTACACCGCGGGCAGCGCGATCGACCCGGACCTCGCCGCCGACATCGTCTGGTTCGACACGCTCGTCACGAACGTCGACCGCACGCATCGCAACCCCAACCTGCTCGTCTGGGGCGGGCGAACCTGGCTCATCGACCACGGCGCGGCCTTCTTTCGCCAGCACGGCGGCAAACCGCTGCAGCTGACCGCGCACGAGACCGTCCCGATGCTCGACCAGCACGTCCTGCTCGCGGCCGCGGGATCGATCGAGGCGGCCGACGAGCGCCTCGGCAGCCGCGCCCTGTCGGCCGTCGGCGAGGCGATCGCCCGCGTGCCGGCGCAGTGGCTGGGCGTCAACCCGACGACCCGGCGCGCGGACCTCGCCTCGTTTCTCGTCGAGCGCCTCGGCCGCCCGCGCTCCTTCCTGAAGGACATCGCCCGTGCCCGCGGCTGACGTTCCCTTCGCCTACGCGATCCTGCGCCTCGTCCCGCGCGTCGAGCGCGGCGAGCGCATCAACGTCGCCGTCGTCGTCTTCTGCCGCCAGCGCGACTTCCTCGACATGCGCGCGGCGGTCGACGAGCGGCGGCTGGCCGCGCTGGCGCCCGATCTCGACATCGCCGCCGTGCGCGCGAGCGTCGAGTCGATCCGGGCGGTCCTGTGCGGCGAGCCCGCGGGCGGCGCGCTCGCGGACCTGCCGCAGTCCGAGCGCTTCGGCTGGGCCGTCGCCCCGGCCTCGACGATCATCCAGCCCTCGCAGGTCCACACCGGGCTGACGGCCGATCCGGCGGCGACGCTGGAGCGCCTGTTCGACACGCTCGTCGGCGGTTGAACAGTGTTCACCGCGACGTAACGCCGAGAGGAGCATGGAGGCCGATCTGACGCAGCTGCCCGCCCAGGCGGGCGTCGTCGGATGACGGTCTCCTCGCCGCTGATCGCGCCCGGCCTGCGCCACCGCGTGGCCGAGCACGCCGCGAGCGGCGCGCTGCGCGACCTGCTCGAGCATCACCGCCTCTCCTACGCGCCCGAGCCGCTGTCCGAAGGCGCCATCTTCGGCCTCTCCGGCGCCCTGGACCTGCGCGTGCGGATCGCCGAGGCCGCGGTCCCGGCGCTCGACATCGAGGGGCGCGCGCCGTCTCTGGAGCTCGAGCTCTGCGAGCACGTCGGGATCCCGGCGCGGTGGCGCACGAGCTCGGATCCGGCGACCGGCTGGGGCCTGCTGCGCGACGAGCTGGCCGCGGGCCACCCGACGCTCGTGCGCGCCGACCTCGCCGAGCTCGACTACCGCCAGGGCGATCGCCACGACACGCGCCACGCGATCGTCGTCACGAGCATCGACCTCGATGCGGGCGTCGCGTGGGTCGTCGACGGCAGCTTCCCCGAGCCGCAGCGCTGCAGCCTGCAGGCGCTGGCCGCCGCGCGCGCGTCGCAGGGCTGGCCGGAGCCCGCCCATCACGGCCTGCTCGCGCTCGGCGTGCGGCCCGGCCGGCTCGCCGACCCGCGGCGCGCCGTCGCCGCCGCCCTCGGCCGCGTCGTCGAGGCGATGCGCCACCCGCACCGCCCCGACCACCCGCACGTCCGCGCCGGCCTCGCCGCCGCCGACGCGCTCGCCGATGCCTGGGCCGGGCTGCCCGAGGCGGCCGGCCCGCGTCTGGGCGTCACGCTGGAGGCGCTGCGCTTCCGGATCCGCGACGGCGGCACCGGCGGCGCGCTGTATCGCTCCCTGCAGGCGCGCTTCCTGCACGAGGCCGCCGCGCTGCTCGGCTCGCCCCAGCTCGGGCACG
>CAVUND010000008.1:0-132273 GCA_963742745.1 uncultured Actinomycetes bacterium
CGCCGCGTCTACGTTTCAGAGGACAGTGGTCGGTCGTGGTCTGACCTGGAGACGCCCGCCGTCGGGCAACTCGCGTGGAACGCCGACGGCGTCTTCCTCGCGGACGGCGATGGGGGCGTTTGGCGAATGCGCGGCGAGGGGTCTTCCTGGAACAGGGTTGGTTCGGTCGGGGGACCACCAGCCGCTTTTGAGGACGGCCCATCCGACGATTTGCTGATCGCTCTGCATGACGGCGTCGTCAAGCGCTCCACTGACGGCGGGCGCAGTTGGTCTGTCCGCTCCGAGCCCGGGTGACGAACGCCGTCGTGACTGCAGCTCAGACGAGGCTGACGATGGCGACGGCAAGCGAACCGAGTACCAAGATCGCGAGCCCGACAACTGATATCGCCCGCGCCCTTGTGGCGATGCCGCCCCACTCAGCCCGCGGGGTGCGCGAACGCTCGTGTAGATCTGGCGAGGATGGTCTTCCACATCCGCGATGATGACATAGCTCCTACGTCCCGTCGGATGATGCATGATGAGTTGCGCCGCGCCCAGACACGCTGGCCCGGCATCACGCGGCTTCATCGAGCAGAAGCCGAAGGTCGTGCGCGATGTCGGCGGGCGCGACGGGCATGCCGCCAGAGAACTTGGTTCGCCAACGCCCTCGGCGGTCGATCAGCCAGATGCTCGCGGCGTGGGCGCTGTTGGCGTTGGCTTGCGGCTGCGGCGCCGCGTAGTGGCTGCTAACGGCACACGGGTTGCAACTGCTCGGGGCTGCCGATCAAATAGCGAAAGTTTAACGGCATCCAAAGCTCCGCGAGCCAGCGCCGTACCGCGGGCCTTGTATCGCCGCGGGGATCCACGCTGACGGCGATCATCGTCACGTCGTCGGCGCGCTTTCCCAGTCGCTGCAGTGCCTCTTTGAGCTCGGCGCCGATCAGCGGGCAGACGTCCTTGCAGTCGACGTAGAGGAAGGTGACGACGTACGGGCGGCCGCGAAGGCGGCGAGTGTCCAGACGCCCCCCTCGCGCGTCGTCGAGCACGAATCTGGGCGCTGGCGCACCGGACAAGCCGGTGGGTAGCGCGCCGCCTCGAAACGGGCTTTGGGCGCCCCCGTCGAGGATCGCGAAGCCCGCGTCCTTGTTTGACTCCTCCATACCGGACGACGCGACACGACCGACAACCACGAAGGCGATCAACGCGACCGCAGCCGCGATCAGCAAACGCTTGTCGCGGTCAGACATCTGATACGAGGATCGCGTAAGCGCGACTCGGACGCATGGCCTAGTTTGGGGGCCAGCGGCGCAGCCCAGCCATCGTGACCGTGACGAGCCGGCGTACCGCGGCCTTGGAGGGCAGGCTGCTGGCTGCGCTGAGGGCGTGGAGGCAATAGTTCGCGAGTTCGCTGGGGCCAACGTCGACGCGGATCTCGCCCTCGCGCGCGCCCTCGGTCAGCAGGTCTGCGATGAAGGCGCTGAGATGCCCGTGCGCTCGAGCGACGTGCTCACCTTGATGCAGGAGTGCCGCGAACTCGGTGCCGTGGTGCTCGTGGGAGATGAGGGCATAGGCCTCGAGCACGGCCTGAAGTCGTTCCGTGGCGGCGTCCGTTCCATCGCGGACGGCGAGGAGGTGTTCGAGATGCGCGCCGACCTGACGTTCGTGCCAGGCGATCAAGATTGCGTCGACGTCCGAGAAGTACTTGTACAGCGTCGCACGTCCGATGCCGGCCCCTTCGGCGATCTGAGACATGGTCACCGAGCGCAGGCCATGTTCCGTCGCCAGCGCCGCAGCGGTGTCGAGGATTGCGTGGCCGACTGCACGTCGATGGGCCTCGATCGTGTCGTCCCACAGCCTTGGCACCGCCATAGGATACGCCACGACATGCTCAGAGACACCATGGTCTTGACATCGACACTCTGTCTCGTAAAAGTGCTGCTGCACGCGAACCCCTCAACCACCCGCACCGGAGGACGAAGGATCGATGTCGATCAGCTGACCTGCCCACGCACTCCGACTCTCCCGCCGCTGGAAGCGACAGCCGCGGCGCCGAGCCGGGGACTGCACCAACTACGGGAGCCCCGCGCTGGGTCAAGGCGTTCGGGATCATTGCCGTCGTCTTGGTGGTGCTACTTGCCGTGCTGCTCTTGGTGGGCGGTGGCAACCACGGTCCGGGCCGCTACACCGGATCTGCGGGAGCTGCAGGGCAGGCTGCGCCTGCGAGCGGCAGGGAGGCATCGGGTCTGCGTGGCCACGTTCAGCGTGTGGACGGTCGCGCCCCGTGATGCGCAGCAGGCCGCGTCTGCGCAAGTTCGCGCTCACCGCCCACGTGGTTTCCTCTGTCGGCTGGCTTGGCGCGGTCGTGGTCTTTCTCGCTCTGTCCGTCGTCGGTCTGACGAGCCAGGATCCTGGCGTCGTACGCGCCGCGTACCTCGCCATGGAGTCGATCGGCTGGCTTGTGCTCGTCCCATTGAGCGCCGCCTCGCTTCTGACCGGTCTCCTGCAGTCGCTGGGGGACGAGATGGGGCCTCTTGGTGCACTACTGGGTGTTTGTGAAGCTCGGGATCACCGTCGTCGCCACGATCGTCTTACTGCTGTACATGCAGACGCTCGACCACCTCGCCGGTGTGGCGGCCGAGTTGCCGCTGGCCGGCGCCGGTCTCGACGAGTTGCGGAGCGCGTCACCGCTGCTCCACTCCGGCGCCGCGCTGCTGCTGCTGCTCGTGGCAGCGACGTTGTCGGTGTACAAGCCGCCTGGGATGACTGGGTATGGGCAGCGCAAGCAGCGCGCACGCACGATGTCCTCGTCTCACGGCAACGAACCGGCGCCAGCAGAATCCGCCTAGGCAGCGGCGTCCCGATCTTCTGGGACGCGCCGCGCCGCGCCGCGCCGCGCCGCGAAGAGGGACGCCTTCCTTGGACCTACTGCTAGCGCACGGGACCGCAGGCCATGCGAGCCCCGGAGTCGCCGGTGGCCAGCGTCGTCGCGTCGGGGTCCGGGTCGTAGCGCTCGGTCGGGATGTTGGTGTGGTTGTCGGCGAGCGCGTGGACCATGACCGCGCTGCCGTCGGCGTCGCGTAGCGAAGCGAGCGAGAAGCGGTCCGTCTTGAAGCGCGACTCCGCAGTGCCGCCGGTCGTTACGAGCAGGGGCGGCATGTCGCCGGCGTGCGCGGGGTGCGCTGCTCCGCCGGGATTCAGATGCGGGCCGGCGGACGCGAAGGTCGGAGCCTCGCAGGTGCCGGTCGTGTGCACATGGAACCCGTGAAAGCCGGGCGAGAGCTTGCGCGCGCTGACAGTGACCCGCAGCGCACGGCTCTTGCCGCGGCGCTCGAAGCGCACCGATCCCACGGTCTGTCCGGCGGCATGGACGAGGGTGGCTCGCGCAATCCGCTTGCTCGCGGGCTCCGCTCCTTGGGCGAGCAGGCCGCCTGACAGCGCGCTCGCGGCGAGCACGGCAAGAGTCAGCCCCAGCGCGGCTGCAGCGTGGCTGCGTCGGATCTTCGGGCCCATTGTGTGCGCCTCCCAGTCTCGGATCCTTCGGTGTATATCCCACCCTGCGCCCAACGGCGGCCTTCGGGGAGCGGCTTGGCGCGAGGGCGCGCCAGTGCCAACGCCGCCGATCAGAGCGTGCGCGCGATCGCGCTTGCGCGCCGGGTCCCCTGGGAGCGCCCCCGCGCTCGGCGAGCTCGTCAAGCAGCCCGCGCGCATTGCCGCTGGCGCGACCGGGACCGCGGTTCGATGCGAGCATCACGCCACCCCCGCGATCGGCTCGGCGCCGGCGTCAGCGGGTCCACGAGCGCGCTGTGCTCGTCGTCGTCGGCCGGCTCGTCGGTGGCGAAGATCTCGGCGGCCAGGACGCTTGTGCCGAAGACGAAGGCGATGACCGCGGCGATCCCGACGGCGCGAGGCGACAGCCCGCCGTGGACCCCGGTCGCGTGGACCACGGCGTGACCCTTGCCGCGGGCGATCAGCCAGCGGTTGACGGGCAGTGCGACGGCGCCGGCGATCACGAGCGCGAATGACAGCGCACCCCAGAACAGGAGGCGTCCAGTCCGGCCCCCATCGCGCCCGGAACGAGAAGCATGATCGCGTTGTCGACGATCTCCATGACCGCGATGCTGAGCGTGTCGGCCGCCAGGGCGATCGGGATGACCGCGCTCAGCGCGAAGCCCGCGCGCAGCAGCGGCAGGCTCGTCAGCGCGTAGCCGAACAGGAAGGCGAGCGCGACCGCGAGGGCGATCGTGCCCAGATCCGAGAAGCCGAGCGCGGTGCCGATGACCATGCCCAGCACCTCACCGATCGCGCAGCCGGTCAGGCAGTGCAGCGTGGCGCTGAGGGCCACCCGGGTCAGCGCGCCACCGCAGGCCGGCATCTCGTGATGCTGGCGGTGGGCGTCTGCGATGGCGCCCATGGTCGTCGCTCCTGCGCTGGTGGTCGACAGTGTCTCGGGTGCCGGATCCCCATCGGCGACCGTGCTGACGCTCAAGACGTCGTCGTGCCCGCTCGCGTCCCTGGCAGTGCTCGCTGTGTGGGTGCGCATCGGCTTCTCCCTGAGGTGGTTGGATACTCTAGGGGGGTATAAGAACATACCCCCCTGGGGTATGTCAAGACGGACCATTGATATCCCAGCGAGGGCGACGTTCTCGCTGCAACGCGGGCCGCGTCGTGAGTGCTAGCGTGCGCCTTGTGAGCTCGCTCGCGATCCGCCGGCAGCTGCGACGCCACCAGCGCCGCCTAGCGCTCATGGCGGCCGTATTCGTGCTTGGCGGCCTCACCGCCGCACATCACGGCGGCCCCCTCATCGACATGCAGCACGACGACGTCATGAGCGCCGCGGTGGAGATGTGTCTCGCGGTGTTCACGGCCATCGCGACCGTTGGCGCGCTCGGGTGCGCGGTGCTCAGGCTCCAGCAGTGGCGACCTTCGCTCGCGCTGTTCGTCCGGGCCGCGGTGACGGTGCCGCGAGTGCCGGTCGCGAGAGCTCGGCATGGGCCCGCCGCGGTGTCGGTCCTGTGCGTCAGTCGGCGCTGATCTTCAGGTAGTTCGACAGCGGGGGCATGGCGCCCCGCTCCTACCTGGCCGATCACCTACCGACTCTCAAGAGGACATCCCACACGACGTAGTCTCGCAAGATCATTCCGGCGCTCGCCATCGCCGGTGCACTGTTCAGCGCAGGCTGCGGCGACAGCGACAACTCAGATGACAGCGCCTCCCAGGTGGCCGGCGGCAATCCCGTTGACCGCGCGTTCGTCGCGGACTTGATTCCTCATCACGAGTCCGCCGTTCAGATGGCGCAGATCGCGCAGCGGCGTGGCTCAAGCGAGTTCGTCAAGAAGCTCGCCGACGACATCGTGAAGACACAGAACGCCGAGACCTCGACGCTGCGCGCAGCCGACCAACGGCTGAAGAACGCGGGCGTGAAGCAAGGCTCGCTCGGCGTACCCGAACACATGATGGGCATGGACGACGACCCCGCGAGCCTGAAGACGGCAAAGCCGTTCGACGCTGCCTTCATCCGGATGATGATCCCCCACCACGAGGGCGCAATCGCCATGGCCAAGGCGGAGATCGAAAAGGGCAAGGACGCCGAGCTCAAGAAGCTCGCCGACGAGATCATCAAGGCTCTAGCAGCGCGAGATCGGCGAGATGCGCGAGCACCTCGGTGAGGAAGGCGCCGACAGCGAGCACGGGGCCGCGCACGGCAGCGTGCGTCCCCCTGCAGCCAGCCGCGACACGACCGCCCGGCGCGCCATGCAAGCTGGCCGCCACAGGGCCGGCCGGGCTGAGGCACTACGAGAACTTCCGCCGAAGGCTCAACAGCCTCGAGAGGCGTACTAAAGCCGGGTGCGCGTCGGCCGGTGCTCCGATACGAGCGGAGACGCCAGCCGATCGGGGCGGACGAGTCCGCGCTGCAGTAGCTCTCAAGCTTGTCTTGATCTGCAGCGCGGATATCTCAGTTCCCTCTAGAGATACCCCCCGGGGTATCTGCTACGTTGTTGTCAGTCGATACCCCCCGCCCGTATCGAAGGAGACCGAGATGCCGCCCACTCCCCAGCCAACCACGCGTCCGCGTCGCGGCCGATTGCCGCTCGCCAGCGCACCAGTCAAGCTCGCGGGCTTCGCCGCGCTGCTCGTTGTCCTGTTCGGCACTGCTGCACTCGCGGGTGGAGCGATCGATCCCGACCGTGGCGACACCGAGCACCGCGACGACGCAGCCACGGCGACCGACGGCGGGCACCCCGGCAGCGGCGAGCACACCGGCGTGCCGGCCGCCAGGCGGGAGGACTCCGCCCCCGCCCACAGCGCCGACAAGAAGACGCGTCCGGTCCGCGGCCTTGCGGTCGCCGAGAACGGCCTGCGCCTCGCCGTCGCGAATCGTGAGCTGCGCCGAGCGCGTACGGAGAGGGTCCGCTTTCGCATCGTCGACGAGCGCGGCCAGACGGTGCGCGACTTCGACGTCGAGCACACCAAGCGCATGCACGTGATCGTCGTCCGGCGTGACCTCGCCGCCTTCCAGCACCTGCACCCCACCCAGAATCGGGACGGCAGCTGGTCTATCCCGGTGCGCCTGTCCCGCGCCGGGTCGTACCGCCTGTTCGCGGACTTTTCCCACGAGGGGCAGCCGGCAACACTGGCCAGCGACGTACGTAGACGGCCAAGCCGACCTGCGGCCGCTGCCGCCACCGGCCGCGACGGCCATCAGCGATGGCGGCTACGAGGTGCGCCTGCAGAGCGGTCGCGCGCGCCCGGGCAGCGAGGCGTCTTTGCAGTTCAAGATCGCCAAGGGCGGCCAGGAACTGCAGCCCGAGCCGTACCTCGGCGCGGGCGGGCACCTCGTCGCGTTGCGAGAGGGTGACCTCGCGTTCCTCCATGTCTACTCCAACCGAACACGGCCACGGCGGTGGCGGCAGGCCCGCCGCCCTCGACGACCCGATCGCCTTTGCGGCGACGTTCCCGACCACCGGTCGTTACCGGCTGTTTCTTCAGTTCAAGCACAACGGCACCGTGCAGACGGTGGCATTCACGCAGGAGGTGATGTAGCGATGTCGCTCCAGGACGCGAAGTCGACCGAGCACGTCGAGCTGTCGATCGAGGGCATGACGTGCGCGCTGCGCGACCAGCATCGAGGGCCAGCTCAACAACCTCGATGGCGTCAGCGCCTCCGTGAACTACGCCACCGAGAAGGCGCGCGTGGAGTACGACGCTCAGACCGTGGCGCCCGAACAGCTGATCGGCGCCGTCGAGGCCGCCGGCTACACCGCAAGGCTGCCCACGCAGGAGCCGGCGGGCTCGGGCGTCGCGGGGCTGCAGCACGACCACACGGCGGCGCTTCGCCAGCGGCTTGCCTTCTCGGCGCCGCTGGCCCTCATCGCGGTGCTGATCTCGATGATCCCGGCGTTGCAGTTTGACTACTGGCAGTGGCTCGTGCTGAACCTCACCGCGCCGGTGATCCTGTGGGGCGCGTGGCCGTTTCACCGCGCCGCGTGGGCGAATCTCAAAGCACGCCACGGCGACGATGGACACGCTGATCAGCCTCGGCACCTTGACGGCCCTGGTGTGGTCGCTGTACGCCTGGTTCATCGGCGACGCCGGAATGCCCCGCATGACGATGGACTTCGAGCTCATCCCGCAGGGCGGCGCAGGCGAGGAGCACATCTTCCTGGAGGTCGGCGCGGTCGTCACCGCGTTCCTGCTGGCCGGTCGCTACTTCGAGGCGCGCGCCAAGCGCCGCGCCGGCGCGGCGCTGACCGCGCTGCTCGAACTCGGCGCCAAGGATGTCGCGGTCCTCGATCGCGACGGTCGCGAGCGCCGCATTCCCGTCGAGCAGCTGAAGATCGGCGACCGATTCGTCGTACGGCCCGGCGACAAGATCGCCACCGACGGTGTCGTCGAGGAGGGCGCCACGGCCGTCGACCAGTCACTGCTGACCGGCGAGTCGGTCCCGGTCGAGAAGCAGCCTGGTGACGACGTCGTCGGCGCGTCGGTCAACGCCGGCGGGCGCGTGGTCGTTCGCGCCACCAAGATCGGCGCCGACACGGCGCTCGCCCAGATCTCCCAGCTGGTCGCCGATGCCCAGACGGGCAAGGCCGCGGTTCAGCGCCTGGCCGACCGGATCTCTGCCGTGTTCGTCCCGGTCGTGATCGGCTTGGCCACGGTGACGCTGGGGGTTCTGGATCGGCGCCGGGGAAGGGGTGACGTTCGCCTTCACGGCGGCCGTCGCCGTGCTCGTGATCGCCTGCCCCTGCGCGCTGGGGCTCGCCACGCCGACCGCCCTGCTCGTGGGGGACGGGTCGTGGCGCCCAGCTCGGCCTGCTGATCAAGGGTCCGGAGATCCTCGAGGCCACCCGCAAGCTCCACACGATCGTGCTCGACAAGACCGGCACGATCACGACCGGCCGGATGACCCTGGCCGATGTCACGACCACCGAGGACGCCTCCCGCGGCGAGGTCCTGCGCATCGCAGGAGCGCTCTAGTACGCCTCCGAGCACCCGATCGCCCAAGCGATCGCTCGCTCGGCGCGTGAGGAGCTCGGATATCTGCCGGGCGTCGAGGGCTTCGTCAACCGCGAGGGCCTCGGCGTGGAAGGCACCGTCGACGATCACGACGTCAAGGTCGGCCGTCCGTCGCTGATGGACGCGTGGAGCCTGCGTGTTCCCGCCGAGCTTCGGATCGCCCAGTGCGCTGCCGAAAAGCACGGCCGCACCGCCGTAATGGTCGCATGGGACGGCGAGGTCCGCGCGGTGCTTGTCGTCGCCGACACCGTCAAGCCGACGTCAGCGGAGGCGATCGCGTCGTTGAAGTCGCTCGGGTTGGAGACGCTGCTGCTGACCGGAGACAACCAGACGACCGCCCAAGCGGTCGCCGACGAGGTCGGCATCGACGCCGTCATCGCGGAGGTCCTGCCGGCGGGCAAGGCCGACGTCATCAAGCGCCTGCAGGCCGAAGGACGCACCGTGGCCATGGTCGGCGACGGCGTCAACGACGCTCCGGCGCTGGCGCAGGCCGACCTCGGCCTGGCCATCGGCACGGGCACCGACGTCGCCATCGAGGCCAGCGACCTGACGCTGGTCTCCGGTGACCTACGGGCTGCCGCCGATGCCATCCGCTTGAGCCGCGCGACGCTGCGCACGATCAAGCAGAACCTCGGTTGGGCCTTCGGCTACAACGTGGCCGCGCTACCGATCGCCGCCGCCGGCCTGCTCAACCCCGCGCTCGCCGGTCTCGCGATGGCGCTCTCCAGTGTCTCGGTCGTCGCCAACGCGCTGCGGCTGCGCCGCTTTCAGTCCGTGCACGGCACGGCACCGTCCGACCGCGCCCCGATCCGGAAGGCGGAGGCGGATCGCGAAGCAGTGCGGATGAGCTGAGCGTCTGGGGATTCGAGCTCTCCGACGATCCGTAGGAACCCGCACCGCCTCTGCGCGCAAATTCGGACGCCGGCGAGGCCTCGGGCTCGTAGTGTCGCTGGACAATCCTGCATCGAAGAGAGGTCGCGTCATGAAGTCGATTCAAACGATGAAGCCGAGTCACATGGTGCTGTGCGCAGCGGCCGTAGTTGTTGGCGTCGTGCTGCTGAGCACCGGGGGGTCAGGCGGGTTCCTGTTGCTGCCGCTCCTGTTCTGCGGGCTGATGATGGGCGGCATGATGTGGATGATGATGCGCCCGAGCGGCAACGCCGGTGTCGAGCGCGGGTCCGGCCAGGAGGACGGCGTCGAAAAGAGCCGGGATGACCGTGGCGACCGCTGAGGTCGCCCCAACCCGAGCCGGGTCTGGCCCGGTCACCACGGTCCTGCACGTCGGCGGCCTGCACTACGCGAGTCAGAAGGCGGTGGTCGAGGGCGCTCTCGGCCGCCGGCCGGGTGCCCGCCGTCGACGCCAACGCGGTGGCGCAGACGGCGACGGTGAATTCGACCCCGCGCTGACGTCGGTTGCGGGACTGCGCGCGTGGGTGCAGGAGTGCGGCTATCACTGCGCCGGCCAGTCGGTCCCGGGGCATATCTGCGACCCGCTCGCGAGCCTGGTCGTGAGCGCCGCATGACCACGCGGCGACCAGCGAGCCGAGACGCTGATGGGCACGGGCACGGCGGCCACGCCGGGATGTCGATGGAGGCGATGGTGCGCGACATGCGCAACCGCTTCCTGGTGGCGCTGCTCTTCCGATCCCGATCGTGGTGTGGTCGATGGTCGGCACCGAGATGCTGGGGACCGAGCTCCCGGCGCCGTTCGGGCTTGCCCGTGACGTGTGGCTGCTCCTGCTGAGCCTGCCGTCGTGCTTCTACTCGTCATGGATCTTCTTCACCGGCGCGGTCGGGCGCTGCGGGCCCGGACGCTGGACATGATGGTGCTCGTCGCGGTCGCGGTCGGCGCGGGCTGGCTGTACTCGTCGCGGCGACGCTTCACCGGCGGGGCGAGGTGTTCTACGAGGCCGCCGCGATGCTGGCCACGTTCGTGCTGCTCGGGTCACTGGTTCGAGATGCGCGCCCGCGGCGGCGCGAACGACGCGATCCGCGACGCTGCTGGACCTGGCCCCGCCGATGGCGGTCGTGATCCGCGACGGCGAGCCGGTCGAGGTCCCCACCGCCGAGGTCGTGGTCGGCGACCTGCTGCTGGTCCGCCCGGGCGCGAAGGTGCCGGTCGACGGGGTCGTCGAGGAGGGCGACAGCGAGGTCGACGAGTCGATGGTCACCGGCGAGAGCCTGCCGGTGCACAAGGCGGCCGGGCGACCGTGATCGGCGCGACGATCAACACCAACGGCACGCTGCGGGTGCGCGCGACGCCGGTCGGCGTCGGACACCGCGCTGGCCCAGATCGTCAAGCTCGTCCAGGAGGCCCAGAACTCCAAGGCGCCCGGCCAGCGACTGGCCGACCGGGCCGCGTTCTGGCTGGTGCTCGTCGCGCTGATCGGTGGCGCTGCTGACGTTCGTCGTCTGGTCTTCTCGTCGGCCGCGCGTCCAGACGCGCTGCTGTTCGCCATCACCGTCGTGGTCATCACCTGCCCGGACGCGCTCGGGCTGGCCACGCCGACGGCGATCATGGTCGGCACCGGGCTCGGCGCCAAGCGCGGCATGCTGTTCAAGAACGCGATGGCCCTGGAGCAGGCGCGCCACGCTCGACACCGTCGTCATGGACAAGACCGGCACCCTGACCAAGGGCGAGCCCGAGGTCGACGCGATCGCGACGGCGGACGGCTCGACGAGGACGAGGTGCTGCGCCTGGTCGCCGCCGTCGAGCGCGAGTCCGAGCACCCGCTGGCCGAGGCGATCGTCCGCAGCGCGCGCGCGCGTGCCTGACGCTTCCCGCGGACGAGTCCTTCGAGGCCGTCCCCGGCCACGGCGCGATGGCCGTCGTCGAGGGCCGGCGTGGTGTGGGCAACAACCGCGCTGCTGGAGCGCGAGGGCGTCGAGCCTCGGCGGCCTGGCCGCCGCGCCGGGACGAGCTGGCCGGCCAGGGCCGCACACGCGTGCTGGTCGCCGTCGACGGCAGGGCGGCCGCCGTGATCGCCATCGCCGACGCGCCGCGCGAGACCGCGGCCGCGGCCGTCGCGCGCCCTGCACGAGCTCGGCGTGCGACCGGTCATGCTCACCGGCGACAACGGCGCCACCGCCGAGCGCATCGCCGCCGAGCTGGGCATCGACAAGGTCATCGCCGAGGTGCTGCCCGGCGACAAGGCGGCCAAGATCGCCGAGCTGCAGGCCGCAGGCCGCAAGGTCGCGATGGTCGGCGACGGCGTCAACGACGCCCCCGCACTCGCGCAGGCCGACGTCGGCATCGCGATCGGCGCCGGCACCGACGTCGCCATCGAGACCGCCGACGTCGTGCTCATGCGCTCCGACCCGCTCGACGTCGCCACCGCCCTCGCATCGGCCGCGGCACCCTGCGCAAGATGCGCCAGAACCTCGGCTGGGCGGTCGGCTACAACACCATCGCCCTGCCGATCGCCGCCGGCGTGTTCGAGCCCGCTCGGTTCGTGCTGCGTCCCGAGATCGCCGCCCTCTCGATGGCCGGCTCCAGCATCATCGTCGCCGTCAACGCCGTCTCGCTGAAACGACTGAAGATCCCGCAGCCAGAGACGACGCCGCCGGAAACCGATGCGGCCCGGGCTGCCCGATCCTCCTCGGGGAAACCACGAGCCACCGATGTCCCCGCGGCCGGCATGACCGCCGTCGCGACGCAGACACTGCCCGACCGACCCGTGGACGGCTCCCGGTGCTGCGCGTCAGCGACATTCACAGCTACCGCGTGGAGGAGCTCTCCGGCGGGGCCACGTCGGGCGCGCGCTCGCGCCGCTGCCCGAGCCGCAGTTGCTGCTCGACGAGCCCTGATGTTCCGCGAAATCGAGGCGTCCGGGGCGCAATTAAACTGCTCGGCGATGAGGTTTAGGCCATCGAATAGGCCATCGAGCCACTTCAAGGTCTGCGGCCGCCGCCGGCGAGCGACCGCAAACCCCGTCATTTGCAGCACTTCCTCGTCATGGGCGCGGCGGGTTTCGAACCTGCGACCTCTCGCGTGTGAAGCATGCGCTGACGTAGTCGATACTCGGCCAAGCGGTGAGGAGTCAGGGGACCCGCCCCCGACGAGCGGGACGCTGCGGCACCAGGGGCGCCTCGAGGATTTGACGTAGCCGCACGGACGTGGAACGGTGCGGCGACCCGCGGTTGGCCTGCGCCACCCGTTGACCCAACGACTCGATGAGCACCAAAACCGGCATCGAACCACGGCACGCACGCTCGTGTCGCGCACGCAAGGGCGGCCGATGCAACTGCTCGCCGACGTGGCGTGCTTCGATCTGGAACCCGCAGACCAAGACGCTGATACGACGGGTGTTCAATGGCGAGCACGCCAAGATCGAGGCGCAGCTCTGGAGGGCGGATGCTGCGAAGGCCCGTTCCATGGGTGCCCTCCGCGCGCCGACGAGGCTGACCGTGGGCCAAGCCAGCGACGACCTCATCGTGGGCATGCGGGACGGCACCATCCTCGACAGGTCGGGCAAGCGCTACAAGCCTGCCACGATTCGCAGCTACGAGTACTCGCTGGACGTCGCGATCAAGCCGGCGCTCGGTGCCAAGGCGCTCGGCGCCGTCACCCAGGGCGACGCGCAGGCGCTCGTCGACGACTTGCATGCAAGCGGTCTGTCGGCATCGACGGTGCGCAACCGTCTGGACCCGCTGCGCGTCATCTACCGTCGGGCGCGCCGCCGTGGTCAGATCGTGATCGATCCGATGCGAGACCTTGACGTTCCGACGGGTAGGGGGCGGCGTGAGCGCGTCGCGACTCGCCAGGAGGCCGAGGAGCTGATCGGCGTCCTTCCCGCCGGCGAGCGTGCGTTGTGGGCGACTGCGATCTATGGCGGACTGCGGCGCGGCGAGCTGCGGGCGCTGCGCTGGTCTGATCTTGACCTCGCCGGTGAGCCCGGCATGATTCACATTCAGAGGACCTGGGACGACATCGAGGGTGAGGTGCCGACCAAGAGCGAAGCCGGCGCTCGCATCGTGCCGCTCGCAGGGCGTCTGCGCGCGCTCGTCGTCGCGCACAAGGCCGCCACGGGGCGCGGCGGCGACGATCTCGTGTTCGGTCGCAGCAGCACGCTGCCATTCACCGCTTCGACGGTCCGCTCGCGTGCCCTTCGCGCGTGGGACACCGAGAACGCACGACGTCGGAGGTCTGATCCGGACGCCGCGCTGATCGTGCCCGTCACGCTGCACGAGGGTCGCCACAGCAATGCCAGCTACCTCATCGAGGCCGGTCTCAACGACCTTGAGTTGACCGCCACCATCGGCCACAGCGACCCGCGCACGACGAAGATGATCTACGGCCATCTGTTCCCCGACAGCGCCGCCACCGTCGCCGCGAAGATGGACGCCTACCTGGACGAGGACGGCGGCTGAGTGCGGGAAAAACTGCGGGAAAAACCGCGCCGTTTGGAGCGGCTCTCAGCGGCCACGAGCGGCGGAAACGTCCGCAAACACGGGGGAAGCGCCGGGTACATGGGCCCAAGTCTGCAGTTCGAATCCCCGTAGCGGTACTCCGAAAGCGCCCATGCACGGCGTTTTCGTCGTTCGAAGGCGGCGCCGGCGCGACCGTCAGTCCTTGAGGCTCTTCAGGCTCTTGCGCGCCCGATTGGCGGCCTTGACGAAGTCCTTCCACGAGGGCGGGTTGTCGTCGTCGTACACGGGTGGTGCCCCATCCTCGGCGTGCGCGTTGTCGGCGGGCTGGTATCGCGGCGGCGCCGGCATCACCTTGGAAGGGTCATATGGCATGGCGGAGGCGTACCACACCCTTGCGTCGGTGACAACCTGGTTCTGACGATTCGTGATAACGATTAGGACTTCGTCGAAGTTCTCACGGCAAGTTTCGATACTTGCTACCGTGCCAAGCGCCGCGCCCGCACTGGTCTGTCGGAGGTTGCGAATCCCTCCTGGTAGGGGCCGAAGGCAGGCGTGACAGGTAAGCCCGAGGGGCGTGCTCGCCCGGATCCCCCCTTTCCGGTTGGTGCGCTCCTCGTCGTAGCCCTGCGCGCCGAGCTCAGGTCCGCTGATGCGCCGGCTGCGCTGACCGGGCCGCGGGACGCGACGTGCGCGGTGCCGGCGCCGGGGGCGCGTCGCAGAGCAGGCCCGTCGGCGGCGCGACCGAGCCGGGGGAGAGGGCGCGCCCGGTGGTGACCCAGCCCGATCGGCCGCCGAGCTCGACCGCGCGGCGAAACCTCGTGTACGTGAAGCCGAGCTGCTCCTGCAGGACGCTGCGCCCGATGCGGCCGGCGCGCAGCACCTCGACCGCGATCCGCACGGCGTCCTCCTCGGTGGTCGGGCCCTGCTGTTCGGGCGGGACGGGCTGCGCGCGGGCTGTGCCCTCGGCGGTGAAGTGCGCGCTGCGCAGCTCGGCGAGCGCGGCGGCATGCTCGGCGCAGAACGTGCCAAAGCGGCCGTGCCCGGCGGGCCGCTTGCAGCCCGCGCTGGATCGACAGGTCCCCATCCCGCGGTCTAGTGCCCGAAACGGGCCCCCTCTAGCCGCGTGATCGTGAGAATCTCGTGCGATTCTCATAAAACCGGAGAATCCAGGCGCCACGGGGTCTCGCGCCCGCAAAACGGCGGCGAGCGGATGTTCGACGGCGCTGCGGCACCGCGGCGGACGTGCCGCGGTGATCGTGTCAGGCGGCTTCGGCGAGGGCCTCGCGGCCCGCATCCGTGATCGACCAGCGGTCGCTCGCGTACGCGGTCTCGGCCAGCAGGCCCTGCTTGCGCAGCTTGACGGTCAGGCGGCAGATGTCGTCCTCCGTCCAGCCGCTCTGCACCTGCGGCGCGATGACCTCGTCGCTCACCGAGCGCTGGTCGAGCACGATCTCGAGGATGCGCTTCTGCGTCGGGTCGAGCACGACTCAGCTGCCCCTCTCGCGCTCGTAGGCGCGACGCTCGGCAGCGGCGAGAAGGTCGGCCTTCTTGCGCTTCTCCTTGGCAATCTTGTGGGCGGCGAGGTTGCGCTGCGCCGTCGCCTCCAGTGCCGCCTTGTGGGCGGCCTTCACGGGTCCTGACTGATCGCTGGGCATGCTGCTCACTCTCCTCGCGGGACCTACAGTCAAGCAGCCGCGCCGACGGATGCGCAAAACGGGCCCGCGCAGGGCGGGCCCGCCGCGGGTTCAGTCGTCGTCGTCGCGGTCGCCTCCGCTGGCCCGAACCTGGCCGCGGATCTCCCCGCTTGGAAACAGCGAGCTGTGGACGTTGGCGTACGTGACGCCGGCGCGGATGGCGCGCATGAGCTCGGCCATCTCGCCGGGCGCGATGCCCTGCACCGCAGGACCGATGACGTCAGCCGCAGCGATCGTTCCCGTGACCGTCGCGGGCGACGGCGGGCAGGCCTGGGTGCCGGCGGGGCCGTTGCCGAGGTTCGTGCAGAAGAACACGCTGATCCCCCCATTCACCGACGGCTGCCCGAGGTGGATGTGCGCCTGCGTGACGTTGCCCTCCAGGCCGGAGTAGCTCAGCCGGTAGGCGAACCCGTCGCCTGACGGCGCGACGGTGGCGCGAAACGTGCCACTGCCCGTGGACGAGACCACGGGCACCTCCTCATAGCCATGCAGCGACGTCCTCAGCTGCTTGCTGCCACCGCCCGCCACGGCGGCAGTTCCCGCTACCGCCATAGCTCCGGTGACGGCCACCGCGATCGCCAACTTGACCCTGACATGCACGGCACACCTCCAGTCGATGGGTGATGTGCAGAACCTACGCCGACGCCGAGGCGCCGTGTGACCAGCGCCCTACGCGGCGTCGGAGCGCAGCAGTTCCTTCTCGGGCACGACGTAGTAGCGCTTGCCCTTGGGCTTGGGGACGGCCGTGACGCCGCGGCGCGTCGCGACCACCGGCAGGGTGCGATCCAGGTCGCCGCCGTGGGCCAGGACCCAGGCCGCGACGGCCTCGGGATCGCCGTCGCCCTCGAGGACCTTCTCCTCCATGATGATGACCGTGCCCGGCGGAGACCAGATGAACGGCGCCGTGGGGAGGTCGGACAGCAGCTTGCAGATCTCGTCGTCGCTCATGCGGGCGAGGATAGACGCAAGTCAGAACTGCGTGAGCGACAGCGTGTTGCCGTCGGGGTCCTTGAACCACGCCACCTGGGCACCGCCGGGGGAGCGCCAGACGCCGAGCGGGTCCTGCTCGATGCCCTCGATGCGATCGAACACGACGCCCCGCGTGGTCAGGCCCGCGACGGTCGTGGCGATGTCCGCGACGCTCCAGCCGAGCACGGTGAACGGATACGGCGTGAGCTGCTCGACGGCGATGAGGCGCAGCAGGACGCCGTTGGCGCGAAACGCGCACGCCACCGGGCTCGATCCCTCGAGCTTGAGCCCGAGCTTCTTCTCGTAGAACGGCCGCGCGGTCGCCATGTCCTTCGTCGGCACGAAGGCGATGAGGTCGGCGTCGTCGAGCGAGGCCTCCGGCGCTCGCGCGCCCTCGAGCTCGCGCTCGGGGACGATGAAGAACATGAGGTCCAGCTCGCCCGCGTCGGGCGGCGCGAACATCGGCGGCACCCGCTTGGGCCAGCCCTTCACCCCGCGCACCCAGGCCTCGACCTCCGCCGGATCGCCGCCGGCCGCGGAGACCGCGGCGATCGGGACCGCGGTCATGTTCGGCGGGATCGGGATCGCGACCTCCGCCGGCGGCGGGATCGACGCCAGGAGCGCGCGGATCTCCTCGCCGTCCATCAGCCCTGCGAGCTCCCGGGCTCCCAGAGCGGCTCTTCGCCGTCGTTGGCGCCGCGGCTGAGGATGAACAGCAGGTCCGACAGGCGGTTGAGGTAGCGCACCACCTCGGGGTTGGCGTCCTGGACGAGCAGCGCGCGGCGCTCCGCGCGGCGGCAGACCGTGCGGCAGACGTGCAGCTGCGCCGCGGCCGCCGTGCCGCCCGGCAGGACGAAGGAGCGCAGCGGCTTGAGCGTCGCGTTGACCTCGTCGCAGGCGCCTTCCAGCCACGTGATCTGCTCGGCCTGCACCCGCAGGCGCTCGCGCGTCGCGTCCGGGTCGGCCGGGACCGAGAGATCGGCGCCGACGTCGAAGAGGTCGTTCTGGATGCGCCGCAGCCAGGCGGCGTAGGCGGCGGGCATCCCGGCGATCGTGAGGGCGACCCCGATGTGCGAGTTGAGCTCGTCGACGTCGCCGTAGGCCTCGATTCGCGGGTGCGTCTTCGGCACGCGGCTCATGTCACCGAGGTGCGTCTCGCCGCCGTCGCCGAGCTTGGTGTAGATGCGTGTGAGGTTGACGGTCATGGCACCTCCCAACGCTACAGTGCGCGCGCGATGCCGCCGCCTTCCGCCCGCTCCCGCGCGCTCGTGCTGTGCCTGCTGCTCGCGGCCGCCGGGCTGGCGGGCTGCGGCGCGAGCCAGAGCACGCAATCGGACGAGATCGGGCTCACCGTCACCCGCGACTTCGGGGCCACGGCCTTCATCGCCCTCCGGCGCGAGCGCGTGCCCGAGCCGCCGGGCCTCGCGCGCATCCTGCAGCGCTACCCGCAGCCGCGCGCCCGCGCGAGCCTGTTCGTCAACGGCATCGCCGCCGACGAGCCGGCCGCCCGCCTCGAGGTGCACGGCGGCGACCGCGTCTGGCTCGATCAGCACGCCGCGACCGTCGCGCCCACCGTCCCCGCCGTCATCGGCTCCTTCCCCGAGCCCTTCGTGCACGGCATCGGCGGCAAGCGCCTGCCGGTCCGCGTCGAGTGCGACGAGCCGCGCGGCGGCCCCTGCTCCATGGTCGCCGAGAAGCTCGTCGCCCTCGGCGTCGTCGCCGGCCGCAGCGCGCTGAGCCGCAGCGCCGCCGACGACTCGCTGCGCGTCCTCGTCGGGCCGTGGAAGCGCCTGCGCGGCGGCGACATCGAGGCCGACAGCATCGACGCCGGCCCGCGCCGGAGCGGCGTCTTCGCCCGCTTCGACGCAGCGGGCGACCGGCTCTCGGTGCTCGACGCCGCCGGCCGGCCCGCCCGGACGCTCGGCGCCGGCACCGGATTCATCGCCACGACGGCCGAGCCGGAGCGCCGGCCGGTGTGGTTCGTGACCGGCACCGATGACGCCGGCGTGGCCGCCGCCGCCCGTGCGTTCGACGAATCCGTGCTCGCCGATCGCTATGCGCTGGCGATCTCGCGCGACCTCCCCGTCGCCGTCCCCCTGCCGTGAGACGGCGTTGACTGGCGAATCAAGGTACCGTCCTCGCCCGATGAAGGTCGGGGTCCCCAAGGAGAGTGCCGCGGGCGAGACGCGCGTCGCGCTCGTGCCCGAGATCGTGCGCAAGCTCGTGGCCAAGGACTTCGAGGTCGTCGTGCAGTCCGGCGCCGGCGAGGGCTCGATGCTCGCCGACGCGGTCTACGAGGAGGCGGGCGCGACGATCGCCGACGACGTGTGGAACGCCGACGTCGTCGTCAAGGTCGCCGCGCCCTCGGACGACGAGATCGGCCGGCTCGGCGACGACACCGTCCTGATCGGCTTCCTCGGCCCGCTGTCGAACCCGAAGACGACGCAGGCGCTGGCCGACGCCCACGTCACCGCCTTTGCGATGGAGGCGATCCCGCGCATCTCGCGCGCGCAGTCGATGGACGCGCTGTCATCGCAGTCCAACGTCGCCGGCTACAAGTCCGTGCTCCTCGCGACGAACCACCTCGGCCGCTTCCTGCCGATGATGATGACCGCCGCCGGCACCGTTCCGCCGGCGAAGGTGCTCGTGCTCGGCGCCGGCGTCGCCGGCCTGCAGGCGATCGCCACGGCGCGCCGGCTGGGCGCCCAGGTCACCGGCTACGACGTGCGCGCCGCCGTCGCCGAGCAGGTCCAGTCGCTCGGCGCGCAGTTCCTCGAGCTGGAGGCCGGCAAGGGGGCCGAGGGCGAGGGTGGTTACGCGCGCGAGCTGACCGACGAGGAGAAGCAGGCCCAGCAGCAGGAGCTGGCCGACAAGATCGCCACCTTCGACGTCGTCATCACGACGGCGCTCGTCCCGGGAAGGCCCGCGCCGCGCCTGGTCACCGCCGAGAGCGTGGAGAAGATGAAGGCCGGCAGCGTCATCGTCGACCTCGCGGGGGAGACCGGCGGCAACTGCGAGCTGACCGAGCCCGGCGAGACCGTCGTCAAGCACGACGTGACGATCGTGTCGCCGCTGAACCTGGCGGGCTCGATGGCCGAGCACTCCTCGATGCTCTACGCGCGCAACGTGTCGTCGCTGCTGGAGCTGCTCGTCGGCGAGGACGGCGCGCTGAACCTGAACTTCGACGACGAGATCATCGCCGGCGCCTGCATCACGCGCGACGGCGAGATCGTCCACGCGGGCGCGAAGAAGGCCGTCGACGCCGAACGCGGCGAGGGCGAGCCGCCCGCACCGTCCGAGCTTGCGCCCACGCCCGAGGGCGAGGAGGAGGCCGAGCCGGAGGCCGCCGCGGCCGCGAAGCCCGAGCCCGAGCCCGAGCCCGACGCTGATCCCGCGCCTGCGGACGACGATCCCGCCCAGGAGGAGGAGCCCCAGCGATGACCAGCACGATCCTCACGAACCTCGCGGTCCTCGTGCTCGCCGCCTTCGTCGGCTTTCAGGTCATCTCGAAGGTGCCCAACACGCTGCACACGCCGCTCATGTCGGGCACGAACGCCATCCACGGCATCGTCCTGCTCGGCGGCCTCGTCGCGATCGCCCACGCCGAGGGCTTTCTCAGCCGCTTTCTCATCGTCATCGCGATCGCGTTCGGCACGATCAACGTCGTCGGCGGCTTCCTCGTCACCGACCGCATGCTGAGCATGTTCAAGAAGAAGCCCGAGCCGGCCGCCTCGTCGTCGTCGGAGGACGGCGAGACATGACCGCCGCCGGGACCGCCTTCTTTCAGGAGGTCGACTTCATCACCGCGGCGTACATCGTCGCGTTCTCGATGTTCATCATGGGCCTGGCGAAGCTCACGAGCCCGACGACCGCCGTCCAGGGCAACAAGATCGCCGCCGCCGGCATGGGCGTCGCGGTCGTCGTCACGCTGCTGAACCCCGAGCTCGACGGCGCCGACTTCGCGCTCATCGCGGTCGGCCTGATCATCGGCACGGTCATCGGCGTCCCCGCGGCGCGCAACGTCAAGATGACCGCGATGCCGCAGATGGTGGCGCTGTTCAACGGCGTCGGCGGCGGCGCGGTCGCGCTCATCGCCTGGGCCGAGTTTCGCGAGCTGGGCGGCGACCTGAGCACCGAGCTGGAGGTCGGCATCCCGCTCGTCTTCGCCGCGATCATCGGCTCGATCTCCTTCTGGGGCTCGAACGTCGCCTTCGCCAAGCTGCAGGCGCTGATCTCCGGCAGCCCCGTGAAGATCCCCGGCGGCCTGTTCGTGAACATCGGCCTGCTGGCGACGGCGATCGGCGCCGGCGTCGCGATCCTGCTCGGTTCGACCAGCGAGGGCCTGTTCGTCCTCATCCTCGTCGCCTCGGCGATCCTCGGCAACCTCGCCGTGCTGCCGATCGGCGGCGCCGACATGCCGGTCGTCATCTCGACGCTGAACGCCTTCACCGGTCTCAGCGCCGCGGCCGCCGGCATCGCGCTGAACAACTACGCGCTGATCGTCGCCGGCATGATCGTCGGCGCCTCGGGCACGATCCTCACCGACCAGATGGCCAAGGCCATGAACCGCTCGATCGGCTCGGTGCTGCTCGGCGGCTTCGGCGGCGAGGCGCCGGCGGTCGAGGGCGGCGGCGGCGAGACCGGCGGCACGGTGCGCTCGACGAGCGCCGCCGACGTCGCGATCCTGCTCGCCTACGCGCGCCAGGTCGTCGTGGTGCCCGGCTACGGCATGGCCGTCGCGCAGGCCCAGCACACGGTGCGCGAGATGGCCAAGGCGCTGGAGAAGAAGGGGATCGAGGTCAAGTACGCGATCCACCCGGTGGCGGGGCGCATGCCGGGGCATATGAACGTGCTCTTGGCGGAAGCCGACGTGCCCTACGAGCAGCTGCGCGAGATGGACGACATCAACCCCGAGTTCGGCCGCACCGACGTGTCGCTGGTCATAGGCGCAAACGACGTCACCAACCCCGACGCGCGCATGAAGGCCGACTCGCCGATCTACGGCATGCCGATCCTCAACGTCGACGAGTCCAAGCAGGTCATCGTGCTCAAGCGCTCGATGGCGTCGGGCTTCGCCGGCATCGAGAACCCGCTCTTCTACAACGACAAGACGCAGATGCTCTTCGGCGACGCGAAGGCCAGCGTCGCGGAGATCACGTCCGAGCTCGGCCAGCTGTAGCGCCAGGCTTCGTGCCGGACGAGCAGCCGGGTGTGGCACCCGGGCCTCCCGCCCCGGAACACACGTCGCGTGCGCTGCTGCTGTGGGCGTGGGCGCTCCCCACCGATGTTCCGGGGCCGGGAGCCCGGGCGCCACACCCGGATCGGCGTTGGCTTCTCGACTCTCTGAGGCGCGAGGCCGCTCGGTCGCCCGCGGTCCGGCCGGGGGCGGCGTCGCCGTTCGAGACGCCGCCCCCGGCCCGACCGCCGGGGAGCGGCGCGCACCGCTCGACCCCCGCTCGAACTGGGCCGGTTGTCCGCGTTAGTCCGCGCCTCGACGTAGTCTCGCGCGATGGACTGGCGCGAGGTTTCGCCTCGCTCGTACTCGCTCGCCTGGCCCGGAGCGATGGTCGTCCTCGTCATCCTCCTAAGACGCATCGAGCTGACCGCGCGCTCGGCATGCGACCCCGGGGGCGGCTCGGCGTAGAGCGTCGCCGAGATCCGGTCGGAGTTCGGCCAGCTGTAGCCCGCCGGACACTCCGGTTTCTCCCGCACGCTGAACACCACGCGGCAGCGTGGCGCGAAACCGTTCGTTACGAGCGGTTTCGCGTCGCGCTTACGCCCGCGGCCAGGATCCGCCCGCTCCGCGCCCATCCACGTGAACCGCACCTTTCAAAAGCTGCAGGCCCGCTGCCCAGACGCCGCCGCCGACATTTCCTCAACCAGGAATGCGAACGCAGCGCACGCCGATCCGGGTGTGGCGCCCGGGCTCCCGGCCCCGGAACAGTCGGTGCCGCGGCGGGCGCAAGCGCCCCCCACCGATGTTCCGGGGCGGGAGGCCCGGGCGCCACACCCGGCTGCTCGGCCGGCACGACCCAGGAAAACCGCAGCTCGGGTCATTCGCCCACAACGACCAACGGCCCTCCGAGTTCGCGTATGGCCTGTTCGGCCGGGCGCGAGGGAGGGCCGTCGCCTCGTTCGTCCTGACTAGCGCTTGAGCTTGAGCTTCGTGTTCTCGGAGTCCTGGTTCTTCCAGACGTCGACGGCGATCGTGCCGACCGACATCTTCGCGTCCTTGACCTTGCCGAGGGCGCGCTGCGCGGCGCGCGAGAGCTTGACCGTGACGTCGAGCGTGCCGGCCTTGCGGTAGCCGAGCACGATCTGCGGGATCTTGATGAGCTTCTTGGAGACCTTGACGGGCTTCTGACCCTTCTTGGCCTTGATCGTCGCGCCGGGCCGGACGTTGCTCTTCAGAGCGACGACGCCGGGCTCGTTGGTCTTGATGCGGAGCTTCATCTTGCCGGTCTTGCCGACCTGCTTGAGCTTGGTGATGACCGTGACGGTCGACCGCGGCGCGCTGGCGTCGAGGACCGCGCCGTTGGGGCCCATCTGGGCGCCGGAGAGGACGATCGGGCCGCCCGAGCCGGGCCCGCCGAAGCCGGGCGTGCCGGGCGCGGCGCTGCTGTTGGCCAGCAGCGTGCCGAGCAGGGTGCCGAGGATGTCGTCGGGCAGCACGCCGCCGCCACCGCCGAGGATGCCGCCGAGGGTTTCGTCGAGCGATCCGGCGACCGTGTCCTGGACGCCGCCGATGACGCCGCCGACGGTGCCGGTCACGCCGGTGATGACGCCGCCCGTGCCGGGCAGGATGCCGTTGACCACGCCGCCGAGCGTGGCGCCGGTGCCGGTGACGAGCGAGCCGACGTTGGGAAGCGGGAGCCCGTTGAGCAAACCGGCCTGCGCGGGCGAGGCGGCGAGGGCGGTGCCGGCGCTGAGTGCACCGATGGTGAGAAGCGCGGTGACGCGGCGCGAGCGAAGTGTGGGCATATGGTCTATTCGGCCAGAGGGTTGGATTCCTTGAGCTTGATCTATATGTTCGGCCGTGCGTCGCGTCGCGAGCGCGCGCCGAGCACCCTGCGAGACTGAGGCGCGCATGATCGATCGCGCCGACGCCCTCGCCGCCCTCTCCGACGAGGAGTTCGACCTCGTCGTCGTCGGCGGCGGCATCACCGGCGCGGGCGTGGCGCTCGACGCCGCGACGCGCGGCTACAGCGTCGCGCTCGTCGAGCGTGCCGACTACGCCGCCGGGACGTCGAGCCGCTCCTCCAAGCTCGTGCACGGCGGCCTGCGCTACCTGCAGAACTTCGATCTCGGCCTCGTCCGCGAGGCGCTGCTCGAACGCCAGCTCATGGTCATGCTCGCGCCGCACCTCGTCCATCCGCTGCCGCTCGTCGTCGCCGCCTTCGACGGCGCCTCGCCGAGCCGCAAGATCGGGGTCGGGCTGAACCTCTACGACGTGATGAGCGTCGAGCGCCGCGGCCGCTCGCGCCCGCGCCCGCGGCCGCGGCGCGGCCGTCACACCCACACGACCCCCGACGAGCTGGGCATCGACTTCGCGGCCTGGAGCCCGGAGCGCCACCGCGTGATCTCCGGCGAGGAGGTGCTCGATCTCGTCCCGGCGCTCGCGGCGCGCGAGCCGACCTCGGGCTATCTGTTCTACGACTGCCAGACCGACGACGTGCGGCTCGTCCTGACGGTGCTCGGCGAGGCCGAGCGCTTCGGCGCCGTCTGCGCGAACCGCTGCGAGGTCACCGAGCTCGTGCGCGACGACGGCGGGCGCGCCGCGGGCGTGCGCGTGCGCGACGCGCTGGGTGGTGAGGAGCTCGTCGTGCGGGCCGCGAACGTCGTCAACGCGACCGGCGTGTGGGCCGATCGCCTGCGCCCCGGCGAGCTGCACGACGAGGCCGAGGTGCCGCGCATCCGGCCCAGCCGCGGCACGCACATCACGCTGCGCCACGAGGACCTGCCGCTCGCCGGAGGCGGCGCGATCGTCCCGGCCGGGGGCGGGCGCACGATCTTCGCCCTGCCGTGGCTCGGGCGCACGCTGCTGGGCACGACCGACAACGACTACGAGGGCGACCTCGACGGCAGCCACCCCCACATCCCGCCGTCCGAGGAGGACATCGACTACCTGCTCGCGGCGACGAACGAGTACTTCGGCACGTCGCTTCAGCCGGGCGACCTGACCGGCGCCTACGCCGGCGTGCGCCCGCTGATCACCTCCGGCGACCCGAAGAAGTCCGTCGACATCTCGCGCAAGGCCGAGCTGTACGAGACGTCGAGCGGGATGGTGACGATCACCGGCGGCAAGCTCACGACCTGGCGGCGGATGGCGAAGATGACCGTCGACCGGCTCGTCGAGCGCGAGGCGCGCGACGCGCCGTGCCGCACGCACCAGATCCCGCTCGGCGCCTCGGTCGACCCGGCCGCGCTGCCGCGCGTCGACGGCGTGCCCGCCGACGCCTATGCCGCGCTGGCAGGCCGCTACGGTCACGCCGCGCACGACGTCCTCTCGGTCGCCCGCGAGCGCGCCGAGCTGGCCGCGCCGATCGTCGCCGGCCTGCCCGACCTGCTCGCGGAGGTCGCGTTCGGCGCGCGCTTCGAGCAGGCGCGGACGCTCGGCGACGTGCTGCTGCGCCGCACCCGCCTGGCGCTGCTCGCGGGCCGTGAGCTGCAGGCCGACGGAGCCGTCGCCCAGCGCGTCGGCGCGGCGCTGGCGGCCGAGCTGGGCTGGGGCGATGCGCAACGGCGTGGCGAGCTCGAGGCGTGGGGGCGGGAGGCGCGCGCCGAAGGCGTCGTCGGCACCGCGTAACTTTGCGGCCCCTCGCCGGTTCCAACGCCCCGATGCGCCGACCCCTTCTCCTCACGCTCCTGCTCGCCGCGCTCGCGGCGGCCTCACCCGCCTCGCCGGCGCAGGCCGGGTTCTTCGCCGGCGACCCGATCGACGGCCCGAGCGCCGACGTCCGCGCGCTCGGCGACCTCGACCTCGCGCGCGACGGGACCGGCGTGCTGACCTACGTCAAGCGGGCCGACGGCGCCGACCACGTCTTCGCCGCGCGCTTCGAGGGCGGCGTGTTCCAGGCGGCCGAGCGCCTCGACGGCCCCCTTGTGACGGCGAGCGCGCAGCCGGTGGCGGCCGCCTCGGACCAGGGCCGGCTGGTCGTGGTGTTCGTCAGCGGCGCAGTCGTCTACGGCGTCGTGCGCCCCAGCGGCGCGGGCTGGTCGGCTCCCACGCCGCTGGGCGCCGGCTCCGATCCGGCCGTCGACCTGTCGATCAACGGCACCGCCTACGCGAGCTTCACGTCGGCCGGCGACGTCCGCGTCGCGCGCCTGGATCGCCGGTCCAACGTGTGGGGGCTGCTCGACCAGGCCGCCGACGTCGATCCCGCCCGCACGGCCGGTGTGGGCGCCAACCGCTCGCGCCTGGCGGTCTCCGCCGACGGCGTCGGCGTCGTGACGTGGGGCGAGGCCGGCCACGTGTACGCGCGCAAGATGTTCGGCTCCCGGCTATCGGACGCCCCGCAGGACCTCTCGCCGGCGATGTTCGAGGATCGCGTGGCGGTCGCCTCCGACCTGCCCGACGTCGACGCCGAGGACGACTCGAGCTACGCCTGGGTCGTCTTTCGCCAGCGCTTCGCCGACGGCGGGACGCGGATCCTCGCGCGCCGCCAGCGCGGGACGGGCTTCGATCCGCCGGTCGCCGTCGACGAGCCGGCCGGCGAGCCCGTCGGCGCGCCGCGGATCGATCTCACCGGCCGCGGCGTCGCGGTCGCGGTGACGACCGGCACGCAGAGCGGCCAGCCGATGCTGGCGGTCACCGACCGCGACCTCTTCGGCGCCGGCGGGCGCCTGTTCGTCCCGAGCGTCGTGGCGCCGGCGGTCGTGCCGGCGATCGCCGAGAACAACGACGGCCTGATCGGCGCGGTGCTCGCCGCCGCCGGCGAGACGCCGTACGTCCGCGTGCGCACGATCGAGGACGTCAAGCTCGGCCCGGAGCGCACGCTGTCGCGCCCCGAGCTCGGGCCGGTCGTCCCGGAGCTCGGGTTCGACGTCGCCACCGACCGCGCGAGCGGCGCCATCGTCGCGTGGGTGCAGGGCGGCGCCGAGGACCGCCGGATCGTCGCGGGCTACCTCGATCGCCCGCCGGGCTTCTTCGCCGGCTACACCTCGCAGCGCTGCTGCCAGCCGGCGCTCGCGCGGCTGAGCTGGCAGCCCGCGTTCAACCTCTGGGGGCCCGTGCGCTACGTCGTCACCGTCGACGGCAAGCCGGTCGGCGAGACGGTCGAGACGAGCCTCGTGCTCACGACGCCGCTCGCGGCGGGCACGCACCGCTGGCAGGTCCACGCGTTCGACGCGCGCGGGCAGAGCAAGCGCGCGCGCACGCGCATCGTCCGCGTCGACGCTCGCGCGCCGAGCCTCGCGGTGCGCTACAAGCGCAAGCGTCGCGTGGTCACGCTGTCGGTGCGGGCGCGTGACGTCGGCGTGCCGGGGCGCACCAGGACCGGCGTGCGCTCGGTGGTCGTCTCGTGGGGTGACCGGACGAAGGGCGCGGGCGGCACGTCGTCCGTGCGCGCCTCGCATCGCTACCGCCGCCGCGGCAGCTACCCGCTGCAGATCACCGCGACCGACCGCGCGGGCAACCAGCGCACGTCGCTGCGCACCGTGCTCGTCCCGTAGAGGCCGTGGCCGCGCGCGCCCATGACGTCGCTGCCGCGGGCCGCACGCTCGCGCTCGGCAGACGGCCGTGGCTGATGGGCATCGTCAACGCCTCGCCGGACTCGTTCTCCGACGCCGGCGCGTACCCGGACCTCGACGCGCGCGTGGCGCTGGGGCGCGAGCTGCTCGCGGCCGGCGCGGACATCCTCGATGTCGGTGGCGAGTCGGGCATCACGCTGCGCCCCGCGGTGACGGTCGACGAGGAGATCGAGCGTGTGGTGCCGGTGGTGACGCGGCTGGCGGGGGAGCTGGGCGCCGTCGTCTCCGTCGACACGTACAAGCCGGCGGTGGCGGCGGCGGCGATCGCGGCCGGCGCCGTGATCGTCAACGACGTCAGCGGGCTGCGCGATCCCGAGCTGGCCGACGTGTGCGCCGCGACGGGCGCGGCGCTCGTGCTCATGCACACGCGCGCGGCGCCCAAGCAGCGCCTGCAGGACCCCGCGCTCTACCGCGACGACGTGATGGGCGACGTGGTCGCCTTCCTGCGCGAGCGGATGGCGCTCGCCCGCGCGCGCGGGGTGCGCGAGGAGCAGCTCATCCTCGATCCGGGGCCGGACTTCGCCAAGACGCCGGCGCAGACGATCGCGGTGCTCGGCCGCCTCGAGGAGCTGCACGCGCTCGGCCGCCCGCTGCTGCTGGCGGTCTCGCGCAAGGACTTCGTCGGGGCGCTGACGGGCCGCGCGCCGCGCGAGCGGGGGGCGGGGACGCTCGCCGCGATCGGTCATGGCGTCGACGCGGGGGCGCAGGTCCTGCGCGTCCACGACGTCGCTGCGACGTCCGACTTCCTGGCCGTGCGCGACGCCCTGCGCGGCGAGCTGGCCGTCGATCCGCAGCTCGCGCTGAGCGACGAGATCCGCCACAGCCGCTGACGGCCGCCGGGCGTCCGCGCTAACGTCTGGCTCACACGAGTCGCCTGCCGCTGTCCAACGCGGCCGGACGCCTACCGACGATTCACCGAGGAGAAGCTCCCCATGTCAGTCATCTCTCGCTCCGCTCTGGAGTCCAGCACGCTCGCCGACCTGCACGAGATCGCCTCCGAGCTCGGCCTCGACGGCTTCCGCCGCCTGCGCAAGGGCGACCTCGTCGACGCGATCGTCGAGCGCCAGGGGGCCAACGGCGACGAGCCCGACCTCGAGGAGGACGCCGCCGCCGCCGCGGGCAGCGATGCCGACGCTGACGCCGACGCCGACGAGAAGCCCGCGCGCCGCTCGCGCCGCGGCGGCCGCGGTCGCGGGCGCGCCCGCGACCGTGACCCGGGCGACATCGAGGTCGGCTCCGAGGATGCCGACGACGACGCGCCGGCGGCTGCGCCGGAGCCCGCCGCTGCGCCCTCCGGCCGCAGCCGCGAGCGCGGTGAGCGCGGTGAGCGCGGTGGCCGCGATCGCGGCGGCCGCGGTGGCCGGGACCGGGATCGCGACCGCGACCGCGATCGCGACCGCGACTCCGACCGCGACGACGATCGCGGCGCTCCCGCCGAGGAGCGCATCGCCACCGGCACCGTCGAGCTGCTGCCCAACGGCTCGGGCTTCGTCCGCGTCTCCCCGCCCGAGTCCTCCGACGACGACGTCTACATCTCGGGCGCCCAGGTCCGCCGCTGCGAGCTGGTGTCCGGCGACGAGGTCTCCGGCCCCGTGCGCTCGCCGCGCCGCTCCGAGCGCTACCCGTCGCTCGTGCGCATCGACACGATCAACGGCCGCGCGGCCGACGAGGTCGCCGAGGGCACGAAGTACGACGACCTGACGTGTGGCTGGGCGACCGAGCGCATCGCGCTCGACGACGCCGACGCGACGCTGAAGGCGATCGAGTGGCTCACGCCGTTCGGCCGCGGCTCGCGCGTGGTGATCACCGGCGGCCCGCGCGCCGGCAAGACCGAGGCGCTGCGCCGCCTGGCCGGCGCGCTCGCCACGCAGGCCGACCTCGAGGTCAGCGTCGTGCTCGCCGGCGTGCGGCCCGAGGAGATCGGCGACTGGAAGCTCGGCGAGCTGCAGCCGGTCGTCGAGCTCGGCCTCGGCGTCGCGCCCGACGCGCAGGCGCAGGCGATCGAGCGGGCGGTCGAGACCGGCCGCCGCGTCGCCGCCCGCGGCGGGCACGCCGTCATCCTCATCGACACGCTCGAGCACCTGCCGGTGGCGCAGGCGCGGCGCATCCTGGCGGCCGCGCGCAACATCATCGACGGCGGCTCGCTGACGATGGTCGCGACGGCGCCGGCCCCGCTCGGCGGCGAGACGACGGTCATCGCCTTCGACGCCCAGCTCACGGCCAGCGGCCGGATCCCGGCGATCGACCTGCCCGCCAGCAGCACGCTGCGCGCGGAGCTGCTCGTCGGCGCCAAGGGCGCCGAGGCGATCGCCGAGGCGCGCGCCGCCGCACTGCAGAGCTGAGCCTGGACCCCGATCGCGCCCCGACCGGAGATCAGGCTAAGGGCGGGCGGGCGCCTACGCGCCGAGCTCGTCGAAGCCGAGCTGGCCCGTCGGTGGGCGCCCGTCGCGGCGCACGCCGCTGCGGGCCCAGTGCTCGTTGATCTCGCCGGCCTTCACGTGGCGCCACGTGATGCCGCGTTCGATCGGCGCGACCTCGAAGCCGCCGCCGGCGGCGACGCCGCGCACCGTCGCATGGAAGACGCGGCCGCGCTTGTTGACGAGGACGAGGTCTCCGGGCTGGATCGAGCGCGTGCGCACGGGCAGGAGATGCTGACGGACGCGCCGGACGCACCGGCGGCCGGGCCGCTACTTCACGAGGTGGCGATGTCGCTGCTTCTTCTTGATCGGCTTCTTGAAGCCCCGCTTCTTGGCGCCGGCGGTGCTCTTCGTCGCCGTGCGCTTCGTCTTCTGCTTGACGCCCTTGTCGGCCAGCTGCCCGAGCACGGCGTTGAGCAGGCGCGGAGGCAGCAGCTCGGGGCCGAGCGCCGGCCACCGGGTCGTGATCCAGCCGCTGAGCGCGGTGGGCGCGATCTCGTCCGTGTCGGGGTGGTGCGCGAACCACTGCGGGACGATGACGCCCACCCTGGCGTCGATCGTGGTCGGCAGCGACGGCGCGGCCAGGCGGCTGACGTCGACGAGCTCGTGGATCGGCTTGATGCGGTCTTCCTTGTTGTTGAGCTGCCAGGAGACGATGCGCGCGTTGGAGAAGAAGTTCGATCCGCCGAGCACCTTGGGGATGATGTGGTCGATCTCGGGCGCATTCGCGGCCCCGCGGGGGTCGAGGACCTGGCAGGGGTCGGCGGGATCGTCGGACCTCAGCGTTCCGCCGTTGCGCGCCATGTTGACCTGCAGCAGCAGCTCGCGCTGGGCGGCGTTGAAGTCGCTGAAGGCACCCATCGTCCCGGGCACGATGAGGGCGCCGTTGAGGACGACGACGTCGAGGCTGCCGTACGGCCGGTCGGCGGGGCTGTCGGGGTACATGGCCTTCTTGGACCGGGGCAGGTGCCCGCCACCGAGCGACGCCACGACGTCCGCGAACGTCTTGCCGTCGAGCTGGAAGAGATCGGCCTGCGCGCCGATCGGCCTGGCGAGGGAGCCCGGCGAGGTGAGGACGTTGCGGACGTCGTCGGCGAGCGGGGCGACGAGGGGGATGTCGCCGGGCTGGCGGAGCGTCTGGTTGAGCACCGCGCCGCCGGTGTCCGTGAGGGCCACCGCGACGTCGAACGAGCTCGGGATGCGGGGGTCGGGACCGGCATAGGTCATCGTCACCGCCATCGTGAGCTTCGCGGCGGCGGCGAGCGACTTGAGGTTGTCCTCCATCGCCTTCCAGACGCCGCGGTTGAAGCGCGGGTACATCGGGACGACGTTGGAGCTGACGTTCTCGCCGCCGATGTGCAGCCCGACGACGTGCCCGCCGTCGAAGCCGAGTGGCGCCGGACCGCCGGCGAAGGCCAGCGCCAGCGGCGTCTTGTCGCGCCTGGGGACCGTGGTCGCGGCGAGGACCGCGGTCACCGTCTTGGTCCGCTGTCCCGCGTGGCCGTCGGGGTTGACGAAGGCCTCGGTCTGGAAGACGTGCGCCGGACGGACCGGCGCGGCCGCCTTCGCCGCATTGCCCTTGTATCGCTTGCCGCGGGCGAGCACGGGGTGGGCGGTGGATCCCGCGCGTCGGGTGACGGCGCGCGCGAGCGACGCGCCGAGTGCGTCGGCCGGCGCCGTGCCGGTGCGGGGAGCGGCGGCCGACGGCTGCTCAGGGCTCGCGGCCGGGTTCGCCGACTGGGCGCCGGCCGTGGAGACGGCCGGCTCGCGAGCACGCGGAGGCTCGAACACATCGGCACCGTACCGGCCCGCGGTCGCGGCCGCGACGGGCGATTGGGCAGACCGGTGCGCCGAGCGGGCGACTCAGCGGGGCACGTAGGCGACCCGGTCCCACGAGGGCTCGGGTGACAGCTCGATCGCCTCGCCGGCGCGGTCGGGCTGGACATAGCCGAAGGTGTGCGTGTCGATGCAGAACGCGATGTCGAGCTCGCCCTCCTTCACGCGCTGATCCAGCCAGGCGGAGCGGAAGACGAGGCGGCGCAGCCAGTGCACGAGCGAGCGGTCCGACGGGCCGCAGAGCTCGGGCCAGCAGTCGTTGACGTGCTCGCCGAGACCCGAGGCGGGCGCCTGGATCTCGCCGTTGACGGCGAGGTTGACGAGATCGTCGAGCTCGTTCTCGCCGAGCCGTCCGTGAACGAAGCCGAGCTTGAGGGCGGCCTGCTCACAACGCTCGCTGAAGTCGCGCTCGTTGAAGGTGAAGCGCAGCTCCCCGTACTCCAGGACGAAGTCCTCCCCCGAGTCGTAGTTGCCGCGTCGCTGTGTCTCGTCCATGACGCGTCGGCATCGTAGGCCCGAGTCCTGCCCCCAAGCATGGGTGCACGTGAACTTGCACCCCCTCCGTGCGCTGGGACGCGAGTGGGCGGACCGACCCGGGGTCGACGGAGCCTGCGGCGGGGGTCTTCGCGAATTCGTCCATATGCAGGACGAAAGTGCGAAGACCTCGGCGGCGAGGCGTCCGTCAGGCCGCCGCTGCCCACAACCTGCCCCGAGGGGGGCGAAATTTGGCCCTCTCGCGACATAGACAGATATGAACGACGATGCCTCCACGATCCTGCTGGTCGAGGACGACAGCGCCACGCGCACGTTCCTCGCCGACAACCTCTCCGCCGACGGCTACGACCTGCTCGTGGCCGATTGCGCGTCGATCGGGCTGAGCCTGCTCGAGCGCAAGTTCCCCGATCTCGCCCTCGTCGACGTCGGCCTGCCGGACGGCAGCGGCTTCGACCTGCTGCGCCGGGTGCGCAGCGCCGACGGCGTCGCCAGCCGCGTCGACCCCGACATGCCGCTCATGGTCATCAGCGGCCGGGCGACCGAGCTCGATCGTGTGCGCGGCTTCGACCGCGGCGCCGACGACTACGTCTGCAAGCCGTTCTCCTATCCCGAGCTGCGCGGCCGCGTCGCGGCGCTGCTGCGCCGCAGCGACCGCCGGCCGTCGCAGAGCCGGCTGCGCGCCGGGCCGCTGGAGGTCGACCCGCCGTCGCGCGAGGTGCGCCTGCACGGCGAGCGTGTCGCGCTGTCGCAGAAGGAATTCGCGCTGCTGCGCACGCTCGTCTCCGATCCCAGCCGCGTCTTCACGAAGGAGGAGCTGCTGCGGACGATCTGGGGCTACCGGTCGATCGGCTCGACGCGCACCCTCGACTCGCACGCCTGCCGGCTGCGCCACAAGCTCGGCGCCCACGGCGACCGCTACGTCATCAACGTGTGGGGCGTGGGCTACCGGCTCGTGGACGCGCCGATGTGCAACGTGGAGGCTGTGCGGCTACGGCTGAGCGCGTGACCGTCAGCACCCGCCGCCATCGCCGCCGCAGCCTCCGCCGTCGCCGCCGCCGAAGCCGCCGAAGAACGCGGCGGCGCTGCCGTGCTGGTAGGGGCTTGCCGTGCGGTGATGGCCGCCGGGCTCGAGGGTCAGCTCGTGCTCGTGAAGCTCGCGCTCGAGGCGCTGTTGGTGCATGGCGCGGCGATGCTCGCGCCAGCTGCTGAACCGTCCGCGCGTGGGCTGCTGTGACTCGGTCATGGTGCGGTCCTCCTCGTCGGCGTGGAGTGCTTGTCGCATCATCGGCGCGCAGCGACGCGGCAGCTACGCCTCCGGGGCGGCGGCCCGCCGACGGCGGCGCGACCGAGCCGTCGGCGACCCGACCCGCAGCCGACGCCGGCGCGGGCGATCCCTACAGCGAGGGCGGTGGGCCCCAGGGACCCGCGTCGCCCTGGCCGTGGTACTCGTGACCGGAGCTCGTCCGGTCCTCCCGCCAGGCGACCAGCCCGACGAGCGGCAGCATCAGCGCGAGCCCGACCCACCAGGTCCACAGCGTGGGCCCGAAGAGCAGCGTCATCGCGATGGCGGCGACGACGAGCAGCCAGGCGACGATCCAGCTCAGCAAGCTGCCGATCTTCAGTTGCGAGCGCATGCCACGAGTGTCGGCCCCGGCCGCAGCGCCGTCAACGCAGAAATTCCGACCGCAGGGGGGCGAACTTCCGACGCCCCGCGCCTAGGACAGGTGCGTGGATACGAGCATCCTCTCCTGGACGGTTGCGGCGGGCAGCCTCGCGCTCGCGGCGCTCGCCGGCTGCGAGCTGCGCCGCCGCCGCGAGATGGTCGCGCGCGCGTGCCACGAGCTGCGCGGCCCGCTGACCGCCGTGCGCCTGAGCCTGGCGACGATGGAGCGCCGCCACGAGGCGCCGCCCGAGCGTCTGGCGACGCTCGACCACGAGCTGCGTCGCGCGGGGCTCGCGCTCGACGACTTCGCCGCCGCCCGCAGCGGCCGGCGCATCGTCGATCGCGAGGAGCCCGTCGAGGTGGCCGAGCTGCTCGAGGAGCAGTTCCACGGCTGGGCGGCCGTGGCGGGGGTCTTCGACAGCGCCGTCATGCTCGGTCGCCTGCTGCCGGGCGCGACCATCGTCGGTGACCGGCTGCGGCTGGCGCAGGCCGTCTCCAACCTCGTCGCCAACGCGCTCGAGCACGCGCCCGGGAAGGTCGAGCTCACCGCGCGCCTGGTCGGCGCGCGGCACGTGCGCATCGAGGTCATCGACGAGGGGCCCGGCCTGCCGATCCCGCTCGCGGAGCTGACGCGGCGCGCGCGGGGAGGGCGGGGTCGGGGCGGTCGCGGGCGCGGCCTGGCGATCGCGGCGCAGATCGCCGAGCGTCATCGCGGCCGGCTCGTCGCCGCGCCGACGGGGTCCGGCACGCGGATCGGCATCGAGCTGCCGCTCGTCCGGCGCGCGCGGCCATGAGCCGGCGCCGGCGAGCGCTGCTGCTCGGTGGCCTCGCGCTCGTGCTCGGCGGCCTGGCGGCGTTCAACGTGGCCGGGCGCGAGGCCGCGCTGGAGCGGCGCGTCGGCGCCCTCGTCGACGTCGTGGTCGCGCGCGAGCCGGTCGCGGCGGGCGACCGCCTCGCGTTGCGCTCGCTCGCGATCCGCCGCGTGCCCGAGCGCTTCGCGCCGCGCGGCACGACCGCCACCCCGCAGGCGTTCGTCGGCCGGCGGGCAGCCGTCGACATCCCGGCCGACGCCGATCTGAACGCCGGCATGATCGTCCGCGACGACACCGGCCCGGTCGGGCCGGACGTGCGCCACGGCGAGCGGGTGGCCGAGATCGTCGCGCTCGGGTCGGCCGAGCTCGTGCTGCCCGGCAGCCGCGTCGACGTCCTCGTCACGCCCGAGCCGGCCGCCGGCGGCGGGGCGGGCGAGGCCGTTCTCGCGCTCGAGGACGTCGAGGTCCTCGCTGCGGCGCCGGTCGGCGCGGACGACGCGCCGGCGGGCAAGGGCACGGCGCCGGGCGCGCGCGTCGCGGTCTCGCTGCGGGTGACCTTGCGTCAGGCGGTGTACCTCGCGGCGGCGCAGGACTTCGCGCGCGAGCTGCGCCTGCTGCCGCGGGCCGGCGGCGACCGCGAGCGCGGACGTGCCGGGCTGCGGATGGGGGCCGGTCTGCCGTAGGAGCGCCGCTGGTGCTACGACGGGGCCGCGTGGTCGCCTGGACCGGAGGCGCGCCGCTGCGCTGGCGCGCCGTGCGCGCCCCGACGGCGCGTTTGGGCGGGGTGTGTCGAATACGTCGCGCGGGGCGCGAGGTATTCGACACACCCCTCGCCGCGCCGGCCCCGGCACATCGGCCGCCAACCGGCACGGACCCACACCCGCATCGATGCCGTTGGAGCGCGCGATCGCCACGGCCCCGCGATGCGAAGCGCACCTCACGGAAAGCACGATCGGAGCGCACCGTCGTCACCGATGCCGAGCCCCACGCGACGGCACTGCTCGTCGGGGAGCACCGAGGGCGGCGAGCGCGAGGGGGGAGAACTTCGGTGCGCTGCGCCCTTACACGTACATGGAGGCCGATCGCGCCTACGACGACGCCCTCGACACGCTGGCCGGCGCGCTGCGCGACCGCCTGCTGCTCGAGGCCGGAAGCGGCGACGGCGAGCCCGACCTGCATGCCCGCATCCGTGCGCTCGTCGACCGCGAGGCCGGGCTGCTCGACGACACTGCGCGCACCCGCCTCGCCGCTCGCATCGCCGAGCGCTCGTTCGGCCTGGGTCCCCTCGAGCCCCTGCTCGGCGATCACTCCGTCGACGAGGTCATGGTCAATGGGCCGGGCCAGGTGTGGGTCGAGCGCGACGGCCGGATCGAGGCGACCGGCGTGTGCTTCGACGGCGAGGCGGACCTGCGTCACGCGATCGAGCGGATCCTCGCGCCGCTCGGCCGGCGCGTCGACGAGGCCGAGCCGCTGTGCGACGCGCGCCTGCCCGACGGCTCGCGCGTCAACGTCGTCGTCGCGCCGCTCGCGCTCGACGGGCCGATCCTGACGATCCGCCGCTTCCGGCCGCGCGGCTTCGGACCCGACGACCTCGTCGCCAACGGCACGTGGGCGGCGCCGCTGCGCGACCTGTTGCAGTGCGCCGTGCTCGCGCGCTGCAACGTGCTCATCAGCGGCGGCACCGGCTCGGGCAAGACGACGACGCTCAACGCGCTGACGGAGTTCATCGGCGACGGCGAGCGGATCGTCACCGTCGAGGACGCCGCCGAGCTGCGCCTGCGCCACGCTCACGTCGTCCGGCTCGAGGCGCGCCCGGCGTCGCTGGAGGGGCGAGGCGAGGTGAGCGTCCGGCGGCTCGTGCGCAACGCGCTGCGCATGCGCCCCGACCGGATCGTCGTGGGGGAGGTGCGCGGCGGCGAAGCGCTGGACATGCTCAGCGCGATGTCCAGCGGGCACGACGGCTCGCTGTCGACGGTCCACGCCGGCTCCCCCGAGGAGGCGCTGCGCCGCGTCGAGACGCTCGCGCTCATGGCCGGGCTGGGCCTGCCGCACGAGGCGATCCGCGCGCAGGTCGCCGGCGCGCTGGATCTCGTCGTCCACCAGGCGCGGATGTCCGACGGCACGCGGCGGGTGGTCGCGGTCAGCGAGGTGGTGCGCGTGGCCGGCGGCGCCGCCACGCGCGAGCTCTACGCGCTGCGCGACGGGCGCCCCACCTGGCGCGCGCCGCTCGGCGACGACCTCGCCGCGCGGCTGGCGGCCGCCCAGCCGCAGCCCCGCGCCGCGGCATGAGCCCAGCGGCACTGCTCGCCGGCCTGGCCGGCGCCTGCGCGCTGCTTGCCGCCTGGGAGGCGATCGCCGCCGCGGAGGAGGAGCGTCTCCTGCAGGCCGTGCGGCGCTGGTGCGCGCCCGTGCTCGACATGCTGCGCGCGGGGCGCGAGCCGACGCACCCGGAGCGCCGCCGCCTGCTCGCGCTCGGAACGCTCGCGCTGCTCGGCGCCGGCTGGCTGCTGGCCGGGCCGTGGGCCGGGCTCGCGCTGGCTGCCACGGCGCCATGGGCCGCGCGGGCCGGCGTGCGCGCCCGCCGGCGGCGCCGTGCGGAGGCGGTCGCGGCAAGTGCGCCGGCGATCGCCCGGGCCCTGGCGGACGCCCTCGCCGGCGGCCACTCCGTGCGCGGCGCGCTCGCCGCGGCCGCTTGCGACGGCGCCATCACGGGACCCGCGGGCGAGGAGATGCGCCACGTCGCGGCCGCGCTGGAGCTCGGCGATCGCACCGAGGACGTTCTGCGCGCGCTCGCCGGGCGCGCGGGCGCAGGCGCGCTTGACACGCTCGTCGCCGCCGTGCTGCTGCAGCGCGACGCCGGCGGGGACCTCGCCGCGCTGCTGCGAGACCTTGCCGCCGCACTGGAGGAACGCGGCCGCGTCATCGCCGACGCGCGGACGGCCACGGCGCAGGCGCGCTTCAGCGCGCTGCTCGTCACCGCGCTGCCGGCCGCCGGCCTCGTGCTCGGCGAGCTCGCCGACCCCGGTTTCGTCCCGGCGCTGCTGGCCGAACGACTGACCGCGGTGATGGTCGTCGCGGCGCTCGTGCTGCAGGCCGTCGCGTTTCTCTGCGTCGCGCGGATCGCGCGCGTGGGGGTGCCGGCGTGAGCGCGGCCGTCCTGCTGGCGATCGCCGCGGCGGGCTGCGCGGCGGCCGCGATCACCGAGTTCCTGACCGCGCCGCGGCGACCGCGCGCGGGCCCGGGCCCGCGCCCGGCGCCGGCGATCGGTCATCTCGCGGGGATGACCGTGCTGCTCGCCCGGATCGCACGTCGTGCCGGCCTGCGCGCCGCACCGCGCGATCTCGAGGCGCGCATCGCCGCGGCCGGCGCCCCGCTCGGCCTCACCCCCGGCGACGTCGTCGCGCTGAAGGGCGCGGCCGCGCTGGGTGCCGCGCTGTGCGCGTTCACGCTGCACGGGCTGCTGCCCGGCCGCCTCGGGGTCGTCGCGCTGCTCGCCGCGCCGATCGCCGGCTACGTCGCGCCCGAGCTCCTCCTCACGCGGCGCGCCCGCGCACGCGAGCGCGCGATCGGCGAGCAGCTCGCCGACGTGCTCGACCTGCTGCGCGTCGCCGTCCGGGCCGGCCTGCCGGTGGGACGGGCGATCGGCGAGGTGGGCCGCAGGATGCGCGGGGTGCTCGCAGGCGAGCTGGCCGCCGCGTCCGTGCGGCTGCAACTCGGCGTCGCGCGCCGCGAAGTCCTGCGCGACCTCGTCGCGCGCTGTCCCGGCACCGGCGTCGCGACGCTCGCGGCCGCCATCGCGCGCTCGGACCGTCACGGCGCACCGCTGGCGCCCGCGCTCACGGCGCTCGCGACGCAGGCGCGCGCCGAGCAGAGCCGCCGCCTGCGGGACGAGGCCGCCCGCGCCGCGCCCAAGATCCAGCTCGTCGTCGCACTCGTCCTGGTCCCGTCGGTCATGCTCGTGGTCGGCGCCGTGCTCTTCCGCGGTTTCACACCGTGATGTAGTGAACCCGTGGCGGTGCCGACCCTCAGCTTTTACACGTAACGCGCGCGCTGGGTCAGCGTTGGTCGTTCGACACAGACGGACGAGGGGGAGGTCTGATGGCACGCGTACCACGCAGCACGTCGTCGAGCACTCGCACCCGCAGCACCCGCAGGCCCTGAGCCCAGGCCGCTGCGCGCGGCCGCGGTCATGAGATCGCGCCTGCGGCGCGATCGCACGCAAGTCTGCCGGATGGCCGCTGCGTCATCCGGCAGTTGCAGGCACGAGCGTGTCCGGGCTCCCACCGCGCCCCACCACTCGCCCCACACAGCCCCACCGCCCATGCACATCGACCGGCGGAATCCTCCCTGAGCTGCAAGAACGCGCCCGCGGCGGCGTCCTGCAAGCCCCTGCCCGCGATCCGCGGGGAACGAGGAACGGCTCGGACCACGCCGAAAAGCCCTGCTCAGGACGACATTCGCTCGTGTCCCGGGGGCGTCGGGGTTTCAAAGTGGGTGGAAGCGTGCAAAAAGAGTTGCGAAGTGGGAGAAGGTGGGATACCTTCGCCGCAGCGAGCCGGGATGGAGGGGCTCCTCCCACCCCTCCATCCCGGCTCCGAACTCTTCTCGCCGCACCCCCTCAATGGCCTTTCGCGGAACCTTCGACCACACGCTCGATGCGAAGAACCGCCTCACCGTCCCCGCTCGCTTTCGCTCTGAGCTGTCCGGTGGGGTCGTCCTCGCCAAGGGCCTGGAGCGCTGCATCGCCGTCTGGACTCCTGCGGCCTACGACGCCTACACCGAGGCCGCGCTCAAGGACTTCCACCCGCTCTCCAAGGAAGCCCAGAAGCTCACGCGCTTCTTCAGCGCCAACTCGCTGGACACCGAGCTCGACGGCGCCGGGCGGCTCATGCTGCCGGCCTTCCTGCTCGACCACGCGAAGCTCGGCAAGGACGTCGTCGTGACCGGCTCCGGCGAGGCCCTCGAGGTCTGGGACCGCGCCACGTGGGCGGACTACAACGACGTGCTCGCATCCGATGTCGACGAGATCACCTCATCCCTTGGCAACACTGCTTGACATGACCATTCCCCACGTGCCGGTGCTGGCCGGCGAGGCGATCGAGCTGCTCGACCCGCAGCCCGGTCAGACCGTCGTGGACTGCACGTTCGGCGCGGGCGGCCACGCGCGCCTGCTCGGCGAGCGGATCGGCGCGACCGGCACGCTGGTCGCGATCGACCGCGACCCGATCGCCGCGGAGCGCTTCGCCGAGCTCGCCCGCGAGCTGACGTGCACGACGCGCTTCATCCGTGCGTCGTTCGTCGAGGGCCTCCAGCGGCTGCGCGACGAGGGCGTCGAGGCGCACATCGTGCTCATGGACCTCGGCATGTCCTCGATGCAGATCGACACGTGGCAACGCGGCTTCTCCTACTCCTACGACGCGCCGCTGGACATGCGCATGGACCCTGGCCTGCAGCGCTCGGCGCACGAGCTCGTCAACGAGTCCGAGCCGCGCCACCTCGAGACGATCTTCCGCGACCTCGGCGAGGAGCGCTACGCCCGGCCGATCGCCCGCGCGATCGTGCGCGCCCGCCAGAGGGCGCCGATCGCCTCGACGATCGCGCTCGTCGACGTCATCACGCGCGCCGTGCCGGCGCCCGCCCGTTTCGCCGGGGGACACCCCGCCAAGCGCGTCTTCCAGGCGCTGCGGATCGCCGTCAACGACGAGCTGGGTCAGCTCGACGCCGCGCTGCCGCTCGCCTGGGACGTGCTGGCGGTGGGCGGCAAGCTGGGCGCGATCTCCTTCCATTCGCTCGAGGACCGGCGCGTGAAGCGCTTCCTCGTCGCGCGCGCCCAGGGATGCATCTGCCCGCCGGACCTGCCGATCTGCGCCTGCGGCCGCGAGCCCGAGGCCGAGCTCGTCAGCCGCCGGGCGATCGCGCCGAGCCCGGGCGAGGTCGCCGCCAACCCGCGCGCGCGCTCTGCTCGCCTGCGGGTCGCCTCGAAGCTACGAGAGGATCACGAATGAGCCGCTCAGCCGCCGCACGGACGCAGCATCAGCCGGAGCGCGCGCTGCGCCGGCCGCTCCCGCACGGCGCCGCCCACGCCCGCCGCATGTCCGGTCCCGCCCATCCCGCGGCCCGGCCCCCGAACGCGCACCCGGCCTCGGGCCAGGCCCACGCGTACGCTCCGGCACCCGCCTACCACCACCCGCGGCCGCGCCCGGCGTCGCGGCCGCCGCTGCGGCTGGCGGCCGGCGGCGCCGCGATCGCGCTGCGCGTCGCCGACTCGGCCGTCAACGTCTCGGCGAGCCGCACGATGGACCGTCTCGTGCGCAGCCGCGCGTGGGTCGTGATCATCGGCGTCGGCCTGATCGGCATCGTCGCCATGCAGGTCTCGATGCTCAAGCTCAACTCCGGCATCGGCCGCGCCGTCGACAAGGTCGCCACGCTCGAGCGCACGAACGCGTCGCTGAAGGCCGAGGTCTCCGAGCTCACCGCCGGCGACCGCATCCAGACCCTCGCCGGCGCCCGCGGCTTCGTCATGCCCGAGCCCGCCGACGTCACCTACCTGCGCGCCGGCGACAAGCGCTCCGACGGCCTGCGCGCGGCCCGCCGGATGCGCGCTCCCAACCCGGCGATCGCCGGCCCGGCCGGAGCCGTGTCGGCCGCGAAGGCGCCGCCGTCGCTGACCGGCGCCGACACCACGGCGTCCGCCGGGGCGACCGGCGCGGCCGCCACCACGGCGACCGGCGCGACGACGCCCGCCGCGGCGAACGGCGTCGCGCAGGCGCAGGGGCCGCCCGCCACAGCCAACGCCACGGCCAACGCCAACGCCACCTCGCCCGTCACGGCCACGCCGCAGTCGGCGACACCCGCGCCGGCCGCCGCCTCCACCGCGCAGACCTCCGCGCCGACCGCCACGGCCACGGGCACCGGAAGCGCCACCGGCCCGAGCGGCGCCACGGCGCCCGCCCCGCAGACCACCGCAACCGGCGGGGTGACGACCCCATAGTCGGCCTCACCGAACGGCGGATCGGGCTGCTGTTCGCGATCTTCCTGGCGTTGTTGCTGCTCGCGGCGTCGCGCGCCGCCTGGCTGGGCGTGGTCAAGGGCGAGTCGCTGCAGGCGCTCGCCAGCACGCAGCAGGTCGAGATCCTCGAGGTCCCCGCGCGGCGCGGCGCGATCATCGACCGCAACGGCATCGAACTCGCCGTCGCCGAGCCGGCCGACGACATCGCCGCGACGCCCTACCTCATCAAGCAGCCGATCGCCGTCGCGCGCCGCCTGGCGCCGCTGCTGGACACCACGCCGGGCAAGCTGCTGGCGAAGTTCGAGCAGAAGGGGGGCTTCGTCTACCTCGCCCGCAACGTGCCCGGCACGCAGGCGGCGAAGATCAAGAAGCTCGACGTCCCCGGCCTGCAGTTCATCCCCAGCACGCACCGCGAGTACCCGCGCAAGTGGATGGCCTCGCAGGTGCTGGGGTGGGTCGGCACCGACGGCGACGGCCTCGCCGGGCTGGAGTACGCCAAGGACCACATCCTGCGCGGCACCGACGGCGAGCGGCGGATCGTCAAGGACGCGCTCGGCGAGCCGATCGTGCTGCAGGAGACCAAGCGCTCGGCGCCTGGCAAGGACCTGCACCTCACGCTCGACGCCGAGCTGCAGAGCAAGGTCGAGAACGTGCTGGCCGAGGTCGGCCTGAAGTGGCGGCCCAAGGGCGCGACGGCGCTCGTCATGGATCCCTACTCCAACACCATCCTCGCGCTCGCCAACTGGCCGCGCGTCGACGCCAACGACAGCGGCGGCGCGCCCGCGTACGCGGCGCAGAACCGCGCGGTCGGCTTCAACTACGAGCCCGGCTCGACGTTCAAGCCGTTCACGGTCGCCGGCGCGCTGGAGGAGGAGGTCGTCACGCCCACAGACGTCTTCCATCTGCCGCCGACGATCGACGTCGCCGACCGCACGATCAAGGAGGCCCACGTCCGCGGCACCGTGGACCTGTCGACCACCCAGATCCTTGCCCAGTCCAGCAACGTCGGCACCGTGCGCATCGGCCTGCGCCTGGGCGCGACGCGCTTCGACCAATGGGTGCGCCGCTTCGGCTTCGGCCGCAAGACCGGCATCGAGCTGGCCGGCGAGGAGTCCGGCCAGGTGCTCGAGCGCGCCGAGTACTCCGGATCGTCGATGGGCAACCTGCCGATCGGCCAGGGCGAGTCGGTCACGCCGCTGCAGCTCGCCACCGCCTACTCGGCGATCGCCAACGGCGGGATCCTGCGCCGCCCCCGGCTCATCTCCCAGATCGGCGGCGAGCGCACCGCGATGCCGCGCGGGCGGCGGATCATCTCGCCGCGCACCGCCGAGCAGCTGCGCACGATGCTCGAGGGCGTCGTCGAGGCCGGCGGCAGCGCGAGCGAGGTGGCGATCCCCGGCTACACGCTGGCCGGCAAGACCGGCACCGCCAACAAGATCGATCGAAAGACCGGCGAGTACTCCAAGACGCGCTTCATCGGCTCGTTCGTCGGCTTCGCGCCGGCGAGCAAGCCCAAGCTGCTCGTCACGATCATGGTCGACGAGCCCCAGGGCGAGATCTACGGCGCCGAGGTGGCGGCCCCGGCCTTCCAGGAGATCATGCGTTTCGCGCTGCCGTACCTCGGCGTCGCACCCCGCGACTGACCAGCCGCGGTCTATCCTGGCGCCATCCGGCGACCGAGCCTTCCGATGATCTCGATGACCCGCTTCCGGCCGGGTTGATGACCCTGCGCGAGGTGTTCGGCCTGGCCGCCGCGGACGCCCCAGACGTCGAGGTGACCGCGCTCGCATACGACAACCGCCGCGTCGCGCCGGGCACCGTCTTCTTCTGCGTGCGCGGCTTCACGCGCGACGGCCACGACTTCGCGGCCGACGCGATCGCCCGCGGCGCGGTCGCGCTCGTCGTCGACCATCCGCTCGGCCTCGGCGCGCCCGAGGTCGTCGTCGAGGACGTGCGCGCGGCGATGGCGCCCGCCGCCGCCCGCCTGCACGGCGACCCGACGGCGGCGCTGCGCACGATCGGCATCACCGGCACGAACGGCAAGACGACGAGCGCCTACCTCGTGCGCGCGCTGCTGGAGGCGGCGGGCGAGCCGACCGGGCTGCTCGGGACCGTCACCTCGGTGATCGGCGGCGCCGAGCACGCGGTCGCGCGCACGACCCCCGAGGCGATCGACCTGCAGGCGACCTTCGCCGCGATGCGCGCGGCGGGCGACACGCAGTGCGTCATGGAGGTCTCCAGCCACGCGCTCGCGCTGGGGCGCGCCGACGCGATCCACTGGGCGGCGGCGATCTTCACGAACCTCACCCAGGACCACCTCGACTTCCATCCCACGATGGACGACTACTTTGCCGCCAAATGCAGGCTCTTTCGCGAAGGGCGGCCGCAGGTGGCGGTCGTCAACGTCGACGACTCCTACGGCGCGCGGCTGGCCGCGGAGCTGCGCGAGGCGGGCGATGACGGGCTCATCACGGTCGGCATCGACACGCCCGACGCCGACCTGCGCGCGACCGACATCGACAGCAGCTTCGCCGGGTCGACGTTCTGCGCGGGCGGCCTCGAGCTGCGCTCGCCGCTGCCCGGGCGCTTCAACGTCATGAACGTCCTCGGCGCGGTCGCGGCGGTCCGCGCGCTCGGCGTCGACGACGCCACGATCGTCGCGGCGCTGCCCGAGGCCGGCCGCGTGCCGGGCCGCTTCGAGCCCGTCGACGAGGGCCAGGACTTCGCCGTCCTCGTCGACTACGCGCACACGCCCGACTCGCTGGAGAACGTGCTCACCGCGGCGCGACCGCTGGCGGCCGGCCGCCTGCTCTGCGTGTTCGGCTGCGGCGGCGACCGCGACCGCGGCAAGCGCCCGCAGATGGGGGAGATCTCCGCCCGCCTGGCCGACCACACGATCGTCACCTCCGACAACCCGCGCTCGGAGGACCCGGCGGCGATCGTCGGCGAGATCCTCGCCGGGATCGCGGATCCTGGCGCCGGAGGCCGGGTCGAGGCGATCGTCGATCGCCACGCCGCGATCGAGCGCGCGGTCGCGCTGGCCCGCGCCGGCGACGTCGTCGTCATCGCGGGCAAGGGCCACGAGCAGGGCCAGGAGTTCGAGGACGGGCGCAAGCTGCCCTTCGACGACGTCGGCGTCGCGCGGGAGGCACTGCGTGCGCGACTGGTCGCCTGAGCGCGTCGCCGAGGCCGCGGGCGTCCACCTCGCGCGGCCCGCCGCGCTGGCACCCGACGGGCCGCCCGGGCCCGCGCGCGTCACGATCGACTCCCGCGACGTGCGCCCCGGCGACCTCTTCGTGGGCCTGCGCGGGGCCAACGTCGACGGCGGCCGCTTCGCCGCGGCGGCGCTGGCCGCGGGCGCCTGGGGCGTGCTCGTCGCACCCGAGCACGCCGCCCAGGACGCCCGCGCGCAGCCCGGCGTGCTGCTGACGACCGAGGATCCGCTCGCCGGGCTGCAGGTGCTCGCCCGCGCGTGGCGGCGCGCCCTCGGCGCCCAGGTCGTGGCGATCACGGGCTCGACGGGCAAGACCTCGACGAAGGACCTGCTCGCCGCGATGGTGGCGCAGGGGCGCCGCGTCGCCGCCACCGAGCAGAACCTCAACACGGAGATCGGCCTGCCGCTGACGATCCTCGCGGCCTCCGCCGGCAGCGAGGTGCTCGTGCTCGAGATGGCGATGCGCGGCGAAGGGCAGATCGCCGAGCTGACGGCGATCGCCGAGCCCGACGTGGGCGTCATCGTCAACGTCGGCCCGGTCCACCTCGAGCTGCTCGGCTCCCTGGAGGCGATCGCGGCCGCGAAGGCCGAGCTGCTCGCCGGCCTGCGGCCGGGCGCGACCGCCGTCCTGCCGGCGGCCGAGCCCCTGCTCGACGTCCACCGCCGCGAGGACCTGCACACGATCACGTTCGGTCCCGGCGGCGACGTCGCCGAGCTTCCGTCCGAGCTCGAGCTGCCGTTCGCATCGCAGCACATGCGCTCCAACGCCCTGGCCGCGCTCGCCGCCGCGAAGGCGGTCGGCGTGCAGCCGCGCGGCCGTCTCGAGGTGGCGCTGAGCGCGCTGCGCGGGCAGCGCATCGAGCTACCCGGGCCGGTGCTCGTCATCGACGACTGCTACAACGCCAACCCGATGTCGATGCGCGCCGCCCTCGACGATCTCGCCGCGTCCGCACCCGCGCGGCGCGTGGCGGTGCTCGGCGACATGCTCGAGCTGGGGGCCGGCGAGGCGGCCTTCCACGAGGAGATCGGCGCTCACGCGGCGGCAAGCGGCGTCGACGTGCTCGTCACGGTGGGCCCGCTGGCGGCGGGGATGGCCGCGGCGTTCGACGCCGCGGGCGAGCACCACGCGGCGGCCGACGCGGCGGGCGCGGCCGCGCTTGTGGCGAAGCTCGTCGTGCCGGGCGACACGGTGCTCGTCAAGGGCTCGCGCGGCGTCGGCCTCGAGGTCGTCGCCGAAGGCCTGCGCGCCGCGGCGGGGCGCTGACGCGCCATGGGCGAGGTCCTCATCGCCGGCACCGCGGCGCTGCTCATCTGCATCTTCCTGTCGCCGAAGTTCATCTCCTTCCTGCAGCAGCGCGAATTCGGCCAGTTCATCCGCGAGGAGGGCCCCGCCAAGCACCACGTCAAGGCCGGGACCCCGACGATGGGCGGGATCATCATCGTCTTCTCGATCGCGATCCCCTTCCTGATCCTGTCGGAGTACGACTGGCGCTCGGTGGGGGTCTTCGGCGTTCTCGTCGGCTGCGCGCTGGTCGGCTTCGCCGACGACTACACGAAGATCGTGCGCCGCCGCTCGCTGGGCCTGAGCGCGCGGATGAAGCTCGGGATCACGATCGTCATCTCGATCGGGCTGTGGTGGATCGCCAGCGAGAAGGCCGGCCTGCCGCAGACGCTGCGCCTGCGTGTCGTCGACTACCAGATCGACCTCAGCTTCCTCGCGGGCCTGCCGTTCCTGGCGATGATCTACATCGTCGTGGCCGGCACGACGAGCGCGGTGAACCTCACCGACGGCCTGGACGGGCTGGCCGCCGGCTGCGCGGCGATCGTCGCGCTGGGCTACATCGGCATCACGTTCATCACGACCGGCCAGCAGGACCTCGCGATCCTGTCGGCCTGCGTCGTCGGCGCCTGCGTCGGCTTCCTGTGGTTCAACGCGTTTCCGGCGACGATCTTCATGGGCGACACCGGCTCGCTGGCGCTCGGCGGCGCGATCGCGGGGCTGGCGATCATGACGAAGACCGAGATCCTGCTGATCCTGCTCGGCGGCATCTTCGTCGTCGAGGCGCTCAGCGTGATGATCCAGGTCTTCTCCTTTCAGACCTTCCGCAAGCGGCCCTTCCTGATGGCCCCGATCCACCACCATTTCGAGCTGCTGGGCTGGTCGGAGACGAAGATCATCCTGCGCTTCTGGATCATCGCCGCGATCTGCAGCGCGATCGGCTTCACGCTGTACCAAGCCTCGATCGCCTAGTGCTTCGTCTCATGACAGGCGACGGGTTCCGGGTGGACTGTCATGAGACCGAGCACTAGATGGCCGGCAAGCCGCGACCGCCGCTGCCCGCGGGCCCGTGGCTCGTCGTCGGGCTCGCGCGCTCGGGCGTGGCGGCGGCGCGCGCGCTGCTGGCCCGCGGCGAGCATGTCGTGGCCGTCGACAGCGGCTCGGCGGCCGCCGCGGCGGACGCGCTGCCCGAGGGGCTGGAGGTGCACCTCGGCACCGACGGCCTGGCGTACCTGCCGCACGCCCGCGCCGTCGTGAAGTCGCCCGGCGTGCCGCGCGAGGCGCCGGTCATCGCCGCCGCACGCGAGCGCGGCATCCCGGTGCTCGGCGAGCTCGAGCTCGGCTGGCGGCTGCTGCCCAACGCGTTCGTCGCGGTGACCGGGACGAACGGCAAGACGACGACCGTCGAGCTGCTCGGCCACATCCACCGCGAGGCGGGCGTGCCGGTGTCGGTCGCCGGCAACGTCGGCACGGCGCTCAGCGCCCTGGCCGGCGGACTGTCCCCCGAGACCGTCGTCGTGTGCGAGGCGAGCTCGTTTCAGCTCGAGGACACGTCGGCCTTCGCTCCCGAGGGGGCGGTGCTGCTCAACGTCGCGGCCGACCACCTCGACCGCCACGGCACGCTGGAGGACTACCTCGCCGCGAAGCTCGAGATCTTCGCGCGCCAGGGCAACGACGATGTCGCCGTGGCGCCCGCGGGCATCGCGATCGAGGACCTCGGCGGCTGCGCGCGGCGCGTGCCGTTCGGGCCCGGCGGCGAGCTCGACGACCGCGCCGGCCATCTGTGGTGGGACGGCGAGCCGCTCATCGCTCACAGGGAGATCCGCCTGCGCGGCGCGCACAACCGCGCCAACGCCGCCGCCGCGGCGGCGATCGCGCTCGCCCGGGGCATCGATCCCGGCGCCGTGCGCGCTGCCCTGCGCACGTTCGCGGGCGTCGAGCATCGCCTCGAGGAGGTCGGACAGGTCGCCGGCGTGCTGTTCGTCAACGACTCCAAGGCGACGAACGTCGCCTCGACGCTCGTCGCCCTGGCGAGCTTCGAGGACGCGCCGGTGCACCTCATCCTCGGCGGCCAGAGCAAGGGGCAGGACTTCTCGGCGCTGCGCGGCCGGGCGCACGCGGTCTATCTCATCGGCGAGGACGCCGAGCGGATCGGCCGCGAGGCCGGCGGTGTGCACTGCGGCGACCTCGCCACGGCGGTCCGGCGCGCCCGCGCCGCGGCGCGCCCCGGTGACGTCGTCATGCTCTCGCCGGCCTGCGCGAGCTTCGATCAGTTCACCGACTTCGAGGCGCGCGGCCAAGCGTTCTGCGACCTCGTCGAGGCGTTGCCGGGAACCCCGCCGCTCCCTGAGGTGTAGAGCTTGCGGTGGTGCACCCGCCACCTCACAGCGAAGCCGTCCTGCTCACCCGCGCCTGCGGAGGGGATCTCGACGCCTATGACCAGCTCGTGCGCCTCCACCAGCAGCTCGCGTTTCGCACCGCGCTCGTGCTGACCCGCAACGCCGCGGACGCCGAGGACGCCGCACAGGAGGCGTTCGTGAAGGCCTGGCGGGCGCTGCCGCGCTACGACCGGGAGCGGCCGTTTCGCCCGTGGCTGCTGGCGATCGTCGCCAACGAGGCGCGCAACCGGCGCCGCTCGGCGGGGCGGCGCGACCTGCTGGCGGTGCGCGCCGGCCGCGAGCCCGCCGGCGTGGGCGTGGGCGCGTCGCCCGCGTCGCCGGAGTCCGGCCTGCTCGTCGGCGAGCGCGACGCCGCCCTCGCCGCGGCGCTCGAGCGCCTCGACGAGCGCGACCGCCAGGTGATCGCGTGCCGCTACCTGCTCGAGCTCAGCGAGGCCGAGACCGCCGCGGCGCTGGGCTGCCGCGCCGGGACCGTGAAGTCGCGCCTCTCGCGGGCGCTGGCCCGGCTGCGCGCGCAGCCGCAGATCGGAGAGCTCGATGGCTGACCTGCACGACGCCCTGCGCCGTCTCGCCGCCGACGCGCAGTGGCCGGCGACGCCCGAGCTCGCCGCGGGGGTGCGCGCGGCGATCGAGGCGCAGCCCGCCGCGCCGCAGGGCGGGCCGGCCGGCTGGTGGCGGCGCCGTCGCTCGCGCCGGCGCCCGCTGCTCGCGGCGCTGCTCGCCCTGCTCGTCGGGGGCGGCGTGCTCGCCGCGCCGGGCGTGGGGTCGGGGCTGCTCGAGCGTCTCGGCCTGAAGGGCGCGAGCGTGACGAAGGTCCGCGAGCTCCCGCCGACGGCGCTCGGCGAGCAGCTCTCACTCGGCGAGCGGACCACCTTGGCCGGCGCCCGGCGCGCCGCGGGCTTCGCGCTCCTGAGGCCCGCCGCGCTCGGCCCGCCGCGCGAGGTCCACCTCGACGACGGCGTCGTGACGTTCGCCTACCGGGCCCGCTCCGGCCGCCCGATCCTCTTCACGCAGGTGCCGGGCAGCGCGGGGCGCTACGTGCAGAAGTTCGTCACCCGAGACACGCGGCGCGTGCGGGTCGGCGGCGTGCCCGGGCTGTTGCTGCAAGGGCCCCACGCGGTGTTCTTCGACGCGCGCGGCGGCGGGGAGCCGCAGATGCTGGACACGCGCCTGGCCAAGAACACGCTCATGTGGGAGCGCGACGGCCTGCTGCTGCGCCTGGAGGCCGAGCAGCCGCTGGGCGAACTGCTGCGGATCGCGCGCTCGGTGCGCTCGGGCTGACCGGCGCTCAGGACGCGCGGAGCGGGCGAGCGGCCGTGTCCGCGCCGGCGTGCCCGCGTTCACGCACGTTTGCCGACCCCAGCCAAGGGTGATACCCGGACCGTCTGGTCTCGAGAGCCTTGGCGCTCGGCCGACCGGGCCCTGAGGACGGGAGGGTCGAGTGGCGTCGGATCGGTGCCGGTCGGACCTTCCGTCCGATTCCGTCCGCTTCTGCCCGCTTCTGCCTGCTTCTTCCCGGTTTGCGACCGCGGGCGCGCCGGGCGATCAGTCGGTTGCGAGCTCCGTGCGCGAGGGTCCGTCGTAGCCGTGCGGGTGCAGCACGAACAGCTCGGTGGCCAGGTCGGCCGCCGTATCCATGCCGCTGACGAACGCCCGCACCTTGCGCCCGGTGAGCCGCTCGACGGGCTCGCAGAACGCTGCGATCTCGGCGTACTGGAAGAGCAGTCGCAGGTCGCGCAGCTCTTGGTGCTTGCCCATGCGCTTCAGGGTCCGCTCGGCGGGCGTGAGCGTCTCCTCGAGGGTGACCACGAGCACGTCGGGGCCGGCCCAGTCGGTGCGGGTCTTCGTCGGGCCACGCCCGAACTGCTCCTTGTACAGACGCACCATCTCGTTCGAGATCGAGCTGAGCGTGTGCTGCGGCGCGCCGCCTGGATCGAGATCGCGCGTTTCAACGGCCATGGGCGGAGGGGTCCTCTCGAACGGTGGGAGATCGGACCCGACTCCAGACACGACCGCATGCGCGTTCGATGCTGACCTCGAGTGACCTGCGGGCGGCTCGTGCACTGCCTCGCGCTGCGAAGCCTTGCCCGGGGCCGCTTTGCCCTTCCCTACCCGGTGGGTGCCAAGTTCAGGAACAACTTGCAAAGGCGGCTGTCAGTCACCTTGCGACGGCCGGTCACGCCGGGCACGGCCGACGCCTCAGGCGCCGCTGCGCCTGTGCGCTGACGGCGCGAGCACCCAGCTCGAGGTGATGCTCGAGGCGCAGCGCGCCCGCGGCGAGGAGCCGCCCGACGCCGAGCAGCTGATCGAGCTGCTGCTCGGCCCGATCTACTTCCGCGCGCCGTTCGACGAGGCGCCGCTGGCCCACGAGCGCGTCGAGGTGCTCGTCGAGCAGGCGCTCGCTCTCGTCGCGCGGGCCGCGTATGCTCGGAATGCTCCAACGGCGAGTGGCGGACGGCCAGCGGCGGGGACTCCGTCGACGACCCCTACCTAGGCGTGGCGGGCGCCCCGCCCGCGCCCGCGCCCGCCCCACCAGACGTGACAGTGCGTCAAGGACAGGCTGTGAAAGGGTCCGCGCACGATGAAGAACCTCGCGCTGGTCCTCGTGCTCGTGCTGCTCGTGATCGGCGGCGTGTGGGCCGCCGCGAACTTCGGCTTTGACCAGACGAAGGTCGAATCGGACACCGTCTACGGCACGATCAACGCGATCGTCGTCAAGGCCGACGACGGCGACGTCGACCTCGTCCCGGCGCACCGGCTCATCGAGGTTCGCGAGACGCGGCACTGGGTCGTCTCCCAGCCCAAGCTCGAGCAGACACGCCGCAATGGCGTGCTCACCATCCAGAGCAGCTGCTCGGCCGAGAAGGTCATCCTGCAGTGCTACTCGGACCTGCGCGTCGCCGTGCCCGCCGGCGTCAAGGTCACCGTCGAGGCCGACTCCGGCGATATCGACCTGCGCGGCACCGACGTCGGCAGCGTGCACGCCGAGAGCGACACGGGCGACATCGAGATGGACCTCGCCGGGCGCCAGCGGCTCATCTTCGCCAGCAGCGACTCGGGCGACCTCGACGTGGTCGCGGCGTCCTCGCGCGCCGTCGACGCGCAGACGAACTCCGGCGACGTGAGCGTGCATACCGGCGGCCTGCCGCGACGGGTCGTCGCGCGCAGCAACGACGGCGACGTCGAGGTCGCGGTGCCGCGCGGGTCCTACCGCATCCGGGCGGTCTCCGACGGCGGTGACGCCGACGTCCACGGGCTGCGGCGCAACAACCGCGCGCTGCAGTCCGTCCACGCACGCACGGACGACGGCGACGTCGCGGTGCGGGCGCGCTGAGCCTGAGGCGCTACTTCAGCTCGTCCTCCGGGACGACGTAGTAGTGCTTGCTGGGCGCCTTGGGCCGCATGTCGAAGCCCTGACGCGCCCGTACGCCGAAGGTCTTGTCGGGAAAGCCGCCGTGCTCGCGCACCCAGGCCAGGACCTCGTCGGGATCTCCGCCGGCGTCGACGACCTTGTCCTGCATGATCGCGACGGTCCCCGAGGGGTTGCCGAGAAAGAGCGCCGGCGGGATGTCGGCCAGCAGTGCCTTGATCGGATCCTGCTTGTTCTTGCTCACGGCGCGCGAGGATAGCGGTCGCGCGCGCCCTTGGCAGCAGGCGCCTGACCTGGGGCCGTTCAGCCGCCGCGCGCCGCCCGCAGCGCCGGGTACAGCGCGACGAAGCGCTCGCGGGCGTCGCGGTAGGGCTCGATCCACTCCGCCACCGGCTCGACGATCTCGCCGGGCCGCACGCACGCGGCGACCGCCTCGTGCACGTCGCGAAACGTGCCCGCCGCCACGCCCCCGAGCAGCGCCGCGCCGAACGAGGCGCCCTCGTCGACCGCCACCCGCTGCAGCGGCAGCTCGAGCACGGAGGCGAGGATCGCCGTCCACAGCGTGCTGCGCGCGCCGCCGCCGGAGAGGCGCCCGAGGCTGGGCGAGCCCGAATTCGCCGCGACGAGGTCGAGCCCGTCGCGCAGGCCGAAGGCGACGCCCTCGAGCACCGCCCGCGTGAGCGCGCCGCGGTCGTGGCGCAGCGACAGCCCGCTGAAGGCGCCGCGCGCGTCGGGATCGGCGTGCGGGGTGCGCTCGCCGGCGAGGTAGGGCAGGAACGTCAGCCCCTCGACACCCGGCTCCCAGGCACGCGCCTCCTCGACCAGGGTGCCGATCTCCACGCCGCCGCCGGCGCCGGGCGCGCCGGGCGCGCCGGGCGCGCCGAGCGCGTCGGCCAGCCAGCGCAGCGAGCCCGCCGCCGAGAGCATCACGCCCATGCTGTGCCAGCCGCCCGGGACCGCGTGGCAGAACGCGTGCACGCGTGCCTCGGGGTCGGCGGCGAAGGCGTCGGCGGCGGCGAACACGACGCCGGATGTCCCGAGCACCACCGACGCCGGCCCGGGACGGTCGACGCCGACGCCCAACGCGCCGGCCGCCTGATCGCCGGCGCCCGCCGCGACGGGCACGCCGCCGGCCGCCGTGCCGCTCGCTGCCGGCGACTCGAGCGCCCGCGGCAGCCAGGCCGGATCGACCTCGAGCGCGCGCGCCATCTCGTCGCTCCAGCACCGCCGCGCGACGTCGAACAGCAGCGTGCCCGAGGCGTCGGCGACATCGGTGGCGTGCTCGCCGCAGAGGCGCAGGCGGACGTAGTCCTTGGGCAGCATCACGCGATCGATGCGGGCGTAGACCGCCGGCTCGTGGCGCGCGATCCAGCGCAGCTTGGGCGCGGTGAAGCCCGTCAGCGCGCGGTTGCCGGTGAGAGCGATCAGCCGGTCCAGTCCGACCGTCCGCTCGATCTCCGCGCACTCGACGCCCGTGCGCCCGTCGTTCCAGAGCATCGCCGGGCGCAGCACGCGGCCGGCCGCGTCGAGCGCGACGAGGCCGTGCATCTGGCCGGTCAGCCCGATCGCGCCGATCGCGCCCGCGCGGCCGAGCTGCGCGAGCACCGCCTGGGCACCGGCCCACCAGTCCTCGGGGTCCTGCTCGGCCCAGCCCGGGCGCGGCGTGCTCAGGGCGTGCGGGACCTCCGCGCGTGCGAGCACCGCGCCGTCGTCGGGGGACACGAGCAGCCCCTTGACCGACGAGGTGCCGATGTCCAGGCCGGCGAGCAGCGTCATCGCGTCAGCGCGCCTCCCGCGACCCCGGTGTGTCGAACACCTCGCGGCCCGCGCGATCTATTCGACACACCCCTACGCACCGAGCGCCGCGTACACGAGCTCGTAGGCGCGGATCGCGTCCTTGCGCGACTGCGCCTCGCGCAGCGCCGCGTCGTCGATCCGCGACGCCGCGCCGTCGATGAAGCGCCACTGCAGCACGCTGCGCTTGACGACCTCGACGGCGTCCTCGGTGTAGGGATACAAATCGAAGCCGAGCCGCTCCCCGTTGGAGCCGTAGCCCGCGCGGCGCAGCTCGACCGCGAGCTCGAGCGTCTCCATGAACGCGGTCGCGCCGACCATGTTGTCGTCGTCGAACGTGCCCCAGCCCGAGTTGGCGTGCTGATGGCCGAGCAGCCCCTCGGCGGCCAGCAGCGCCGCGTACTCGGCGAGGTTCTCGCCGTTCATGATGAGGTGCTGCCAGTCCATGTTGACCTGGACGTTCGTGATCCCGCGGGCGCGCAGCGTGTGGATGACGTGCAGTGTCATGCCGACGTTGCCCATGTGGATCTTCATCGCCGGCTCGGAGTTCTTGTGCTCGAGGAAGAGGACCTGGTCGTACTCGGCGAGCTTCTGCGCGGCCTCGCCGATGCCGTCGATCAGCCCCTTCCAGGACTGCGCGTAGGGCGTCTGGAAGGGGTAGTTGTAGCCCTCGATCCCAGGCCAGATGATGAACCGCGCGCCGAGCCGCCCGGCGAAGTCCGCGCCCTCGACGGTCATCCGCACGGCCTCGTCGCGGATCGCGTCGTCGGGGTTCGACAGCCCGCCGCGGGCGAACCGGTTGTCGAGGTGCATGCCGCTGGCGATCGCGTAGATGCCGTGGCCGGCGAGCGCGTCGCGGACCTCGTCGAGGTTGTCGTCGCAGAGCTCCTGCGGATGGTGAAACTCGTAGTCGTCGATCAGGCCCTCGAGGCCGGCGACGGCGGTCCGCACGTACTCGGCGGTCCTCAGGCCGGCCAGCTCGGGCTTGTAGCCCGCCGGGTTGAACCGGGTCACCATCGGGCCCATCGCCCAGATCCCAAGGCTCGTCTTCATGTTCCTGCCTCCTGTTCCTCGGTCAAGTCGATGACGGCGCCACGACGCGCGCTGCGCCGGGCGGCCTCGACGACGCGTAGCCCGGCGACGCTGTCGCGCGGGTCGACGGGCAGCGGGGCGCCTTCGCGCAGCGCGTCGCGTACGCCGGCGTAGAAGCGCTCGTAGGCGCCGGGCTCGATCGGCATCCAGCGCTCGCCGGCCTCGTCGGCGAAGCGCGCCGGCTCGCCCTCGCCCCAGTTCGCGTCGCCGGGCCGCAGCCCCGCGGCGAGCTGATCCTCCTGCGGATCGAGGCCCGGCGTCTCGATCCCGGCGCGCGTTCCGCTGACGCGCAGCGAGCGCCCGCCGACGGGCGCCAGCACGCTCATCCACAGATGCGAGCGCACGCCACCGGCGTGCTCGAGCGCGACGAAGGCATCGTCGTCGACGGCCGCGCCCGGCCGGCGCCGGTCGAGCTCGGCGTACACGCGCCGCGGCGGGCCGAACAGCGTCAGCGCCTGGTCGACGAGGTGGGCGCCGAGGTCGAGCAGCAGGCCGCCGCCCTCCTCGGCGGCCCCGCGCTCCCGCCACGCCTCGGGATCGACCTGCGGCGCAAAGCGCTCGTAGCGCGACTCGAAGCGGGTCACGTCGCCGAGCGCGCCCGACTCCAAGACCGCGCGGACGGTCAGGAAGTCACCGTCCCAGCGGCGGTTCTGGAACACCGTGAACGGCACGCGCGCCGCCTCGAAGGCGTCGACGAGCTCGGCTGCCGGGCCGGCGTCGGCGGCCAGCGGCTTGTCCATGACCACCGCGATCCCGCGGGCGAGCGCCGCCTGCGCGATCGGGACGTGCAGCCGGTTCGGCGTGGCGACGACGAGCACGTGCAGGTCGGGGATGTCGGCGAGCAGGGTCGCGGCGTCGGGCTTGACGGCGACGCCGTGGTGGGCGGCACGCGCGCGGGCGGCGCGACGGTCGTCCGACGTCGTGACGGCGACGAGCGACAGCCCCTCGGTCGCCGCGACGAGCGGCGCGTGGAAGATCTCGCCCGCGAGGCCGAAGCCGGCGATCGCGACGCGCAGCGAGCCCGAGGCGCTCATGCCAGCGTCATGGCGCGGCCCTCGGCGGCCGAGCGGTACAGCGCCTCGATCGTGCGCGCCTGTCCGATCGCGTCGTCGCGGCCGAGCAGCGGGGGGCGCTCGCCGGCGATCGCGGCCGCCATGTCCGCGAGCTCGAGCGCGTAGGAGTCCGCGCCCTCGACCTCCACGATCTCGCGATCGAAGCCGCGCTCGACGACGATCTTCGGCTCGATCGCGTGCCAGGGGTCGGCGAGCACGATCCGGCCCTCCGAGCCGGCGATCTCCAGCTCGCTGCGCGAGTACACGTCCAGGCCGCAGTCGATCACCCCGAGCACGTCGCCGGGGAAATACAGCAGCGCGCTGAGGCGCAGGTCGACGCCGGTCGGCCCGTCCACGACCTGCGCGCAGACGCTCGCCGGCTCTGCCCCCGCGACGAGCCGCGCGCCGCTGACGCAGTAGCAGCCGACGTCCATCAGCCCGCCGCCGTCCAGGGCGGGGTCCAGGCGCACGTCGACGGCGCCGGCCAGCGCGAAGGAGAAGGAGGCCCGGATGAGCCGCACGGCGCCGACCGCGCCCTCCCCGAGCAGCTCACACAGGCGCGCCGTCTGCGGGTTGTGGCGCCACATGAACGCCTCGCTGAGGACGAGCCCGTGCTCCTCGGCGACATCGAACGCCCGCATCACCTGCTCCGGCCGGCGGTCCAGCGGCTTCTCGCAGAGCACGTGCTTGCCGGCCTGCAGCGCCCTGATCGACCAGTCGACGTGCATCGAGTTGGGCAGCGGGACGTAGACGGCGTCGACGTCGGGATCGGCGAGCAGCGCCTCGTAGGAGCCGTGCGCGCGCGGGATGTCGTGCCCGTCGGCGAACGCCTGCGCCGTCGCGCCGTCGCGGCTGGCGACCGCGACGATGTCGGCGGTGTCGGTCTTCGCCGCACCCTCGACGAGCCGGCCGCCGATCCGCGCCGTCGAGAGGATCCCCCAGCGGACCGGTGGGCCGTCTCGGACCGCTATCCCCACGAGCCCTCGCTCATGGGCCGGAACGTCGTCGTCATCAGCCGCATGCTGCGCGGGCGGGTCAGCGCGAACAGCACGACGTCGGCGACGTCGTCGCCGCTCATCATCCCGTCGAGCTCAGGGCTTCCCTCGGTGCGTCCCGTGCCGATCGCGAAGTCCGTCGCGACGCCGCCGGGACAGATGTTCGAGCAGCGCACGCCGTGCTCGCGCAGCTCGATGTCCAGCGAGCGCACGAAGCCGACCTGGCCGAACTTCGAGGCGTTGTAGACCGCCTCGCCGGGGAACGCGTTGACGCCGGCGACCGACGCCAGCGAGATGAAGTCCCCGCCGCCCTCGGCCGCGATGAGGTGCGGCAGCGCCGCGCGCGCGGTGTAGAGCACGCCCTTGAGGTTGACGTCGATCATGAGCTCGAGCTGCTCGGGGGCGAGCTCGAGAAACGGCCCGTACGCGCCGACGCCGGCGTTGGCGACGACGATGTCCAGGCCGCCGTGGGCGTCGACCGTCGCCGCCACGAGCGCGTCGACCTGCGCGGGGTCGCGGACGTCGGTGGGGGGCGCGACGGCGCCCGCGATCCCGAGGTCGTCGCCGCTGCGCGAGCCGAGGCCGAGCGCGACGCCGGCCTCTGCCAGCCGACGCGCAACCGCGGCACCGATGCCGCGGCTGGCGCCGGTGACGAGCGCGACCTTCCCCGTGAGGCCCTCCATGGCCCCGGTCACGCTCTTCCCGATTGCTCGCGGCCTCTGCGCGAGAACGAGTCGACGGCGACGGCCAGCAGCAGCACGAGGCCGGTGACGACGAACTTCGTCCCCGAGCTCAGGCCGAGCAGGCCGAGTCCGTTGTCGATGCTGGCGATGACGAGCGCGCCCAGCAGCGCGGACTTGATGTGGCCGCGGCCTCCGAACAGCGATGTCCCGCCGATGACGGCGGCGGCGATCGAGTACAGCAGGATCGCGCCGCCGCCCGCGTTGGTGTCCACCGAGCGCAGGCGCGAGGCGAGCACGATGCCGCCGACGACGGCCATCAACGAGCAGATCGCGAAGCAGATGATCTTGATCCGGTCGACGTTGATGCCCGCCCGACGCGCCGCCTCGGCGTTGCCGCCGACGGCGTAGACGTGGCGCCCGAAGCGCGTGCGCCGCAGGATGTAGGTCCAGAAGACGAGCAGCGCGCCGACGAGCACCGCGACGTACGGCAGGCCACGGTCCTGGTTGACGATCCACACCACGAAGGCCAGCGCCACGAGCAGGCCGACGACGCGCAGGCCGACGATCAGCAGCGGGTCGTTGGACAGGCCGGCGGCGGCGCGCTTGCGCAGGCCCCAGAGCTGGACGCCGGCGTAGGCGCCGACGGCGAGCAGCATGAGCACCCATGCGGTCGCCTTGGGCACGAAGTCGTTGGCGAAGCCGATGATGAGGTCGTCCTGCAGCACCACCGTGCCGCGGCTGCCGATCAGCAGCAGCACCACGCCGTTCCAGCCCAGCAGGCCGGCCAGCGTGACGACGAACGACGGGATGCCGATCTTCGTGATGATCAGCCCGTGCAGGGTGCCGATCGCGATGCCGGTCGCGAGCACGATGGCGATCGTGACGCCGGCCGGGACGGCCGAGCCGTCGGGCAGCAGCAGCAGCGCGGTGATGACGCCGCCGACGCCCGACACGTAGCCGACCGAGAGGTCGATCTCGCCGAGCAGCAGGACGAAGACGATGCCCATGGCGACGAGCGCGAACGGCGCGCCCTGGACCATGAGGTTGACGAAGTTCCCGGCGGTCAGGAAGCGGTCGTTCTGTACCTGGAAGACGATCGCGATGACGACCAGGCCGATGATGATCGGCAGGCTGCCGAGCTCGCCGCCGCGGACGTTCTCGACCCAGCGCCTGGCGTAGGCGCCGATCGTGGCGGTCGGGTCGGCCGCGGGAGTGGGGAGGGGTGGGGTGATCGCGCTCATAGCTGGACCTGCACCTCCGCGTCCTCCTGGCCGGGAACCGTGCTGAGCTTGCCGGCGGTGATCGCCTCGACGACCTCGCGCTGCGTGGTGTCCCTGGTCTCGAAGCGCGCGACGTCCTGCCCGAGGCGCAGGACCGTGATGTGGTCGGCGACCTCGAAGATGTCGTGCAGGTTGTGCGAGACGAGCATGACCGCCAGTCCCTGGTCGGCGAGGCGCCGGACGAGGTCGAGGACCTGCCGCGTCTGCGCGACGCCGAGCGCCGCGGTGGGCTCGTCGAGGATCACGAGGCGCGAGTTCCACATGACGGCCTTGGCGACCGCGATCGACTGGCGCTGTCCGCCCGACAGGCCCGCCACCGTCTGGCGCACCGAGCGGATCGTCGTCACCGAAAGTCCCTTCAGCGTCTCACTGCAACGCTGCTCCATCTTCGTCTCGTCGAGCGCGCGAAAGGGGGTGAGCTCCTCGCGGCCGAGGTACATGTTCTGCACCACGTCGAGGTTGTCGGCGAGCGCGAGGTCCTGGTAGACGACCTCGATGCCGAGCGCGGCCGCGTCCTTCGGGCCGCCGATCGAAACGGGCTTGCCCTCCCAGAGGATCTCGCCGCTGTCGATCGGATAGATGCCCGCGATGCACTTGATCGTCACCGACTTGCCGGCGCCGTTGTCGCCGACGAGGGCCGTCACCGAACCCTCGCGGACGTCGAAGTTCACCTCGTGCAGTGCCTGGACGGCGCCGAAGCGCTTGGAGACTCCCTTGAGCTCCAGGATCGGCACCGCGCCGGAGGGCCGCTCGCGCGGCCCTCCAACGTCGGTGGACGCGGTCATGACAGGCCCAGCGCCTGACACTTGGAGGCGAGCTTGCCCGCGCAGATCTCGGTCTGCTTGGGGAAGTCGGCCTCGCCGAGGTACTCCTTGATGTTGTCCTTCGTGACCGCGACCGGCTTGAGCAGGATCGAGGGCACGTCGCGCGTCTCGTTGTTGACGGTCTCGTCGACGCCCGCGGGCTCCTCGCCCTTGGCCAGCGAGACGGCCAGCGCGGCGGCGGCGTCGGCTTCCTTCTTGATCGCCTTGTAGACGGTCATGCACTGGTCGCCGTTGACGATGTTCTGGATGCCCTGCAGCGTCGCGTCCTGGCCGGTGACCGGGATCTGCTTGAGCTTGCGCTGCTTGAGCGCCGAGATGGCCGCGTTGCCGAGGCCGTCGTTGGCCGCCAGCACGCCGTCGACCTTGTTGGACGCCTTCTGCAGCATCTGCTCGAAGATCGTCAGCGCCTTCTGGTTGTCCCAGTCGGGCACGGACTGATCGGCGACCTCGGTCCACTCACCGGACTTGAACTTCGGGTTGATGACCGAGTCGTAGCCCGCCTTGAACAGCGTCGCGTTGTTGTCGGTGGGCGAGCCGTTGAGCACGGCCACGGCCGGCTTGCCGCTGGCGCCCTCGAGGCAGTCGACGAGGCCCTGACCCTGCAGGCGCCCGACCTCCTCGTTGTCGAAGGAGACGTAGTAGTCCGAGTCGCCCTTGAGCGTGAGGCGGTCGTAGTCGATGACCTTGACGCCCTGCGACTTGGCGTTGGCGGCGATCGCCGCGCCGCTGCCGGAGTCCAGGTTGACCATGAGCAGCACCTTGGCGCCGTTCGTGATCGCCTGCTCGGCCTGCTGCTGCTGGGCGGACTTGTCGCCCTCGGCGTTCTGGATCTCCGACTCGACGCCGGCCTTGTCGAAGGCGGCCTTCAGGAACGGCCGGTCGACCGTCTCCCAGCGCACCGACGACTTGGAGTCCGGCAGCAGGACGGCGATCTTGCCGGCCTTCGCGCCGTCCGACGACGAGCTCGCGCTGCCGCCGCCGTCGTCATCGTCATCGCCGCAGCCTGCGGCGACAAGCGCCAGCGCCGCGACACCGGCCGCCATCGTCATCGGCAGTGCGCGCCGACGGCTTGCATGCATGACCCTCATCTGTGTGCCTCTCCTCGTTGCTGTGTTCTGGTCTCGTCGTGGACGGTCCGTGACGCCGACGGTGCTGCGACGTCCGATTGCCGCGCCGCCAGCTCGAGTGCGCCGAGCACCTCGGCGCGCTCGCCCAGCACTCCGCGGGTGATGCGCACGTCCGCCGCCGCCGATGGGATGGCGTAGCGGTGGACGGCTTCCTGCAGCGGGTCGAGCAGGACGTCACCCGCGGCGCTGACGGCGCCGCCGACGATGACCAGCTCTGGGTTGAAGGCGTTGACGATGGCCGCCACGGAGCGGCCCAGCACGCGCCCGGCGTCGGCGATCGCGCGCCGTGCGCCGGAGTCGCCGTCGGCGACGAGCGCCATGACCTCGTCGAGGGTGATGTCGTCGCCGTGGCTTCCGCGCAGCAGCGCGGTGATCGCGCGGCCGCCGGCCATCATCTCCAGGCAGCCGCGGTTGCCGCAGCGGCAGATCGGGCCGCTCTCGTCGACGAGCACGTGGCCGAGCTCGCCCGCGGTGCCGCCGGAGCCCCGGTACAGCTCGCCGCCGAGGATGAGCCCGGCGCCGACGCCGCCGGAGACCATGAGGTACATCGCGTCGCGCGCGCCGATGCCGGCGCCCAGCGTGACCTCCGCGAGCGCGCCGAGGTTCGCGTCGTTGTCGAGGTGGACGCGCAGGCCGAGCCGTGCCTCGAGCTCGTCGGCGGGCCTGACGCCGGCCCAGCCGGGCAGGATCTTGCCGGTGTGCACGGTGCCGGCGGCGACGTCGATCGGCCCCGACAGGCCGACGCCGGCGCCGATGATGCGGTCGCTGTCGACGCCGGCGGCGGCGATCACCTGGTCGGCGAGCTCGACGGCGACGTCGAGCGCGCTGGCGGCCGATTTGTCGACGTCCAGCGCCTGCGTGCGCTCGGCCAGGATGGTGCGCGAGAGGTCGGCGATCGCGACGTGGACCTGCTCGTGGCCGAAGTCGATGCCGAGCACGAGGCCGGCGGAGCGGTCGAGCGTGAGCAGCGTGGGGGGCCGGCCCTGCTGCGGCGCGCGCCCGTCGTCGGGCGGCTCGTGGTCGATGACCAGGCCGCTGGCCTGCAGCTCGGAGACGAGCGTCGAGACCGTCGAGCGCGACAGGCCCGTCAGGCGGGCGAGATCGGCGCGGCTGGCGCTCCCGCGCCGACGCAGCGCGTCGAGCAGCTCACGCCGGTTGCGCTCCCGGAGTGACTCCAAGGAGCCTGATCCGACGGGTGACATCGGCGCCACTGTGCCGTATGGCACCATGTTTTGTCAAGGGTCCGGCAGAACTTTCTGCCGATCGGCGGGGAGTTTGTTCGAGACTTGACGGTTGGCGGGGTGGGTCTGGGCTGGTGGCGGCGCTCGCGGCGGCGCGCGGTGGGTGGTGCGTCGGATACGTCGCGGCCCGCGCGAGCTGGTCGACACACCCCCTCGGGACGTCCTCAAGCATCCGGTGCATCGCTCGGGCGGGTGCCGGCGGGCGGAGCGTGGTGGACGAATGCGGCGGCGAGGAAGCGGTAGGTCCACTCCTCGGCGAGCTTGCGTGAGTCTGCGAACACGATCGGGACGGCGGGGTAGCGCACCTGCAGCCGCGCAACGAGTTCCAGTAACCAGCCGGGCTGAACGTGCTCGTCCTTGAGCAGCGCGCCGTAGCGCTCCTCGACGACGACCGCGGCCGCCGGCACGGTCGCGAGGTCGGCGAGCGCGTAGTTCAGCGCGCCATCGACGAGCGCCTTCGTGAAGTCCTCCAGCGTCTTGCGCTCGACGACGGCGATGAGCGCGTCGCCGGCGCGAACGGCGTAGTCGCCGACGCGCAGCGCCTGGCGCTCACATTGGACGGGGCGTCCGGCGAAACGGTACGGATAGCGTTCCCGCGTATCGATCGTGATCGTCAACGCCTGCAGGTCAGAGGCGCGGCGAGTCGGGACGCGCTGCCCGGGTCGTGCGCGGCGCGCGGTCCGCGCGGTCTGCCAGAAGATCATCGGCCGGCCGCCCGGGCGACCGGCGTTGGGCTGGGTGAAGACGATCTGTGAGCGGTTCTCGCGCGCGCGGTCCAGAACGAGATCGATTGCGGCACCCCGGCGGCGGCACTGCCTCACCGCGACCTGCTCGAGGATCTCGGCCCCCGCCGGCCAGTGCTCGAGCGGGTGGCAGTACACGCGCGTCGTCGAAGGCCAGCGATCTCGCGCCTTGAGCAGGATGCCGCCGTCGAGCGGCACGCTGAGCAGGAACGGCAGCGTGCTGTCGGGCTCGGGGTTGCGAGCGACGACGAAGCTCGCCTCGAGATCGGCCATGAGGCCCGCCAGCGTAGCTCGCCTCACGGCGGGTCCGAGTTCCGCGCGAGCCGCGGCGACCGCGCCGCCGCAGTGAATCCTCCGAATTTGCAGCCGCGGCGGGCTCTCACTAGCGTCCGTCCGCGTGAGCACCGGTCGGGAGAGCGAAACTCGCAGTGCTGAGCGCTCGCGACGCCGGGCGGCTCGCGAGAGGATCGGCGCGTACCACGAGCAGGAACTGCGCGTCCTGCTGCAGCACGTGCGCGAAGGCTTCGCTCGCCTCGACGCCGGCGAGATCGACGCCTTCGAGCTGGACGATCTGATCCACCACTACAAGCGCGCAGCTCGCGAGCTATGGAAGTTCTGCGGCTCGACCGGATCGGACTGGGAGCGGGCCGACCGAACGCTGAAGTTCCTGCGCGAGAGCGGAGAAGAACCTGATTGGTGGCAAGCCGGGGCCCCTCGCACACAGCCTTGACGCGCCGCGCGAGCGGGCGCCGCGTCGGGACGGGAGGGGCGAGGAGAAGAGAACTCCGGCCGAAGCGTCCCCGCGCCGGCTCTGCTCAACGGTTGCCGGTGCGGGAGGAGAGCACATCAGTACACGCGCCGCGTCACGAGGGGGTGGGTCGACGTGACCTCGTCAGACGAGGCATATTCGACCCGCCCCTGCCCGAACACCGGTTGACACGATCTCTTCGAGTCCGAGCGCGGCGAGCGCGAGAGCAACGGTTTCAAGGCCGCTGACGATCAGAGCGCCCCAAAGCGCGAGAAGGAGCGATCCGCTGAGAGCACTCCAACCACGCGAAAGCGAAACCCGGGCGCGCGAGGCCGGTCTGGTACTGACAGGCTCCAAGCCGCTCGCGAGTCGCGCCGCGCGATGGTGGGTTAGTGTCCGTCTACGAGCAGGCAGTCTCTCATCCAGCGCGAGGAGGAACTCGCGCGCATCGACGCGGCGTTCGACGCGGCAATCGCTGGGAGGGGCGCGACGGTGCTCATCGAAGCCGATGCCGGAGTCGGCAAGACGAGCCTGCTCGCGGAGGCGCGTGCGCGCGCGGAGGCGGCCGCGATGGCCGTTCTGAGGGGACGCGGCTCCCAGCTGGAGAGCGACTACGCGATGGGGGTCGTGCGCCAATGCTTCGAGCCGGAGCTGCGAGCGCGAGGGGATGCGAGGTCGCTCACTGGACTCGCGAACGTCGCGGCGGCCGTGATCCTCGATCTTCCTGATGCCGTGCAGCCCGCGCCGGAGGCTGTCCTGCGCGGGCTGTACGCGCTGACGGCGCAGCTCTCCGGCGACCGTCCGCTGCTGCTCGCGATCGACGACGCCCACTGGGCTGACGAGGCGTCGCTGCGCTTCGCTGCCTACCTGGCGCTGCGGGTGGAGTCGCTGCCGGTCGCGCTGGTCGTCGGTACGCGTCCCGCAGAGAACGCCGGCGTCGCGGCCGTGCTTGACGCGTTGCGCCGCGATCCCCGGACCGATGTGCTCGAGCCCGCGCCGTTCGACGTCGGCGGCGTCGAACGCTTCCTGCGCGCCGCGCAACGCGGCGTCGAACCCGAGTTCGCGGCCGCATGCCACGTCGCGACGGGCGGCAACCCGTTCCTGCTTGGCGAGCTCGTGCGCGCCCTGCGTGCCGACCGGGTCGGGTTCACGGCTGCGGATGCCGGGCGCGTGGCGGAGGTCACGCCGCCGACCGTGGCACGATCGGTTCGCGCGACGCTCGACCGGCTGGGCACGCGCTGCGAGGCGCTCGCGCGTTCGGTGGCCGTCCTCGGCGACGACGTCGACGTCGATCTCGCCGCCGCACTCGCGGATGTCCCCACGATGGAGGCGACGTTCGCCGCGGGCGAGCTGACTCGCGCCGGCCTGCTCGCCGACGCGACGCCGCTGCGGTTCTCCCACCCGCTGCTCGCGGCGGGCGCCCGTGCGACGCTGACCGTGCCGGAGCAGCTGGCAGCCCATAGGCGTGCAGCGGAGATCCTGCGCGAGCGCGGCGCCGGGCCCGAGCGCGTGTCGCTGCAGCTCATGCACTCGGCGGCGGCCGGCGACCCGGCGGTCGTGGCCGACCTGCGTGCGGCGGCTCGTCGTGCGCGCGCTCGCGGGGCGCCGGCCACCGCTGCGGCGCTGCTCGATCGCGCGCTGGCGGAGCCGCCGGATGCCGCCGCTCGCCACGAGTTGCTGTTCGAGCTGGCGGGCGCGGAGGCGGCGCTCGGTCAGACGATCAGCGCCGCGGTGAATCTGCGAGAGGCCTACTCGGGCTCAGACGATCCGGTGCTGCGTGGCCATATCGTCCTCGCGCTGCTCGACGCGATCGGCGGCGACATGGGCGAGGTCTTCGCGCTGCATGCCCTGGTCCGCCAAGCGCGCGCCGACATCGCCGCGCTGGACCACGAGCTTGGTCTGCGATTGTGGTGCGCCGAGGCGATCAGCGGAGCGCCGCACGACGTGCTCGAGCGCCACGCCGCGGCGCTGGAGCTCGCCGGGGACACGCTCGGGGAGGCGCTGGCGCTCGGCATCCTGATCGTGCCGCTCGTGTTCAGCGGGTGCACGGCCGAGCAACTCGACGATGTCGTCTCGCGCGTGTTTCGCCAAGCACAGCGGTTCGCTGAAGAGTGCCCGGTCTCGCTCACGGCAACGACGCTGCACCTCGGTCTGCTGGCCCTCGATCGCCTCGACGACGACCTGGCCGTCCTGGACGCCCACGTTGTCGTCGCGCAGCGACGCGGCTCAACCGCCGACATCGCGATCGCCTACGCGACCCGCGCCGCAATCCACCGCCGCGCCGGACGCCTGGGCGAGGCAGAGGCCGACGCGCGCACGGCGCTCGCCGCGGGCGGCGAGTCGGGCTGGGCGGGCGGCGGGGAGGGTGCGATCATCCCCCTCGTCGGCACGCTCGTCGACCAGGGCCGCCTCGACGAGGCCGAGCGCGAGCTCGCCGCGGCGTATCCGGAGGGGCGCACGATCCCGGACCACCCGCACATGAACTTCCTCTTGCTCGAGCGCATGGACCTGCGGATCGGACAGGGCCGCCTGGAGGAGGCGTTCGCCGATTGGACCGAGGCGCTGCGCCGGGCAGAGGCGTTCTTCGGGCTCGATGCCATCGTCGGGACCCCGTGGATGTGCTCCGCGGCCGGCCTGCACGCCGCACGTGACGAGGCCGAGGCGGCGACAGCCCTCGTGGAGCGGGCGCTTGAGCTCGCGCAGAGTTGGGGCCTGCCCGGGCCTCTTGGCACGGTGCTTGCGGCCCGTGCCCGGGCCGAGGAGCGCGACGCCGCGATCGCGACGCTGGGCGACGCCGTCGACCTGCTGCGCGCATCGCCTGCGCGCCTGGAACTCGCGCGCGCGCTCGTGTCCCACGGCGGTGCGCTGCGCCGGCGCGGCGACCGCGTTGCCAGCCGCGAGCCGCTGCGCGAGGGATTTGAGCTCGCGGTGCAGTGCGGGGCGCAAGCGCTCGCGGATACCGCTCGCGCCGAGCTGCGGGCGAGCGGCGTCCGGATCCGGCGCGAGGTGCCCGACGGCGTCGAGGGTCTCACGGCGAGCGAGCGCCGCGTCGCCGAGCTGGCGGCCGGCGGGGCCTCCAACGCACAGATCGCGCAGACTCTCTTTCTCACGGTCAAGACCGTGGAGATGCACCTCACGCGCACCTACCGCAAGCTCGACATCGCCGGCCGCGCTGACCTGGCTCAAACATTGGGGTCGGGGACAGGGTCGTCCCCGTAGCGCCAGGGCAGGGTGGGCCGGACGATGCCGGGCATGACGACCACACAACCCAACACCACCACCACCGCTCTGCCGCTCGGCACGTGGCAGATCGATCCGGTCCACTCGACCGTCGGCTTCGAGGTCCGCGACATGGCGCACCTGTTCGCCACCGTGCGGGGCCGCTTCACCGACTACGACGGCGTCATTACAGTGACGCCGGACGGCGCTCGTGCCTCGGCAACGATCCGCGTCGCGAGCCTGACCACCGACCACGACGGGCGCGACGAGGATCTGCGCTCTTCGCAGTACCTCGATGCCGCCGCCTCGCCGGACATGCGCTTCGAGGCCGAGCGCTTCGAGGTCGCCTCGGACGGGGCGGTCCACGTCGCCGGCCGCCTCGACCTCAAGGGCACGGCGAGCGACGTCGAGCTCGATGGCCGCGTGCTCGGGACCGGCGCCGACCACACCGGAACGGAGCGGCTCGCGATCGCGGTCGAGGGCGCGCTGCCGTTCGGCCCGATGCAGGTCCGGCTCGTCGTCGACGTCTCCGCCGTTCGCGGCTGAAAGGACGCACCATGTCTATCGGAATCTTCTTGGAGATCCAGAACCTGGACGCGGACAAGTACACGGCGATCAACGCGCGCCTCTCCGATCTGGACGACCCGCCCGGGCGAACGTTCCACGCTGCGTTCCACGTCGACGACCAGATGCACGTCTTCGACGTCTGGGAGTCGCAGGACGCGTTCGACGCGTTCGGCGCGGCGCTGCTCCCGCTCCTGGCCGAGTACGGCGTCGACCCCGGACAGCCGCGGATCGGCGAGATCGAGCGCATCGTGACCGCGCAGCCGTCCTCCAGCAGCACCCGCGGATCCTTCGACGACGAGGGAGCGACGAGATGAGCCTCACGCGCACCACGCCTGCTCGCAGCGGCGCCACGATCGCGGTCGCCAACCGCGGTCGCCGTCCCCACCATGACCCCAACAAGCTGCCGCCCGGCGGCGAGATCCACGTGATGGTCCGCACGAGCATCACCGAAGGGCAAGGCCAGTCCGACACCGGATCGGTCAGCGGCGGCACCGGCGCCTACGCGAGCGCGCACGGCACGCTCACGAGCACCGATCGCAAGGGCACCGCGGGCGGCGACCCCAGCCACGACGCGATCACGCTGCTGCCCTGACCCCGCAGGCCAATAGCCACCCGCCGGCGCCGCCAAGAGCGGCGCCGGCGTTGGTCGCGTCGGCGGCCAACACACCAGCCTGATGACCGGCTCGGGGTCTCGTCGCCGCTGTGGTAGTAAATGCGCGAGGTGCGTCATCGCTTGCGGTCCGCCCAAGCCCAGCAGCCGACGGAGGGGACACGGCCACACCGGCAAGCAGCCTGGCTCGCGCGAACGCAATGGCGCCGCTCGCGGGTAGCACCGCTTCTCGCCAGGTAGGAGCGGCGTGCGATTCGATCAGAGTGTTGCTCCTCGACGTTTCCATCTCTTCTCGGTGCCGCTGATCAGGCACGGGCCCGCCGGCGTGGCCCGAGACGACCGAGAGCGCCCCCTTACGCGAGACACTCTCGGCGTGGCCGGCGAGGAGCGCGGTTCTGCTTGAAGCGCAAGCCCGCGTCAGCTGCGGGGTGTCCGCTCACACTGGCTGAGTGATGTGCTCTGCATCGCCGGGCGAGTAGATCAGCAGCCCGCGTAGCGGCTTTGTGATGCGCGCAGTGTGCTCGACGCCGCGCGGCACGAAGACGAACGAGCCCGGCCCGGCGATCACCTCGCGGTCCGGGAAGACGAACGTCATCTCTCCTTCGCCGATGTAGAAGCCCTCGTCTGTGTGCGGATGGATGTGCATCGGCGGTCCGTCGCCCGTCGGAGCCCGGCCCACCATCACTCGGTAGGCCCCGCCGGTCAGTTCGTTGCCGAGCAGATCGGGATCGCCCTCGTGGTCGACGATGAAGGTAGCCCCGCAGATGATCTCCATAGGTCGACCCTAACCCCGGACGCCCTGGAGCGGGAGATATCCGGCCGGGTAGGCGCTGGCGTCCAGGCGCAGCCGCAGCGCCCTCGGACTCATCCGCCGCGGTTCGCTTCCGCCTGATACAAGCTCTTGGGCTCATACGCCACGAGACCGCCCCTCTGCGCGAGAAGCGAAACAGTCGAGGTCGCCGTCCTCGCACGAGCAATCGCGCGCGGTTGAGCGTCCGGGACCGATCGGCGGGCGCGTCGTCGCTCGGTCGTAGCCGCGGAGACCCGCGAGCGCGTGAGTTCGTCCCGCGCCCGGGACTCCCCGGACGCGGGTCATCACCAGTCGAGTAGGTGCGCCGGGATCAGTTCGTCGTTGCCGAGGACGCGACTGTGCTGCGTCGCGACGTCGAGCTTGTGTGCGGCGGCACGATCCTCGAGATGGGCCGGGGTACGTCACGAGGAGCGTGCCGAGCGCGTATCTGCGCGCGCGATGGGGAGGCAAGCCTTTCGGTGGTCCGGCGAAAAGTTCTCGGTGCTGGCCGCGATGTGTCGCGCGACGTCCGCCTTCAGCATCGCGGGCGGTCAATGTGCGCGATTGGAGGCGGTCGAAAATGAGGACTTCGTTGTGTGATCTGCTGGGAATCGAGGTGCCGGTGCTCAGCGCGGCGTTCGGTCCGTGGGAGCAGGTGCAGCTCGCGGCGGCGGTCTGCGAGGCCGGGGGCTTGGGCAGTCTCGGGACGGCGGTGCGTCCGCTCCCCGAGTTGCGCGCGCAGTGGGCGCGGGTGCGCGCGTTGACCGATCGGCCGTTTGCGATCAACCACACGGCGCGTCCGCTGGATGAGGAGGCGTTCGCGGCGACGCTCGCGGAGCGCCCGCGCGCGATCTCGTTTCACATCGCGGTGCCGCCGGAGCACATCGCGCGCGCGCACGACGCCGGGATTCTGTGGATCCAGCAGGTGATGGACGTCCGCCAGGCGGAGGAGGCGCTCGCCGCGGGCGCAGACGTCGTCGTGGCGCAGGGCGGTGAGGCTGCCGGTCACAGCGGTGCTGTCAGCACGATGGTGCTCGTCCCGCAGGTCGTCGACCTCGCCGGCGACGTGCCGGTCGTGGCGGCCGGCGGGATCGCTGACGGGCGCGGGCTCGCCGCCGCGCTCGCGCTCGGGGCGCAGGGCGTCCTGATCGGCACGCGGCTGCTCGCGTCGACGGAGATGCGCGTCGCGGAGGTGTGGAAGCGCCGGATCGTCGCGGCCGGGGCACTGGATGCCGTCCGGGTGACCGGTGAGGACGCGGTGATGCCGCCGTACTCGCTGCCGGGCCACGCCGACCATGTCGCCATGCGCACGCTGCGCACCCCGTTCACCGACCTCCTCGAGGGCGACCCTGAGCGTGTCGTGCGCGACGCGCCGCGGCTGTCGGCGCAGCTCATCGCGGCGGTGCGCGGCGACCGCGGCCACGAGTTTCTGCCGTTCACCGGCCAGTCAGCGGCGCTCGTCCACGAGATCCTGCCCGCCGGCGAGATCGTGCGCCGCATGGTCGCGGACGCCGAGCGGGCGCTCGCCGCCGCTGCACCGGTCGCGGCGAGCTGAGGCGGACGTAGACTGCCCGCGTGGCGGGCATGGCGGATGTCGATGCGCTCGTCGAGCGGGATGCCGAGCTCGATCGCCTGCGGGCGCTCGTGGAGGCGGCGGCGGGCGGGTACGGCGGCGCGGTCGTGCTCGAGGGTCCGGCTGGCATCGGCAAGACGAGCCTCGTCGCGGCGTGCTGCGACCTGGCCGCCGAGCGCGGGCTCCAGCGACTGACCGCGCGCGGCGGCGAGTTGGAGCGCGACTTCGCGTACGGCGTCGTGCGGCAGCTGTTCGAGGCGCGCCTGGCCGGCATCGGGGCTGCCGAGCGGGCAGCGTTGCTGCAGGGCTCAGCGGGGCTGGCGACGACGCTGCTCGGGCTTGTCGCCGACGCGCATGCGCAGCGCTACACGGGCATTCTCGGCGACGACCCGACGTCGTCGGCGCTGCACGGCCTGTACTGGCTGACGGTCAACCTCGCCTCCGAGCATCCATTGCTTGTCGCCGTCGACGATCTGCACTGGGCGGACACGGCCTCGGTGCGTTTCCTCGCCTACCTCGCCCGGCGCGTCGCTGAGCTGCCGGTGCTGCTTGTGGCGGCGAGCCGGCCGCCGGTCGAGGCGCACGCTCCGGAGCTCATCGAGGCGCTCGCGGGCGATCCCGCCGTGCGCCGGATCGAGCCGGCGCCGCTGAGCGCGGCCGCGGTCGCTGAGGTCGTGCGGGGACGGCTCGGCGGCGGCGCCGAGGACGCGTTCTGTGCGGCCTGCCACGAGACGACCGCTGGAAACCCGTTCCTCGTGCGCGCCGCGGTTGACGCGATCAGCGACGCCGGCGTCGCGCCGACGGCCGCGAACGCCGTGCAGCTTCCGCAGGTCGGCAGCCGCGCGGTTGCGCGCACGGTCGGCCAACGGCTCGCGCGCCTCGGGCCCGACGCCGTCGCGCTTGCGCGCGCGGTCGCGGTGCTCGGGACGAATGCCGACGTGCGGCGCGCACGGATGCTCGCCGAGCTCGACGAAGCCGGCGCCGCGGCGGCCGTCGACGCGCTCGTCGCGGCGCACATGCTCGCGCCCGAGCGCCCGCTGGAGTTCGCGCACCCGCTCGTGCGCAGCGCCGTCCACGGGGCCATCCCGCCGGCGCAGCTCGCGCGCAGCCACGTCGTTGCCGCGCGCCTGCTGCACGGCGACGGCGTCGACGCCGAACGGATCGCGCCGCACCTGCTCGCCGCATCGCCGCGCGGCGACGCATGGGCCATTGACATGCTCGCGGATGCCGCCGCCCGCTCGATCGATCGCGGCGCACCGGAGGCCGCGGTGCGCTACCTGCGGCGCGCGCTCGACGAGCCGCCGGAGGTCGAGCTGCGCCCAGTGCTGCTCGCCGAGCTGGGCAAGGCCGAGGTTCGCGCGGCCCTGCCCGACGAGGCCGTCGAACACCTCCGTGCCGCACTGGCGGCGACCGCCGATTCGCGCCGCCGCGCCCAGATGACGCATGACCTCGCGCTCGGGCTCATCGCCCCGGGGCGCTATGTCGAGGCGGTCCGGATGCTCGAAGAGGCGATCGAATCGGTGCGGACAGCCGATCCCGAGCTTGCGCGGCGCATCGACGCCGAGCTCATCTGCGCGGCACGGCTCGTCGCTGACACGCTGCCCGTCTGTCGCGAGCACATCGCCCGCTTGCCACCCGCGATCGCAGGACGGACGCCGGGCGAGCGGATGCTGCTGGCAACGCTCGCGCAGCAACACACGATCGACGGCGGCCCCGCCGCCGACGCGGTCGCGCTCGCCACGCGAGCCGTGCGCGGCGGCCTCGTTGCCGAGCAGTCGGGCGACTCCGGGCTCGTCATCGACGCCGTCTTCGCGCTCATCATCGGCGGCGACCTCGAGCTCGCCGAGGACACGATCGAAGCGGCGCTCGCCGACGTGCGCCGGCGCGGCTCGGTCATCGGTTTCGCCCGCCAATCGTGCATGCGCGCGCTGCTGAGCATCGAGCGCGGCGCGCTCGCGGACGCCGAGAGCGACGCGCGCAGCACGATCGACGCCGCGTGGGATCCCGGTTACCGCATCGCGCGCATGGCCTACGGCCCGCTGATCGGCGCGCTCGTCGACCAAGGGCGCCTCGAAGAGGCCAACGCCGAGCTCACGGCGGCCGGCCTGCAGGGCGAGATCGCCGACACGTTCATGTTGAACTTCGTCCTGTTCTCGCGCGCGCGCCTGCGCGGCGCGCAAGGCCGCCCCGCCGACGCCGCCGCCGATCTCGAGCCGCTCGCCGAGCGTGAGCGCAAGTGGCGCGCGAACAACCCGGCGGCCTTCCCCTGGCGATCGCAGCTCGCGCTCGCGAGAGCGCATGAGGGCGATGTCGCGGGCGCGATCGCCCTCGCACAGGAGGAACTCGAGCTCGCGCGCACGGTTGGCACGATGGGGGCGATCGGGCGCGCGCTGCGCGTGCTCGGCCTGCTGTACGGCGGTCAGACTGGCCTGCCGCTGCTGCACGACAGCCTCGCCGTGCTCGCGGGATCGGCCTGGCGACTTGAGCATGCGCGCACGCTCGTCGCGCTCGGCGGCGCGATCCGGCGGGCCGGCCAGCGGACCGCGGCCCGCGAACCGCTGCACGCTGGGATGGAGCTCGCGCACACCTGTGGCGCCGGCGCGCTCGCCGAACGCGCGCGCGCCGAACTCGTGGCTGCCGGCGCCCGCCCGCGCCGCATCATGCGTAGCGGCGTCGACGCCCTGACGGCGAGCGAGCGGCGCGTCGCGGCGATGGCGTCAGACGGGATGACGAACCGCGAGATCGCGCAGGCGCTGTTCGTGACGATGCGCACCGTCGAGGTCCACCTCACCCACGCCTACCAGAAGCTCAACATCAGATCACGCGACGAGCTCGCAGGCGCCCTGCGTAGCTGAGCTCGAGCAGCAACGAACCGCAGCGCTCAGGCGCCGACTCGCCCGACGCGGCCGCGCCTGATGATCCGCTAGCGGCGAAATCCGTTGATGATCGTCGTGAGCGCGTCGTGCCAGATGGTGTGTGGGTCGAGGCCGGGCTCTTGGCGCAGCGTGCCACCGCGCAGCTCGGCGTTGGCGAGGCCTTCGCACATGGCGTTGAATTCGACCGCCGCCTCGGTGACCGACCGGTCGTCGAGCAGACCGGACTGCTCGAGGCGCGCGACGCGTGCCTCGAGCGCGAGCCAGACGCGGCGGCGTAGCTCGGCGAGGTCGGGGCTGAGATCGAACTCCGGGACGATGCGCTGAAACGCGATGCGGTACAGCGACGGGTGCCCCTGCACGAAGCGCAGGTACATCGTGGCGCCGATCTCGACGAGGTCGGCGGCGGGATCGTCGGTCTGCGGCATGCTCGCCAGCCCGTCGCCTAGGTAGCGGAAGGCCTGCTCGGCGAGCGCGTCGACGAGGCCATCCTTGGAACCGAACAGGCTGTAGACCGCGCGCGTCGTGGTGCCGACCTCGTCGGCGACGGCGCGGACCGAGAGGGCTGGCGGGCCGCCAGCGGCGACGAGTCGCTCGGCCGCTAAGACGAGCGCGGCGCGCGTGTGCTCGTCGTGCTCGCGGGGTCGTCCCATGCCGTTTGACACGGTAACGCAACGTCGTTACGGTTCGCTGTAACGTAACAATGTTGCATAAGGAGGATCGATGAAGGTTCATGTGCTGCAAACGGGCACGCTGCGCGGAAACGAGACGTTCATGCGCGCGCAGGGCTGGCCAGCGGGTCTGCTTCGTCGACGCGCCGACCGCGCGTTTCCGGTCTACAGCTTCGTTGTCGAGCACCCTGATGGTGCGATCGCAATCGACGCCGGCCTCGCCGCCGGGGTCGTCGTGGCGCGCTGGCAGCGACGCTTCGTCCCGACCGTGATCGACGGTCCGCGCCCGCTGCAGGACGTCATTCACGCTCGCGGCCTGGATCCCGCAGCGGTCACGCGCGTGATCCTCACGCACCTCGACTGGGACCACGTCGGCCAGGTCGGTTGCTTCCCGAACGCCGAGATCCTCGTCCACCGACCGGAGCACGAAGCGGCCACCGCCCGCAGCGGGGCCATCCGCTACAAGACCGACCTCTGGCCAGCGGCGTTCACGCCCACGCTCTACGACCTCGGCGACGACCCGTACGGACCGTTCCCGCACAGCCTCGCTCTCACCGAGCGCGGCGACGTACGCCTCGTCCCGCTGCCCGGTCACTCCGCAGGACAGGTCGGCGTCGTCGTGCACGACGACGACACGAAACTGCTGTTCGCAGCCGACCATGTGCTGCGCCACGACTGGTTCGTCGAGGACCACGCCGCTGGCCGGCACCTCGGGCTCGGCATCTTCTACCCCCACCAGGCGCGCGAGACAAGCCACCGCCTGCACCGATTCCTCGCAGACACCAACGCGATCCTGCTGCCCTCCCACGACAGCGACGTGCCCGCACGACTCACACACGCCACACGCCCAAATTCGATGAAGACGCGCGCCGCGTAGAGCGCTGGCGGCGCGAAAGGGGCGCGGTGGCGGGCTGTCACCTGGCGCGCGACGCCCGCGAACTCGCGTCCCCGGCAGCGAGTGGCGAAAGTCGCGTATGGCGCGACTCTTACGCCACTGGACGAGCGCCCCGTCGGGCTGGTCGGACGCAATGGCGCTCGCTCCCTGGGGCGGTGACAACCGTGCCGTTGTCAGAAGGCGCCGTGGCGCTGCAAGTCCCAGAGGGGTGCTCCGGGCAAGTGTGCCCCTCTTCGACGATACGAGCGCTCTGCAGAGAGCGCCGCTCGTCGACGAAATGGGCGCCGTCATCGCGCTGGGTTCCCCGTCCCCTTCCCGGCCCTCGATCGGCACTACCGCGTGAGCATCCGACGAAGGCGAGGATCGGCGGGTACACGACCTGATCCGCCATGAATCAGGCGCGGCGGCGCGCCTGCCGGCGGCGCCGCGCGGTCAGCGCGTGCCGCGCGAGTAGTCGCGACGGTCGATGTCGCGGCCGATGGTGCTGGGGATCTCCGCGCCGGGCGCGTCGCCGCTCGTCGAGTTGTACGGACGCTGGTTGATCCCGCTGCCGGTGCGCGTGTAGTAGCCGTGGCAGATCGCGAAGAAGAAGAGGACCAGGAACGTGAGGAACATCCACATCCCGTTTCCGGACACGATGGCGAGGGGCAGGTCCACGCCGGCAATATGGCACCTGCGCACTCGCGCGTGCGTGAGTTGCGGCACACAGCGCCCGTGTGGCCGAATGTTGCGTCTGGGCCCCCGCGCGAGGACTCGCGCCGCGGGCGTCGAACGCAGATCGGATGGCCTCCGCCGCCCGGCCGATCCGCTCCCCCGCTGCGCCCGCATCGCGGCGCCGGACCAAGCCGGTCGAATACAACATCCTCTTCACGGCGACGCTGTGCCTGCTCGCCGCCGGCGCGGTCATGGTCTACAGCGCGTCGTCGGCGCGCACGCTGCTGGAGGGTCAGGGCGACGGCACGCTGTACCTCGTCAAGTACCTCGGCTTCGGCGCCGTCGGCCTCGTCGTGTTGCAGATCCTCGCCCGCGGCGGGCTGGAGCTCCTGCCCCGCCTCACGCCGGCGCTGCTGGCGCTCTCGTTCCTGCTGCTGATCGCGGTCAAGATCCCCGGCATCGGCGTCTCGGTCAACGGGGCTCAGCGCTGGATCGGCGCCGGCTCGCTGCAGTTTCAGCCGTCCGAGCTCATGAAGCTCGCGCTCGTGCTCTACGCGGCGGGGCTGCTCGCCACGAGGCCGTCGCGATTGCGCTCGCTCCGCGGCGTGACGGGTCCTCTGCTCGTCGTGACGGGCGCCGCGATCCTGCTCATCGCCTCCCAGCCCGATCTCGGCACCGCCCTGGTCATCGCCTTCACCGTGGGCGCGCTCCTGCTCGTGGCCGGGGTCCCGATCGGTCTGCTCGGCCGCCTCGCCGCCGCGGGCATCGTGCTCGTGGCGCTGTTCGCACTCGCCGACCCCGAGCGCGTCTCGCGGCTGACGGCCTTCATCAACCCGTGGGCCGACGCGAGCGACACCGGCTTTCAATCGGTCCAGGGCCAGATCGCGGTCGGCTCGGGAGGCTTCTTCGGCGTCGGCCTCGGCGAGTCCGTGCAGAAGGTCTTCTACCTGCCCGAGGCGCACACGGACTTCATCCTGGCTGTCATCGGCGAGGAGCTCGGGATCGCCGGCATCTGCGGCCTGCTGTTCCTCTACGGGCTGATCGGCTACGCCGGCCTGCGCACCGCCAAGGCCGCCGCCACGCGCTACACGCAGCTGCTCGCCGCCGGCCTGACCTCGCTGGTCATGTGCCAAGCGCTGCTGAACGTCTCGGCCGTCCTGGGGATCGCGCCGCTCACCGGCGTCCCGCTGCCGTTCATCTCGTCGGGCTCGAGCTCCCTGCTGACGCTCATGGCGACGATGGGGCTGCTGCTGAACATCGCGGCGCGCAGCACGACCCACCTTGCCGCGGTCGGTCACCGGCCGAAGATCGTGGCGATGCGCGAGGATCACGCGGTGTTGAGAGTGGTGATCGCGGCGGGCGGGACGGCCGGACACGTCGTGCCGGCGCTGGCGGTCGCCGAGCGTCTGAGGGCCGCGGGGGCTGAGGTCACCTTCGTCGGCGGCGAGCGCGCCGAGGCCGAGCTCGTGCCGGCCGCCGGCTATGAGCTGCGCACGATCCGCGTCGAGGGGCTGAGCCGCACGAACCCGCTGCGCGCGGCGCGCGCGCTGCTGCGGGCGGGCGCCGCGGTCGGCGCCGCCCACCGCATCCTCGCCGAGCTGCGCCCGGCGGCCGTGCTGGGCGGCGGCGGCTATGTCGCGGGGCCGGTCGGCCTGGCGGCGCTCACTCGCCGCATCCCGCTCGTGCTGACCGAAGCCGACAGCCACCTCGGGATCACCAACCGCCTGCTCGCCCCGCGGGCGCGCCGCGTCTGCCTGGCGTTCGCGATCGAGGGCCGCGACGGCCCGCGCTACGTCGTGACGGGCCGCCCGGTGCCGGCGGCGGCGACCGACGTCGCCGCCGCGCGAGCGCGCTTCGGGCTCGCGCCCGGCGAGACGTGCGTGCTCGTCTTCGGCGGCTCGCTGGGCGCGCGCACGATCAACGAGGCGGCGGTCGAGGCGTTTCGCGCGGCGCCGTTTCGCGTCCTGCACGCGGCCGGGACGCGCGACCATGCCGCGCTCGCGCCGCGCGTGGGCGGCGGGCACTACGACCTGCGCCCGTACATCGAGGACTTCGGCGAGGCGCTCGCCGCCTGCGACCTGTGCGTGGCGCGCGCGGGCGGCTCGATCTTCGAGGTCGCCGCCGCGGGCAAGCCCGCGATCCTCGTGCCCTACCCCTACGCGAGCGCCGACCACCAGACCGCCAACGCGCGCTGGATGGCGCAGGCCGGCGCGGCGGTCGTCGTGCCCGACGACGAGCTGACCGCCGCGCGCCTGGGCAACGAGGTCGGCGGGCTGCTCGGCGACCCGTCGCGGCTGGCGGCGATGGCGAGCGCGTCGGCCGCGCTGGCGCGACCGGACGCGGCGCAGGCCGTCGCCGACGCCGTGCTGGCGGCGGCGGCCGCCGGCGGACGCCGCCGGCGCCGGCGACGGCGCACGCCATGAGCCCGGCCGCGCAGCGCGACTGGGAGGGGCGGAGCCTGCACTTCGTCGGCATCGGCGGCGCGGGGATGAGCGGCCTGGCGCTGATCGCCGACGCGCTGGGCGCGGTGGTGACCGGCTCGGACCGGGCGAGCTCGCCGTACCTCGAGCGCGTCCGCGCCGCGGGCATCGAGGCGGTCGTCGGCCATGACGCCGCCAACGTGCCGCCCGGCGACGACGTCGAGCTCGTCGTCTCGACGGCGATCGGCGGCGCGAACCCCGAGCGGGCCTCGGCGCGCGAGCGCGGCCTGCGCGAGATCCACCGCGGGGCGCTGCTGGGGGAGCTGAGCCGCTTGCGGCGCACGATCGCGATCGCCGGCACGCACGGCAAGACGACGACGTCGTCGATGGCCGCGCACGCGCTGCTCGCGCTCGGCTGGGATCCGATGTACGTCATCGGCGGCGAGCTGCGCCGGCCGGGGGAGACCGCGCGCGGGACGAACGCCGCGGCGGGCAGCGGCGAGTGGCTCGTCGTCGAGGCCGACGAGTCCGATCGCTCCTTCCTCGAGCTCGCGCCCGAGATCGCGGTCGTCACGAACATCGAGCTCGACCACCACACGACGTACGCCTCGCACGCCGACCTCGAGCTGGCGTTCGCGCGCTTCCTGCGCAACGGGCTGCGCCGCGTCGTCGCCGACACCCCGCGCGCCGAGGGGTTCCTCGATCGCGTGGGGATCGAGGAGTCCGCGTTCTTCGGCGCCTCGGAGATCGAGCTGCACGCCGAGGGGTCGCGCTTCGTCTGGGCCGGTCAGCCGGTGGCGCTGTCGGTGCCGGGCGCGCACAACGTCGCCAACGCCGCCGCGGCGCTGACGGCGTGCGTCATCGCCGGCGCGCGGCCGCGCGAGGTCGCTGCGACGCTGGCCGACTTCGCCGGTGCGGGACGACGCTTCGAGCGCCTCGGCCCGGCTGCCGGCTCGGGCGCGCTCGTCGTCGACGACTACGCTCACCATCCGACGGAGCTGCGCGCGACGATCGCGGCCGCCCGCACGATCGCGGGACGAGCGGGCCGGGTCGTCGCGGTCTTCCAGCCGCACCTCTTCTCGCGCACCCAGCTGCTGGCACGCGAGTTCGGCGCGGCGCTGGCGCAGGCCGACGCCGCCGTCGTGCTCGACGTGTACCCGTCGCGCGAGCGCGCCGAGGACTTTCCCGGGGTCACGGGGAGGCTCGTGGCGGAGGCCGCGGCCGACGCCGCAGCCGGCAAGCCGGTCGCCTGGACGCCCGGATTCGATGACGCGGAGCGCGTGCTGGGGCTGTGGTTGAGCCCGAGCGACGTGTGTCTCGTCATGGGCGCAGGGGATGTCGACGCGCTGGGCCAGCGCCTTGTGGCCCTTCGATCGGATGGGAAATAGCCCTGCAAAGAGCGCAATTCCCGGAGCCTAGCCTCAGCCTCTAGTCGAACGTTAGTGCAGTCCGAACGGCAGATGTAAAGTTCAACTTGAGGGATGGCCAGGAGGGTCCCACTCGTGCCCGACGAAGGCCGGCTCCGGCACGAGCGACACGCCGAACGCGTCCTCTACGCCCGCCGCGATCTCGCGGGCGAGGGCGACGAGCTCGGCCGTCGTCCCCGCTCCGCGGTTGGTCAGCGCCAGCGTGTGCTTCGAGGAGATCGCGATTCCGTCCGGATTGCCGTAGCCGCGCCGAAAGCCCGCCCGCTCGATGAGCCACGCCGCCGACGTCTTCACCGACCGCGGCTCGACCGCCCACCCCGGCGGGCGGCCGTCAGCGCCCAGCCGCTCGGCGGCCCGCTGCGCGAACGCCTCGAAGTCCCGCGCGCGCAGGATCGGGTTCGTGAAGAACGACCCCGCGCTGACCGTGTCGGGATCGCCGGGATCGAGCACCATGCCCTTGCCGCGGCGCAGCGCGAGGACCGCCTCGCGGACCTCGGCGACGGGCGCCCGGGTGCCGAGGTCGACGCCCAGCCGCGCGGCCAGCTCGGCGTAGCGGATCGGCTCGGACATCCCGGTCGGCTCGAGCGCGAGGCTGACGCCGAGCACGAGCCAGCGGCCGGGATCGCGCTTGAAGACGCTCGTGCGGTAGTCGAACAGGCACTCCTCGGTCTCGAGGTCGTGCAGCTCGCCGCTGACGCGGTCCATGGCGCGCACGGAGACGAGCACGTCGGCGACCTCCTGGCCGTAGGCGCCGACGTTCTGGATCGGCGTCGCGCCGACGCTGCCCGGGATCCCCGACAGCGCCTCGATGCCGGCGAGCCCATCGGCGACGCAGGCGGCGACGAGGGCGTCCCAGTCCTCGCCGGCGGCGACGTTCAGGCGAACGCGCCCGTCCGCCATGTGCAGTCCCTCGACGCCGCGCGTCATGACGCGCGCCACGGTGGCGTCGACGCCGGCGTCGGCGGCCACGACGTTGCTGCCCCCGGCCAGCAGCAGCAGCGGCTCGCCGGCGGCGTCCGCGCCGCGCACGAGCTCGAGCAGCGCGCTGTCGCTGTCGATCTCCACGAGGCGGGCGGGAGGCCCGCCGAGGCGCAGCGTCGTCAGCTCGGAGAGGGGAGGCGTGGCCACGCGCCGGGACGCTAGCCGGTCGCGTGAACGAGGCACGCGATCATCGTCGAGCACGGCCGCGGCGAGCAGGTTCCGCCGGTCGGGTGGCGAACATCTCGAGCGATGGCCCCGTTCGCCCGCCGCCGAACGCGCGTGGTCCTTGGCATCGCCGTGTTGCTCGCGGTGCTGGCGCCGCTCGCGATGTGGATCCGCAGCAGCTCGCTCGTCCGCGTGGAGGAGGTGTCGGTGACCGGCATCGACGGCGCGCAGGCCAAGCAGATCAAGCGCGCCCTGCAGGCCGCGGGGCGCGACATGACCACGCTGGACGTGCGCGAGGACGCGCTGCGCAGCGCGGTCGCGGCCTATCCCGTCGTGCGCAGCCTGCGCACCGAGACCGACTTCCCGCACGGGCTGCGCATCGTCGTCAACGCCTACGAGCCCGTCGCCGCCGTTCGGTCCGGGGCCGGGCTGACGGCGGTCGCCGGCGACGGCACGCTGCTGCGCGGCAGCGCCACCCGCGGACTGCCGGTGGTCGCGGTGCGGGCCAGGCGCGGCGGCGATCGCCTCGGACGCGGCCACGCGCTCGGCGCGGTGCGGCTGATGGCAGCCGCGCCGCGCGCGCTGCGCAGCCGCGTCGCACGCGTGTACCTGGGTCCGCGCGGTCTGACGACGAGCATGCAGAACGGCCCCAAGCTCTACTTCGGCGGCGCCGCCCAGCCCAGCGCGCAGTGGGGCGCGGCCGCTCAGGTGCTCGCCAGCAGCACCTCGCGCGGGGCCGCGTACGTCGACCTGAGGATCCCCGACCGCCCGGTGGCGGGCGGGCTGCAACCGCGAGAGGAAGAGTCTCAACCTACACTTTAGGTTGATGGCACCGAATCGGCGATTCTCCTGCTCAGGTTGAGAGTCCGGGGTTTTGCAACTGTTCTTGCGTTTGTAGACTTCGCGTTGACACGGCTTCAGCCCCGTGCGTACTGTGGTTTCCCCGGAACCGGGTTGCGGGAGCCAAATCCCTCAACAATTACTCAAGGGTCGGACGTCTCCTCATGGAATCCAGCAGCAGCTATCTCGCGGTCATCAAGGTCGTCGGCGTCGGCGGCGGTGGTACGAACGCGGTCAACCGCATGGTCGACGCAGGTCTGCGTGGCGTGGAGTTCATCTCGGCCAACACGGACGCCCAGGCGCTGCAGATGACGGACGCCGACATCAAGCTCAACATCGGGCACGACCTGACGAAGGGTCTCGGCGCCGGCGCCAACCCGGAGATCGGCTTCGGCGCGGCCGCCGAATCGCGCGACGACATCAAGGAGGCGCTCAAGGGCGCCGACATGGTCTTCGTCACCGCCGGCGAGGGCGGCGGCACCGGCACGGGCGCCGCGCCCGTCATCGCCGAGATCGCCAAGAACGAGATCGGCGCGCTGACCGTCGGCGTCGTCACGAAGCCGTTCGAGTTCGAGGGCAGCCAGCGCACGCGTCAGGCCGAGGAGGGCATCGAGCGCCTGCGCGAGGTCGTCGACACGCTCATCGTCATCCCCAACGAGAAGCTGCTGGCCGTCGTCGAGCGGCGCACGACGATGCTCGACGCGTTCAGGGAGGCCGACAACGTCCTGCGCCAGGGCGTCCAGGGCATCACCGACCTCATCACGATCCCCGGCCTGATCAACCTCGACTTCGCCGACGTGCGCACGATCATGCAGGACGCCGGCTCGGCGCTCATGGGCATCGGTACCTCCAACGGCGAGAACCGCGCCGCCGACGCGGCGCGCATCGCGATCTCCAGCCCGCTCATCGAGGAGGACGTCGAGGGCGCCACGGGCATCCTGCTGAACATGACCGGCGGTCGCGACCTCGGCCTGTTCGAGGTCAACGAGGCCGCCGAGATCGTCCGCGAGGCGGCGGCGCCGAACGCGAACATCATCTTCGGCGCGGTCATCGACGAGAACCAGGGCGACGAGGTCCGCGTGACGGTCATCGCCACCGGCTTCGACCACGGCCGCGCCCGCCCGCGCACCGCCCGCGAGGAGACGCGCCAGAGCGTCAGCCGCCTGGACCGCAATCCGCGCATCGACGATCGCCAGCGCTCCTCGCTGGAGATCCCCGACGACGAGATCGAGATCCCGCCGTTCCTGCGCTGAGGACCTGAGGCGCCCGGCTACGAGACGAAGCGGATCGTCAGCGGGTAGCGGTAGTGCTCGCCCTGTCCGGCCTTCGCCGCGGCGAGGCACACGCAGACCAGCCACATGAGCGCCAGCAGGATCAGGACCGGGATGAGCGCGAGGCCGATGATGAAGAAGATGAGCACGAACGTGGCGATGCCGAGCACGATCGCGTAGATCATCACCGAGATGTTGAAGTTCAGCGCCTCGGCGGCGTGTCGGCGCACGAACGGGTCGTCCTTCTTGACGAGGTAGACGACGAGCGGTCCCACGATCGGAAAGCCGATCACGAGGCTGATCAGCGCCGAGAGATGCGCGAGCAGCGCCCAGGTGCGCGAGTCGTCGCGCGCGTTCTCCGGCCCGGCGGGCGGCACCGCCGAGGACAGCGCGTCCGTCCAGCGCGTGCCGTCCCAGTAGCGCATGCTGCCCGAGCCCCCGGGATCGGGATACCAGCCCGGCGCGGCGGCGGGGGGCGGATCAGGCCTGCCGAACGCATCCATCGCCCAACCATAGTCGCGCCGCCGGCCCGCGACGCGCCGAGGTGATCACCCGCGATTTCGAGCATTTCCCGCCGCGGGCCGCGCCGTTGGCTCCGCTAGCCTCGTTCGTGTGACGCCGCCCACGCTCAAGCGCACGCCGCTCTTCGAAGCGCACGTGGCCGCGGGCGCCAAGCTCGTGCCGTTCACGGGCTGGGAGATGCCGGTCCAGTACCCGCAGGGCATCCGCGCCGAGCACGACGCCGTGCGCCTGCGCGCCGGGGTCTTCGACGTCTCGCACATGGGCGAGGTGCAGACCTCCGGGCCCGACGCCGAGGCGTTCCTGCAGCACGTGCTCTCCAACGACGTCGCGAAGATGGCCGTGGGCGGCGCGCAGTACTCGATGCTCTGCAACGAGGACGGCGGGCTGCTCGACGACCTGTTCACCTACCGCCTCACCGGCGAGCGCTTCCTCACCGTCACGAACGCCGCCAACCACGATTCGGACTTCGCCTGGATGCGCGACCACGCCGCCGGCTTCGACGTGCAGGTCGAGGACGTCGCCGCGGAGTACGCGATGCTCGCCGTCCAGGGTCCTCGCGCGCGAGAGATCGTCGAGCAGATCGCCGACAGCCCGCTGCCGCCGCGCATGCAGGCCGCCCGGCGGATCATCCTCGGGCGCGAGGCGCTCGTCTGCGGCACCGGCTACACGGGCGAGGACGGCGTCGAGCTGCTGCTCGCGCCGCGCGACGGATCCGCCGTCTGGGAGGACCTGCTGCGCCGCGGCGTCGTGCCGTGCGGCCTCGCCGCGCGTGACACGCTGCGCCTGGAGGTCTGCTATCCGCTCTACGGCAACGACCTCTCGGTCGAGCGCAACCCGATCGAGGCCGGCCTCGGCTGGGCGGTCAAGGAGGACACCGGCTTCATCGGCTCCGACGCCATCCGCGCCGCTCGTGAGGCGGGCACCGCCGAGAAGCTCGTCGCGTTCAAGATCACCGGTCCGGGCATCGCCCGCCAGGGCAACCCGGTCGTCGGCGGCGGCGAGGTGACGAGCGGCACGATGTCGCCGAGCCTCGGGATCGGGATCGGGATGGCCTACGTCCCGGCCGAGCGCGCCACGGCCGGCGAGACGTTGGAGATCGACGTGCGCGGGAAGGTACGTAGTGCGGTCGTCGCATCCAAGCCCCTCTACACCAAGGAGACCGATGGCTGAAGCGAGCTATCCCGACGAGCTGCTCTACCACGCCGAGCACGACTGGGCCAGACTCGATCCCGCCCACCCAGGCGTCGCCACCTTCGGCATCACCTGGTTCGCGCAGGACGCGCTGGGCGAGGTCGTCTTCTTCGATCCCCCCGAGGTCGGATCGTCGGTCGCCGCCGGTGACTTCTACGCCGAGGTCGAGTCCGTCAAGGCCGTCTCGGAGGTCATCGCGCCGCTGTCGGGCGAGATCGTCGAGGTCAACACCTCCCTCGCCGACGACACCGAGCCGATCAACGAGGATCCCTACGGCGCCGGCTGGATGGTGAAGGTCAAGCTCAGCGACCCCGACGAGGCCGAGTCGCTGCTGGATCGCGACACGTACGTGGGAACCCTGTAGCGCGATGGCCGGCTACACGTCCGTCACCCCCGAGGACCTGGAGCACATGCTCGCGGTGATCGGGGTCGGCTCGATCGAGGAGCTCTTCGACGCGATCCCCGAGAGCCTGCGGCTGGGCCGCCCGATCGACCTGCCGCCGGGCGAATCCGAGCAGGCCGTCTACGCGGAGCTGCGCCGCCTCGCGCAGCGCAACGTCTGCGCCGAGGACGAGATCACGTTCCTCGGCGCCGGGATGTACGACCACTACGTCCCGTCGATCATCGACATGCTCATGTCGCGCTCGGAGTTCCTGACGCCGTACACGCCCTACCAGCCTGAGGTCAGCCAGGGCGGCCTGCAGGTCATGTTCGAGTACCAGACGGCGATCTCCGAGCTGACCGGCCTGCCGGTCTCCAACGCCTCCGTCTACGAGGGTCCGAGCGCCGTGGGCGCCGCCGCCTACATGGCCAAGCTCGCCAACAAGCGCACGCGCGTGCTCGTCAGCCGCGGCGTGCACCCGCACAGCCGCGAGACGCTGGCAACGCTCTCGGTCGGCTACGGCACGACGATCGGCGAGATCGGCCTCGACGACTGCGTCACCGACCTCGCCGCGCTGCGCGAGGCGTGCAGCGACGAGGTCAGCGCGGTCGTCATCCAGCAGCCCAACTTCCTCGGCGCCATCGAGGACGTCGCCGCGCTGACCGAGGCCGCCCACGAGCACGGCGCACTCGTCATCTGCGCCGCCGACCCGCTGACGCTCGGCGTCATCGAGGCGCCCGGCCACCAGGGCGTCGACGTCTGCGTCGGCGAAGGGCAGTCGCTCGGCAACCGCCTCGACTACGGCGGCCCCTCCTTCGGCTTCTTCGCCGCGACCGAGAAGCACCTGCGCTCGATGCCCGGCCGGATCGCCGGCGAGACGACCGACGCCGACGGGCGCCGCGGCTTCGTCCTGACCCTGCAGACGCGCGAGCAGCACATCCGCCGCGAGCGCGCGACGTCGAACATCTGCACCTCGCAGGCGCTCAACGCGCTGGGCGGCGTCGTGTACCTGAGCTGGCTCGGGCGCCAGGGGATCGTCGACATCGGCGAGCTCATGCTGCAGCGCACGCACTACGCGCGCGAGACGCTGTCGGGGTTGGAGGGTGTCTCCAAGCTCCACGACCGCCCGGTCGTGCGCGAGTTCGCGCTGAGGCTCGACGTCGACGGCGTGGACGGGGTGCAGCGCGTGCTCGACCGCTGCGCGGTCGACGGCGTCAACGCCGGCTACGCCCTCGGGCGCGCCTACGAGGAGCACGGCGACGGGCTGCTCGTGGCGATCACCGAGCAGCGCTCGCGTGAGGACATCGACCGGTTGGCCGAGGTCCTCGGCGCGGCGCTGGCCGCCGAGCGGGACGCGGCGCGCGCGGGCGCGGGAATGGCGTCGTGAGCATCCCGGCCACCACGCAGGCGGGCTCGACGCCGCAGCAGCGCGAGCACGCGACGACGATCTTCGAGAAGGGCGCCCCGGGCCGGCGCGCCTTCCGCGCGCCGGCGCTCGACGTTCCGCCGGTCGACGGCCTCATCCCCGAGGCACTGCGCCGCGCCGAGCCGCCGCGGCTGCCCGAGGCCTCCGAGCCGGAGATCGTGCGCCACTACGTCAATCTGTCGAAGCGCAACTTCGACCTCGACTCCGGCTTCTATCCGCTCGGCTCCTGCACGATGAAGCACAACCCACGCCTTCACGAGCGCGTGGCGGCGCTGCCCGGCCATGCGCGGCTGCACCCGCTGCAGTCGCCGCGCCGCGCGCAGGGTGCGCTGGAGCTCATGTTCAACCTGCAGGAGGCGCTCGCCGAGATCGCCGGCCTGCCGCACGTCTCGCTGCAGCCGTCCGCGGGCTCGCACGGCGAGCTCGCCGGCGTGCTGCTGACCCGCGCCTACCACGCCGACCGCGGCGAGGAGCGCACGAAGGTCCTCACCCCCGACAGCGCGCACGGCACGAACCCGGCGACGGTGACGATGGCCGGCTACGAGGTCGTGAAGGTCGCGCTGGACGCCGACGGCGGCGTCGACCTCGACGACCTGCGCGCGAAGACCGACGAGTCGGTCGCCTGCCTCATGCTCACCAACCCGAGCACGCTGGGCATCTTCGATCCGAACATCGAGGAGATGGCGAAGATCGTCCACGAGGCAGGGGCGACGCTGTACTACGACGGCGCGAACCTCAACGCGATCATGGGCTACTCGCGGCCCGGCGACATGGGCTTCGACATCGTGCACTTCAACCTGCACAAGACGTTCACGCAGCCGCACGGCGGCGGCGGCCCGGGCGCCGGGCCGATCGCCGTCTCGGACCGCATCGAGCCGTTCCTGCCGCGCCCGCAGGTCGTGCGCCGGCCGCCGGGGGCACCGGACGGCGAGCCGACGTCGGCGAACGGCGGAGGGGCCAACGGCCGCTTGGTCGGCGGACCGCCGGTCTACGACCTCGACGAGCGTTCGGGTCCGGACTCGAAGTCGATCGGCAAGCTGCGTGGCTTTCAGGGCAACTACGGCGTGTTCGTGCGGACCTACGCATATATCCGCTCGCTGGGCGCCGAGGGGCTGAAGGACGTATCCGAGGTCGCGGTCCTCAACGCCAACTACGTGTTGGCGCGGCTGCGCGAGGAGGTCGGCGACACGCTGCCGCTGGCCTTCGGCGAGCGCTGCATGCACGAGTTCGTCCTGAGCGGGGCGCCGATGAAGAAGGAGCTCGGCATCAAGACGCTCGATCTCGCCAAGCGGCTGCTCGACCACGGCATGCACCCGCCGACGGTGTACTTCCCGCTCGTCGTCGACGAGGCGCTGCTCGTCGAGCCGACCGAGACCGAGACGCGCGAGACGCTCGACCAGTTCGTCGACGCGATCGCGTCGATCATCGCCGAGGCGCAGGAGGATCCGGAGATCGCGCGCAATGCGCCCTACGGGACGCCCGTCCGGCGCCTGGACGAGGCGGGCGCCGCGAAGCGCCCGCGCGTGCGCCAGGCGCTCTAGCTTCGACGGTTGATTCTTGGCAGTCGCAGGCGGGCGGCCCTATCGTCCGCCGCCTGCGATGGGCGGTCGGGTAACCATGAGGCGCGCAGGCTGGTGGGGGGTCGTGCTGGGGCTGGCGCTGCTGGCGGCGGTGCCCGCCGTGAGCGCGGCGAGCGCGGCGAAGCGGGCGAAGGCACCCCACACGGCGAGCTCGAGCTACGACGCGCGGACGGTCATCGTCAAGTACGCCGAGCGCGCCTCGCCGGCGCAGCGCTCGCTCGCGCGCGGGCTCGCCGGGGTGGTCGAGACGCTGGGCGCCGTCCGCGGCGTCGGCGCCTCGGTCGTGCGCGTCGCCGGCGACCCGGCCAAGGCCGCCGCGCGCCTGAACCGCTCGCGTGGGGTGCTCTACGCCGAGCCGAACTTCATCGCGCACGCGTCGGCGATTCCCGACGACCCGCGCTTCGGAGAGCTGTACGGGCTGGACAACAGCGGCGCCGGGGGTGGGCTGGCCGACGCCGACATCGACGCCCCCGAGGGCTGGGACGCCGCCGGCCTCGGCGCCTTCCCCGCGGCGGCGAACGGCGCGAAGATCGGCCTCGTCGACACCGGGGTGCTCGCCTCGCACGAGGATCTCGGCGGCAAGGTCGTCGACTGCGCGGGGGTGCGGTCGTTCGGCATCGACCTGCTCGGGCTCATCACGCTGCCGCTGCTGGCCGACCCCACGCTGATCCCCGGCCGCTGCGCCGACGACAACGGCCACGGCACCCACGTCGCCGGCACCGCGGCCGCGCGGACCGACAACGGCCGCGGCATCGCCGGGGTCGCGTTCAATTCGCCGCTGGCGGTCTGCAAGGCACTGGACCGCAAGGGCGCGGGCGCGGTCGCCGGGATCGCGAACTGCATCGGCTACCTGGCGAGCACCGGCGCGAAGGTGATCTCGCTGTCGCTCGGCGTCATCGAGAACTCGGTGACGCTGCGCAACGCCGTCGCGGCGGCGAGCCGGACCGCGCTGATCGTGGCGGCGGCCGGCAACAGCGGCGCGGCCACGACCGAGTATCCCGCGGGCTATCCGGAGGTCGTGTCGGTCGCGGCGACCGACCGGCGCGATCGCCATGCCGCGTTCTCCACCGCCAACGCCAAGGTCGAGCTCTCCGCGCCGGGCGTGGACGTCGTGTCGGCCTGGCGCGACGGCGGCTACCGGCCCGCGTCGGGCACGTCGATGGCCACGCCGCACGTGGCCGGCGTTGCGGCGATCATCGCCGGGCGCAACCCGTCGGGTGGGCCGGCGGCGTGGCGTGCGCGGCTGGACGCGGCGGTCGACGACCTCGGACCGGCCGGTCGCGACGCCCGGTTCGGGCTCGGGCGGGTCAACCTGCTCAAGGCGGTCACGGGCTAGCCGTTTCGCCGCAGGATCGTTGCGTTCGCCGGCTGTCGCGTATATGGGTCGACCTCGACGAACGGCCGGCCGAGCTCGCCGCCGACGTCTGGGCTCTGCTGTCCGTGCGCGCCGAGTAGCGTGACTGGCGTGGCTCCCGTCATCTTCAGCGGCATCCAGCCGACCGGCCGCAAGCACCTGGGCAACTACATCGGCGCGATCCAGCAGTACGTCGCCGGTCAGGATCGCGGCGACCCGGCGATCTACTGCATCGTCGACCTGCACGCGACGACGGTCGCGTACGACCCGCAGGAGCTGCGCGAGCGCGTCTACGACACGACCGCGATCCTGCTCGCCGCGGGCCTGGATCCCGAGCGCTGCATCCTCTTTCGCCAGGGCGACGTGCAGGAGCACGCCGAGCTGACGTGGCTGCTGACGTCGGTCACGGCGCTCGGCGAGCTCAACCGGATGCACCAGTTCCGCGACAAGTCCGCGGCCCAGCGCGAGCTCGTCTCCGCCGGCCTGCTGCTCTATCCGGTGCTGATGGCCGCCGACGTGCTCGCCTACCGCGCCCACGAGGTGCCGGTCGGGGAGGACCAGCGCGAGCACCTCGAGCTCATGCGCACCGTGGCGCAGCGCTTCAACGGGCGCTTCGGCGAGGGCATCCTCGTGGTGCCCGCGCACCGGATCCCGACGGTCGGCGCCCGCGTGCGCGACCTGCAGGAGCCCACGCGCAAGATGTCGACGACCGGCGGCACCGAGCAGGGCACGATCCTCCTGCTCGACGAGCCCGCCGCCATCCGCAAGAAGTTCAAGCGCGCCGTGACCGACTCCGACGAGCCGCCGGTCCTGCGCCGCGGCGACGACAAGCCCGGCGTGACGAACCTCATCGACATCCTCGCGGTGATGCGGGGCGTGTCGCAGGCCGCGATCGAGGAGGAACTGGCGAGCGCGCGCGGCTACGGCGATCTGAAGGTCGCGGTCGGTGACGCCGTCGTCGCCGAGCTGGCGCCGCTGCAGGAGCGCTACCGCGAGCTGCGCGCGGACGAGGACGCGCTCGAGGCTGCGCTCGCAGCCGGCGCCGGGAAGGCGCGCGCGATCGCCGCGCGGACGGTCGCCGACGTGCGCGCGGCGATGGGGGTCGGTCCCCCACAGCCGCACACCGGGTAGGACCGGACCATGCCCGACCTCGTGCTCGGCCCCCTGCTGCGCTACGTCTCCGATACGGAGGCGACCGTCTGGGTCGAGACCGACGCTCCCTGTGAGGTCAGCATCCTCGACCGCAGTGCCACGACGTTCACGGTCGCCGGGCACCACTACGCGCTCGTGATCTTCGACGGCCTCGAGCCGGACAGCACGCTGCCCTACGAGGTCGCGCTCGACGGCGCCACGCGCTGGCCGCGCCCCGACGATCCCTATCCGCCGTGCCGCATCCGCACCCACACGCGCGACGAGCAGCTGCGGCTGGCGTTCGGCTCCTGCCGGGTCTCGGTCCCGCACACCAAGCCGTATGTCCTCAGCAAGGACGACGATCCGGCCGGCCGCGAGGTCGACGCGCTGCTGGCATTCGTCGAGCGCATGCGCCACCAGCCCTGCGAGGAGTGGCCCGACGCGCTGGCGCTGCTCGGCGACCAGGTCTACGCCGACGAGGTGTCACCGCAGACCAAGGAGCTCATCGCCACGCGGCGCTCGCGCAACGGCGACGGCCCACCTCCCGACGAGGTGGGCGACTTCGAGGAGTACACCTCGCTGTATCGCGAGAGCTGGAGCGACCCGGCGTTGCGCTGGCTGCTGTCGACGGTCTCCAGCGCGATGATCTTCGACGACCACGACGTCCACGACGACTGGAACATCTCCGAGACGTGGGTCGCGCAGATGCGCGCGAAGCCGTGGTGGGAGGAGCGCGTCACCGGCGCGTACATGTCCTACTGGATCTACCAGCACCTCGGCAACCTCTCGCCGACGGCGCTCTTCGACGACCCGATCTTCTGTGCCGTCCAGGACGCCGACGGAGATAGCGAGGAGATCGTGCGCGAGTTCGCGCGCACGGCGGTGCGCGAGATCGCCGGCGCGCGCTGGAGCTACTGCCGCGACTTCGGGCGCACCCGGCTGGTCGTCGTGGACTCGCGCGCGGGCCGTGTGCTGGCGCACGGCCGGCGCCAGATGCTCTCCGACGCGGAGTGGGACTGGGTCGAGGACCACTGCAGCGGTGACTTCGACCACCTGGTCATCGGCACGTCGCTGCCGGTCATGCTGGCGCCCGGCATGCACCATCTCGAGGCCTGGAACGAGGCCGTCTGCGACGGTGCCTGGGGCAAGCTCGCCGCCCGGCTGAGCGAGCGTGTGCGCCAGGCGCTCGACCTCGAGCACTGGGCCGCCTTCCAGGGCTGCTTCGCGCGCATGACCGTGCTCCTGGAGGACGTCGCGGCGGGACGCCGCGGCCCCGCGCCCGCCACGATCACGCTGCTGTCGGGCGACGTGCACCACGCGTACCTCGCCGAGGCGTGGTTTCCCGATCGCGAGGTGCACAGCCGCGTCCTGCAGGCGACATGCTCGCCCGTGCGAAACCCGCTCGACAAGCGTGAGCGCCGTGCCCTGCGGTCGGCCTTCACGCGGCCGGTCGCCGCCTTCGCCCGGCGGCTTTCGCGTGCGGCCGGCGTCCCGGCACAGGGCATGCGCTGGAGCTTCGCCCAGGCGCCGACGTTCGACAACCAGATCGCGCGCCTGGACCTGTGCGGTCGCGAGGCGCAGCTGTGCATCGAGAAGACGCTGCCGGAGGACTGGCGGGCGCCGCGATTGCACACCAGCCTGTCGCTGGGGATAACGCCGAAGGCCGGCGCCGCGCGCGGAGAAGAGCCAGTGGCGTTCCTGGCACGCAAACAGTAATCTCGCCGGCATGTTCAAGGACAACGAGCGCGGAAGCTTCGGTGCCTTTGACGTGGTTGTGATCCTGGTGATCCTGTTCGGCCTGTTCGGGATCTCCTTGCTCATCGCCGCGTCGTAAGCCCAAAGCACCGTCTGGGGAGAGGGTTGGGGTACCGCCAAGTGGCGGCGCTCGTGTGCGGCCGCGATCGATCGGGAACCGCGCGAAATGTCGTGACGGCAGCGGCGGCGCTCAGCGCCGGCGCTGAACGCGCTCGCAGTCGGCGGCGACGTCGTCACGGGCGTCCGCGCGGACGATGTCGCGGCCCGCGCCGCAGGTGACGACGTCGACGAGGCGCCGGTCGCGGGCCGTGGTGTCACGCGCGTCGATGAGGTCCGCGCCGCCGCCGCCCCTCAGCCGGTCGCGGCCGAGGCCGCCGATGAGGTGGTCGTTGCCGGCCTCGCCATCGATCCGGTCTCCGCCGGCCTGGCCGACGAGCCGGTCGCGGCCCGCGCCGCCGAACAGGTAGTCGCCGGCCGCTCCACCCTGCAGGATGTCGGCCCCCGTCTCGCCGTACAGGCAGTCGCGGCCCGCTCCGCCGCGCAGGACGTCGGGGCCGTCCAGCCCGTGGATGATGTCGATGCCCTTGCCGCCGGTCAGCCGATCGGCCGCCGGGCCGCCGCTGCCGACGGGGGCGAAGAGAAACGCCGGACAGCCCGGGTTGGCGAGGCCCGCGCCGGTGGGGGCGGGCGTACCGTTCTGGGGCCCCGCCGCCGGATCCCCGGCGGCGCCGGCCGGCGGCGTGGGCGCCGGCACGACCGTGATCGGCTCGGCGGCGTCGCTCGCCAGCGACGCCCCGCCGGCCGAGACGCCCAGCGCCTCGACGATCGGGATCGTCTGCACGCCCTCGATGTCGGGCCTGGCGTCGATCGCGGGCATCCGCACCACGTCGAACGTGAAGTTGATCGTGCAGAAGAAGAAGAACCCCGGAGGCAGCTGCACGTGGGTCCCGCCGGCGGGGGTGAAGCGGACGCTGCCGTAGGTCGCGTCGAGCGCGGTGACCGTGAACAGGGTCCCTGAGCACTCCGTTCCCTCCGACCCGCGGGCCGTCGCGCCGATCCGGAACACGCCGGGATCGGCGGCGGCGCACGGCGGGAAGGTCCCGAGGGCTCCGCACGCGGGGATCAGGGTGATGCCCTGCGAGCTCGCGCAGGCACCGCCTTCGTTGGCGTTGCAGACCGTGATTGCGCCGTCGTCCGCGTTGCTCGCGTTCAGGAGCGTCAACGACGCCTCGATCCCCCTCGCCCCCTCGTTGACCTGCACCGGGAACGTTGAGGTGGCGGCAAGGTTGGCGCGGGCGGCAGCGGGCGCGATCACCAGGGACGCCGCCAGGGCCGCCACGAGCGCCGCCGCACGGCGCTGCGCAAACCTCGGGTGATTCGGTCGATGACGCATGACGCGGGGCGAGCGGTCGCCGGGCGCACACTAACCCCTGCGGGGGGTCCGGTCGCGCCGCTAGCCTGCGCAGGGTGACCGTCGCCTCGCTCGAGCTCGATCTCGAGGTCTTCTCGGGCCCCTTCGATCTGCTGCTGACGCTCGTGCTGCGCGAGGAGATCGACCTGCTCGAGGTCCAGCTGGCGGAGATCGTCATCGCCTACCTCGATCATCTCGACGTGCGCGGCGAGCTCGACCTCGAGGTCGCCACGGAGTTCCTCGTGCTGATCGCCGCGCTGCTGGAGCTCAAGTCGCGGCTCATGCTGCCGCGCGAGGACGACGAGCTGGCCGACTTCGAGCCCGGCGAAGCGGCCGAGGAGCTGCTGGCGCGGATGCTCGAGGCCCAGCGCTACCGGCGCGCCGCCGAGCACCTCGGCGCGCGCCTGGCCGGGGAGGAGGGCGTGCGCTACCGCTGCGCGCCGCTGCCGCCGGCGTTGCGGCGCGCGAACCTCGCCGACGCCGGCGCGGTCTACAACCCGCGGCGGCTGGGCTCGGCGCTCGGCGGGCTGCTGCGCGTGCCGCCGCGGCTGTCGCTCGAGCACCTCTCGGCGCCGCGCGTGACGACCGCCGAGCGCCTCACGCACCTGCGCGCGCTGCTGCGCCGCGGGGTCACGACCTTCGACGAGGCCGTGCGGGACGCCGACCGCGTGACGGTCGCGGTCACCCTCTTCGCGCTGCTCGAGCTCTACAAGCAGGGCGAGGCGACGTGGGAGCAGCCCGAGGCGTTCGGGGCGATCACGATCGCCCCGGTGACGCGCGCGGCGCGCCCGGCGTGGGCGGGTGTGGCGTCCTGATGGCGCTGGGTGAGCTGGCGCGGATCGTCGAAGGGCTGCTGTTCCTCTCGCCCGACCCGGTCGGCGCGGAGGAACTCGCCGAGGCGTCGGGCTGCGAGCCCGACGAGGTCGCCGCCGCGCTCGCCGAGCTCGACCGCGCCTACGCGCCGGGCACGCGCGGACTGCAGCTCAAGCGCGTGGCCGGTGGCATCGCCCTGGCCACCGACCCGGTCTGCGAGGAGGCCGCGCGGCGCCTGCTGGCCAAGCCGCGCACGCCGCCGCTGACGCCCGCGCAGGCGGAGACGCTGGCCATCGTGGGGTACCTGCAGCCGGTCTCGCGGCCGGAGATCACGCGCATCCGCGGCGTCGCCGCCGAGTCGGCGACGGCCACGCTCGAGGAGCGCGGCTTCATCGAGGAGGCGGGACGCTCACAGTTCGGCGCGGTCCTCTATCGCACGACCGACCTCTTCCTCCAGCTGTTCGGGCTGGACTCGCTGAAGGCGCTGCCCAGCGTCGCGGAGTGGGACCCCTCGCCCGAGGAGCAGGCCGACCTGCGCGACCGCCTGCTGCGCGCAGGCGAGCAGCGCATGGCCGACATGCCGGGCACCGGCTGATCAGTCGCGGCGCGGCGCGCCCGGGCCGCCGCACGCACGCCTCGCCGCCCGCACGCGCGCCATGACCTCCTCGCCGCGGGGTGAGGGCACCCGCGGCGCCGCCGAACACGAGCACGCGTCCTTCCAGCGGACGGCCTCGAGGTCGTCGAGGTGCAGCGCGCGGTAGCCCGCGTCGCGGGGTGCGGTCATGGCGGCGGCCTCCCCGGCCGGACGGGTGCCAACCGCCCCGCCCGCCGTTGTGCCGGCGTGCCGTCGCGTGCGAGTATCGGACGGTGGGGGACATCGGCTCATTCGCCGCGGTCGAGGTGCTGATCGGCCTCAGCTTCGTGTTCTTCCTGCTCAGCACCGCCTGCTCGGGACTGCAGGAGATGCTGGCCAGCGTGCTGGGGTGGAGGGCCAAGACCCTGGAGGACGCGGTCGGCACGATGCTCGGCAACCCCAAGGTCAAGCGCGGCGTGAAGGAATGGTTCGGGCGCGTCGACAAGAGCGTCGTCGACGCGGGCGTGGTGAACGAGCACGCCGATGCGGGCGTGCCTGTCGATCTCACCACCGCCGTGTTCGAGCACTGGCGCATCAAGGGCTGGTCCGCGACCCCGACTCCACGCTGCGCCGGCGCAGCCGCCCGTCCTACCTCCCGCCGCGCGCGCTGTCGCTCGCCATCGCCGAGACGCTGGCACTGCACGCGACGCCCCCGCCGCAGGCCGCGGCGAAGCCGGGCGAGACGGCGCCGGATGGCGCGGCGAACGACACGCCGTGGGCGCGCACGGACGCCGAGATCCTCGCCGCCGTCCAGCAGGTGGTCAAGCGGTTTCCCGTCTCCCACCACCGCGAGGTCCTGCAGAAGGCGGCGGTCAACGCCCACGGAGAACTCGAGGGCTTTCGCCGGCAGGTCGAGCGCGCCTTCGACGACTCGATGGAGCGCGCCTCAGGCTGGTACAAGCGCAAGGCGCAGCTTGTCCTGGCGATCCTGGCGGCGATCTTCGCGATCGGCATGAACGTCGACAGCGTGCGGATCGCCACCCACCTCTACAACGACGAAGCGGTGCGCACGGCGGTCGTCGACCAGGTCGAGACCGGTGACCCGCAGGACGCGGCCGACGCGGTCTCGGAGATCGACCAGCTCCAGCTGCCGGTCGGCTGGGGCGCGGACAACCGGCCGTCGGGCGTCGGCGGCTGGATCGGCGCGCTGGCCGGTTGGCTGGTCACGATCGCCGCGCTCAACCTTGGCGCGCCGTTCTGGTTTGACCTGCTGAGCCGTCTCAGCCGCCAGCGCGGCGTCGGGATCCCCGAGAAGCCGGGCCGGGTGCTGAGCGACAGGCCGGTCCGCGATGCGGACGCGCGCCCCACGGAGGATGAGCCGGCGAACGCGCCACCGCCGGGCACCTGACAGCGCTACCGGAGGTCCTGGGCCGCGAGGAAGCCGCGCGTTCGTCAGCCGCTCCCGGCAGCCGCGAGCTGACCGCAGGCCGCCGCGATGTCGCGCCCGCGGGTCAGCCGCACCGTCGCGCGCAGCCCGTGCTCCTCGAGCACCGCGCGAAAGGCGTTGATCGCGTCGGGGCTCGAGCCGTCGTAGGAGCCCGTCGGGTTGTACGGGATGAGGTTGACCTTGAAGACCTTCGGATCGAGCACCTTGGCGAGCGCCACCGCCTGCTCGTAGCGGTCGTTGACGCCGGCGAGCATCACGTACTCGACGAAGACGAGCCTGCGCTTCGCGGCGTAGAAGCGCCGGCAGGCCTCGAGCACGTCGGCCAGCGGATAGCGGTCGTTGACCGGCATGATCTGCGAGCGCAGCGCGTCGTCGGCGGCGTGCAGGGAGAGCGCGAGGCGGATCGGCATGTCGGTCTGCGCGAGGCGGTCGATGCCGGGGATCCAGCCGACCGTCGAGATCGCGGTGCGACGGTGGGTGACGCCGAGGTCGGGCAGGCGCTCGCAGGCCGCGAGCACGTGGTCGAGGTTCATCATCGGCTCGCCCATGCCCATGAACACGACGTGGTCGACGTCCTCGATGCGACGGAAGTGCAATGCCTGGTCGAGGATCTCCGAGGCGGTGAGGTTGCGGCCGAACTTCATCGCGCCGGTGGCGCAGAACGTGCATGTCAGCGGGCAGCCCGACTGCGACGACAAACACAGCGAGCGGCGGCCCACCACCCGCCGGCCGGCCACCTGCGATCCCTCGCCGCGCGGGGCGCGCGGTGCCGGGTAACGCATCAAGACCGCCTCGACCGCGCGGCCGTCGGCGGTGTGAAACAGCGTCTTCACCGTGCCGTCGCGCGCGTGCGCCTCCTCGACGACCGTGAGCGTCGAGAACGGGACTCCGTCCGTCAGTTGCGAGCGCAGAGCGGCCGGCACGTCGGTCATCGCCGCGTAGCCGTCCGCCCCGCGCGCGGCCCACGACCACACCTGGCGGGCGCGGAAGGCGGGCTCGCCGGCGTCGGCGAGCGTGCGTTGGAGCAGCGCGAGATCCACGCCCCCATCGTAGGGGCGACCTCGGGCCGCTCTGAGGTCAGGCGGGCGGGTCGAACTCGAACGTCGCGTTGCCGTGCGAGGAGAGCATCGGCACGCCGGCGCTGAACAGCTCGTAGGCGGCGGGCGTGTACCAGTGATCGGAGACGAACTTGCGCCGCCCGCCGCCCGGCTCGACCGCCCAGGCGCCGCGACACCAGCCCTCCGCCGACTCGCGGGCGAGCCCGACCCACCAGCGCAGCATCTCCTCGTCGCCCATCTTCGACGCCAGCGCGGTCGCCCGCAGCCCGTCGTCGGACAGCGGCTCGAGCACGATCGTGAAGCTCTCGCGGTTCAGCGCCAGGTGCTGCACGTGGTTGGCCGCGATGATCTCGAACGGCTGCTGGCGCAGGGAGATCCGGCGAACGGGCTCGAACTCGGCGATCGCGGTCGCGAGGTCGGCGCCGCGCGCGACCGCGGCGACGAGGTAGTCGGGAAAGAAGCGCTCCATCGAGATGTGCAGCTCGTGGGCGGCGGCCCAGGTCGCCGCCAGCTCGATGAGCTCCTCGCGCGTCGCGTGCAACGGCAGCGCGAAATGCATCATCTCGGGATAGAAGAGGTTGGGCTGGGGGGCCACCTGCGACCATCGTAGGCGTGCGTCTCGTCAAGTTCCTCGCCCATGCCGGTGTCGCGTCACGACGTGGCGCGGAGGAGATCATCCGCGCGGGCCGCGTGTCGATCGCGGGCAAGACCGTCACCGACCCGGCCCGCGACGTCGACGTCGACAGCGGCGTCGCGGTCGACGGCAAGTTCCTGCAGGGACCCGAGGAGCGGATGGTGTTCGTCGTCAACAAGCCCAGCGGCGTGCTGTCGACCGCGGCCGACCCGTACGAGCGGCGGACCGTCGTCGACCTCGTGCCATCGCGCGGGGCGCGGCTGTATCCGGTCGGCCGCCTCGACGCCGACAGCACCGGTCTCATCCTCGTCACCAACGACGGCGACCTCGCCCAGCGCCTGACGCACCCGTCCTTCGAGGTGCCGCGCACGTACCGCGCCACGGTGCGCCCCGTGCCCGTCAGCGAGCGCGCGCTGCGCACCCTGCGCGAGGGCGTCGAGCTCGACGACGGCCGCACGGCGCCCGCGAGGGTGCGCCAGCTCAAGCCGGGCGTGCTCGAGCTGACGATCCACGAGGGCCGCAACCACCAGGTCAAGCGGATGTGCGAGGCCGTCGGGCACCGCGTCAACACGCTGCAGCGCATCCGCTTCGGCGCGCTGCGGCTCGACGACCTGCCCGAGGGCGGCTACCGGCGGCTGAAGGCCGCCGAGGTCGAGGGCCTGCGCAAGCCGATCGCGGCGCGGTAGCGGGTCGCGCGTCTTGCGCGCGGCCCACCAGCCCGCGCCGTAGACTCGCCGCCCTATGCGGCTCTACGCCCTGCGCGGGGCCTCGTCGGTCGACCGCAACGACGCCCAGGCGATCCTCGGCGCGACGGAGTGGCTGCTGCGCGAGATCCTCAAGCTCAACGACCTGCATCCCAGCGACGTCGTCAGCTGCATCTTCACGCTGACCGACGACCTCGACGCGGAGTTCCCCGCCGTCGCGGCCCGCAACATGGGCTTCTCGGCGGTGCCGCTGCTATGCGCCCGCGAGGTGCCGGTGCCGAACGCGCTGCCGCGCGTCATCCGCGTGCTCATGCACTACCACGCGCCCGACAACCATGTCGCGCGCCACGTCTACCTCGGCGAGGCGCGCGCGCTGCGCCAGGACCTCGAGGGCGCGCAGTGAGCGGGCTCGCCGGCCGCCTCTCGCACGGCGAGCGGATCGTGCTCGTCGCCGGCCTGCTGCTGATCGCCGACCTCGTGTTCCTGCCGTGGCACGACATCGACCTCGGCGGCCGCCTGGACGATCTCGTCGACACGACGCTGTCCGGGGTGCAGAAGCCCTACGCGGGCTACGGCATCGCGGCGGTCGTCCTGACGGCGCTCATGCTGGTCCAGATCGTGCTCGCGCGGCTGCTGTCGGTGCGCCTGCCCGACCCGCCCGTCCCGTGGTCGCAGATCCACCTGATCCTCGGGATCTTCGTGCCCGTCCTGCTCGTCATCAAGCTCGTACGGCTGACGGACTCGCTCGGCTACGGCGCCTACAGCGCCATCCTGGCGGGCATCCTCGTCGCCTACGGCGGCTACCGCATCGCGTCCGAGGCCTGACCGCCGGCCCTGACGGCTGGCGCCTCGCCGCTCACGCGCCTAGGATCGCGCGGTCGCGCCAATTCTCAATCGCGGGGAGAGACGATGGACCTGTCGAGGCTGTCGCAGGGCGAGCGGATCGTGCTCGTCGCAGGTGTGCTGCTCATCATCGACCTGCTGTTCCTGCCGTGGCACAGCATCGACCTCGGGGGTGCTGCCGAAGCCGCCGGTGTGGACACCACCCAGAGCGGGGTACAGGCGCCCAACGCGTTCTTCGGCATCGTCGCGCTCATCCTCACGCTCATCATGGTGGTGCAGATCGTCCTCGACAAGCTGACGACGGTGGCGCAGCCCGACCCGCCGGTGCCGTGGTCGCAGATCCACCTGATCGCGGGGATCGCGGTGGCCGTGTTGCTCATCATCAAGCTCATCGCGGAGACCGATTTCCTCGGCTTCGGCGCCTACCTCGGCGTGCTGCTCGGCCTGGCCGTCGCGTTCGGCGGCTACTCGATCTCCCAGGAGCGCGGCCGCGTGGTCTGACCCCCGGCGCACGCCGCGGGGCGGCGATGCGGAACAATGCTCGGTATGAGTCGTCGCCCCACCAAGGAAGAAGACGAGGACTGGGTCGGCACGCCGCCGGAGGGCTTTCACACGCGCGACAAGGCCGACCCGGAGTACTGGCGCTCGCAGTATCAGAAGTACGCGATCGGAGCGGGCGTGCTCGTGGCGTTCATCATCCTCGCGGTGCTCATCGCCGTCATGCTCTGAAGCCCCGCCCACGGGCCGGCCGGGCCCCGCATCCGCGATGCGGGACAATGAGCGCATGCCGATCGAGTTCTCCGAGCGGGTGCGGCGCATCCCCGTCTATCCCGTCGCCGACGGCTACTCGCTGCCCGACGATGTCGCGATGCTCGCCTCCAACGAGTCGCCCGACCCGCCGCTGCCGGCGGTCGTCGCGGCCGCGACGCGCGCGCTGGCCGGCGTCAACCGCTACCCGGACCCGTCGAACTCCGCGCTGCGGCGCGCGCTGAGCAACCGCTACGGCGTCGCCCCGAACCGGATCGCGGTCGGCAACGGCTCCTGCGACATCCTGCTCGCCGCCGGCGAGGCGCTGCTCGAGCCGGGCGCCGAGCTCGTCTACGCATGGCCGTCGTTCAGCGTCTATCCGCACCTCGCGGCGGCGTCGGGCGCCCGCGCGATCACCGTCGCGCTCGACGGCGGGCAGCGCCACGACCTCGACGCGATGGCCCGGGAGATCACCGCCGCGACGCGCCTGGTCATCGTCTGCAATCCCAACAACCCGACCTCGACGGCGCTGCCGTACGACGAGATCGCGGCGTTCGCCGCGCGCGTGCCGCACCACGTCGCGCTGGTCGTCGACGAGGCCTACTGCGAGTTCAGCCTGCTCGACGACCCCGACGCCACGCTCGACCTGCTGCCGCGCCACCCCAACCTCGTGCTGCTGCGGACGTTCTCCAAGGTGCACGGGCTCTGCGGGCTGCGGGTGGGCTACGCGCTGTGCGGCAGCGAGGCGTTCCCGCAGGCCGTCAGCGCCGTGCGCCAGCCGTTCTTCTGCAATGCCGCCGCCCAGGCCGCCGCGATCGAGGCGCTCAAGCACCAGGACGCGGTCGCCGAGCGCGTCGAGCGGGCGATCGTCGCGCGCGTGGAGATCGAGTCCGGCCTCAATGCGCTGGGGATCGAGCCGGCCGAGTCGCAGGCAAACTTCTGCTGGTTCGATCTCCCCGAGGGGGCCGACGAGGCCGCCGTCGTCAAGGGGCTGGCCGAGCGCGGGGTGCTCGTGCGGGCTGGCGCCGCCCTGGGGCGAGAGGGCGCGCTGCGTGTGACGTATGGCACACCGAGTCAGAACGTCCGTTTCCTCGACGCGCTGGCGCAAGTCCTCTAGAAAGCTGGCACCTCGATGATCCGGTCCACCGACAGCGCCCGCACCAGCTTTACGTCGTTCGCGCGTCGGTATCTCGCCTGGCGATTTATCTAGGCGCTCGGCTCACCGCACCCACTTTCGCCCTTTCGCCGAGCGCCCGTAGTCCGTTTGTCAGGCGTTCAAATCTTCGAAAGGACCCAGTGAGACCGTGATCGAGATGAAAGACATACCGCGCGCCGGCAGCGTGGTCGAACCCGGCGCAGTGCGCGACACGCGCATCGCCCGGGTCTCCCCGCTGACGACGCCGGCCGACCTGCTCGAGCACCTGCCGCTCGAGCCGGCGATGGCCGAGCTCGTCCTGCGCGGACGAGCCGAGGTCGAGGCGATCCTCGACGGCGTCGACGATCGGCTGCTGCTCGTCGTCGGCCCCTGCAGCGTGCACGACCCCGACGCCGCCCTGGAGTACGCGCGCCGGCTGCGCGCCGTGGCCGAGCGCCACGAGCAGGACCTGCTCATCGCCATGCGCGTGTACTTCGAGAAGCCGCGCACGACGACCGGCTGGAAGGGCCTCATCAACGACCCGCACCTCGACGGCTCGGGCGACGTCGACGCCGGCGTGCGCGCCGCGCGCGAGCTGCTGCTCGAGGTCCTGCGCCTCGGCCTGCCGGTCGGCTGCGAGTTCCTCGACCCGATCACGCCGCAGTACATCTCCGACACGGTGTCGTGGGCGGCGATCGGCGCGCGCACGACCGAGAGCCAGATCCACCGCCAGCTCGGCTCGGGCCTGTCGATGCCGGTCGGCTTCAAGAACCGCACGGACGGCAACGTCCAGGTCGCCGTCGACGCGGTCCGCGCCGCTGCCGCATCGCACTCGTTCGCGGGCGTCGACCACAGCGGGACGCCGGCGATCCTGCACACGACCGGCAACCCCGACGGCCACGTCATCCTGCGCGGCGGCTCGGGCGAGCCCAACCACGGCCCCGAGGGTGTCGAGACCGCCCTGGCCAAGCTGCGCGGCGCCGCGCTCGCCGAGCGCCTCGTCATCGACGCGTCGCACGACAACTCCGCCAAGGACCACGAGCGCCAGCCGATCGTCGCCGCCGAGATCGGCGCGCAGGTGGCCGCGGGCAGCCGTGCGATCGTCGGCGTGATGCTCGAGTCCTTCCTCGTGGCCGGCCGCCAGAACGTCGCCGACGGCCACGAGCTGATCTACGGGCAGTCGATCACCGATGCCTGCATGGACTGGGACGCGACGGTCGACGTGCTCGACGGCCTCGCCGCCGCGGTGCGCGACCGCCGCGCGTAGCTGGACGCGATGGATCGCCGCCGCCGCCGCCGTCGCCGCTTGTGAGGGTCGCGCTCGCCGGCGTCGGCCTGATCGGCGGCTCGATCGGCCTGGCCGCCCGCGAACGCCTGGGCGCGTACGTCATCGGCTACAACCGCAGCCCGGCAGTGCTGGAGCTCGCCCTCGAGCGTGGGGCGATCGACGAGGCCGTCACGAGCATCGAGGCGATCGGCACGGCCGACGTCGCGATCGCCGGCGTCGCGGTCGATGCGCTCCCGGCGACCGTTCGCGCGCTCTGCCAGGCGCTGCCCGACGCGGTCGTCAGCGACGTCGGCTCGACCAAGGCCGCGCTCGTCGGCGCGGTCGACTCCCCGGGCTTCATCGGCGGCCACCCGCTCGCCGGCGCCGAGGCGACGGGCGTCGCCCACGCCCGCGCCAACCTCTTCGAAGGCGCCACCTGGTACCTGACCCCGCGCCCCGCCACCCCCGGCGTCCTCTACGAGCGGCTGGCCCGCTTCGTCGCCGGCCTGGGCGCCGTGCCGACCGCGATCGCGCCCGACGACCACGATCGCCTCATGGCCGTCGTCTCGCACCTGCCGCACGTCGTCGCCAACCTGCTCGTGGCCCAGGCCGCCGAGGCGCTCGGCGGCGAGACGCTGCCCGCGACCGGGCCGAGCTTTCGCGACGCCACGCGCGTCGCGGGCTCCAACCCGGCGCTGTGGGCGCAGATCTACTCGGCCAACCGCGGCGCGCTCGGCACGCAGATCGACGATCTCGTGCGGCGGCTGGGGGAGGTGCGCGCGCTGCTGGACGACGGCGACGGCGCCGAGCTCGCGGCCTGGCAGGAGGTCGCCTCCCGTCAGCGCAGCGCGCTGCTGCAGGTCGGCCTGGCCGGCGCCGACGCCGGGCAGGTGCAGCAGATCTCCGCAGTGGTTCCCAACAAGCCGGGGGTCGTCGCGGAGATCGCGCTCGCGCTGGGCCGCGCGGGGATCAACATCTCCGACATGTCGCTCGCGCCGGAGGCCGACAACCGCAGCGGCATGGTCATGCTCTGGCTCGACCCGTCCGAGGCGCAGCGGGCGATCGGGCTGATCGCCGAGCTCGGCTACCCGGCGGCGTAGGGCGAGTCCCCGTGACCACCGTCCGCTTCGAGCCGTCCGGCCGCCTGCGCGGCAGCGTCAGCGCGCCGCCGGACAAGTCGATCTCGCACCGCGCGGCGCTGCTGGGCGCGATGTCGTCCGAGCCGGTGCGGATCTCCAACTACCTGCGCGCGCAGGACACCCTCTCGACGCTCGAGGCGCTGCGCGCGGTGGGCGCGCTCGTCGAGGAGCGCGAGGACGGGACCGTCGTCGTGCGCGGCAGCGGCCTGCGCGAGGCGCGCGAGCCGGGCGGTCCGATCGACGTCGGCAACGCGGGCACGCTCATGCGCCTGCTGCCGGGCTGGCTCGCCGCGCAGGAGGGCCGCATCTTCGTGCTCGACGGCGACAGCTCGATCCGCCGCCGGCCGGTCGACCGGATCGCCGAGCCGCTGCGCCTGATGGGGGCCGACCTCCGCGCGACCGGCGGCCGCTTCCCGCCGTTCGTCGTGTACGGCACGCCGCTGGAGGCGATCACCTACGAGCTGCCGGTCGCCAGCGCGCAGGTGAAGTCCTGCGTGCTGCTGGCCGGGCTCGCCGCGGCAGGGACCACGAGCGTCGTCGAGCCGGCGCCGAGCCGCGATCACACCGAGCGGATGCTCGCGGGCGCGGGCGTCGCGGTCGACCGCCGCGGCCTGACGGTCTCGGTCACGTGCACCGACGAGCTCGACACGCACAGCCTCGTCGTGCCCGGCGACCTCTCCTCGGCGGCGTTCATGATCGCCGCCGGGGTGCTCGTGAAGGGCTCGCGCCTGGTCGTGCGCGACGTCGGCGTCAACTGGACGCGGGCGGGCTTTCTGCGGATCCTCGAGCGGATGGGCGCCGTCGTGATCGGCGACCTCGAGGCGCCCTCGCCGGTGGTTGCGCTCGGCGAGCCGATCAGCGACATCGACGTCTCCTCCGGGCCGCTGGCCGGTACGGTCGTCGAGGCCGAGGAGGTGCCGCTGGCGATCGACGAGCTGCCGCTCGTGGCGCTGCTGGGCTGCTTCGCCGAGGGCGAGACGGTCGTGCGCGGGGCGCAGGAGCTGCGCGTCAAGGAGTCCGACCGGATCGCCGGCGTCGTCGAGGGCCTGCGCGGCCTGGGCGCGACGATCGAGGCGACCGACGACGGCTTCGTGGTAGCGGGCGGCTCCGGGTTGCGCGGAGGCACGATCGACGCGCGCGGCGATCACCGGATGGCGATGCTCGGGGCGGTCGCCGGGCTGGCTTCGGTCGAGGGGGTCGAGGTGGTCGGGATGGACGCTGCCGCGGTCTCCTACCCGCACTTCATGGACGACCTCGCCGCGCTCTCCTAGTCTTCGGCGCCCGACGTAAGGGGGTGCATCGAGTCCCACTCGCCCAGCGAGGCTCATCCGACTCGCAGACGGGTCAAACGGGAGGGGCCGAGGCCCTGCCCTGTGCTCGAGCGCCGACGGGCGCCGTGAACTGACGTCGCGCCTCCGCCGCAGGGTCGATGCGGCTTAGTGTTGGGCTGTGGGCACCGACGCTGACTTGCCAAGGATCGAGGCTGGCCGCGCGGCGCTCGCCCGCGGCGCGTGGGCGCTGGCGCGCGAGCATTTCGCAGCGGCGTTGACGGTCAGCGAGACTCCCGAGGCGTACGAAGGGCTCGGCATGGCCGCTCGCTACGAGCTCGATGCGGTCGCCGCATTGGATGCCCACCAGAGCGGCTATCGCCTCGCGCGGTCGCAGGAAGACGCGGCAACGGCGGCACGCCTGGCGATCCAGCTCGCGTATGACACGTACGCGTTCCTCGGGCCGGCGGAGGCATCCGGGTGGGTGGAGCGCGCCGCAATGCTCGTCGACGAGCAGCCGGTGAGCATCGCGAGCGCGTGCGTCCCTCTGCTGCGCGCGCACCTCGCCCTCGCCAATCACGACCCGGATGCCGCGTGCCGGGAGGCGGCGCAGGCGAGCGTGATCGCGCGTGGTGTGGGTGCGGTCGACGTGGAGATGCTGGCGATCGCGGTAGAGGGCTTGGCCGAGGTCAGCCGGGGTGAGATCGAGCAGGGCATGCGACGGCTCGACGCTGCGGCGGCTGCAGCCGTAGGCGGTGAGATGACGGACGCCGATTCCATCGAGAGCGTGTGCTGCTACGTGATCGACGCTTGCAAGCGCGTTCGCGATCTCGAACGGGCGAACGAATGGTGCCTGCGCGTGCGCGACATCGCGACGCGCTTCGGCGATCGCCAGATGTTCTCTGTGTGCCGCACCCACTACGCCGACGTCTTGTTGTGGCGTGGCGACTGGGCGCGCGCCGATGCTGAGCTCACAGCGGCGGTCGCCGAGCTGAGCTCGATCAGGCCCGGGCGCGAGGTTGATCCGCTCGCCCGGCTCGCCGAGCTGCGGCGGCGGCAGGGTCGCACGCGTGAAGCCGAGGAGTTGCTTGCACGGGCCACGCCACACCGCTTCCACGCGCTCGTCGAGGGCCTGCTTGCGCTCGACCGCGGCGACGTTCAGCCTGCGCGTGAAGCGGCCGAACGGTTCCTGCGACGCGTCGGCGAGGACGATCGCTTTGAGCGCGTCGCGGGGCTTGAGCTGTTGGTTCGTGCGGCCCTGGCAGGCGGCGCAGTCGCCGCCGCTGTGCGGGCGGCGGACGACATCGCCACGATCGCGGCCATGATCCCGAGCTCTCCGTTGCGCGCGACCTCGCTGGCCGCGTCGGGACGCATCGCCGCCGCAAGCGGCGACGCCAGCGCCGCAGTCGCGCAGCTGGAGGACGCCGCCGACTTGTTCGATGCTGCGGGCGCCGCCTATGACGCCGCGCAAACTCGGCTCGACCTCGCGTCGGCGCTGCTGGCCGCGGGACGCGACGGCGGCGCGGCAAGGCAACGCATTCGCGCGCGTGATGCGCTGCGCGCGCTGGGCGCACGGTTGCCGGAGGACACCGCCGGCGAGCTGTCACCGCGCGAAGCGGAGGTCTTGCGGCTCGTCGCGCGCGGCATGTCGAACCATGACATTGCCCTGCAGCTGGTCCTGAGCGTGCGAACCGTCGAGCGCCACGTCGCCAACGTCTACGGCAAGATCGGCGTGTCGGGTCGGACGGCGCGCGCCGCCGCTACGGCTTGGGCGCACGCCCACGGCGTTGCGTAGTGCCCGGCACACGAATGGGTAGCGGCACCGATGCGCCGCCGCCATCGCGGACGTAGCCTCGCGCCAACACGTCAGCAACTGCGAGGAGACGTCGTGCCGAAGGCATCGAGAGAGAGCGCGTCCGACGCGATGGCGATCGAGGGCTACGAGGGTCGATTCGAGAACTTCGACGGTGGCTACACCGTCGCCTTCGAGAGCTACACGGCCGACGCCGACCTGACAGAACTGTTCCAAGGTCTCCCCGACGATCGTTGCCAGTCACCGCACTGGGGTTACGTCATCGAGGGGAAGGTGACCTATACGTTCGCCGACCACGAGGAGACATTCCAGGCAGGTGAGGCGTACTACGCGCCTGCAGGTCACACCCCGCTGCTGCACGCCGGCACGCAGCTCGTCGAGTTCAGCCCGACGGACGCACTCGCCGCGACCGTCGCGGTCGTCGAGGAGAACCTGCGAGCGGCCGGGATCGAGATCTCATGACGGCGTCCGCGCCGGGGTACACCCGCGACGAGCTGATCGCCATCAAGGCGTCTCGCGCGCTCGCGGACGCGACCGACGTCGAGGGCGCCGCCGTACTTCGCGCTCCCGCCACGCCTGACTCGCCCATGCTCAACCGCGTCGTCGGTCTGGGCATCGCGCGGCCCGCGACCGAAGCGGACGTCGACCAGGCGCTGGCCGCGATCGACCCCGGAGTCTGCTTCTACGTCGCCGTTGCGCCCGCGGCGCGACCCGCCGAACTACCGCAATGGCTGCGCGCGCGGGGACTCGAGCCGGGCTGGGGATGGATGCTGTTTCGACGCGGCGTCCGCGACCCACCGGCGGCACGGACAACATTGCGCGTCGTAGCGGTCAGCACGACGCAGGAGCGCGCCACGTTTGCACGCGTCGTGCGGTCCAGCTACGGCTTGGCCAACGCGGTCGAGCCGACTCTTGCTGCTGCCCCCGACAACGGCTGGCACTGCTTCCTCGCGCTCGACGGCGAGCAGCCAGCCGGCGCTGGCGCGGTCTTCGTCAGCGACTCGACGGCCTATCTCGGCCTTGCCGGAACGCTTCCCGACTACCGTGGCCGAGGCGCGCAGAGCGCGCTCTTGGCAGCCCGAATCAGACGCGCCCGCGAACTCGGCTGCGACCTCGTGACCACCGAGACCGGCGAGCGCCGCGCCGACCGCCCCAGCAACTCCTATCGCAACATCCTGCGCGCAGGTTTCAGCGAGGTCGCGGTCACGGCCAACTGGATCGGGCGGGCGTCAGAGCAGTAGTCCGCACCGGATCGCGCGGGTCGTGCTGGAAGGTCGGCCGGTGGCTGGGCCGTGGTGTGGCGAACGTTTCGCGACACCGCAGACGCTCGAGCGAGCACGGTGCGAAGCTCACACGACGGAGGATCAGCGCGAGCGCGTAGACGCCAGCGACTGCGCGATCAGCTCGCGCAGCACGTCCTCGTCGACATCGTCGAGGCGCTTGACCAGCAGGCAGGACTTGCCGGTCCTGTGCGGGCCGAGGCGGGCGAGCAGCGCCTCGTAGGCGCCGAAGCCGTCCATGAGGTACAGCGTCAGCGCCTGCTTGCGCGGCGCGAAGCCCACCGCGAACCACTCGCCCGACTGACCGCTCGCGTACGTGTAGGAGTACGAGCCGAAGCCGACCAGGCTGCCGCCCCACATGGCGGGCGGCTCGCCGGACAGCTCGGCCATCAGCGCGCAGACCGTGCGCGCGTCGGCCCGGCGCCGCTCGTCGGGGATCTCCGCGAGGAACGCCTCGACGTCGCGGTCGTTGCGCTGCGTCTTGAGTTCGGGCACCGGTACACACGATGTCACGCCCATCGGAGCGGACGCGGCTGCTCCTATGCTCAGGCGATGCTCATCGCCATCGACGGCCCTGCCGGGGCCGGGAAGTCGACGGTCGCGCGCGCCGTCGCCGACGCGCTCGGCTTCACGTACCTCGACAGCGGGGCGATGTACCGCTGCGTCGCGCTCGCCGAGCTGCGTGGGGTCGAGGATCCGCTGCGCTGCGCGATCGAGCTCGAGGGCGGACACGCGACGCTCGACGGCGAGGACGTCACGGAGGACATCCGCACGCCGCAGGTCAGCGCGCGCGCGTCCGAGGTCGCCGCCCGGCCCGACGTGCGCCGCCACCTCGTCAAGCTGCAGCGCGAGATGATCGCGCACGGCGACTACGTCGCCGAGGGCCGCGACATCGGCACGGTCGTCGCGCCCGACGCCGAGCTCAAGGTCTTTCTCACCGCCTCGCCGCAGGAGCGCGCGCAGCGCCGCGCCGCGCAGACGGGGGCGGACCCCGCGCAGGTCCTGGCCGAGCAGCTCGAGCGTGACGAGCGCGACTCCACGCGTGAGCACTCGCCGCTGCAGCCCGCCGACGACGCCCTGCAGGTCGACACCACCGGCTTGACCGTCGACGAGGTCGTCGAGCGGATCGCGCAGCTCGTCCAGGCCGCGCGATGAAGGTCGCCGTCGTCGGCTACCCGAACGTCGGCAAGTCCTCGCTCGTCAACCGGCTGACGAACTCGCGCGAGGCGGTCGTCCACGAGCGGGCGGGGATCACCCGAGACCGCAAGGAGATCGCCACGGAGTGGAACGGCCGGCGCTTCACGCTCATCGACACCGGCGGCATGGACAACGAGGATCCCGACCCGATCTCCGGCTCGATCCGCGACCAGGCCAAGGCCGCGCTGGCCGACGCGCAGGTCGCGCTGTTCGTCTTCGACGCGAAGGCCGGGTTGCGGCCGGGTGACGACGAGCTCGCCGACCTGCTGCGCCGCTCGCGGATGCCCGTCGTTGTCGCCGCCAACAAGATCGACAGCGTCACCGACATGCCGCTGGCCGTCGAGGCCCACCGGCTCGGCTTCGGCGAGCCGATGGCGGTGTCCGCCGCCCAGGGCCTGGGCACCGGCGACCTGCTCGACCGCCTCGTCGAGCTGCTGCCAGAAGACGACGAGGAGGTCGACGAGACGCTCATCCGCCTCGCAGTCATCGGGCGGCCGAACGTCGGCAAGTCCTCGCTCGTCAACCGCTTCGTCGGCTCGGACCGGGTCATCGTCTCCGACGTCGCCGGCACGACGCGCGACGCGATCGACCTGCCGCTGGAGATCGACGGGCGCACGATCGTCGTCGTCGACACGGCCGGGATGCGGCGCCAGTCGAAGGTCTCGGAGTCCGTCGAGTACTACACGACGCTGCGCTCGCAGCGCGCGGCGGAGCGCGCCGACGTGGCGCTCGTGGTGTGCGATGCCAACGACGGCGTCACCCAGCAGGACCTGCGCATCGCCGACCTGGCGATGACCTCGGGCTGCGCGACGGCGATCGTCCTCAACAAATGGGACACCGCCGAGATGACCGAGGCCGACCTCGACCACGAGCGCGCGCACGTCGCCAACAAGCTGCGCCTGCGGCCGAAGGTGCTGACCGCCAGCGCATTGACCGGCCGCAACATGGAGCGCCTGCTCAGGGAGGTCGTGGCGCTCGGCGACCGCATGCTGGGACGCATCCCGACGCCCGAGCTCAACCGCTTCCTCGGCGAGGTCGTGCAGGCGCGTCAGCCGCCGGCCAAGCAGGGCCATCGCCTCAAGCTGCTGTACGCCGCGCAGATCGGCGAGCGCCCGCCGCGCTTCGCGATCCAGGTCAACTCGCGCCAGCGCGTGACGCGCGACTACGCCTACTACGTCGAGAACAGGATGCGCGCGCGCTTCGGCATGGACGGCATCCCGCTCATCATCGACTTCAACGAGCGCAAGGCCCGCCGCAGCGAAATCCGGTAGTACGGGCGCACGGCTTCGCTCAGCGAGGCCCGCTAGCCTTCCGCGCATGACCAACTTCGCCCACGGATATTTGTTCACATCTGAGTCGGTGACCGAAGGCCATCCCGACAAGGTCGCCGATCAGATCTCCGATGGCGTCCTGGATGCCGTCATGCGCGACGACCCGACCGGACGCGTCGCCTGCGAGACCCTGGTGAACACGGGTCTTGTCGTCGTCTCGGGGGAGATCTCGACGGAGACGTTCGTCGACATCCAGGAGGTCGCGCGCGAGACGGTCCGCGGCATCGGCTACATCGACGCGGAGCTGGGCTTCTCCGCCGATTCCTGCGCGGTGCTCAACGCGATCGACAAGCAGTCGCCGGACATCGCCCAGGGCGTCGATCAGTCCTACGAGACGCAGACCGACCCCAACGACGACGACGAGCTCGACAAGGCCGGCGCCGGCGACCAGGGGATGATGTTCGGCTACGCGACCATCGAGACCGACGAGCTCATGCCGCTGCCGATCTCGCTGGCCCACCAGCTCGCCAAGCAGCTGGCGGTGGTGCGCCACGACGAGACGCTGGACTACCTGCGTCCCGACGGCAAGACGCAGGTCTCCGTGCGCTACTCCGACGGCGTCCCGGTCTCGATCGAGAAGCTGCTGATCTCGACGCAGCATCACGACAAGGCGACGCGCGACCAGATCCGCGACGACCTGTGGGAGCACGTCGTGCTGCCGATCCTGCCGGCCGACATGTTCGACGCGAACACGCTGCGCAAGGAGTTCCTGGTCAACCCGACCGGCCGGTTCGTCATCGGCGGCCCCGTCGGCGACTGCGGCCTGACCGGACGCAAGATCATCGTCGACACCTACGGCGGGATGGCCCGCCACGGCGGCGGCGCGTTCAGCGGCAAGGACCCGTCGAAGGTCGACCGCTCCGCCGCCTACGCGGCGCGCTGGGTGGCCAAGAACCTCGTCGCCGCCGGCGTCGCCGACCGTCTCGAGGTGCAGGTCGCCTACGCGATCGGCGTCGCGCACCCGGTCAGCGTCATGGTCGAGACGTTCGGCACCGAGCACATCTCGCGCGAGCGGATCGCCGCGCTCGTCGACGAGCACTTCGACCTGCGGCCCGGCGCGTTTCGCCAGGAGCTCGACCTGCACCGGCCGATCTACCAGAAGACCGCGGCCTACGGGCACTTCGGCCGCGACGATCCGGACTTCACGTGGGAGCAGACCGGCAAGGCCGACGTACTGCGCGAGGCCGCGGGCCTCAGCGCTCAGGCCGTCTAGCCCGAGCTCTCAGCTCAGCTCCGGCGCGTCATCGGGGGGTGGCGCGCCGGTTTGAGCCTCCTCGCGGGGACGTGGCGCCGAGCCCGCCTATCCTTGCGGCCAACCATGGCTGCCGACGAGCTGCACTACGACCCCGCCGAGATCGAACCGCGCTGGCAGAAGGTGTGGGCCGACGAGGGGACCTGGGAGGTCTCCAACGACGACGCGGCCGCCGGGCCGACGTCGTACGTGCTCGAGATGCTGCCCTACCCCAGCGGCGAGCCGCACATCGGGCATCTGAAGGTCTACTCCGTCGGCGACGCCGTCGCGCACTTCCACCGCCGCACGGGCCGGCGCGTGCTGCACCCGATGGGCTACGACGCGTTCGGCCTGCCCGCCGAGAACCACGCGATCAAGACCGGCCAGCACCCGAGCGTCTCGACGAACGCGGCGATCGAGGAGTTCCAGCGCCAGTTTCGCCGCTGGGGCGTGTCGATCGACTGGACGCGCGAGTTCGGCACGCACGAGCCGCGGATCTACCGCTGGACGCAGTGGATCTTCCTTCAGCTCTTCAAGGAGGGCCTGGCCTACCAGAAGCAGGCGGCCGTCAACTGGGACCCCGTCGAGGAGACCGTCCTCGCCAACGAGCAGGTCGTCGACGGGCGCGGCGAGCGCTCGGGCGCGCTCGTCGAGGTGCGCCAGCTCACGCAGTGGTTCTTTCGCATCACCGACTACGCCGACCGGCTGCTCGAGGACCTCGAGACGATCCGCTGGCCCGAGCACGTCAAGACGATGCAGCGCAACTGGATCGGTCGCAGCGAGGGCGCCCAGGTCGTCTTTCGCAAACGAGGACCTCGACGTCGACTACCCGGTCTTCACGACGCGGCCCGACACGCTGTTCGGCGCGACGTTCTTCGTCATGGCGCCCGAGCACCCCGACGTTCTGCGGCTCGCCGCGGGCACCGAGCACGAGGCGGAGGTGCGCGCGTACGTCAACCGCGCGCTGACCGCCGACAAGACGATGCGCGGCGACGTCGACAAGGAGAAGACCGGCGTCGCGCTCGGCCGCACCGTGATCAACCCGGTCAACGGCGAGGCGCTGCCGATGTACGTCGCCGACTACGTGCTCATGGAGTACGGAACCGGCGCGATCATGGCCGTCCCCGCCCACGACGAGCGCGACTACGCGTTCGCCCAGGCGTACGGGCTGCCGGTCAGGCAGGTCATCGCCTCGCCCGCTGGGGACGACGGTGACGCGCTGCCCTTCACCGGCGACGGACCGCTCGTGAACTCCGCGCCGGAGTTCGACGGCACCCCCAACCGCGAGGCGATCGGCGCGATCGTCGCCTGGCTGGAGCGCGAGGGCAAGGGACAGGCGTCGGTCAACTACCGCCTGCGCGACTGGCTGATCTCGCGCCAGCGCTACTGGGGCACGCCGATCCCGATCATCCACTGCCCGCAGTGCGGGGCGCTGCCGGTGCCCGACGAGGACCTGCCGGTCGTGCTGCCCGACGTCGAGGACTACAAGCCGCGCGGGCGCTCGCCGCTGGCGGCGGCCGAGGACTGGGTGAGGACGACGTGCCCGCAGTGCGGCGGTGCCGCCGAGCGCGAGACCGACACGATGGACACGTTCGTCGACTCGTCGTGGTACTTCCTGCGCTACTGCGACGCCGGCAACGACGCGGCGGCGTTCGACCCGGCGGTGGTCGCGCGCTGGATGCCCGTCGACCAGTACATCGGCGGCGTCGAGCACGCGATCCTGCATCTCATGTACGCGCGCTTCTTCACGAAGGCGCTGGCCGACCTCGGCCATCTGCCCGCGGAGGTCCAGGAGCCGTTCGCGGCGCTGTTCACCCAGGGGATGATCCTGCGCGACGGCGAGAAGATGTCCAAGAACCGCGGCAACGTCGTCTCCCCGAAGACGATCGTGGAGCGCTACGGCGCCGACACCGCGCGCTCCTACATCCTCTTCATCGGCCCGCCCGACCAGGACGCCGACTGGTCCGACAGCGGCATGGAGGGCGTGCACCGCTTCCTCGGGCGCCTGTGGCGCCTGAGCGCCGAGGCCGCCGCCGAGCTGCCCGACGACCCGCTGCCGCCCGCGGCCGGCATGAACGGCGATGACGAGCGCCTCATGCGCAAGGCGCACTGGGCGATCGAGAAGGTCACGAGCGACATGCGCGAGCGCTTCAACTTCAACACGGCGATCTCGGCGGTGATGGAGCTCGTCAACGAGCTGACGCCGGCCAAGCGCGGCGACGCCTCGCCGGGCGCGGTGCGCTTCGCGCTGAGCACCGCGGCGTCGCTCCTGTTTCCCTTCGCGCCGCACGTCGCCACCGACGCCTACCACCGGCTGACCGGCGAGCGCGTCTGGGAGCAGCCGTGGCCGGTTTCCGACCGCCGGTTCCTCGAGGCGGCGTCCTTCGAGCTCGTCCTGCAGGTCAACGGCAAGGTGCGCGACCGCGTCCAGGCGCCGTCGGACGCGTCGCGCGAGGACCTCGTCGCGCTCGCCCGCGAGTCCGAGCGCGTGCGGCAGTTCATCGACGCAAACCAGGTCGTCAAGGAGATCGTCGTGCCGGGCAAGCTCGTCAACGTCGTCGTGCGCCCGGCGCCGGCGCGGCCCGCCGCATAGGCGCGCGAGGGCGTCCGTCGCGGCTATGCGCCGCCGCGGAGCGCCGCGTACGGCAGCGACCTCGCCGGCGCCTTGACGCGAATCGTACGGCCGACGCGGCGTAGGCTCAGCGAGAAGCGCACCTCTGCTCCGCGCAGCCGGCCGATCGTGCCGCCCAGCTCGCGCGTACGCTCGAGCGGGAAGCTCGCGCGCAGCACGAGCTTGCGAAGGATGCGGTCCTCCTTGCCGGTGTGCAGCGTGATCGAGGCATCCTCCTTGGCGTCCTCCAGCTCCTCGCCGGTCTCCTTGCCGATCGGCTCGGCTCCGACGTCGGTCCCGGCCCGGCGGCCGAGCGCGAGGAGGTCACGCAGGGCGGTGGCCACGCGCAGCCTGCCCGTGACGCGCGTGACGCTGACGCCGTCGAGCCTGCCGGCGTCGCTGCTGGTCGGATCGGCCATCCAGCGATCGATCCGCAGGACGTCGAGCCCGCCGGCTCCGTCGCCGCCGGAGCCGCCGGAGCGCCGCAGGCGCGCGGTGCGTTGCGCCGGCAACCGGTAGGCCTGTTCGCCGACGCGGACCCATGCCGCCTGACCGTCGGACAGAACCCGCACGGTCCCCTGCTCGGGGCCCGCGATCTGCGTGTAGGCGAGATCCGTGTCAGGCAGGCCGCGGGCCCGCTCGGCGAGCGCGAAGCGACCCTTGATCGCGAAGCCGACATCGCTGTCGCGCGCCTCGCTCAGCGGCGCGACGACGAAGCGCATCGACAGCTGCCCGCTGCGCACCTCCGACAGGTTCTCGGAGGTCTCGCGCAACGTGCCCTCGGCACCCGAATCGCAGCTGACCACCACCACGGCCACGACGATCACGACGCCGACGATCGCGGCCGCGACGGCGCGTCGTGTCACGGCGTCATCGTGGTCATCGTCGGTTCCTCGGCGGGCGGCGGCGCGGGCGTCGTGGCCGTCGGGGGAACCGTTTCGGTGGGCGGTGGCGCGGGGGGCTCGGCGGGCGCAGGCTGGGGCTGCGGCGCGGGCGCGGGCTGCGGCGTGGGCTCGACGGGCGTGGTGGTTGTCGCGGTCGGGTTGCCGCGCTCGTCCTGCGCCTTGTCGTCGCGTTCGATCGGCGGGCCCTTCTTGCCCTTCGTGCCGGCGGGAACGAGGTCGTTGGCGAGGATGTCGCGGACGTCGGCTGCGAGCGCGTCCGTCTGCGCGCGGATCTGCTCGTTGGTCAGCTTGCCGTACTGGCGCTCGAGCTTGGCGAGCTCCAAGCGGACCTTGGCGAGGCGGATTGAGGCCGCGTTTGGTGAACTGCACCGGCTCTCCGCGCCCGACGACGAACTGGTAGGCGACGGCCAGCGTCGAACAGTCCGGGCATTGATCGTTGACGGCGACCGCGACGTTCTGGGGCGTGACGGTGCCGGGCGAGCCCTGGACGATCACGATCTGAAAGGCGATGGCGACCGCCCGGCACGCCTCGCAGTTGGCGTACGCCACGGCGGTGTTGGTCTCGTCGATCACGTCACTGGCCGTCTCGCGGACCGAGAACGCAAGGTCGATGACCGAGTCTCCAGCCGCGCTGGGCTCGGCCACGGCCTCGTTGTCCTTGGCCCCGTTGAGCACCTGCCCGGCGGCGATGGCCGGCACCGCGCAGAGCGTCAGGACGGCGAGCAGCGCGAGGAGGAGTGGACGGAGTGATCGAATGCGGGAGGCGGGTGTCATGGCGTTGGCTCCGTGGCGGGATCGATGGGCACGGTCGTGGTCGGTGGTGGCTCGGGTGCGGGCACCGGCGTGGTGGGTACAGGCGTGGTGGGCACCGGTTCGGCGGGCAGCGTCGTCGTGGCCTCAGGGGTCGTCGAGGTCTCCGTCGTCTGCTCCGGCTCGGTCTCCTCGCCGGGAGGCTTCGTCTCTTCCTTCTTGAAGTCCCGGAAGTCGCCGCCGTTGTCGCGCACGGTCGGCGCGCCGTCCAGTTGCGCCTGACGCTCGGGCGTGAGCGACGGGCGGCCGGTCGGGACCGTGTTGAGCGCCTGCAGGCCGCTGCCCACGGTGCCCTTCTCGCCCGGCTGGATCGGCCGGTACTCACCGTTGGGCCACCACGTGAACGCCGCGAGGGCAAGGCCGGCGGTGAGCAGCACGCCGAGCCCGCCCCGGCGCACCGCATCGCCCTCCGACCAGCGCCACGCGCCTCCGACGATGCGGCGGCCGAGGCGCCCGGAGGTCGCGGTCATTCCCGCGATCGGCAGGCACAGGGCGATCATCTGCAGCGCGCTGGCGGCGGCGTTGACGCCCTTGCCGTCGTCCAGGGCCGACGAGAACTTGTCGCCGAGGACGCCGAGCGAGTCGTACGCCGTCGCGACGACGCGCGGCGCGCTGAGCACCAGCATCGCGAGGGCGAAGAGCATCGCCGGGATCAGCGTGACGATGTAGACCGTCACTGCCACCCGGACCCACGGCTTGAGCTCGGCGACCTTCGCGTCTGGCTTGCGGCCGGGAACGATGCTCGTGAGGATCGGCCGCAGTCGGTTGAGAATGTCGGGCACGCCGGTGAGGTCGGAGATGATGTAGTAGCCGTCCAGGCGCAGCAACGGCATGAGCTGCTGGAGCATCGCGAAGTTCTGCAGCAGGATGATCAGCAGCAACGGCTCGAAGCCGGTCACGAGATAGAGACCGAGCGTCGCGAGCGCGAAGATCGCGTTGAAGTAGATGCCGCCGAGGTCGGTGCGCAGTCGTCCCGCCTTGCCGAGCCGGTAGGCGTCGGTCACGTCGCAGTAGAAGACCGGCCAGACGACGTAGATGCCGGCGCCCAGCACCCCCGGCCGAGCGCCGCCGTAGGCGCAGGCGGTCGCGTGTCCGATCTCGTGAAAGGCCGTCGCCAGGACGACCGCGCCGAAGAAGACGAGCAGCAACCACGGCTGGTACACGGCCGCGCGGACGCCCTCGCCGATGCCGTGGATGCCCAGCAGCCAGACGTCGAGGGAGATGAAGGCTGCGACGAGCGCGACGACCACCGGCGGCCAGAAGAGCGGCTTGAAGAGCTTCGTGACGACGTTCGTGTAGCGCTCGGGAACGAGCGCGGTGCGGAACTTCAGTGCCAGCAGCTGGTCGGGCTTGGCGATCTCCGGGCTCGAGCCGTCGGCCTCGGCGAGCACGCCGAGCGGGCGCAGCTTGCGCTCTACGAGGAACTCGACGTTGCCGGCGCTGACCTTGCGGCCGAACTGCGCCGTGACGAGGCGCGCGATCTCCCGCTCGTCGCGCCGGCCGTCGCAGTGCTCGGCGACGAGATGCAGCAGCTGGGTGAGCTGGATCGTCTGCCCGTCGCCGCGGCGCGCGATGTACGGCGCCTCCTTGAAGCCCGAGCCCTCGTACTCCCCGATCAGCTCGATGCCGTCGGCGAGCCGAGGCGCCTGCGTGTGGCGCGCGGGCCTGCGGCCGCGAGACGACCCGGCGGGCGGCGAGGGGAGCGGGGCGGTCGCTGGAGGAGTGGGGGTGGTGGTCATGGAAGACACGTGGGGGCGGCCGTGAAGGCCGCCCCCAACGAGCGCATCAGAGGTGACGTTGCCGTCCCTAGTTGCCCTGATCGATGTCGACGTCCTGCGTCGCCGTCGCCGTGGCGTTGGCGTTGTCGGACAGCACGTTGGCTGCGACAGCGGCGTTCACCGGCGCGGCGAGGTTCGCGTTGATCAGCGACATGGCCTCGCGGTCGGGCAGCTCCTCGCCGCCCTGCGCCTCGAGCTCTTCGGGCGACAGCTCTTCGATCTCCTGCTTGTGCGTCTCGTCCATGGTGTGGCTCCTCTCGGTTTCGTGGGCTCGGGCTAGTTGTTCTGGTCGATCGCGGCGTCCTGCGTGGCGTCGGCGATCGCGGTCGAGCCGTCCGACAGCACGTTGGCGGCGACAGCGGCGTTGACCGGGACGGCGATGTTCGCGTTGACGAGCGACATGGCCTCGCGGTCGGGCAGCTCCTCGCCGCCCTGGGCGTCGAGCTCCTCGGCGGAAAGCTCTTCGATGTCCTGCTTGGGGGTCTCGTCAGTCATGTGGCCTCCTAGTTGCCCTGGTCGATGTCGGCGGTCTGCGTGGCGTTCGCCGTGGCGGTGGAGTCGTCGCTGAGGACGTTCAGCGCGGCGGCTGCGTTGACCGGGGCTGCGACGTTCGCATTGATGAGCGACATGGCCTCGCGGTCGGGCAGCTCCTCGCCGCCCTGCGCCTCGAGCTCCTCTGGGGTGAGAGCCTCCAGCTCCTCGTTGCGGGTCTCGTCGGTCATGGGGCCTCCTTGGGTTCGTCCGCCTCCGTGGGCGGCGCGGGGCGAGTCCGCGACTCGCTTGTCGTGTGTACCTGTCCGCCGCGGCTGGTCTGCACCACGCGGCTGTGGCTGCTGACGTGCGCTTCTGACCCGCCGGCCTCGCCGACGTTGACGGCAACAGCGGCGTTGACATCGCCGATCGGGTTGCCGTCGGAGTCGATCAAGCGCTTGCGGATGATGCGGTTGATCTTCATCGGAGATTGGTGTGCCCGCACCATCGCGCCCGCCACCGCAGCCGATCGTGGTTCAGAAGCTCGCGCGAGGGTAAGGCTCCGCAGTGCCCCGAGATTCGGGCCAATGTTGACCCACGACACGACGGGCGGCGTCAACACCGCCTGACAGGAGCGTCAACACGTTGTGACAACGCGGTCGTCGCCGAAGACACGGTCTCCCCAGCAGGAGGCGATCCGGCTCGCGCGGCAGGTCGGGGCCGCCACCGAGCCGGCGCAGGCGCTGCGCGCGATCGCCGCGCTGCGCGGATGCCTCGACACGCTCGAGGCCCAGCACGTCGACGCCGCGCTGGAGTCGGGCAGCTCGTGGCGCCTGATCGCCGAGGCGCTCGGCGTCACGCGACAGGCCGCGCACCGAAAGCACAGCGCGCGGCTGGCCGCGGCGGCCCACGCCCAGGCGCACGCGGAATCGGTCTCCGGCAACCGGCTGGTGATCGTCGCGGCGGCTCGCGTGGCCGTCATCATGGCCCGCCAGGAGGCGGCCGCAGCGCACAGCTCCAACGTCGGCACGGAGCACCTGCTCGCCGGGCTCGTCCGCCAGCGCGACGGGGTTGCCGCCCAGTCGCTGATCACGCTCGGGGTCACGCTGGACAAGGTGCGACATTGCGCGCAGGCCAGCGCCGACCGCGCGCACGGCGACCCTGAGACCGCCGACCACGACGTCGTCGGCGCCGCTGCCAAGGCCAAGCTGCCGTTCTCGCGCCGCGGCCGCGAAGCGCTGGAGCAGGCCCTGCGCGAAGCCGTGCGGCTCGGCGACGACCACCTCGGGGTCGAGCACCTCCTGCTGGCACTGCTGCGCGACGGCGAGTCGCGCGCCGTCGAATGCCTGAGGCGCCTGCGCGTGACCCCGGCGATGGTCGAGGCGGAGCTCCAACGCCCCGCACAGAGCACCCCTGCGGCGTGAAGGCGTGGCCGAACGGATAGGTTGCGCGTGATGCGTCTGCGCAGGTGGGCACCGGTAGTGGCGACCGCGATCGCGATGGCGCTGGGCGCGCCCGCGGCGGCGCCGGCGAGCGAGGTCCACGTCGAGGCGATCATCGGTGACCGGACGACCGGCGAGTACGTCGTCTTCACGGCCGCTCGAGGCGAGCGCAACCGCGTGACCGTGAGCTACCGCGCCGGCGGCAACGTGCGCGTACGCGACACCGTGGGCGTCACGCCGGGGGACGGCTGCCGCGCCGAGAGCCGGACCGTCGCGACGTGCACCCTACGGGCCGACGAGTTCGGCGATCAGTGGGAGCTCGGCGACCGTGACGACCGGCTGACGATCAACGGCGCTCCGTCCGGCGCCGCGGAGGGATCGAGCATCCTCGACGGCTCGGGCAACGACGTCGTGCTCGGCAGCGCCGGCGACGACACCCTGTTCGACGGGCCCGGCCGCGACCGCCACTCGGGCCGCGGCGGCGACGACACCCTGTTCAGCGCGGGCGGCGCCGACGACCTGTCGGGCGGGGCGGGCACCGACACCGTCAGCTACGACCCGCCGCTCGGCACCCCGCGCCGCGGCGGCGTGCGCGCCGACCTCGACGGCCGTGCCGACGACGGCTCCGCCGGCGAGCGCGACCGCATCCGCACCGACGTCGAGAACCTCGACGGGACGGACTTCTCCGACGTGCTGCGCGGCAACGGGCGGGCCAACGAGATCGACGGCCTGGCCGGCACGGACCGCATCTCCGGCTTTGCCGGCAACGACCTCATCACCGCGTCCGCGGCGGCGATCGTCGACCCGGGCGCCGGCGCCGACCGCGTCGAAGGGGGCCGCACCGTGCGGGCGCGCGGGGGTGGGCGCGACCGGATCTCCTCGTGCGGGCTGGCGGTCGTCGACCGGCGCGACGTCGTGATCGGCTGCAGGCGCACCTCACGCCGCTGAGTCCGCCCCCTCCCCGGGTGTGTCGCCTTTCCGCGGGTATGGCGAGGAAGGTGCCGAACCCCCAGGCCGGCGGACCGGCTCCGGCTCCGGCTCCGGCGCCGGTTGCGCAGCGCTTGCGCTGAATCGTCACGAACCGCGTGTCCGCCTGCGCTGGCGGCCGCCTAGCTTCAAGTCGTGTCCGACCTCGATCGCCCGCGGCTGGCGCTCTACGTCGCGCTGGCCGCCGCCGTCTGCCTGCTCGGCGGGCGCTACCTCCTGACGCAGAAGCCCGCGCCGGCCTCCCCGGGCGGCGCGCGGGCGGCGGCAGGGCCGGTCGGGGCGGCGGCGCCCGACGGTGCCTCATCGTCGGTCAGCGTGGGGCGAGCCGGCGGCGGCCGCGTCACGGTGCACGTGGCCGGGGCGGTGCGCCGGCCCGGCGTCTACCGGCTGGCCGCGGGCGCGCGCGTCGACGACGCGCTGCGCAGCGCCGGCGGGCCGCGCGACCGCGCCGACCTCACCGCGGTGAACCTCGCCGCCAAGCTCGAGGACGGCCGCCAGGTCATCGTGCCCGAGCGCGCGGCGGCGGCCGCGGCGGGGGGTGGCGGCGGCGGCGCCGGCGCCGCCGCGGCGGCGGCTGCGCCGGCCGGCGCCCCCGGCGCGGCGATCAACCTCAACACCGCCACGCTCGAGCAACTCGACACGCTCGACGGCGTCGGGCCGGGGATCGCACAGCGCATCCTCGACTACCGCGAGCAGCACGGCGGCTTCAGCCGCGTCGAGGAGCTGGGGGAGGTGCCCGGCATCGGCGCCAAGCGCCTGGCCACCCTCACGCCGCTCGTGACGGTGTGAGGTGATCTCGCCGGCCGGGCCCCCCGGCGCCGGCACGCCGCCCGCCCGCCTCCGGCGCGCCGCGGCCGGCGGGCTGCAGTCAGGACGGCGGGCGCTCGCGCTGCACCCGCGCCACGCGCTGCTCTGCGCACTCGTCGTCGGCCTGCTGAGCGGCCCGCGCTTCCCGGCCGGGCTCGCGCTCGCCGCCGCCGTCGTGCTGATCGTCATCGACCACCCGCCGCTCACCCTCGGCATGCTCGTGGCGCTGCTCGCCGGCGCCGTCGTCGCCGACGCGCGGCTCGCGGCAATCGATCGCAGCGCGCTCGTCGTTCCCAGCCAGATCACCACGCGCGCGACGTTGCTCGAGCATCCGCGCATACGCACGTTCGGCACGCGCGTCGCGGCGGTTGACCTGCGCGGCGAGCGGGTGCTCGTCAAGGCGCCCGCCCGCGTGCGCTGGCCCGTCGCGGCGGCGGTGCCCGGCGCCGTGATCGCGGTCGCGGGCCGCCTCGTCGCGCTCGCCCCGCATGACGAGCACGAGCGCCGGCGCGGCGCGCACGCGGTCCTGCGGCCTGAGTCGATTCATGCGACGGGGCGGCGCCGCGGCGGGCCGCTGGGCGTGCTCGACGGCGTGCGCGCGCGCACCGAACGCGCCCTGACCGGCGGCGTGCCCGTGCCGCAGGGCGCGCTGGCGCGGGGCATGGTGCTCGGGCAGGACGGCGCGCTCACGGAGGCCGTCCGAGAGGACTTCCGCACGACCGGCCTGGCGCACCTCGTCGCCGCCAGCGGGGCGAACGTCATCCTGCTGGCCACGCTCGTGCTCGCGCTCGGCGCCGCCGCCGGGCTCGGGCTGAGCGCGCGGCTGTGGCTCGCGCTCGCGCTCGTGGCCGCGTACGTGCCGCTCGCCGGCGCCGGGCCGTCGATCCAGCGCGCGGCGGTGATGGGCGCCGCCGGGCTCGTCGCCGCGCTCGCCGGGCGGCCCGCGTCGCGCTGGTACGCGCTGCTGCTCGCCGCCGCGCTGACGCTGGCCTGGAACCCGCACGCCGCCGCCGATCCGGGCTGGCAGCTGAGCTTCGCCGCCGTTCTCTCGCTGCTGGCGCTCGTGCCCGCCCTGCGCACGCGGCTCGGCTCCGCGGGCGTGCCGCGCGGCCTGGCCGAGGCGCTTGCCCTCACGATCGCCGCGACGCTCGGCACCGCGCCGCTCATCGCGCTGTACTTCGAGCGCCTCTCGCTCGTCTCGCTGCCGGCCAACGTGCTCGCGGCGCCGGCGGTGGCGCCGATCATGTGGCTGGGCACGATCGCGGGCGCGCTCGGCCAGGTGAGCCCGGCGCTCGCGGCCCCGTCAGCGGCGCTCGCGGCGCTGCCGCTCGGCTACCTCACCTGGCTTGCCGAGCGCCTCGCCGGCCTGCCGTTCGCGGACGTCGCGGTGCCCTCGCCCGGCCCGATCGGCGTCCTCGCGATCTACGGGTTCGCAACCGCGGCGGCGCTCGCCTGGCGCCGGCTGCCCGCGTCCGGCCGTCGCCGCGCGCGCGGCGTCCTGGCCGCCGGCGCCGTCGCGGCGGCGGCGGCGTTCGTCATCGCGGCGCGCCCGCCCGGTGCTCCGCGCGACCTGACGATCTCGTTTCTCGACGTCGGCCAGGGCGACGCGACGCTCATCCAGCACGGCTCCACCGCCGTCCTCGTCGACACCGGCCCGCCGGACGGGCCCGTGCTCGACCGCCTGCGCGACGCCGGCGTACGGCGCCTGGACCTGCTCGTGCTCACGCACGACGCGACCGATCACGACGGCGCCGCCGCCGAGGTGCTCGCCGCGCTGCCCGTCGGGCTCGTGCTCGACGGAGAGGAGGCGGGCCCGCGGGCCTCGGTCGCCCGGCTCGCCGCCGCTCACCGCGTCCGGCGCGTCGCCTCCGACGCCGGGCAGGTCCTGCGCGCCGGTCCGCTCGAGCTGCGCGTGCTGTGGCCGCGGCGCCTGCCGGCGGCGCCCGCCGGGGCCGAGCCGAACGACCGCGCGACGGTCATCCACCTGCGCGACGGCACGTTCGACCTGTTGCTCACCGCCGACGCGGAGTCCAACGTCCTCGCCGGCCTGCCGCTGCCGCCGGTCGAGGCGCTCAAGGTCTCCCACCACGGCAGCGACGATCCCGGCCTCCCCGGGGTCCTCGCGCGCCTGCGCCCGCAGGCGGCCGTCATCGAGGTCGGCGCCCACAACGGCTACGGCCATCCGACCCCGTCGACGCTTGCGGCCCTGCGCAGCGCGCGTGTCCCGATCGTGCGCCGCACCGACCGCGACGGCACCGTGAAGATCACCGTGCGGGGTGGGCGGATCGAGGCCTCGGACGCCGCGGGTTGACGGCGCGCCCGCCACCGCCCGCCGCGGTGCCTAGACTCGCCGTGGTGCCCGACTTCAAGCCCGCCTACCTGATCCACGGCGACGACCACGGCCGCATCACCGAGCGGCGCGCGGCGCTGCGGGCGCTGGCCGAGCGCGAGTCGGGGTCCAACGGCGTCGAGTGCTTCGAGGGCGATCACGCCGCGCCCGACATCGTCGCGGGCGCGCTCGCCGCGATGACGTTTGCGATCGGCCGGCGCTTTCTCATCGTCGACGGCGCCGAGCGCTGGAAGGACGCCGAGATCGCGACGCACCTGCTGCCCGCGATCGCCGGCATCGGGCCAGAGACGACGATCGCGTTCTTCGCCCGCGAGGAGGGGCGCTACAAGGTCAGCGACAAGCTCGTCAAGGCGGTCGAGAAGGCCGGCGGCAGCGTCGCCGCCGAGCGGACCCTGAAGGCCAGGGAGCTGCCGAAGTGGCTGCAGGGCGAGGCCAAGCGCCTCGGCGTCGCGCTGGACCGCGACGCCGCGCAGGCGCTCGTCGCGCACGTCGGCGAGCGCCAGCAGCGGCTGCTGCGCGAGCTCGAGAAGCTCGCGCTCGAGCTCGGCCCCGGCGCCCGGATCGGCTCCGAGGAGGTCGAGGGCGCTGCGGCGCGCTCGGCCGAGCAGCAGGTCTGGGGCCTCGTCGACACGCTCGTCGCGGGCGACGAGGCGGCAACGCTGCGCGCCTACCTGGAGCTCGCGGCCCAGGGCGAGTCGCTGGCGCGCCTCGTGCCGCTGCTCGCGCGCCGTGTGCGGGAGGTGCTGTCGATCGCCCAGCGCCTCGAGGCGGGCGAGAACCCGCAGCAGATCAAGGCCTCGATGAAGGGCAGCCCCTGGGCGCTGGACCGGCGGATCGCCGAGGCGCGGCGCTCGGACGCAGGCCGGCTGAGCCGCACGATCGAGGTGCTCGCCGACCTCGAGCTCGCCTCGCGCGGGGCGACCGAGCTGAGCGACCCGACCGAGGCGATCCGGGCGCTCACGCGGATCGCGGCGTAGGGGCGCCCCGGCTGGCGCAAACGCGTTCACAGGCGGGGGACGGTGGGTAGGCCAGAAGTATCCGACGAGGAGGAGAGCCACATGACTGACGAGACTGTCCACAAGGACAACGCCACCCCCGACGCGAGCGACGACGACGTCAAGCGCGTCGACGCCGACACCCCCGGCGCGCCCGACGGCGCGGCCATCGCCGATCAGGGCGTCGGCAACAACCCGGGCGAGGCGACCGACGCCGACGAGATGGACGATCCCAAGGGCTCCAGCCGTCCCGTCTGACGCCGACCCGCGGCCCGGTCTCCGGCTCGGCCGGGGCCCGAGTCCGCACATCTGATCAAACGCGCGGCGGCATGATGCCGCCGTTCGTGTGTCTCGAGCGAGTGCCCGCGCGTCAGCCCAGCGCGCGGCGCAGGATGTCGCGCAGCGTGCGCTGATCGTCGGCGCTCAGCGAGGCCAGCGCCGGCGGCACGGTCTCGAGCACCTCGTTGATGCGCGCGCGCACCCGCGCTCCGCGCTCGGTGACGACGAGCATCCGCACGCGCCGGTCATGCTCGGCTGAGCGGCGCTCGACGAGCCCCTGCGCCTCGAGGCCGTCGACGAGGCCGGTGACGTTGGAGTTGTCGCAGTGCAGCTCGACCGCGAGCTCGCGCATCGGCACCGGGTTCTCCGGATCCAGTGCCCGGAGCGCGAACATCTGCGGCGGGGTGAGCCCGAGCTCGCCCGCGACGCCGAGCATCCGCGGGCGTACCTGCCAGAAGAGCCGGCCGACGAGCGACCATGCCTCCTGCGCCGCGGCGGAACCCGCGGCGGAATGCTTCAGCGGCGAAGTCATTGACGACACAATAGTGGACTAAGGCGATAGTTGACAACCTCAACTAGCGCGGCATAGGATGTCGTCCATGACCGAAGAGCGCGGCATCGACGTAGAGGGGCTCGTGCGCGAGTTCAAGGGCGGCGTCCGCGCCGTCGACGGCATTGACCTGCACGTCGCGGCGGGCGAGATCTACGGGTTCCTCGGGCCCAACGGCGCCGGCAAGTCGACGACGGTGAAGGTCCTCACGACGCTGCTGCCGCCGAGCGCCGGCCGGGCGACCGTGGCCGGCTACGACGTCGCCAGGGAGGGCGCCAAGGTGCGCGCCTCGATCGGCGTCGCGCTGCAGGACGTGGCGCTTGACCCGATGCTCACCGGCCGCGAGCACATGCGCCTGCAGGGCGGGCTGCAGGGCATCCCACGCGCCGAGCGCACCCGGCGCGGCGACGATCTGCTCGAGCGCGTCGGCCTGTCCGACGCCGCCGATCGCCGCTCGAAGACCTACTCGGGCGGCATGAAGCGCCGGCTCGACCTCGCGCTGGCGCTGCTGCACAACCCGCGCATCCTGTTCCTCGACGAGCCGACGACCGGCCTGGACGTGCAGTCGCGCACCGCGCTGTGGGACGAGGTCGAGCGCCTCGCCCGGGAGGAGGGCACGACCGTCTTTCTGACCACCCAGTACCTCGAGGAGGCCGACGTGCTGGCCGACCGCGTCGGGATCATCGACCGCGGCACGATCGTCGCCGAGGGCACGCCGGCCCAGCTGAAGGCACAGGTCTCCAAGCCGACCGTCGAGGTCATCCCGCGCGACGCCGGCGAGTGCGCCACGGCCAAGCTCGCGCTCGAGCCGTTCGGCGAGCCCGTCGCGTCGCGCGTCGCGGGCTCCATCGCCGTGCGGCTGGATTCGGGCGCCGAGCAGCTCGCCGACATCGTCCGCGCGCTGGACCAGGCGAACGTCGCCGTCGCGCACCTCGCCCTGCACGAGCCGACGCTCGACGACGTCTTCCTTGCCAAGACCGGCCGCAGCCTCGAGGGGGCGGCCGACCCGGCGCCCGAGCCCGAGCGCGAGCCCGCTCCGGCGTGACCGCGCTGACGCACAGCGCGATGCCCGCCCAGGTCGGGCTGCTCGCCGGACGGGCGATCAAGCGGATCATGCGCAACCCGGCGCAGATGGTCTTCCCGATCCTCTTTCCGCTCATCCTGCTGGCGGTCAACGCCTCGGGCCTGGATGCGGCGACCGACCTGCCCGGCTTCCCCGCCGACAGCTACCTGGACTTCGCGCTGGCGATCCCGTTCATGCAGGGCGCGCTGTTCGCCGCGCTCAACGGCGGCCAGGACCTCGCCCGTGACATCGAGGGCGGCTTCCTCGACCGCCTCGCGATGACGCCGCTGTCGGGCGCGGCGCTGCTCGCCGGCCAGCTCGGCGGCGCGCTGTTCATGGGCCTGATCAGCGCGGTGCTGTACCTCGTGGTGGGCGTCGCGTTCGGCGTGGGGATCGCGACCGGCGTCGCCGGCGCGCTCGTCCTGCTCCTGCTCTCGCTGGCGATCTCGTCGGCGTTCGCCTGCTTCGGGACCTTCGTCGCGCTGCGGGCCGGGACGGGGGAGGCCGTGCAGGGCTTCTTTCCGCTGTTCTTCGTCATGCTGTTTCTCAGCTCGGCGTTCTTTCCCCGCGACCTCATCGAGCAGGACTGGTTTGCGACGATCGCGACGTACAACCCGGTCTCCTACATGGTCGAGGGCATCCGCAGCCTCGTCATCGCCGGCTGGGACGGACAGGCGCTCGCGCAGGCCTTCGCGATCGCCCTGATCGCGATCGTCGCCTTCCTCGCGCTCAGCTCACGCGCCCTGCGCACGCGGCTGGTGCGGACATGAGCTCGCTGGCGCGCACCCGCTCGGTGGCGTTCGCGGTCGCCTGGCGCAGCATCCACAACGCCTTTCACAACCCCGCGATCCTGCTGCCGAGCATCATGTTCCCGCTGTTCTTCTTCGTCGCGTTCGCGGGCGGGCTGTCGGGCGTGCAGAACGCTCCGGACTTCGACTTCAAGTCGGGCTACACGTCGTTTCAGTTCGCCTTCGTCTGCATCCAGTCGGCCGCGTTCGGCGGGGTCTTCACGGGCTTTGCGATCGCCGCCGACTTCGAGTTCGGCTTCGCCCGCCGGCTGCTGCTGGCCGCGCCCAACCGCGGCGGGATCGTCGCCGGCTACATGATCGCCGCGATGGTGCGCTGGCTGTTCGTCCTGGTCGTCGTGTTCGGCGCCGGGCTGGTCAGCGGCATGCGCGTCGACGGCTCGCTCGGCGACCTGCTGGCGCTGCTCGCGCTGGCGCTCGCCGTCAGCGCGACATCGACGCTGTGGGCGGCCGGCATCGCGATGCGCCTGCGCTCCATGCAGGCCGGCCCGGTCATGCAGATGCCGATCTTCATCCTGCTGTTCCTCGCGCCGGTCTACGTGCCGCTGCCGCTCGTCGCGGGCTGGGTGCACGACATCGCGACCGTCAACCCGTTCACCGCCCTGCTCGAGGCCGCCCGCGGCTTCATCTCCGGCGAGCCGACGAAGGTCGCGATCAGCGTCGCCTGCCTGGCCGCGATGTTCACGCTCGCGGCGGGCTGGGCGCGCGGCGGGCTGCGCAGCGCCGAGCGCGCAGGGTAGCTTCAGCGCAGCCGCTCGTACAGGCTGCGCGCCTGCCCCGTCGCCGGCATGTACGGCCCGTACATCGTGTTCCGCTCGCCGCTGTAGCCGTAGGAGTTGACCGAGACGAGCGGCTCGCCGGCGTCGCCCACGCTGTTGGCGTTGGTGTCGAGGAACCAGCCGCCGCCGCTCGAGCCGCCGGTCATGTCGCAGCTGATCTGCATCGGGTCCAGCAGCGTCGTGGTGTCCCAGCGCCGGAACGGCGAGGCGCAGGCGAACTGCTGGGAGCCGTTGAACTTGCCGGCGGCCGGATAGCCGTAGCTGACGAGGCGCTTGCCGGTCGGGTTCTGGCCGAAGGCGATCGGGCGCGTGCCCACCGTGCCGGCCAGGGTGGCGCCGGGGCTGGCGGGGTCGACGGCGCGGAAGGCGCCGACGTCGTGGCGGAAGCGGTCGGCGCCCTGGGCCTCCCAGCCCTCCGTCGAGTCGAGCACCGTGTACGTCCACGTGCCGTTCGGCCTGGCGTCGTTGTAATAGCCCGGCACGAACATGAGGTTCGTCGCCTCGTGGCCGGTGCCGTCGGTGACGCAGTGCCCGGCCGTCCAGACGAGGCTCACGCCGGGCGAGGTCGCGTCGACCGCGGTGCCCGAGCAGACGTAGTTGGCGCCGTCGATCGTCATGAAGACCTTGCCGTTCTTGGCGTTCTCACCGGCGTAGAGGCCGCCGGCGAGCGCCACCGTGAAGCGCGACCAGTCGCTCGGCCGGCCACCACCGCCGCCTCCGCCGGGCTTCGCGCGTTCGCGCGGCTTGGCCGCCTGCATTCGCTCCGCCGTCCAGTAGGCCGCCGTCTCCTGCGGCGACTTCGGGTTCTTCTTCGGCGCGGCGGCGGCGGGTGGAGCGAGGATCGCGACAAGCGCGGTGACGAGCAGGAGGCGCAGTGCGGTGGTCATCGGCCCAGCGTAGCCACGCCCGAGCCGTACGCTCGTCGGCGCGACGAACGGTTGTGGCGCGCCCGCGATGGCGTGCACGCGGCGAGCGGCGCGCGTATATTCGGCCCATGGACCTCGAACCCGGCGAGCGCCTGATCTTCGAGGGCCACCCGTCCTGGCGCTCGATTCTCGGCTTCTATCTGAAGGGCCTCGTCGCCGTGGCGATCGGCGCTGCGATCGCGTACTTCGCCGCCGACACCGGACTGGCGGTCGCCGTGGGGATCGTCCTGCTGCTGATCGTGCTCGTCGCCGGCTACGTCAAACGGCTCTTCACGACGTACACGATCACCGACCACCGGCTGCACATCCGGCGCGGGATCATCGCGCGGGCCGAGCAGCAGACGCTCATCAACCGGGTGCAGAACGTCAACACCCACCAATCGGTCCCGCAGCGGATGCTCATGTTCGGCGACGTGAACTTCGACACCGCCGCGGGTGACGACTTCGACTTTCAGTTCGCGGGCGTGGCGAAGCCGCACGACGTGGTCGAGGCGGTCCATCGCGCGCAGCGCGAGGCCGACGTACCGGTCACGGGCTCGCGCTGAGCGCGGGGCGAAGGCGTGCTACTCGGCGGCGCCGCGGCGAACGCGGGAGGCGCGGGACTTCTTGCGGGCGCCGGTGTTGCGGTGCATCGCGCCGCGCTTGACGGCCTTGTCGATCAGGCTGACGAGCTCACGGTGCTCGGTGTCGGCCGTGGCGTCGTCGCCGGCGGCGACGGCAGCCTCGAGGCGGCGGAAGTACGTGCGCACCGCCGAGGTGTAGTGGCGGTTCTCGAGGCGCTCGCGCTCGGAGCGCAGAATCCGCTTCTTCTGTGAGTGAATGTTGGCCATGAGCGTGAAGGCGCCGCGGACAAGGCCGCGGCGGTCCCTAGAGTAGCGCACCGATCATGGCGCAACCGCCCTCCAGCGCCGCGGGGCGGATCGCCCGCAACACGGCGATCTTCTCGATCCTGACGGGCCTGTCGCGCATCGCCGGCCTCGGTCGCGAGGTCGTGGCGTCCAGCTACTTCGGGACGAGCGGCCCGTTCTCGGCCTTCACGTTCGCCTTCCAGGTCCCCAACCTCGTGCGCAGCCTGTTCGCCGACGCCGCGCTGAGCGCCGCGTTCGTGCCGGTCTTCACCGAGCTGCTGGAGAAGGGCCGCAAGCGCGAGGCGTTCCAGCTCGCGTCGACCTTCGTCGTGCTGATCGTCGCGGCGCTGACGGCGATCTGCGTCTTCTTCGTGCTCATCGCGCCGCTGCTCATGCCGGCGCTGACGCCCGGCGACGAGTTCACCCCCGAGCTCGACGAGCTCATGGTCGGCCTGTCGCAGGTGCTCTTCCCGATCGTGCTGCTGCTCGCCCTCAACGGGCTGTTCGTCGGGATCCTCAACGCCTACGACCACTTCACGATCCCGGCACTCGCGCCGCTGGTGTGGAACTTCGTGATCATCGGCGTGCTCGTCGGGCTGAAGCCGTTCTTCGAGGGCCCCAACGAGATGTACGCCTACGCGATCGGCGTGCTGGCGGGGACGGTCGTGCAGCTGGCGATGTGCCTGCCCGTCCTGCGCAAGCTGGAGTTCGAGTTCGAGTGGAAGGTCAACTTCCGCGACGAGCGCGTGCGCCAGGTGCTCGCCCTGATGCTGCCGATCACGCTGAGCCTCGGCCTCATCAACTTCAACCTGTTCATCAACTCAGCGCTGGGCGCGACGGTCTCGGAGGCCGTCCCGCGCGCGATCGATGCCGCCTTCCGGCTGTACATGCTGCCCCAGGGGATGTTCAGCGTCGCGGTCGCGACGGTGCTGTTCCCGGCGCTCGCGCGCCTGTCGACCCGGCGTGACTTCGACGGCCTGCGCAAGCTGACCGGCACCGGCACGCGGCAGATCTTCCTGCTGCTGATCCCGGCCGCGGCCTGCACGCTCGTGCTCGCCGAGCCGATCACCCGCCTCGTCTACGAGCGCGGCGAGTTCGGCCCCGACTCGACCGACATCGTCGCCGAGGCGCTGTTCTGGTTCTCCTTCAGCCTGCCGTTCGCGGGCGTCAACCTGCTGCTGACGCGCACGTTCTTCTCGCTGCAGCGCCCGTGGCTGCCGACCGGCCTCGGCGCCGCGACGCTCGTCGTCAACATCGTCGTCGCGCTCGTGCTCGTCGGCCCGTTCGGGACCGGCGGCATCGTGTTCGCCACCGCCGTCGCGAGCGCGGCGATGACCGCCGGGCAGGCGTACTACCTGCGCCGCGAGCTCGGCGGGCGCCTGGAGGGCGGCGAGACGGCGCGGGCGGTGGCCCGGATCCTCGTCGCATCGGTCGTGCTGGGGGTCGTCGCGTACCTCGTGTGGCGTGGCCTCGACGAGCTGCTCGGCCGCTCGCTGCCCGCGCAGATCGTCTCCGTCGGCACGGGCCTCGTCGCGGGGATCGCGGTGTACTGCGCGGCGGTGCTCGCGCTGCGGGTCGCCGAGGCGCAGCAGATCCGCGACATGGTCGCGGGGCGCCTGCGCCGCGGGCGCACCCCACCGGCCTAGTTCCGACTCACGACCGCCGAACCCGGCTCTGTCGTGCTACTCGCGGCCGGGGCCGGTGAGCCGGCGCGTGCCGGACGCCGTGCGCATGTACGCCTGCCAGGAGTAGTACGTCAGGAACGCGTACTCACCGGCACGCATGCGCGCCGCGAAGGCTCGGATCGCGCGGACGTAGTCGCGCGAGTGGTTGTAGGCGAAGAGCGCACCGTCGAGGTCCTCCCGTGCGCCGGAGCGGCTCAGGTAGTTCGCGGCGCCGAGGATCGCGTCGTGCGGGTCGTCGATGTCGCCGCCCAGGCCGTACGCCCGCCACGTCGACGGCAGGAACTGCATCGGCCCCTTGGCGCCCGCCTCGCTGGCGCTGCGCACGCGCCCGAACGCCGACTCGACGAAGTTCACCGAGGCCAGGACGGTCCAGTGCACGCCGAAGCGCCGCTGGCCCTCGCCGTAGAAGCGGCGCAGGTCGGCGGCCGGCGCCGCGCGGGCGGCGCGCAGGCGCGGCAGGTTCTCGAGATCGCGCGGGATGGCGGCCAGCCGGCGCAGCCCGCGCACGGTGTCGGCGGCCTCGCCGCGCACGCCGGCCGGCAGCCGGCGCAGCGTCGAGTCGCCGAGCGCGCGGCGCTTGGCCATCAGCCGCAGCATGCGCTGGTGGTGCAGCGCCAGGTACGTGACCTCGCGCGGGACGCTGC
>CAVUND010000009.1:0-26237 GCA_963742745.1 uncultured Actinomycetes bacterium
ACCATGAGCTCCTGCGACGTGACGCCCGCGCCGGACGTGTCCAGCGCGCAGGCCAGCCCGCGCGCCGGCGACGTCGCCAGCTCGATGCCGTCGATGCCGTCCAGCGTGGCCTGCAGATGGGCGAGATTGCCGCGCACGATGCCCTGCGCGTGGGCGAGGTAGTGCTCGTCGCGCAGCGCCGCGAGCGCCCCGTGCTGGGCGATGAGGCTCGTGTTCAGGCGCGTCAGCGCGGCCTTCAGCCGCAGGCAGCTGCGCATGAGCCGCGAGCTCCCGGCGAGGAAGCCGATCCGCGCCCCGGCCATCCCGTAGCAGTGCGAGACCGAGAAGGTGGCGACCGCGTTGCCGGTGAGCTCGAGCGCCGGCAGCGAGGCAAACGGCACGTCGGGATCGATGACGATCGCGCCGTGCGTCACGTCGTGGACGAGCAGCAGGCCGTGCTCGTCGGCCAGCCGCGCCAGCGCCGCCAGCTCGGCCTGCGTCTGCACCGTGCCGAACGGGTTGAGCGGGTCGACGAGGACGATCGCCCGCGTGCGCGGGGTGATCGCCGCCGCGACGACGTCGGGATCGAGGCGATAGCCGTTGCCCGCGTCGATCGACACCGTCACCGGCACGGCGCCGGTGGCGATGACCGCCGAGGGGACGTGGAAGTACCCGGGGTCCGAGAGGATGACCTCGTCACCGGGGCCGGCGACCGCCATGAGCGACAGCGCGATGCCCGCTTGGGCGCCCTCGGTGCCGATGACCTCGAAGTCGTCGTCGCGAGCGCGGCCGAGGACCGCGGCCGCGGCGTCGCGCAGCGGCTCGATGAGGTCGGGGCTGTACTGGTTGAGGTGCTCGGCGCAGACGGCCTCGCGCATCGCGTCGACCGCGCTGGCCGGCGGGCCGGCGAAGCACGTCAGCCAGCCGAGGTCGGCCCAGGTCTTGGGGTCCAGGCGCGTCGTGCCGCCCGGGTAGAGCTCGGCGGGATCGAAGCCGACGATGCCGATCGCGTCGCGGTAGGTCAGGTAGTTCCACATCGCGTGGTGCGAGCGCTCGAGGCGGCGCAGCCGCTCGGACGCGAGGCGCGGGGTGCTGCCGGGGTCGGCACCCCAGGTGAGGACCGAAGAGCTCAAGCGACCGCCTCCTGCTGCGTTGGGTCACGGCGGACGAAGCGCATGACGCGGTAGATGCCGTGGCGGTCTGCGGTCATCGAGGCGGGCTCATACCCGGCCGCACGCGCATATCCCACGATCTGCTCGGCCGGGCGCAGGCGCCACACGCAGCGCCCGCCCGCGGCGTTGCGCCAGACCCGGGCGATGTATTCGATCTCCGGGTTGGCGACTTGCACGTTGCAGACGATCTGCCCCGGCGCGACGGTCGCGGCGAGGTCGACGAAGTGGCGCTCGATCAGGCTGTCGTCGTGGTAGATGCCGTAGAGGCCGAGCTCGCAGACGACGTCGGCGCGCGGCTGCAGCGCCGCGAGGTCGGCGCGATCGAACGCGCTCGCGCGGCGGGTCGCCACGCGGTCCTGCACGCCGAGCTCGCGCGCGGCGGCGGACGCTTGCGCCAGCGCGGCGGGATCGACGTCGCAGAGGATCGCCCGCGCGCCGGGCTGGGCCTCGAGCGCGTGCAGCAGGTAGGGCGACGGGCCCGCGGCGAGGTCGGCGACGACCGCGCCGGGGCCGGCGGCCTCGATCGCGTCGTTGACCGCCGCCTCGGCGAGCCCGCGGATGTCGCGGAAGGCCTGGCAGGTGGCGCGGTCCAGCAGCCGGCGGTCCAGCCGTCGGCCGAGCGGCGTGCGGCCGACCGCACGGTCGGCGTAGACGTGGGCCATGAACTGCCCGGAGTCAAAGCCGTGGCGATGGCCGATCCGCGCTCCCTCCGACACGCAGGCGCCCGCCCGCGAGGCGAGCGACAGCGCGGCGAAGCGCCACGCGCGCGGCGAGCTGCGGGGCAGCTCGGTGCGCAGCGCCTCGAAACGGCGACGGGCGGCCAGCTCAGTGGACATACAGCCCGGTCTCGACGAGCTCGCGCAGCCGGTAGAGCTCGTGTGCGTCGAACGCCGCGCTGTGGGGCTGCAGCATGATCGCCGCGAGACGCGCCCGCGCGAGGTCGTTGTCGGCGGCGACGAGCGCGATCGTCGCCGCGTCCTCGCCCTCGGCGCCGGAGGCGTAGGCGTCCAGCAGCTGGCCGAAGTGATCGAGCGAGCCGGCCGCGTAGGCGACGAGCTCGTCGAAGTCGTCGATGACCTCGATGCGCTCGTAGATCGCCTCGCCCTCGGGCGGCGCGACATACATGTCCGGATCGACGCCGTGGGCGATCGCCCGCTCGCGGAAGAGGTTCATGTGGCGCGCGTTGGCGGCGACGAGCTCGGCGAGCAGCTGCTTGGCGAGCGGATCGCACGTCATCGGCACGCGGATCGAGAAGAGATCGACCCAGCGGCGCATGCCGTAGGCGTGGCGGGCGAAGACCTTGCCGATCCGGCGCGGGTCGTCGCCCAGCACCTCGAGCAGTTCGTCGCGGTTATCGAGCATCGGACGGACTGGGCGCATTGGAGGACGGGGGGTCGAGAACGGTGGTCACGTAGGAGACCTCGAGGTCGTTGGCAAGCATGTTGGAGACCCAGCAGAAGGGCTTGGCGCGGGCGACGAGGGCGTCGAGGTCGTGCTCGCTCGGGTAGGCGGAGACCTCGACGCGCAGGCGCGAGTAGCGCAGCTCCTTGCCGACGCGCTCGGCGTCGACGCTGACGCGCAGGCCCGGCAGCTCGATGTCGCGCTTGGACGCCACGTGGGCGACGGCGAGGCAGAAGCAGCTCGCCAGGCCGGCGAAGAACAGCTCGGTGGGCATCATCCCGGCGTTGCCGCCACCGTAGGCCTCGGGCTCGTCGGCGATCAGCTCGTGATCGCGGGCGGTGACGGCGGCGGACAGGCCGCCCTGCCAGCGCGCCTCGATGTGGCGCGGCTCGCTCATCAGGCGGCCTCCGCGATCCGGTCGGCGTGGAAGGAGCCGTAGGCGTCCTCGTGGGCGGCGGCCGCGACGTCCCAGCCGTAGGCGTCGACGACCTCGCGCCCGCCGGCGACGAGCCGCCGGCGCAGCGCGCCGTCCCGCGCGAGACGGGCCAGCGACCGCCCCAACGCGCTGCCGTCGCCCGGAGGCGACAGCAGCGCGCTTTCCCCGTGGGACAGAAAGGTGCGAAAGACGTCGATCTCCGACGCCACCACGGGCAGGCCGGCGGCGAGCGCCTCCAGCGCGACGAGGCCGAAGCCCTCCTTTGTGGAGGGAAACGCGAAGAGGTCGGCGGCGCGGTAATGGCGCTCGAGCTCGGCGGGGCTCACGGTGCCGACGATGCGCACGTGCTCGCTGACGCCGAGCTGGAGCGCCCGCGCCTCGAAGCGCCCGATCTCGTCGCGGTAGTCGAACAGCGTCGCGCCGCCGACGACGAGCAGCAGCGGGTCGCGCTCGGGCGCCTGCGCGCGCAGCTCGGCGAATCCCTCCAGCAGCGTCAGCGACCCCTTGCGCGGCTCGATGCCGCCGACGGTGAGCACCGTGAGGCGGTCGCCGAGGCCGAGCGCGGCGCGGTCGGCGGTCCGCTCGGACGCATCGCGGGGGCGGCGGAAGCGGTCGCAGTCCACGCCGTTTCGCACGAGCTGGGCGTCGACGCCGAACTCGCCGGCCAGGCGCTCGATCCACGGCTCCGAGACGCACAGCACGAGGTCGGGCCTGAGGATCGATCGGTCCTGGCAGGCGATCAGCGACGGCGAGATGAACTCGTCGACATGATGCACGGTGCGCACGACGTGCTCGATGACGCCCTCGTCGCGCAGGTCCAAAGCGGCGTTGGCCGAGATGCAGTCCTGCGCGTGGACGACGTCGAAGGCGCCGGCGGCCAGCAGCGGGCGCAGGCCCTCGCGGTAGGCCGCGACCATCGCGAGGATGCGCTCGTCGAAGGCCGGCTCGGTGGGGATGTGCTCGACGAGACACGTCGTCGCCGCGGTCGCGCGGAAGAACCGCTCGCCGGGCTGGGCCAGCGCCGACACGCAGACCTCGTGATCGCGCTGCGCGAGTGCCTCGGCGACGGCGAGCGCGTGCTCGACGCCACCGCGCGGCTTGACCGAGTAGGTCAGCATCGCGATCTTCATGCCGCCACCTCGGCGGGCGCGACCGCCCGCAGCGCCAGGCGCGTGGCGGCGGCGTTGGACGGCGCGACGATCGCGCCGGCGTCGCGCAGGATCTGCGTCTGGCGGCCCGCGTCCTGCGGGTCGCCGGTCGTCCCACAGACGCGCGCGAGCACGACCGCGTTCTTCGCCACGGCGGCGATCGCGTCCGACAGGCCCGAGGCGGGGTCGGTGTGCCCGCCGTGGCCGAGCACGACGTCGAGCAGCACGCAGCCGACGCTCTCGTCCTCGGCGGCCTCCTCGAGGAAGCCGAGGCGCACGTCGAGATCGACCATCGGGTGCGGCCGGCCCTGCGTGTACTCCTCCTCGCCGAGGTCGAGGATCGCGTGGCCGCCGTCGCGCTCGTCGGGGCCGTGGCCGACGTTCCCCTCCAGCGGGCCGAGCTCGGGCTCGAGCAGCGTGACCGCCTCGTGCGCCAGCGATCCGCCGGAGAACAGGCCCAGCAGGCGCCGCCCGGCGGAGCGCTCGCGCGCGGCGTCGACGGCGTCCTCGAGCGCGGAGAGATCCTCGGGCTCGGTGCCGGCGGCGGCGCGCGCGGCGGCTTCGAGCGTGTCGTGGATCTCGAAGGGGGCCGCGTCGCCGCTACCGCCCTCCCAGCCGACGAAGGCGGCGACGACGCGCTTGCCCTCGGGCAGGTCGCCGGCCAGCGAGGCGACGACCTCCGGGGCCGGCGGCTTGGAGACGAGCAGCAGCGTCTCGGTCTCGTCGTCGGCGGCGAGCATGTGCATCGCCTGGCGGAACATGATCCCGCCGATGTCGGCCGAAAGGTCGCGCCCGCCGACGCCGACGATCTGCGACACGCCGACGCCCGCGGCGTCGAGCAGGCACGCCGACTCCTGCGCGCCGGTGCCCGCCGCGGCGACGATGCCGACCGGGCCGGTGGTGACGACGTTGGCGAAGCCGAGGCCGACGTTGCCGAGCATCGCGGTCCCGCAACCCGGGCCCATCACGAGCAGGCCGAGCTCCTCGCCGCGCTGCTTGAGCGCGAGCTCGTCCTCGAGCGACACGTGGTCGGAGAACAGGAAGACGTGCATGCCCGCCGTCAGCGCGCGGTGCGCCTCGAGGGACGCGTACTCGCCCGCGACGGAGATGAGCGCGACGTTGGGATCGGCGAGCCGGCGGCGCGCGGATTCGAGCGACCGCGGCGCCGCGCGGTCGGGCTTGGCGCCTCGGCCTCCGGCCGCGGCCGCGCCGCCGCTGGAGAGCTCCTCCTCGGCCGCCTCGAGCGTCTCCTGCGCGACGTCCTCGGCGTCGGCGTTGACGGCCACGATGAGATCGGACGGGCCCGCGCCCGACACCTCGACGCCGCGCGCCTCGAGCGCCTCGAGGTTGGCGGCGGTGCCCATGCCCATCTCGCAGCCCTCGACGCCGTCGCGGCCGCGCAGCCCGCGGGCGATGCCCATGAGCTTGACGCTGTCGGCGTAGCGGTTGGCGATGACCTTCACACGCCAGCTCACAGCAGCGCCGCCTCCTGCTCGGCCTCGATCCAGGTGCCGTCCTCGCCGCGGATCGCGGCCAGCAGCGACGCGGGATCGGTGATGATCGCGGCGCGCCCGCCGCCCGTCGCGAAGCGGTGTGCGGACTCGACCTTCGGGCCCATGCTGCCGGGCGGAAACTCGCCGGCGTCCAGCCGCCGCTGCGTCTCGGTCGCGCTCATGCGATGCAGCGGGCGCTCCCAGCGTGTGCCGAAGTGCTCCACGACGCGCGGGACCGCGGTCAGCAGCACGAGGATGTCGAAGCCCAGGGCGATGCCGAGCTCGGCCGAGGAGCGGTCCTTGTCGATGACCGCCGCCATGCCGGAGAGCGTGCCGCCGCGCGTGCTGACGGGAATGCCTCCGCCGCCGCCGGCGATGACGATCTCGCCGCTCTCGGCGAGCACCTTGATCGCCTCGAGCTCGAGGATCTCGACCGGCTTGGGGCTGGCCACCATGCAGCGCCAGCCGCGGCCGGAGTCCTCGCCGACGGTCCAGCCGCGCTCGCGGGAGAGCCGCTGGGCCTCCTCCTCGCTGTAGAACGGGCCGACCGGCTTGGTCGGGTTGTCGAAGGCGGGGTCGTCGTCGTCGACCCGTACGCGGGTGAGGATCGTCGCGGTCTGCGCGGTGGGATCGATCTCCGCGATGCTCGTCTGCAGCAGGTAGCCGAGCTCACCCTGGGTCATCGCGCCGAGCGCGTGCAGCGGCAGGCCGGGGACCTGCGGCTCGCCCATCGCGTGCTGCAGCATGAGCGTGCCGACCTGCGGGCCGTTGCCATGCGTCAGCACGACCTGGTGGCCGTCGCGACGCAGCGCCACGACGGCCTCCGTCACCGGCCGCGCGCTGTCGAGCTGGTCGGCCCACGTGCCACGCTGGTTCTCCTTCAGAAGTGCGTTGCCGCCGACGGCGATCACGATGCGCATGGGTTCAATCCACTCCTCTCACCATGAACCACAGCGCGCGCGCCGGGTGCTCGGTCGGGTTCTGCCACGTGTGTGGCCTGTCGGTACGAAAATGGATCGAGTCGCCGGGGCCCAGGTCGATCGGCTTGCCGTCGACGGTGAAGGTCATCGAGCCCTCGAGCAGGTAGATGAGCTCCTCGCCGGGGTGGCGCATCGGGTCGGGCCCGCTGTCGGCGCGCGGCTCGATGACGGCCTCCGCGCCGGCCAGGCGGTAGCGGCCGTAGCGCCCGGAGACGTTGTCGAGTGCGATCCCGGTCTTCGACGTGTACAGCCGGGCGCGCTCGTCGCCGCGCACGACGATCGCCGACGGCACCTCGACGTCCTCGTCGATGAAGGAGCTCACGCTCGTGCCGAGCGCGGCCGCGACCTTCATGAGCGTCGCGATCGTCGGCGTCATGCCGCTCTTCTCGATCTTGTGGACCGAGGCCGTGGAGACGCCGGCCCGGCGGGCGAGCTCGGCGAGCGACCAGCCGCGCTCGGCGCGCGCCGCCGCGAGCTTGGCGCCGAGCGCCGAGACCGTCCGCTCGATGTCCGGAAGCGAGAGCGGGGTGATCTTGCGCTCAGGCTGGGCGGGCGGTCCTTCGAGGATGTTGTCGGGGTTCGTTTGCACGACGTGTCGGATAGTACACGTCTGCCGGACTCGCGCAACACTTTCGTAATACCCCCGAAACATTGGGGGTAGACGATGTCTCGGGCGCTTTCGACTTGACGTGCGGCACGTGTCGCGCTAGGAATGCGTCCACAATGCGATAAGGGTTCCGGGAGCGGAGCCCGGCCGGCGTCAGCGCCGGCTCTACCGAGGAGGGCCGCATGGCCGACAACTTGACTGACGCGGGAACCGAGCTCTTCAACACCGACGAGAAGCTGTTCGAGGACATCAAGGCCGAGCCCGGGCAATCGGCCTACACGTTCATGCACACGGTGCCCTACGAGGGCTCTGTGGGCCTGGTGAACCTGCTCACCACCACCCGTGTCCTGCGCAAGGGATTTCAGACCAACCTGATCCTGTACGGCCCCGGCATCCTCATGGCCTCGGGTACTCGCGGCTTCCCGAAGGTCGGCGACGAGGCCTTCCCCGGCCACATGGCGATCAACAACCAGATCGGCAAGTTCATCGAGGAGGGCGGCAACGTCTACGCCTGTCGCTTCGCCGCCGGTGCGCTGTACGGCTTCCCGGAGGCGAACTTCATGCCGGGCGTCAAGCCGTTCCACCCGCTCGACGTGCTGGATGCGGCCCTGACGGCGTGGCGCGACAAGGCGTTCCAGCTCAACACCTGGACCGTCTAGGGCGATGCTCGTGCTGGACCGGGACGCAGCGGTCGCCGCGTGGCGGCGAGCAGAGGGTCACATCTATCCGACCGTCATGCTCAACGCCACGCTGTACCAGGAGTACGTGGCGGTCATCAAGGGCATCGCCGAGGAGCTCGCCGATGTCCACAGCGAGGACGACCTCGTGCTCGCGTGGCACGAGCGCCGCGACCTCGCCGACGCGGTGATCTCCCGGCTCGCTCCGTCGATGGCCCAGCTCATGAATCGCGACGGCCTGCGCGACGCCGCCTTCTGCCACCGCCACCGCGAAGTCACGCGGGAGCACGGCAAGGAGCTCGCCGCGCAGCGCCTCGAAGATGCCAAGCGCACCGGTGCCGAGTGGGTCACGTTGTTCGACGACGTGACCCCCCTCGGCGCCCAGCGCCTGGAGATGCACGTCCGCACCGGGCGGGCGCTGCACACGAGCGCGGAGTTGCCACTGGACGGCACCCGGCCGTCGTGGGAGCTCGAGGTCGTGCAGCTCGATCCCAGCGACGGCGCGTGGCTGCTGGACAAGCCGCCGCTGCTGCAGACCCAGAAGTTCGACCGTCAAGACGAATGGGAGGCGCGCGTCAAGCAGGCCCGGTCCTCCTTCGGAGGTGACCTGTAGTGACGACCCACCCGAAGAAGATCATCGACGCGCACTGCCACATCGGCGAGATCCCGCCGTGGAAGTACTACGACCTCGAGCATCCTGTGAAGCCGACGGTCTACGACTACAAGGACACGAAGGCCTTCATCAAGAACCACATGGACGAGTTCAAGATCGAGCGCGCGCTCGTCATGTCGAACTACGGCGTGCCGATCCACGAGCTGTCGTTCGACCTCAACGAGGTCGTCCTCGATGCGGCGAACGCCACGGACCGCATCCTGGGCGCGATCTGGGTCTCGTTCCTGCCGCGCAACGCCGAGATGACGCGCAAGGCGCTCAAGCACGCCGCGGAGTCCACGGTCGTCGCGCTGAAGACGACGTTCCTGCTCGGCGGCAACCCCGACCCCAGCACGTGGGACGAGGAGACGCAGGCGATCGCCGACGAGTGCTTCGACGTCTGCGAGAAGCACGACCTCGTCTTTCACTTCCACACGAGCCCGGGCGGCAACTCGGACTTCAACAACTTCGTCCCGCTCGTCGAGAAGTACGGCAAGCGCTGCAAGATCTACCTCGTCCACATGGGCGGCGGCGTGTCGGGCCACATCAAGCTCGTGCCGAAGTTCCTCGACTGGTGCGAGCAGGGCTACAAGGTCTACACCGACACGTCGTGGGCGGTCGGCTTCGGCGCGCGCTTCCTGCTGACCGAGATCGAGCGCCGCGGCGTCGGCGGCGACCGCGTCTTCTTCGGCTCCGACGAGCCGTGGTCGGACTTCGATTCGGAGTACTGGAAGCTCAACGGCGTGCGCAACATCTCGCAGGAGCTCAAGGACAATGTGTTCTGGCGCAACTTCGAGAACCTGTACGACGGCCGTGGCTGATTCCGTCGTCACCGACCGGCCGCCGCTGTCGCTCGACGACCGCCGCCTGCTCGTCGAGCTGCAGTCCTTCGGCGTGCGCGTCGTCGGCGGTGACGGCACGATGGGCCGGCGCGGTGGCGCGGGCCCGTCCGACGCGCTGTTTCTGTACGTCCGCGGGCTGCCGCTGACCGTGCCCCAGCACGCCGAGTTCGTCGGCGGCTCGCCGTACACGCTGCGCCTGGACGGTGCCAAGCCGACGCTGTATCGCGAAGAGGACCTCGTCGGCGTCGTCGGGCTGCCGCGCCGCCCGAAGATCTACGACATGCAGACCGCCGACGGGATCCCCTACTGGAAGATCGCGCTGCTGCACCTCGACTCGATCGCCTCGACGGTCGTGCAGAAGTGCATCTACTGGGGCACCCACGAGCAGTGCGGGTTCTGCGGCATCGAGCTGACCCGCGGCGAGCAGACGATCCCGGTCAAGACCCCGGCCCAGCTCGCCGAGGTCTGCAGCGCCGCCCACGAGCTCGACGGGGCAGTCGACGCGACGCTGACGACGGGCTCGATCAACCGCCGCGACCGCGGCGCGCTGTACATCTCGCGCTGCGCGGCGGCGATCAAGGACGCCTGCGGCATGCCCGTGCAGGTGCAGTTCGAGCCGCCCGACGAGTTGTCGGTCATCGACGAGGTGCACCGCGCCGGCGTCGACGCCGTCGGCATCCATATCGAGACCTTCGACCCCGAGGTGCTCGCGCGCGTCGCCGCCGGCAAGGCCCAGTGCGGCGTCGAGGGCTACTTCCGCACGTGGGAGAAGGCCGTCGAGGTCTTCGGCCGCGGGCGCGTGACGACCTACGTGATCCTCGGCATGGGCGAGCGCCGCGAGCTCATCGAGGAGGGCTGCCGGCGGGCGATCGAGATGGGCGTCTACCCGTTCGTCGTGCCGATCCGGCCGGTGCCGGGCACCTTGCTGGAGCACACGCCGACCCCCGATCCGGACTACGTCGCGGCGATCTACCGCAGCGTGTCGCAGATGCTCGCCGACTCGGGCCTGGATCATTCGGATGCCGCGGCCGGCTGCGCGCGCTGCCAGGCCTGCTCTGGCCTGTCGGCGTGGGAGCGCGTCTTCGAGAAGGAGGACAACGGTGGCCATTCCCGCCTCGGCGCCGTCCAGGCTTCCTGACCGCGGGCTCGTCGTGGACTGCGCGCTGGCGCGCGGTGACACCGAGCTGGAGGCCCACTTCACGATCCGCCACAGCGTGTTCGTCGAGGCGCAGGGCATCTTCGAGCACGACGACCGCGACGAGCGCGACCGCGATCCGGCCACGCTGCACGCGATCGGCCGTGCGGGCGACGAGGTCGTCGGCGCGGTGCGCCTGTATCCGCTCGACGCCGCCGGCCTGTGGAAGGGCGACCGCCTCGCGGTGCTACCCGGCGACCGCGCGCTGCGCCTCGGCGCGATGCTGGTGCGCTTCGCGGTGCGCACCGCGGGCGAGCGCGGCGGGCGGCTCATGGTGGCGCGCGTGCAGGTGCCCAACGTCGGCTTCTTCGAACGGCTGGGCTGGCAGTGCGACGGCGACCCGGGGCCGATGCTCGGGGTCACGCACCAGCCGATGGCAATCGAGCTCGGGAGCCCGGTGCGATCCGGGCTTAGCCGCCGCCCAGGCCGGTGAGCGCCGCGATGTCGAAGTCCCAGACCGTCGCCCGGTCGGCGCCGGACTGCAGGTCGAGCCTGCGTGAGTCCTCGAACGCGCCGCAGATCTCGCAGGCCAGTCCGCGCTCGGTGAAGGCCGCGCGGGCCGCGTCGGCGTCTGCGGGCGTGGCGGCCGCGAGCAGGAAGCCGAAGCTCGGAAACGTGCGCAGCCAGCGTTCGACGGCGACGTCCTGCGGCCGCGGCAGGCGGTCGACGTCGAGCACGGCGCCGCAGCCGGCCGCCTCCAGCAGCTGCAGCAGCGAGCCGGCCGCGCCCGGCATCGAGACGTCGCGCGCGGCGTGGCACAGGCCGTTCTCCGCGACCTCGGCGAGCGCGTCGCCGTCGGTGCGCAGCCGCTCCGGCGCGCGGTCGCGCAGCGACGTGAAGAAGTCGTTCTCGTCGCTCATGTACCGGCCCTCGAGGCAGAACGCGGCGAGCAGGACGTCCCCCGGCGCGGCCGCGGCGGCGCGCAGCGGCCTGCGCGCGACGCCCGTGCACGTCGCCGAGAGCGATGCCGGCCCGCCGATCGTCAGGTGCCCGCCCACGACCTCGACGCCGAGCAGCTCCGCCGCCCAGGCGAGCCCCTCCAGCACCTCCTCGGCATGCGCCTCGTCGGGGCTGACGAGCATGTCGAGGATCGCCAGCGGACGGCCGCCCATGGCGCGCACGTCGGAGACGTTCGTCACGACGGCCGAGGCGCCCGCCGCCCGCGGCTGCGCGGCGACGAACGACGGCAGGATCGCCTCGCCGCAGAGCACGATCCACTCGTCGCCGTGCGCGATCAGCGCGCCGTCGTCGCCGTCGCCGACGGCGCCCAGGCGCCGCACGAGCTGCAGGTCACGCTTGGCGTGCACGGCGGGCAGGTCACGGATCGCGGCCGCAAGAGCTCGGGCATCGGACACCGGCGCGACCCTAGCCCATCGGAAAATCGAATCGGAGGACGTTCGTGACGCTTGATCAGGCGGTGCTGCGCAAGGTGGAGGTCGTCAACGTGGGGCTGCTCGCGTTCGGCGACGCGATCCGCGACCAGGACACACCGGTCGTCGATGTCGACTGGCGTCCGCCGGCGTCGGGCGACCCGAAGGCCGTCCGCGCGCTCGAGCGCCTCTGGGGCGTGCACGGGGCGAAGGTGGCCGAGGCCAACGAGCAGGTCGTCGCGCGCATGGAGGCCGCCTCGCCCAAGGCCGTCGGCGTCGCCACCGCGCGCGACGTCCTGCCCGTGCTGGCCGAGGGCCGCACGCTCATCCACTCGGGTCCGCCGATCGAGCCGCACCGCCTCGCCGATCCGCAGCGCCGCGCGCTCGTCGCCGCCACCCTGTTCGAGGGCTGGGCGCGCAGCCGCGAGCGCGCCCGGGAGATGATCGAGACGGGCGAGATAGGGCTGGCCTGCGGCAACGAGAACAACCACGTCGGCGCGATGACCGGCGTCTGCTCGCCGTCGATGCCGGTGTGGGTCGTCGAGGACGAGGGGTCGGGCTCGCGCGCGCACTCGACGTTCAACGAGGGCGCCGGCAAGACGCTGTGGTTCGGCACCGACGCCGACGAGGCGATCGAGCGCCTGCGCTTCTTCCGCGACGACCTCGGCCCGCTCATGGGCCGGCTGATCGACCGCCAGGGCCCGATCGAGGTCTTCAAGCTCGCGGCGCAGGGCCTGCACCAGGGCGACGAGCTGCACATGCGCAGCCAGGCGACCGGCAACCTGCTCATCCGCGACCTGCTGCCCGGTTTCGCCGCGCTCGGCGGCGAGAAGGCCGCGCGCTTCCTCTCCACGAACTGGCACTTCTTCCTCAGCCTCACGATGGCCGCCTCGAAGTGCACGCTGCTGGCGGGTTCCGGCGTGTCCGGCGCAAGCGTCGTCTCCTTGATCTCGCGCAACGGCACCGATGTGGGCGTGCAGCTCTCGTCGATGCCGGGGCGGTGGTTCACCGCCGACTCTCCCCCGGTCTCCGACGCGCTGCTGCGCGAGGGCTACGAGGAGGCCGACAAGGCGAAGGACATCGGCGACTCCGCCGTCATCGAGTGCATCGGGCTGGGCGGCATGGCCGTCGGCGCCGCGCCGGCCGTCGCGGCGTTCTTCGGCGGCGACGCGGCCGACGCGATCGCGCGCACCGAGAGCATGCGCGAGATCTGCGCCGGGCGCTCGACGCGCTTCACGATCCCGTCGATGGACTCCGCGCCGACGCCTGTCGGGATCGACTCGCGGCTGGTCTGCGAGCTGGGGATCGCGCCGCAGATCACGACCGGCGTCCTGCATGTCTCCGATGGTGTCGGCCAGATCGGCGCGGGCGTCGCGCACCAGCCGATCGCGCCCTTCCAGGCGGCGGCGATCGCCCTCGCGGCCGAGCTCGACCGCGCCGGCGCGGGCGCGGCGGAAGCGGCGTGAGCGCGACCGCCGCCGCTGCCGCTGCCGGGCGGCGGTCGGCGCGCGCGCTCGTCATCGCGCCGGGCGCCCGGCGTGCCCTGCGCGCCGGCGCCGGGTCCACCGCCGGCGGCGTCGTCGAGTGGGCGTTCGGGCCCGGCGGCTACGTGCGCTTCGGCGAGCGCTACGTCCTGCTCGCCCCGGTGCGCTCGCCGCTGGGGCCGCTGTCGATCCTCGTCGCCGGCCTCGCGCGCGGCGACCTCATGCCCGGCGATCCCGCGCGCGTCGCCGGCGACGCCCTGCTCGTGGGCCCGTTGCGGATCTCGCTCGCGGGCGCGCGCGAGGTGCCGGCGCCGCGCGCGGTCGCCGCGCCGGCCTCGGGATGGGAAGCCGCGCTGGCGGCGGCGCTGGACGCCGTCGCGCCGGCGCCGAGTGAGCTTGCCCCCGGCCTGACGGCGCTGGCCGCGGGCGACGTCGCCGGCGCGGTGGGCGGTCTCGCCGGCCGCGGCGAGGGGCTCACGCCGGCCGGCGACGACGTGCTCGCCGGCTACGCGGCGTGGCGCTGGTCCGGCGGCGCGCCGGTCGCGCTGCCCGCGGCGCGCTGCGCCCCGCTGGGGCGCGAGTACCTGCGCTGCGCCGAGCGCGGCGAGCTGCCCCAGCCGGCGGCGGAGGTCCTGGCGGCGATTCGCGCCGGCGACGTGTCGGCCGCGACGCGGCGGGCGCGCGGGCTGGGCGAATGGGGCGCGAGCTCCGGCGCCGCGCTGCTGTGGGGCATGGCGGCGGCGGCCGCCGCAACGACGACGTCACGGGCCGGGTCCGGCGAGGTGGGCCGAACGACCCTCGCTGGGCGAGGCTGAATCGACCCACCCTCCTGCGCGAACGTGCGAAGCCCCGCCGCGCGCGGGGGCGCGGCGGGGCTTCGGTGGTCCTGCGGCGGGGCGCCCGCGCGCCCCGCGGTACGCGCTGGCCTACTGCTGGTCGGCGGTCGTCTCGCCCTCGATGGTGCGGGGCTCGCCGCCGCCGACGGCGATCTGGACGCGCTGCGGCTTGGCCTGCTCGGGCTTCGGGATGCGGACCTCGAGCACGCCGTTGTCGAACGACGCGGTCACCGCGCCGGCGTCGACGCCCTCCGGCAGGGTCAGGGAGCGGGAGAACGCGCCGCTGGAGCGCTCGAGGCGGTAGTAGCCCTCGTGCTTCTCCTCGAGCTGGGTCTTGCGCTCGCCGGCGATCGTGAGGACGTTCTTCTCGAGCTCGATGCTCACGTCGCTCTCGGCGACGCCGGGCAGGTCGGCCTTGAGCACGAAGTGCTCGCCGGTCTCGACGAGGTCCATGGCGGGAATCCAACGGCGGGCGCCGCCGTTGCCGTTGCCGCCGCGGCCGGTCGGGGTGTCGAAGAAGGTCGAGAAGAGGCGGTTCATCTCGCCCTGGAGGGTGTCGATCTCACGGGCCGGGTCCCAACGTACGACTGGCATATGGCTACCTCCTACGGTGCTTCGATTCGGCTTGCCTGCGTTATAAAACCTGAGTCTAGCCATGTCAAGTTTCTTGCTGCAGCGCGGCCGCGATACCCACAGCTTCAAATCCCATCGCGCCGACCGATGCGTACTGGCGCGGCATCGCACACGCGTCCAAGCCACGCGAACGCGCCCGGGGGGAGAGGACCGAGCAAGGAAATCACCCGAAGGGCCGGCTCGGTCCTCCTCCCGCCGGGCGCGGGAAGCCGAGTCCAGCGAAGCTACTTGCAGCAGCCCCAGCCGGTGGCGTCGAGCACGCGATCCCAGCTGTCGCCGAGGGCTTCGAGCTCCGCGGGGCTGAAGAGGTCCAGGAACATCGCGCGGACGCCAGCGAGATGGGTGGCGCGGGCGGCGCGCAGCTTCTCGCGCCCGGCGGGGGTGAGCTTGGCGAACTGGCCGCGCGCGTCGTCGCTGCAGGCGACGCGCTCGAGCAGGCCCTCGCGCGCGAGCCGGTCGACGAGCCGCGTCAGGCCGCTGCGGCTGAGCAGGATCGAGGAGGCGAGATCGCACATCCGCATGCGCTCGTCCTCGGCGTCGGCGAGGTACATGAGGACCTCGTAGGAGCTGAGCTGCAACCCGTGCGCGGCCTCGAGCTGGGCGTCGAGCGCCTTGGCCATGGCCGCGTGGGCCCGCAGCATGCCACGCCATGCGCGCAGCTCGACGGGCGCGAGCAGGCGCAGGTCGGGGGTCTCGCCGATGATGGCCATGCGCCAAGGATAGAACGTTCTGATTGCACGTACAACGAGTTGCCGGGCCGGCGCGGCCCGCCGGCGGCCGTGGCCTAACGTTTCGCCGATGCGCTTCCCGGGTTGCACGCGAGCATGAGCTTCGAGCCGCTGGTCCACGTCGTCCGCGAGGCCGACGGCGAGCCCGCGGGCGCGCTGATCCTCCTGCACGGCCGCGGGGCCGACGAGCACGACCTCACCTCGGTGCTCGACATCCTCGATCCCGAGCGGCGCCTCGTCGGCGTCACGCCCGGCGCGCCGCTGCCCGGGCCGGGCGGAAGCGGCGGGCGCTGGTGGTACATGGTGCCGCGCGTCGGCTATCCGGACCCGGCGACCTTCGACGCGACCTACGCCCAGCTGACCGCCTTTCTCGACGGTTGGTTGCAGGAGCGCGCGCTCACCTGGGATCGGGCGATCATCGGCGGCTTCTCGATGGGCTGCGTCATGTCCTACGCCACCGGCCTCGGGCCACGCCGTCCGGTCCCGGCCGGCATCCTCGCGATGAGCGGCTTCATCCCCACGGTCGAGGGCTGGGAGCCCGAGCTCGAGACGCGCCCCGACCTGCCCTTGCTCATCACCCACGGCGCCCGCGACCCGGTCATCTCCGTCGACTTCGCGCGCGACGCCCGCGTACGCCTGGAGGCGGGCGGCCTGCCGATCGAATACCACGAGCACGGCGGCGGTCATCACCTCGACCCGCGCACCCTTGCGCTCATGACCGAATGGGTCGCCGGGCGCACCGCGCAGTTCGCGCCATGAGCGTGTCCGTGGGTTAGCGGCGGCGGCCCGCGGAGCACAACCAGCGCATGGACATCGCCCGCAACCTCGTCGACGCCGCCCGCAACCTCACCTCCTCAGAGCCGGATCGTGAGCCGGACCGCAGGTTCTCGCTGCGCACCGACGAGCACATTCCCGACGGGATCCGGCGCATCGCCCGCGGCCAGCTGCACGGCGCTCGCGACGAGCTGGAGCGCACCCAGCCGCGCCGTGTCGGCGAGGCCGTGCACAGCGTCCGCAAGCACTTCAAGCGGCTGCGCACATCCGTGCGCGTCGCCCGCAACGCGCTCGGCGAGCAGACCTACCAGCGCGAGAACACCGCCTTTCGGATGGCCGGGCGGAGGATCTCCGGGGTCCGTGACGCACACGTGATGATCGAGACGCTCGACGGGCTGACCGAGCGCTTCGCCGACGAGCTGCCGCAGGACGCGACGCAGGCGCTGCGCGCCCGCCTGGAGGCGGAGAGCAAGGCGGCCGAAGGCGCGCTCTCCCAGGACGGTGGGGACATCGCGGCGACGCGCGAGACGATCGACAGCGCGCTCGCGCGCACCACCACGTGGACGCTCGACGCCGACGGCTTCGACGCCCTCTCACCCGGCCTGCGGCGCATCTACCGCCGCGGGCGCAAGGCGATGCGCGCCGCGCGCGAGGAACCGACGGCCGAGAACCTGCACGAGTGGCGCAAGCGCGTGAAGGACCTGTGGTACGCGACGCAGATCGTCGGCTGCGCCCGGCCCAAGGAGCTCGAGCGGGTCGCGCGGCGCGCCCACAAGCTGTCGAGCCGGCTCGGCGACCACCACGACCTGCAGGTCCTGCGCGCCTACGTCGAGACGCACCCGCAGTGCTTCTCCGAGGAGGTCCACCAGCAGGCGCTGCTCGCAGTCATCGACCGCCGCGCCCGGCGGCTGTCCAAGAAGGCGCTCGCCCGTGGCCGCAAGCTCTACGAATCCAAGCCCAAGCGCTTCGTCCGCGAGGTCGAGCGCGGCTGGCGCAAGCGCGCGGCCGCCGACCCCAAGCCGCAGGCCGGTTGAAGCACCAGAGGCGCCGGCGCGGGTGCCACCAGGCCGAGCGATGCGACGTCACAAACAGACGTTCCCGTGCGGGCTCAGCGCCGTCCGCTCCGTATGACTCACCCTTCCGGGAATTCCTTTCGGACGGATCTATCGGGACGGTCCCGCTGTGACGCGTCTGTGGCGGCGCCGTGATTTCACGCGATCCGGTTGACGACCGGCTTGTGACGAGGGCTTCGACGCGCATATGGGCTGCGGCGGCCCCGGCAGACATGGATCGTCACACCCCTTGTGCCCGTCCTCCCGGCCAGAAAGCCGACAGCGTCCTCTGAAACGAGGACGCTGGTCAGCGATCTGTGGCGAGCTACGAGGCCTCCGTGGCCGCCGGCTCAGGCAGGCCCTGGGCGTGCTCCGTGTTGATCTCGAAGTACGTGTTCTCGCTCGCGTCGCCGAGCGTCGAATCGATGTACTCCCGTACGGCATCCAGAGAGTCGCCTTCCCACACACAGGTGGCTGCGGAAAAGTCCATGCTGGGACAGAACTGCCGCGGGACCACTCCCGGCGGGGCGCTCGAAGGATCAGCCAGCCGGTCGCCCCGCGAAAGCATCGCCTCGGTGTCATTGATGCGGTGCACAACTGCTACGTACATGCTTCACCTCCTTCCTGATCTCGTAGTGCCAGTCAACGGATCGGCTCGTCGCCGCGGGTGTGCGCGAGGCCGGCTCACGCGAGGAGTTCGCAGCCGTTGGCCTTAGCGACGGCGGCGACGTGCTCCCAGTCGGGCTCCTCGTCTGAGGGCGGCGGCAGGGTGCGGCGCTTCGCCGGCACGCTCATCTCTTTGACCAGGTTCTCGAATCCGCCGGGGGTGCAGATGAACAGCATCCGGCAGCCGTCCGGGCCGATCGAGTAGCGGTGCGGGATGTCGCGGGGCCCGAACGCGTAGTCGCCGGGGCCGACCTCGAACGACGTGTCGCCGACCTGGATCGTCGCCGAGCCCTCGAGGATGTAGAACCCCTCGTCCTCGCGGTAGTGGACGTGCAGTGGCGCCTCGGCGCCCGGCGCCTCGGTCACCTCGACGATCGTCATCAGGCCGCCGGTGTCGTCCGCGGTCGCCCGGATGACGGCGAGGCTTCCAAACCACCAGCGAGCCTCTCCCTCGTCGCGTCCGACGACGAGTGCCTCCAGCGGTTGCGTGGCCGGATCGGTCATGGCTCCTCCATTGTCTGTTGGTCGATGGCCAGTAGCGAGATCGCGTAGCGCCAGGCGCCGTCAGGGCCGCGGCGCACCACGCTCGTGCCGTGCGTCGCGAGGACGAGCGCGATGTCGTGTGCCTGTACGACGCGGCGGGGGTCGGCGAGGTAGGTGAAGTCGCCCGACCACAGGACCGGCGCCAAGAGCGCGATCCTCTCGCTGCCGCGTACCGCGCCTGCGCCGTCGCCCGCGACGAGCAACGCCCGTGCTTCGAACAGCGACGCGAGCGCTCTGGGGTCGCGCAGCACGAACGCGTCCTCGAGCAGTGCGTCGAGCTCCTCCGGTGTGCGCGCTCCGGCGTTCATGGCCGGCGACGCTACGTCGCCGAAGCGGTCTCGCCTATTCCAGAAATCTGGTGTTTACGCACGCGCGCCTGCGCCCTACGCTGCGTCCATGAGCACGATCTCGAAGGCGCGCGCGCAGGAGCGGATCGCCGAGCTGTCCCGCCGCGGTCACGACCTCGTCACCTTCTGGCAGGAGTGCACCGAGGTCCTCCAATCGGCTGTGCCGCACGTGGACAAGCCGTGCTGGTACACGCTCGACCCGGCGTCGCTGCTGATCACCAGCCACTACCACGACGGGCTGCCGGAGTTCCCGCCGGAGATGCTGCAGCACCAGTACTACGACGATGACGTCAACCAGATCGCCGACGTGGCCCGCACCGAGGTGGGGATCTCGACGCTGCACGAGGCGACGGGCGGCGATCCCGCCTCCAGTCCCAGCTGGCACATGAACATGGCCATGGGCGGCGATCAGGAGATGATCGTCGCGCTGCGGACAGTGGCGCGCGAGGTGTGGGGTGCGGTCGGGATCTACCGCGCCCCCGGGGAGCCGCTGTTCGACGGCGACGACAAGGCGTTCCTCCGGGCGGTCGCGCCCCACCTGGCGACGGGCGCGCGCACGGGCCTGCTCGTCGGCGAGGCGCGAGACCCGCAATGGCCAGACTCACCCGGGCTCGTCGTCCTGACCGAGTCCGGGGAGGTCGAATCGGCGACGCCCGGCGTCGAGCGCTGGCTCTCCGACCTCCCAGACGGCGACTGGGACGCCGGCCGGCTCCCGCCGGCCGTCCATGCGGTGGCCGGCCGCGCGCTTCGGACGGCGGACGGGTCTGACGACCCGGGCGACGTTGCAATCGCTCGCGTGCTCGCGCGCTCGGGGACGTGGGTCGTGCTCCACGGGACTTCGCTCGTCGCGTCGGGGTCGCGGCGCGCGGCGGTCATCGTCGAGCCGGCGCACCCGGCGCGGATCACGCCGCTGCTGATGTCGGCCTACGGCCTGACCGAGCGCGAGCGGGAGGTCACGCGCCGCATCCTGCGAGGTGACTCGACCGCCGACATCGCGCAGCGGCTCGTCGTCTCGCCCCACACCGTCCAGGAGCACCTCAAGAAGATCTTCGAGAAGACCGGCGTCCGCAGCCGGCGCGAGCTCGTCGGCAAGGTGTTCTTCGCCCACTACGAACCGCGGTTCCGCGACAACGAGGAGCGCGCCCTCGACGCCGAACCGCTCCGCGGCGAGCCGTTCCCGAGCATCCCGAAGCCCGCACTTAGAAAACAAGCCAGCACAACAAGGTAAGGCGCAGCTCACACGAACAGCACCGACTCGGGATTTCGGCGATCAACGCCAAGCAACGTCCAAGACACGATCAGCTCGTCGCGCGCATCGCCGAGATCCAGCTCGACTACGTAGGCGCCATCGTTCCCCAAGCCCACACCCCGTCGCGATAGCGGCGGTTCGGCCACGAAAGCAGGCTGTACGCAAATCCGGCGCTCTGGCCCGGGCGCCGTCCGGTTGAGGTCGACTATCGCGCCACGACCTAGGCTCAGCGCTCGACGACGCGCTCGCGTGTCACGACGGCGTCACTCCGCCTGGCCTGCATGAGGAACACCATCGAGATCAGCAGGCCGATGATGCCCAGGACGATGAGGATCGTGCCGACGGTGGCCAGCGAGATGCCGGAGACCGCGGCGGAGACCGCGAGTTTGAGGATCGCGCCAACAGCGATGAGGAAGATTGATGTGCCTATACCCATGCACGTCGTCTTCTCCGCGAGGACTCGTCCCAACGCGCGACTGGACGAATCTCCGATCGGCCATCTCTGGATTCCTCGTCATTCGCCGACGCGACGGCACTAGTTTGATCCGCGCGGTCCAACAACCGCGACGGCGACTCAAACGACGAGCGCGTCCCGCCTGCCCTTCGGTAGTGGGATGCGCGGGCGAGGTCCTTTCCAGCGAGTGCCACGTTGAAGGACCCTGACTCTCAGCCGCGCCGTTTCCGCGAGGGCAGGGTTCGTTGTCAGCTTCGGGGGCGCCGGCCGATCGCCGTCGGCGGATCGCCCGATGGCGTGCGGACGCTCCGCCACCACGCGTTGGATTCCGGAGAGAGATCACGAAGATCTTGCCCGCGGACCGCTCGACGACGGCTGCGAAGCGCCCATCTGGCGAGACGGAGAGCTGCTGGGCGCGAGGCGCCGCGTATTGGGATTGGAGCAACGAGAAGCCAGGAAGTCGGAGGCGCAGCAGCCCGGCCGTCCCGATGGCCAGCATGTCGTTTCCTGTGCGGGACACGGCGAAGCCATCGCGATCGCCGAGGCGCGTCTCTCGATCGGCGCATCGCCGCGCGGTTGATTCGCGCTCAGCCTCCCGGCTGATCCTCGGCATGGCGATTATCGGACCGTGACCTCGGTCACCATGCCCCTGGCCACGTGCGGCGGGCCGCCGCGGCGGTCGCTCGCAAAGCAGATGAGCGCATACCGCCCAGGCTTGAGGCCCAGCCGCATCGTCTGCTTGGACCCACCATCCAGTACCCCGCTGATGACCTCGTTCTCGAAGTCGACCGGTGGCGGCCCGGACTCGTCCTCGCCGGTCGCGAAGGCCTTCACGTCGTCGAGCGTGCGGCCCTTGACGATCGGCGACAGCACGAAGTCGTGCGGCTGCTTGCCACGGTTGTCCAGGAGGACGTCGTCGTCCGACGCGGCGAGCCCGCTTGTCCGGTACGCGTACTCGGTGGCCGTGATCGCCGCCACCGGCGTTGTCATGGGGGCTGGTGCGCCGGCCTGCCGCACGTCGAGTCGCGCACGCTCCCCCAGCGACGCCAGCTGCGCGGGCTTGCCCTGGAAAGAGCGGTCGACGGCGTAGTAGCTCCCCGGCGCCAAGTCGACGGTGAACGTCACGCTCGCGCCGGGCCTGATGACGCCGATGCCACCTGCCCAGCGCAGCCAGGTCGGCATCGCGGAGCCCTCGCGGACGTCGTTGAGTGCGGCGAACGCTTCGGCGACATCGTGCTCGCCTTCCACGCGGATCAGCTGCGCCCCGCGCTCCTTCGTGCCGGGGTTGCGGACGCTGATCCGGACCGCCCCGCTGCTCACCGGCCTTCTGGCCTCGATCACGTAGGCGCCGCTCGCCGGGTCGGCGTCCGCCAGCGTCACGGCCGCCGGACGCACGACCTCATCCGGCTCGTCGGAATCCGATCCGCATCCGGACATCGGCGCGGCTGCCGCGACAGCGACGGCGGCGAGCATGACGCGGCATGTCACCTTGAATGTGTGGTGCTGCATCTCGGGCCTCCTTGGCAGTCGCACTGGGGCACCGACGCTACGTGCGCCCGGTCGGGCCGTCATCGATCCGCGGAGCCATCCTCACCCCTCCCGGCGGCGGGTCCTCGGCGCGCCGCATCTCGTTCGCCGGGATGAGCGCGTCCAACCCTGCGACCGATGTCCGACGTTCGCCGGCGGCGCTATCGTCGGCCCATGACGGCGCGCTTGCGAGGGGTGTCCCTCATGAGGCCGGTACCGGCGCTCACCGACGCGTTGCTGGCGGCCGTGCTTGCGGTCTACGGGCTCGGCCACATCTGGCTGGGCTGGATCCCCGACGAGGGCTACTCCGGCGGACCGCGCGGCCTCGACACGGTCGTGGTGCTCCTGTGCACCGTCCCGCTGGCGTGGCGCCGCCGCGCCCCGCTCGCGGCCTTCAGCGTGATCATCGCGACCTTCTCGCTGGCTCAGCCCCTGACGAGCGCGAGCGCCTCGTTCTTCGCCGGTCTGCTGCCGGCCCTGATCGGGGCGTACTCGGTCGCGCGCTACGAGGAGGGACGGCGGGTACTGGCGGGCATCGCCATCGGGCTCGCGGGGATGCTGCTGCTTGTCGCGACTACGGCGAACTTCCAGAAGTCCGAGGAGCTCTTCTTCGAGACCTTCCTGTGGTCGAGCGCCTGGTTGCTCGGATGGACGATCCGGCGCGGGGAGAGGCGCGCGCGCGACCTCGGGATGCGCGCCGAGCGTCTGGAACGCGAGCGCGAGCAGCAGGCGCGCGCGGCGGTGATCGACGAGCGCGCGAGGATCGCCCGCGAACTGCACGACGTCGTCGCCCACGGCGTCAGCGTGATGGTCGTCCAGGCCGGCGCGGCCCGCTCGTTGCTGCCCCAGGAAGACGACGCGACGAGAGCGCAGCTGCAGTCCATCGAGGGGATCGGCCGGCAGGCGCTGACCGAGATGCGGCACATGCTCGAGATGCTGCGCGACGACGATGAGATCGCGCTCGAGCCGCTGCCGGGAATCGGGCAGCTCGACGCGCTCGTTGCCGCGGCGGGTGAGGCCAACCTGCCCGTCGAGGTGCGCATCGACGGCGAGCCGCAACCGCTGCCACCGGGCATCGACCTCACCGCCTATCGCATCGTGCAGGAGGCGCTGACGAACGCGATCAAGCACGCGGGGCCGGCCAACGCGCACGTCACCGTGCGCTACCGCCCCGACGCGCTCGAGCTCGAGGTCACCGACGACGGCGCGGGCGCCTCGAATGGCCACCGCAACGGCGTCGGACATGGGCTGGTCGGGATGCGCGAGCGCACGGCGTTGTACGGCGGGGAACTGCACGTGGGTCCCCGTGGCGACGGCGCAGGCTTCGCGGTGCGCGTACGCCTACCGGTCAGCGCGGAGGAATGGTGATCAGCGTCCTCATCGCTGACGACGAAGCGCTCGTCCGCGGTGGGTTTCGGGCGATGCTCGCAAGCCAGCCCGACATCGAGGTGCTCGGCGAGGCGGGCGATGGCGAGCAGGCGGTGGCGCTGGCGCACGAGCTGCGCCCCGACGTCGTCCTGATGGACGTACGGATGCCCAAGCTGGATGGCCTGGAGGCGACCCGCCGCCTTCTGGCCCCGTCGGCCGGGCGGGTGCCCCGCGTGCTCGTGCTGACGACCTTCGACCGCAACGTCTTCGTCTACGAGGCGCTGAAGGCCGGGGCGAGCGGCTTTCTGCTGAAGGACTCGCCCCCGGAGCGGCTCGCGGAGGCGATCCGCGTCGTTGCGGCAGGGGAGGCGCTGCTGGCGCCGGCCATCACGCGACGCCTGATCGAGGAGCACGTGCGCGGGCCGCGGCCGGGCCAGGCGGTCCCGTCCGAGCTCGAGGAGCTGACCGAGCGCGAGGCCGAGGTGTTGCGCCTGGTCGCCCGTGGCGCGTCGAACGCGGAGATCGCCGAGCGCTTGTACCTCAGCCAGGCCACCGTCAAGACGCATGTGGCCGCCGTGCTGACCAAACTCGGCGTCCGCGATCGCACGCAGGCCGTCGTGCGCGCCTACGAGACGGGCTTCGTACGCCCGGGCTATCGGGAGCCGGCCGCGGACGAGCGCGAGTGACGACGCGCACGGCCACGGCCTACGCGCACACGGCGCTGGAGCGCAGCGCCAGCAGGACGCGCTCGCCGTAGGTCCGGATTCATCCGAACAGGACGGCGACTACGTCCCGTAGTCGAGTCTCTTCGTCAACGAGCTTTCCAGACTCGCGTGGTGTTCTGGGATCACTCGACGAGTCGCGACACGCCTCGAGGTTGATTTGGAGCTCGAGGAGCCGCTCGGCTGTGCGGTTCACCGGTGATCACCCGGCGGGCGGGTTCTTGGTGCCCGTCGCGACGAAGCTCACGCAGTCGCCCTGGTTCTTGAAGGTGGCGGTGCCGTCAAAGCGCTTCCAACCTCCGTTCTGGCAGTCGACCTTGGTCAGCGGCAGTTCCTGCCCGTCGCACGCGGCCCCGATGCCGTCGCCGTCGGCGTCGAGCTGGTCGGGATTGGGGACGGTCTCGCAGTTGTCGTCGTCGTTGAGGACGTCGTCGTTGTCGAGATCCGGATCACATGCATCCCCGATGCCATCCCCGTCGCCGTCCGTCTGGCCGGAGTTCGGCGTGTCGGGGCAGTTGTCGTCGTCATCGGGAACGCCGTCGAGATCGCGGTCGGCGACCTCGTCATAGGTGACCGTGGCGACGAAGTCCAGGCCGCTGGGCCCGGCACCGCAGTTCGCGGGGTTGGCAACCTTGAAGGACAGCGTGTTGACCCCTGCCACGAAGGCGGCCGACGTGGGGAACGTGCTCGGCGAGCCCACGAAGCCAAAACATCCCGTTTGCTCATCGAACACGATGCCGTTGAGCGACAGCTCTGCCCGGTTGTCGGCCAGGACCTTGACCGACAACGCCGCGTTGGTCGCGCCTGCAGGCAGCGTGAACGTGATCTCGTATGTCGTCTCAAGCGTCGGGGGCGAGCCGCTCGCGCCGCCTGGCGAGTAGCTCACCCACTGGCTCCCGGCGATGGCGTGCGCCCAGTTGCTGTGCTTCGCCACGACGTTCCGGTCGCGGCTCCATCGTGCCTGTGTGTCCGCCACGACCGCACCGCGCTGTCGCGCCGCGACGCGAAGAATCCGCAACGCGCCTGCCCGCGCCGTCGAGATAATCATTCTCACCCCTTTCGGCGCATCTCCCGCGCCGGACGAATGTCGAGGAGCCGATCATCTGTCCGGACCGAGCGCGTGTCACTGGGAAACACCCCAGTTTCTGGTCTGTGTGACCAGACTCCACATGCCAACGGTGCGCGTAGGAACGACGGTCTCATCTGGCCCCACTGCGACGGCTTGAACTGGCCCCACCTCGTCCGAGGGTCGGCTGACGCTTCGCTCTCATTGGAGCGCGGATCGGGGGCTGGCAGGAAGTGGGATCCAGAGTGCAACAGTTCGAGCAGATCCGTCGTGATCGTGAGGCGTCAAGCGGGCTGGATGAACACCCGCCTGCCGCGCCGAAAAAACCCCCGCTGCTTCATTCCCGCACGTAATGTGTCATCGGCACGAACGGCTGTCGGTCGCGCAAGGATCGGAGCGCGAGGATTCGTCTGGTGAGGAGCAGCTCAATGGCCCATTTTGGCATCGTGCATCAATTCCCCGGGGGCAGCGAGGCGCAGTACGAGGCGTCGCGCGCGGCCGCACATCCCAGCAACGGCTCGTTGCCCGAAGGGCAGCTGTTTCACGCCGCGGGGCCCTCGGCCGATGGCTGGACGATCGTGGCGATTCACGAATCCAAGGAGAGCTGGGAGCAGTTCCGTGACGGCACGCTGATGCCCCTGCTGCAAGCCGGCATCGACGGTGGCTTCGACGGGCCGCCGCAGGAGACATCGTTCGAGGTCCACAACGAGCAGCGGGCGGAAGGCTGATCTATCTAGCGCCCGGCGCGGTAGTCGTGGCGAAGGCTGCGCAGGTTCGACGGGTGACGACCCGCCGTCCATGCTGCTGGGCTTAGCACGCGCCAGCCGCGGCAGGAG